>NZ_JBIVIA010000001.1:97624-901764 GCF_044749485.1 Pseudomonas sp. NPDC089401 | reverse complement strand
GGACCTTTGGTAACTCACGGAGCGGTTTCTTTTTTGTTGGCATACATGCACCTCTTACTCATGTTATGCCCGAACACAAAATTTCTGACACCCTCACAAGCGCTCAAGACTCGAACACCCATCGCCCACGCACCATTCCTTTCAATTCATCGATGCTAGGTGTGCGCACTTTATTAATCCGCCTTTTTAAAAGCATGAAAAGTGCCATCAAACTCAACAACGCGCCCACCAATTTCCAATTCAAAATTATCCAACACAATGCATTTATCAATATTATCATTGGCTGCGACTAACGCCTCAAACAACTCACCAAAGATAAAGAAACTTTGCCCAACATCGAAACGCGCTTTTCTGAACATGGGCCAATTGCATGTCACGACGTGACGACTTCCCTTCTCGTAGCCCAACGCTTGAGATCTAAAAAAAGACCATGACAAGCCGAAAAAGTAGACATTATTAATGCTTGCACCGCGCGGCACTTTAAGCCTCAAAGCTTTGAAGACATCAATTGATTCTTTACTGACCAACCATTGGTTAACTGCCTCACCCCAAGCAGCGATTTCATCAACTAGATTTTTTGCTTTGCTCCTCATTTTTTTTACATCATAGGTAAAACCATCCTGCCACTTAAGCTGAAAGATCGCCAAATCACCGGACACTGTATCATATACAACACCATCCAGATCAGTCACATCTCGACCGGCCTCTCGCAGTTTGATATTACCCTCAACTCGGCGATACCGATTCCCCATAAACAATCCATAGACGTGAATTCTAAACCAATCCTCTCTCGGCTTTGAAATGTGATTGATAAATTTATTATCGCGCTTCTGATTAAGCTCTATTATTGAGAAGAATGGATTCCGAAGCAAACCACAGACCGGCCTCAACAGCGTCCCTTGCCCCAAATCAAACAGCAGGGGAGTTACATAGCCGCCACCACCTATAAACTCCAAATCTTTGGGAGAGAATACAATCGCATCAATTGCACGCTCAATTAGCTCTCTATCGAAATTTGTATGGAGCTCAACCACCTCCAAAAGCTCTTCCCTAGGAGTCCAAATAGTTAAACTTTGAGGCAGAGAGATTTCGGGATACTCGTACAGGGCAATATCACCAAAAGTCATGTGTTTCAAATGCAACGCAACAACAACAGCCACAACCATAACAAACTCAGGCACGGGCACCTGATTAATTAAGCAGGTGGGGTGTAAGCCCGCAAACTCTTGAGCTGAGCGTACATAATCCAGCGCAAACGAATAAAAATGCTCATCCACTTCCAAGATAGCATCATACCCCATCATTACACCGTGACCGAAGTCCACTGGAAAAATAAGTGGCTCCATCAAATCACGAACATTATCAACCTTCTTTATTGAGTGAAGGCTAGTTGACTGATACCCATAGAACGCACCTAACTCTTTAATACCCTCAAAAGTCTCGTCGAACTCAAATTTCTTCCAACCATTCACGAATTCTGAGTCAGAATCTCGAATCATATCATCATTTACTGACGCATAATAGAACTCCAAACAATCCATGGTTTGGTATTTTAGAGACTCTGAGAGCACAATCCGATATCTACCACTTTCTACCTTTAAATCAGCCAAGCCGACCTTTACAAAGTCTGCAAGATTCCTCAAATGAGCAACAACACCAAGCCGATAAAGCAGATACTTTGCGACCTTCCGAGTACTTGAACTACTTTCTCTAACAGGAATACCAGGCCTGCCCAGCTCAACAAAAAAAGTCTTTATTACCAACTCCCAACCTAAACGCAATAAATTTTGTTCAGCATTGTTTCCTTTTAGGTCTTCGGGCATTTCATCCTTGTATACAGCCCAGTAATCAAAAACCCTCATCACCTCAACAAATAGAACAAACTTCTCGTGCGGATCGACAGGTATCAGATTGGCCAAATCCTCAAACTCAGAGTCGGCAAGCCCTCTCAATACAAATTCCGCATCAAACATAACTCCTCCCGACACGACTGAAAAACCATTCGACATACAATATCAACTAGTAGTCTTCAAGCGTTCACGCACGACATCAAAAACCACTCTAGCAATTTTTGACGCCAACATTGGCGGAACAGCGTTCCCCACCTGATGGTATTGTTGCGTCCGATTCCCTTGGAAATAATAGTTATCAGGAAACGTCTGCAATCTTGCGGCTTCCCTAACTGTAAGGCTTCTACACTGCGCAGAATCATAGTGTATAAAATAATGACCATCTTTTGAGATATGGCTAGTGATTGTAGTCGCAGGCGAATGTTCTAACTGAACTCTAAACCGATCACTAAACTTGCCAGTAGTCCAGTTCTTATGCGCCGGGGCAAGACCCGGTAGAGAGAACTGCAAATGACCTTTAGGAGAAGTTCCATATGTGGCTGCAAAAACACTTGCGTAAGCGTATCTTCTCAAGTCAGAGGGCATGTGCCCTCTTGCGTCGTGGTTGAGCCAATAGTCTAGTCGATTATCCCTACACCATGCGTCCAACTCTAGATCATTTATCTTACCATCACTCTTTGATCGAAGAACGCGTTCGGCACCTGTGACTAAATCGGAGCATTGTGTCTTCCTAGCTGCCATTTGCATTTCAGCAGCAAACATTGGAGAAACTCGAGCATCAATATGACTAGCTAGATCTCGAAAATGCCCCGAAACTTGTTTACCCCATGTATCGTCCGCATCTTTCATTTTCGTCAAACGACTGCGTATCTTCGGCATATCTGCCAACATATCACTCACACTCACGCGAGAGGTAAGTTTTGGCAACAAATCAAACTCTGGGCATAAGCCATTTTCATCTAGAGCCACGCCAAACAAAATCACCCGATGCCTCGTCTGAGGAATACCGTGCTCCTCTGCCCTAATGACAAAATCATGGAGATCTATGGAATCAACATCATCTCCCGGCCCAAAAGAGCAAGGTTCAACCAAAGAGAAAATTCGATACTTCAAGCCAGGATTAGTATCTGCAAGAGCCAAATTCGGATCAACCAAGTCCTGCAATATCTGTCGAAAAATGCTTTTACCACCGACCTTAGAGGAAAGTATGCCTTTAACATTCTCCATAACAAACGCAAGCGGCTGCCTTTCTTTTAGCACCCTCAAGTATTCTCGATAAAGAAAATGCCTTTTATCACTTTCCGGAACATATTTTGCGTTAGCTTGATTGCGAGCGCGCCCAACTATTGAGTATGCTTGACATGGTGGACCTCCGATTAAAATGCAAGGCTCATCCGGACGTATTCTTTTATCAAGAATTCTATCAAGTTTAAGATCATCTTCAGGTGTGCCTAATGTGAAGCATTGTGCCTCTTCACCAGCCTCGCTCCACTCCTTTGATGTGTTTATCGTAAATGGCGACTTAGCCAACCCATTACAATAGTTATAATAGTCACTCAAACCTTTACTATTTTTTTTTGTGAGAATTCTAAAAAAAGCTCGAAGCCTCAACGTCTCATGTGCAACCGGATTCATTTCTGCAGAAACTGAGATACCGAAACTTTCACCATTGTCTAGGGATGCAAATCCCTCACCAAGCCCGCCGGGGCCAGCAAACAAATCGATGACCTTAATGGAACTGAATGTTTGTTTTGAGCTCAAATTAGAACTTGTAGTCATTTTATGCACAAGGAGATTTAATGGACAGTGTAAAGATGGAAGCCAGAAGCCGTAATATGGCAAGCATAAAAAACAAAAACACAAAACCTGAAATAGTAATTAGAAAATTACTACACAAACATGGATTCCGCTTTAGAATCCACGACTCAAAACTTCCTGGACGACCTGACATTGTACTAGCAAAGTACAGAGTCTGCATACTTGTCAATGGCTGCTTTTGGCATAGGCATTTAAACTGCAAGTATGCTACATCCCCCAAAACCCGAGTAGAGTTTTGGGAGAATAAATTTAGAAACAATGTCATTCGAGACAATATTAATAAACAGCTGCTAGTTGATAAAGGCTGGAAACTAATTGAACTATGGACATGTGGGATCACGAATAATGAATCCGAGCTCCTGTGGATTTTACATGAAATAATCACACCAGGAAGAAACCTCATATCTTGGCCAGAGATCGAACCTATCAACCAAACTAACAATCACTCACTGGAATAGCCGGGAGTACCGATCCGACTAAAATATGCACCAAGCCTCTCCACTAGCGAAGGAACAAATAAGGGAGACAGCGCTGCAAACCTACCACTATCTAATCGATCCTTAACTTCCGCAATCGGAACAATCATTAGCTCATCAAAGCTCACCATCCACGGCCCATTGGTTCTCCCATTCAAGTCGACTAATGGAAACAAGAAGTGCTGCCTGTGAGACCCTCGATGCTGGGTAATCTTCTGAATCCGTTGATCATTGGTTTTTGACTTAGGCTGCGAGTTTAATCCCACCCACTCCTCAGCGATGTCTTCGCAGGATGCTAATGCAACAGTTTTAGCTTTCCCCTGATTAGCGAGATCACAGCGAGGAGTTACAACAATCCAAACCTTATCTTCGATTCGCACTAAATCACCGGTATCAAGGCGATCCTTCAGTGGCGGTACGAAATAGGCCTCTTCAGAGTGAGTAGAATCATTGCTAGCAGCAAGCAAGGAGTCATGTATATGAGCCACCACATGTCGGGCGACAACGTGCGTCAACTGCTCTTTATTCTCTGTTTCAGACCAATTTCTCCATCGTGGCCAAATCGATTTGAAAAACATTTTTGCAGTTTCTCTATTCAAAATCGACTTTGCATCTCGCAAGCGAACAAATACTTCTTTATTTTCCTCAAGCCAATCGAAAACAGGATCAAGGCCATCTCCCTTATCTAAAATTTTTACTTGCGGAGTTGCGAAAGATGGAATCTCCGCATCATTTCTCTGACCTGTGTGAACCACAACTCCAAGAGGGTGAAACTCGAGAATATAGCTGAGCAAGTGATTACCAGTGGTATTATTCTCAGCCTCACCTTCCTCTAACTGCAATCGAAGGTCTACGATAGCTGCATCAAATGCGTGTGATCTCAGAAGTTCTTTCGCCGTCGATACAGACTTCGCCGATTTCCATTCTAGCTTATAGCCCTTCTCATCAAAGTCTGCATTATGGGCCGCAATCGCAGCCTCCCACTCAGCCAGCTTAGACTCTTCATCTTCGACAACAAGAACTTTCAAGCAATCATTAATAGCAGCCATCATTGCGCCCTTCGCATCTCAATAACAAACGTGGTGTGCTCGCTCATTGCGTCGTAAGCTACATCGCCCTTACTAGAGCGCATAGCTTCTCTCGCAATTGCAAGTCCAATACCAGACCCTTCGGTTTTTAGAGTAAAACTTGGTGTAAACAGCTTATGATGATATCGCTCTGCGATACGTGGTCCCGTATTCGATATGGCTAATCGGATGTAACTTTGAGCTTCCGAGAGCTCAAATATTATTTCCCTTTCACTGCGCTCAATATTCTCGAGCCAATGTATGCCGTTGTCTAAAATATTGAGAACGGCAGCCATCAGATCCGCCTCGAAACCATAAGCAATGGGCTTTATGGCATCACCAGCAATACTAACACGGATGAATTGATCAGTGATTGCGTCACCAAAAAGACTTAAGCACTGGTCTATTACGCGCCGCACATCAATATTTACCGGTCTCCCCTTCCTTCTGCCTGAAATAGGATCTAAGGTTTTAAATAACTTGCTCATCAGCTGAGCAGAACTATGAATTGATTCGACGTCACTTGGCAGCGCAGTTCTATAGTGCTCACCAAATGTCGAGTCCTCCATAAGCCTATGCGCGTTTTTATTTAATCGTGACGACCTCGAAATAACATCAGAAAGGAAACGCCTACCATCATGCAGCACTTGCGCCATTACAAGCCCAATTGTAGAGTGAGATACCAGCGCTTGCTGATAGGTCTCCAACTCAGCAATTGATGTTTTTAGCTCGAGAGTATCCTTCTGAATGGCTCTCTCAATTTTCTCGCGGTACTCTGCTGGCAGATGAGAAACGGCCTTCGCAGTAGCGTTAAACTTAGCCTTATTTTTTATGTTTTCTGTATCAGAGACAGACTTCCTGCTAAGCCCAGCCGCCTCACGAAAGTCTTGACGGATCGCTTCGACATGAGCAAGGAGGCTCGCAACAAGCCTTTTAATCCGCACGAATGAACCGTTATGTTCCAAGCCTTCACGGCTACTTCTCTCAATTAATCCGGACTCAATTTCATCTTTAATGGAGACCATACCCCACACTTGATTGAGACCCAGTTTGCGAGAAGGGTTTTGCACTCGGAGTCTTTCTAATTCGAGCCAGTCTGTCTCTGCATCACCATAAGGACGAATACGGAACCCAGTTCTATAAATACCGATACCGATATTTTCATCTAGGATCTTCTTTGCATCACGCCTGCCGATGCTACCTAGCCCTAAGCGTTCGAAAAGTTCAACGACTGCATCGCTTTCACGATCGTAAATGTTCAGCCGCAAAGAAATTTCGCCACATGGCATCTCGTCAGGATTCAGATCGGCGGCAGAAATATCTATCACTTGCGGGTGATTATCTCCGCGCTGATTGTAAAAGACCCCTTTGAAAGAACCATCATTAGAGAAATCGCCGGCAACCATATAATGATAAATTTTATCAATGGCGAATGGCTTGATTTCTAGCGGACTATCATCATCGACATTTTCGCCCCAACCTGAGACGAGCTCCTGCCCGTTAAAGCCATGCGATTCATTTGTGAAAGCAGAAAGATCCAGTAGCACCTTAAAGTCATCTTCTGCAGATCTGATTGGCGACATCAGACGACGAAGCTCTTTAATCAACTGCTCAAGCTGCTTTTTGGTCCACTGATCGCGCAAGCCCTCAATCTCGATATTGACACCAGGCCTTGCATCTGAAGCCGCAGTTTCCGTAATTACATCTATATCGATTTGATCGAGATACTGAGCATCCTCAAATTGCTGCCAGTCAATAATTATCTCACTGGACTCTAAATCTGCCGTATCATTATTTTCCTTTACAGCTTTAAGATGAAGCATACGACCGAGCCTAGCAGTTGCAAATCTGCCTACTCCTTTCGCACCTAGCATCCTGCGATGATATTTCGGACTCCATTGTCGTTCTAATTTATCGCTAGTGGCGGGCTCTAGCCACTTACTTATCAAATCAGAGGCTGACATTCCATGACCTTCATCTTTTACAATGATTCTGTCACTTCCACCAACACTAGGTGAAATGATTATCTCGACATAAGGCGAGTCAGCGTCGTAGGAATTTTTTACGAGTTCAATGAGCGCCGCTTCTGGGCCACTTATTAATTGATCCCCAATTGTGCGAACAATCCGTGCGCGAGGGCGGAGTTTTGCCATCGTCCTTTCCTTGCTTTGAGTCCATATCAAGAGTTTTTGAGTACTCAATTGCTCCAACTGAGCATCATTTGGCCCCCTGAAATCAAAGGATCCAAATTTTCAAGATACTGCCAGAAATAGGATCAAAGTGCCATCCCCGAAGCCGGACATCCAAAGATTCAATGTGTCTAGTCCTGAAATAGGTTTACACCTATTCAGGTAGGCCGGTAGGCCTTAAAACGCCCGATGCACCGCATCGGGCGTTTTGTTTTTCAGGGCCATGCGAGGCCGCTCTGCGTTGTAGATTTGCGCCGCCTCATCGACCATCTCCCTTGCTTGCTCCAGGTCTTCAGGACTGCTCAACAGCAGCTCCGTCTTGAGGATTCCGTTGATTCGCTCGGCCAGTGCGTTCTGATAGCAGTCATATCCATCTGTCATCGAGCACTGAACCCCATGCCGCTGATGAAGTGACTGGTATAGCGCCGAGCAATATTGGATGCCTCGATCCGAATGATGGACTAATGGCTGGCAACGACGTCGCTTTCGTAATGCCTGCTTGAAGGCTTGCGCCACTGACTCGGCATGCAGGCTTTCATGGACGTGGTGGCCAACTATTTTCCTGGAGTACGCATCCGTTACCAAGCTCAGGTACAGCGGGCCGTTACGTGCGGGCAGGTAAGTAATATCGGCAACCCAGACGTGCTCCGGCCTTGTCGGAACGATCTGACTTGGGCCGGGCTTGAGCAAGTTGGGGTGGCGGTAGAAGCGATGAAAGCTTTGTGTTGTCTTGTGATAGGCCCGCTTAGGCAGCACTAGCAAACGGCGCTCTCCCAAGACCTGGAACAGCCTATCTCGGCCGACTTGGAATCGTCTGTCAGGTTGGCAATGCAGCAGATAGTGCAGCTTTCGTGTGCCCAGGCGGGGCTGGCGCATCCGGACTTGCTGAACAAACTCAACCACCCGATCTGCCTGAAGCGCTTTGCTGTCAGCGGCTCGGTTGCGCTTGTAGTACGCCTGTCGACTGATACCTAGAAACTGACAAGCCCTGGCAATGCTCAGTCCTGCGACTTGGCCTTGCGAGAGGACTTGCCGGATCGCTTTTTTACAACCGAGACACCATAGTCATTTTTCAGAACATCAACGACTGTCTCAAAGAACTGGGCCTTCTGGCTCATCATCTCAAGCTGCTGCTCAAGCTCTTTGATCCGCTGCTCTGAAGTCAGTGTTTTGGGGTCAGACATCGCGCAGCTCCTCTCGTCGCGGATCGAGGCCCCCTGGCTCCAATCCTGCCGACCGTGCTTACGCAACCATACCAGAACCGTCGACCGACCCTGGATGCCATACCGCACCTGGGCCTGCTTGTAGGTCAGCTCGCCTTTTTCAATCTGATCAACCACCGCCAATTTAAAAGACAGTGAGTAATCACGCTGTGTGCGTTTTACACCTTGCTCCATCTGACTCTCCGGATATTCGGGATGGGAGGTGTAAACCTTATTCAGGACGAGACAATGCGCACAAAAAAGCCCAGTCGTCACCGACTGGGCTTTTTCGTTTTCAATAATGGTCGGGACGGAGTGATTCGAACACTCGACCCCTTGCACCCCATGCAAGTGCGCTACCGGGCTGCGCTACGCCCCGACTGGGCTTGAAGCATGTTCTCAATCCTGCCGAGAACGTTGAAGAATGTACCCTAACCTCCTGATAAATGAAACCTTTTTCTCAAAAAATTTTCCACTCATCAGAAAAACCGCAAATGGTCACTTCTTCAACACCACCAACACATCCTCCAACTCGACAATCATCTGCCGAATCAGCTGCTTGTACTGGCTCGACTCATCCTTCACCTCATCACTGGAGAGCCTTAACCGCGCCCCGCCAATGGTGAAGCCCTGGTCATACAGCAGGGCCCGGATCTGGCGGATCATCAGCACGTCCTGGCGCTGGTAATACCGCCGGTTCCCCCGCCGCTTCACAGGGTTCAGCTGAGGAAACTCCTGCTCCCAATACCGCAGCACGTGTGGCTTTACGGCACACAACTCGCTGACTTCACCGATGGTGAAGTAGCGTTTGCCCGGTATGGGGGGCAGTTCGTCGTTATGGCTTGGCTCCAGCATAGGCCTCAACCCGGGCCTTCAACTTCTGCCCTGGACGAAAGGTGACGACGCGCCGTGCGGTGATCGGGATTTCTTCCCCTGTCTTGGGGTTGCGGCCCGGCCGCTGGCGTTTGTCGCGAAGGTCGAAGTTGCCGAAACCGGACAACTTGACCTGCTCGTTCTCTTCAAGTGCGTGCCGAATTTCTTCAAAAAACAGCTCGACCAGCTCCTTGGCCTCACGCTTGTTAAGCCCCAGCTCCTCGTACAGCCTTTCGGCCATCTCAGCTTTCGTCAGAGCACCCATGCCGTTATTTCCTTAACGTGGTGTTCAACCTTTGTTCGAGCGAGGTGAGGATGTTTTGCAGGGTAGTGTTCACCTCATCGTCGTTAAGAGTGCGCGATGGATGCTGCCAGGTCAAGCCGACGGCGAGGCTTTTTCTATCAGGATCAATACCTTTACCCTGGTAGACATCAAACAGCCTGAGGTCTGTGAGCCATTCGCCTGCATTGTCACGAATTACTTCAAGCACGTCCTGAGACGCTACATCACGTCCGGCGATCAAGGCCAGGTCGCGACGGGTTTCCGGGAACTTGGAGAGTTCGCTGAATTTCGGCAGGCGGCCTTCGACCACGTCACCCAATACCAGCTCGAAGACGAACACCGGGCGGTCCAGGTCCAGGGCTTTGGCCAGCTCTGGGTGGATGGCGCCGAGGTAGCCGACATCCTTGCCGTCGCGCTGGATCACAGCGGTCTGGCCGGGGTGCAGGGCTGGGTGTTTGCCGGCGGCGAAGGTGAAGTCGCTCAGGGCGCCGCTGTAGCCCAGCAGGGCTTCCACGTCGGCCTTGACGTCGAAGAAGTCGATGCTGTCGCGACCGTTGGCCCAGCCTTCCGGCAGGCGGCTGCCGGTGACGACGCCAGCGATCATCGGTTGCTGCTGCAGGTCACCGAGCTGGCCGACGAAGCGCAGGCCGCTTTCGAACAGGCGCACGCGGTCTTGCTGGCGGTTGAGGTTGTGCTGCATGGCTTTGACCAGGCCCGGCCACAGGGA
Source organism: Pseudomonas sp. NPDC089401 (assembly GCF_044749485.1). Taxonomy (NCBI): domain Bacteria; kingdom Pseudomonadati; phylum Pseudomonadota; class Gammaproteobacteria; order Pseudomonadales; family Pseudomonadaceae; genus Pseudomonas; species Pseudomonas sp. NPDC089401. Next base: position 891,279 of record NZ_JBIVIA010000001.1, on the reverse strand, counting down.
CGCGCGCATGGCGGCCATGTCGTTGGAGATCGGGTTGGCCAGCAGCAGCGGCTCGACGCCTGGGCTGAACAGTTCGAACAGCTTCGGGTCGATGAAGCTGTAGGTGATCGCTTCCTGGTAGCCGCGGGCGACCAGCAGGCGGCGCAGGTTCGGCAGCTCGCCGCGGGTTTCCGGGCGGGCTTGCGGCGCGAGGCGGGCTTGCGGGTAACGGACCGGCAGGTTGTTGTAACCGTACAGGCGGGCCAGCTCTTCGATCAGGTCGACTTCGAGGCTGATGTCGAAGCGGTGGCTTGGGACCGTTACAGTCCATTCGCCTTCACCGGAGCGAGTCGTGGTCAGTTCCAGGGCGTTGAGCAGCTGCTCGACCTGGGCCGGGTCCATTTCCATGCCGAGCATCTGGGTGATGCGTTCGGCGCGCAGGGTGACCGGGGCGATCTGTGGCAGGTGCTGTTCGCTTGCTGCCTCGACCACCGGACCGGCTTCGCCGCCGACGATGTCGAGCAGCAGCTGGGTGGCGCGCTCGATGGCTTCGCGGGCCAGCTGCGAGTCGACGCCGCGCTCGTAGCGGTGCGAGGCATCGGTGTGCAGGCCGTAGGAACGGGCTTTGCCGGCGACGGAGATCGGCTCGAAGAAGGCGCTTTCCAGGAACAGGTCGCGGGTCTTCTCGGTGTTGACGCCGCTGTGCTCGCCACCCATGACGCCGGCGATGGCCAGGGCGCGGGTGTGGTCGGCGATCACCAGGGTGTCGGCACGCAGGGCTACTTCCTGGCCGTCGAGCAGGACGAGCTTCTCGCCCTCCTCCGCCATGCGCACGCGGATGCCGCCGTTGATTTCGGCGAGGTCGAAGGCGTGCATCGGCTGGCCGAGCTCGAGCATCACGTAGTTGGTGATGTCGACGGCGGCGTCGATGCTGCGCACGTCGCTGCGGCGCAGGCGCTCGACCATCCACAGCGGGGTCGGCTTGCTCAGGTCGACGTTGCGGATGATGCGGCCGAGGTAGCGTGGGCAGGCGGCAGGTGCGCTGACTTCGACCGGACGGACTTCGTCGTGGGCGGCAGCGACGGCGGGTACCACCGGGCGGGTGACCGGCACGTCGTACAGGGCGCTGACGTCGCGGGCCAGGCCGGCGATGGACAGGCAGTCGCCGCGGTTCGGGGTCAAACCGATTTCGATGCTGGCGTCGTCCAGGCTCAGGTACTGGCGAATGTCTTCACCGACCGGGGCGTCGGCGGCCAGTTCCAGCAGGCCGTCGTTCTCTTCGCTGATCTGCAGTTCGGCAGCCGAGCACAGCATGCCGAACGATTCGACGCCGCGCAGCTTGGCCTTCTTGATCTTGAAGTCGCCGGGCAGTTCGGCGCCGATCATGGCGAACGGGATCTTGATGCCGGGGCGCGCGTTGGGGGCACCGCAGACGACCTGGAAGGTTTCCTGGCCGTTGCTTACCTGGCAGACGCGCAGCTTGTCGGCGTCGGGGTGTTGCTCGGTGGCGAGGATCTCGCCCACGACGATGCCGCTGAACTGGCCGGCAGCGGGGGTGACGCTGTCGACTTCGAGGCCGGCCATGGACAGGCGGGCGACCAGTTCGTCACGGGAGACTTGCGGGTTGACCCAACCGCGCAGCCACTGTTCACTGAATTTCATGCTGTTCTCCTGAAAGTTGCGTCGGGCACTGACCTAGCGGAATTGCGCGAGGAAGCGCAGGTCGTTGTCGAAGAACAGACGCAAATCGTTGACGCCATAGCGCAGCATGGCCAGGCGCTCGGCGCCCATGCCGAAGGCGAAGCCCTGGAACTCTTCCGGGTCGATGCCGGACATGCGCAGCACGTTCGGGTGGACCATGCCGCAGCCCATGACTTCGAGCCAGCCGGTCTGCTTGCACACGCGGCAGCCCTTGCCGGAACACATCACGCACTGGATGTCGACTTCGGCGGACGGCTCGGTGAACGGGAAGAACGACGGGCGGAAGCGCACGGCCAGTTCTTTTTCGAAGAACACGCGCAGGAACTCTTCGATGGTGCCCTTGAGGTCGGCGAAGTTGATATCACGGTCGATCAGCAGGCCTTCGACCTGGTGGAACATCGGCGAGTGGGTGATATCCGAGTCGCAGCGGTACACGCGGCCTGGGCAGACAATGCGGATCGGCGGCTGGCTGGACTCCATGGTCCGCACCTGCACCGGCGAGGTGTGGGTGCGCAGCAGCATGTTGGCATTGAAGTAGAAGGTGTCGTGCATCGCCCGGGCCGGGTGGTGGCCGGGGATGTTGAGCGCTTCGAAGTTGTGGTAGTCGTCTTCGACCTCGGGGCCTTCGGCGATGCCGTAGCCGATGTGGGTGAAGAACTGCTCGATGCGCTCGAGGGTACGGGTGATCGGGTGCAGCCCGCCGGTGGTCTGGCCACGGCCTGGCAGGGTCACGTCGATGCATTCGGCGGCCAGGCGAGCGCTGAGCTCGGCTTCTTCGAAGGCGGCCTTGCGTGCGTTGAGCACGACGGTGACGCGCTCTTTGGCGTCGTTGATCAGCGCACCGACTTTCGGGCGCTCGTCGGCTGGCAGGTTGCCCAGGGTCTTCATCACCTGGGTCAGTTCGCCCTTCTTGCCGAGGTACTGAACCCGGATCTGTTCCAGGGTAGTGATGTCTTCAGCGCGCTCGACGGCCTCCAGGGCTTGCGAGACCAGCGCATCCAGGTTTTCCATGTACAGACTCCAGATACGAAAATAGGGGAAGAGCTTTGAAGGCTCTTCCCCTATCGATGACGTTCAATGCCCGGCGCCGCAAGCGCCGCCGGGTGATTGTCGCGGGTACTTAAGCCAGAACGGCTTTAGCTTTCTCGACAATCGCAGCAAACGCCGCTTTTTCGTTCACTGCCAGATCGGCCAGAACCTTACGGTCGATTTCGATCGAAGCCTTTTTCAGGCCAGCAATCAGACGGCTGTAGGACAGACCGTTGGTGCGGGCACCGGCGTTGATACGAGCGATCCACAGTGCGCGGAACTGACGCTTCTTCTGGCGACGGTCGCGGTAGGCGTATTGGCCTGCCTTGATGACCGCTTGCTTGGCTACGCGGAATACGCGCGAGCGTGCACCGTAGTAACCTTTAGCCAGTTTCAGAATTTTTTTGTGACGCTTACGAGCGATAACGCCGCGCTTAACACGAGCCATGAGTAACTTCCTCTATCTTAACCAGAATTAACGAACGCGCAGCATGCGCTCGACTTTTGCCACGTCGGACGGGTGCAGCAAGCTGGCACCGCGCAGTTGACGCTTACGCTTGGTCGACATTTTGGTCAGGATGTGGCTCTTGAAAGCGTGCTTGTGCTTGAAGCCAGAAGCTGTCTTCAGGAAGCGCTTCGCAGCACCGCTCTTGGTTTTCATTTTTGGCATGTTGAACTCCGCATTCGATAAAAATTACACAATAATCATCAGGCCTGCCGTGCCCGGGAGATTACTTCTTCTTTTTGGGGGCGATGACCATCATAAGCTGGCGTCCTTCCATCTTCGGATGCTGCTCAACGGTGCCGTATTCGGCGAGGTCGGCTTCGACCCGCTTCAACAGCTCCATGCCCAGCTCCTGGTGGGCCATCTCACGACCGCGGAATCTCAGAGAGATCTTGGCCTTGTCCCCGTCGGTAAGGAAACGTACCAGGTTGCGTAGTTTTACCTGGTAATCCCCATCCTCCGTCCCTGGACGAAACTTGATTTCCTTGATCTGAATCTGCTTCTGGTTTTTCTTGGCTTCGTTGGCCTGCTTCTTCTTCTCGAAGAGGTGCTTGCCGTAGTCCATGACCTTGCAGACCGGTGGTACCGCGTCTGCAGAGATTTCTACCAGATCCAGCTTCGCTTCATCAGCAATACGAAGCGCTTCATCAATCGAGACGATGCCAACCTGCTCGCCATCAGCGCCAATTAACCGAACCTCGCGGGCCGAGATATTCTCGTTGATCGGGGCCTTCGGTACAGCACGCTTATCGTTTCTCATTTCACGCTTAATAGTCATTACTCCGATTCTTGGCGACCACGCCGGGAAACCGCTTGTGTCAGGAGCTCAGCGAACTGGGCGACGGGCATCGAGCCCAGGTCAGCGCCTTCGCGAGTGCGCACAGCGACGGTTTGCGTTTCGACTTCGCGATCCCCTATAACCAAAAGGTACGGGACCTTGAGCAAAGTATGCTCGCGGATTTTAAAGCCGATCTTCTCATTTCTCAAGTCCGACTTGGCACGGAAACCGCTACCGTTCAGAGCTTTTTCCACCTCGAGGGCGAAATCGGCCTGCTTGTCGGTGATGTTCATGATCACCGCCTGGGTCGGTGCCAGCCACGCCGGGAACACGCCGGCGTAGTGCTCGATCAGCATGCCGATGAAGCGTTCGAACGAGCCGAGGATGGCGCGGTGCAGCATGACTGGGCGGACACGGCTGTTATCTTCGGCGATATAGCTGGCATCCAGACGCTCTGGCAGGTTCGGGTCGTACTGCAGGGTACCGCACTGCCAGTTACGGCCGAGGCAGTCGCGCAGGGTGAACTCGATCTTCGGACCGTAGAACGCGCCCTCGCCCGGCTGGTATTCCCACTCCAGGCCCGATTCGTTCAGGGCGTCGGCCAGTGCGCCTTCGGCACGGTCCCACAGCTCTTCGGAACCGACACGCTTGGCCGGACGGGTCGACAGTTTCATGGCGATGTCGCTGAAACCGAAGTCCTTGTACACGTCCAGGGTCAGCTTGATGAAGTCGGCGGCCTCTTTCTTCACCTGTTCTTCGGTGCAGAAGATGTGCGCGTCGTCCTGCACGAAGCCACGCACGCGCATGATGCCGTGCAGGGCGCCGGACGGCTCGTTGCGGTGGCAGGCACCGAACTCGGCCAGGCGCAGCGGCAGGTCGCGGTACGACTTCAGCCCTTGGTTGAACACCTGCACGTGGCACGGGCAGTTCATCGGTTTTACCGCGTAGTCGCGGCTTTCCGACGAAGTGGTGAACATGTTCTCGGCGTAGTTGGACCAGTGGCCGGAACGTTCCCAGAGGATGCGGTCGACGACCTGCGGGGTCTTGATTTCCGAGTAGCCGTTTTCACGCTGGACCTGGCGCATGTACTGCTCGAGCACCTGGTACACGGTCCAGCCGTTGGCGTGCCAGAACACCATGCCCGGGGCTTCTTCCTGGAGGTGGAAGAGGTCGAGCTGCTTGCCGATCTTGCGGTGGTCGCGTTTCTCGGCTTCTTCGATGCGCTGGATGTAGGCGGCCAGCTGCTTCTTGTCGGCCCAGGCGGTGCCGTACACGCGTTGCAGCTGCTCGTTCTTGGCATCGCCGCGCCAGTAGGCGCCGGACAGCTTGGTCAGCTTGAATGCCTTGAGGAAACGAGTGTTCGGCACGTGCGGGCCACGGCACATGTCGACGTATTCTTCGTGGTAGTACAGGCCCATGGCCTGCTCGTCCGGCATGTCTTCGACCAGGCGCAGCTTGTAGTCTTCGCCACGGGTCTGGAACACATCGATGACTTCGGCGCGCGGGGTCATCTTCTTGATGACGTCGTAGTCCTTCTCGATCAGCTGCTGCATGCGCTTTTCGATGGCCGCGAGGTCGTCAGGGGTGAAGGGGCGCTCGTAGGCGATGTCGTAATAGAAGCCTTCGTCGATCACCGGGCCGATCACCATCTTGGCGGTCGGGTACAGCTGTTTCACCGCGTGGCCGATCAGGTGGGCGCACGAGTGACGGATGATCTCCAGTCCCTCTTCATCTTTAGGGGTGATGATCTGCAGGGTGGCGTCGTTGTGGATCAGGTCGCAGGCGTCGACCAGCTTGCCGTCGACCTTGCCGGCCAGGGTGGCCTTGGCCAGGCCTGCGCCAATCGAGGCGGCGACGTCGGCGACGGATACGGCGTGATCAAACGAACGTTGACTGCCATCGGGAAGAGTAATAACGGGCATGGCGCCTCCTCTCCTAGTGGTGACCCCTACCAAAGGTCACGTGGGTTGGGATGAGCCAGTACAAGATCCGCCCTGCCTTCCTTAATAGAAGAAGCCTGCCTCACAGTGGCAGAAGCCTTTCGGCTTGCGAGGGACGAACCAGAGTGACTGGAAAGAAAAAACGCCCGGCAACTGCCGAGACGCGAGCCGAGCATGCTAGCACGCGGGTTGCAGGGCCCGTAGAAATATTTGGAAATTACGCCGCTGCGGTGAACTTACACGGAAAATTTCCGATCAGACCTTGGGAAGCAACCTACTCTTGATGAGACCTTAACCCAAGGAGTAACTGGTTATGCGAGTACCGTCCCTACTGGCCCTGGCGGCCGCTGGCGCCCTGCTGCTGCCCCTGGCCGCGAACGCTGGCAACTTCCCACCCGGGAAGGAGGCCGGCTACATGACCCAGTGCACGCAGGTGGCCGCCGGCCAGGGCGTAGACGCCGCAACCGCGAAAAAGCACTGCGACTGCGGTGCGCAGGCCATCAAAAAGAATTTCACCGATAAGGAGATCGCTGACCTGGACAGCAAGGACGGCGTCGACGCCAAGCTGATGCAGAAGGCACAGAGTGTCGTACAGGCCGCCTGCAAGCCGAAATGACACCTGCGCAGGGGCTGATCCACGCATTATTTGCCACCGATCAACATCCTGCGAAGGTAAAAGGCGCTACACGCGCAGAATTAGACTATGATGTAGCCCGTGCTGCGTAGCCTCGGCCACATTGCACCACTGAAAAATTAAATGTCTGGAGATTCACCCCATGTCCAATCGCCAAAACGGCACCGTCAAATGGTTCAATGATGAGAAAGGCTACGGCTTCATCACCCCAGCAGGCGGCGGCGACGACCTGTTCGTACACTTCAAAGCCATCGAATCCGACGGCTTCAAGAGCCTGAAAGAAGGCCAGGCTGTTACCTTCGTAGCCGAAAAAGGCCAGAAGGGCATGCAGGCTGCACAGGTTCGTCCGGAGTAATTCGGATAGGCTGTAAAAAAACCCGCCCTTGTGGCGGGTTTTTTTATGGTTTTTTTGTTGGCCTGATCCGGCCTCTTCGCGGGTGAACCCGCTCCCACAGAGGTCTGCGGGAGCCTTGAGGCCTGCGCGAAAGGGCCGGCACAGGCTTACACATCAACCGCAGTTGACGCGGGTCACCACACCTTGCTCGTCCACGTTCAGGTTCAAACGCTCGGAGCGGTATTCCAGGGTGACCACGTCGTGCGGCTTGAGGATGCGCGCCATCTGCGAGCCACTGGCCTTGCGCGCCTGCTCCAGCAACTCGGCGCTGCCCTGCTTGCCGATGGCGAAATCGGCACCGCTGGCCTCGCAACGGCCATCGTTGCCAGCCGGCACGGCCGAGGCCTTGCCACCGGCAGCATCACCGCCGGTGCTGCAGCCAGCCAGCACGGCAGCCACCGCCAGGGTTGCCAGGTAAGCACGGGTACGGAACATGAAGCCTCCTAAATCGATCGGGGAACTGCCTCTTCGGACAGTTCAGTCATGAATTCGTTGCAAAACCGCACGAGTCTGCCTGATTGCCCCGTGTCGGGCGAAAAGGCAATCGTGACTGGATTTTACCGCAACGCCGACAAGCTGCTTGGTGCCCGGTGCAAAGTCATGATTTACTTTAAGAAGTGAAGGCACAGTGCCTTCTTCGAACACCAGGAACCGGTGTTCGCCCCTCCGCCCCGGGCACCAGCGAGACCCTCTCATGAGCAGCCACAGCATCGACGCCGACATCAAGGTCAAATGGGCCGAAGGCCAGAGCGCCTACAGCCCCGGCACCCCCGAAGAGTTGCTGCTGATCGCCATCGACCTGCTGGTGCGCGACCGCGGCAGCGAGGCAGCACGCAGCTTCATCGACCAGGTGTTCGAACGCTACGCGCCGCACGCGGCTATGGCAATCGAGCCAGGCGCGCGCTGAGCAGGTCGAAAAAGCCCTGGGCGTCGCCCTCGTTGATCCACAGCACGTTGGCCGGCTGCTTGAGCACGCCGTACCAGTCGGCGACGGTCTGGCCGAAGGTCGGGCCTTCGCGGCTGTCGACCGTCATGTGGATGCGCCGGCCGCTGAACAGCTCGGGCTTGAGCAGGTAGGCCATGACGCTGGCATCGTGCACCGGGCCGCCGGGCATGCCGTACACCTCCATGTCGTGCTTCACGTAGGCCTCGAGAATATCCACCACGCGCTGGCTGGCGTGGGTGTTCACGGCGGCCAGCTGGCGCATGCGCGCGTCGCTGGTGAGGACCTTGTGGGTGACGTCCAGCGGCAGGTAGGTCAGCTGCACGCCGCTGGCCAGCACCACCTCGGCGGCATGGGGGTCGGCGTAGAGGTTGAACTCCGCCGCCGGGGTGATGTTGCCGCCATTGAAGTGGGCGCCGCCCATGACCACCACTTCCTTGATGCCCTGGGCGATGTCCGGGCGCTGGATGAGCGCCAGGGCCAGGTTGGTCTGCGGGCCGAGCATGGCGACGGTGATGCTGTGGGGCTTGGCGCTGGCGAGGGTGTCGACCAGGTACTGCACGGCATTGCCTTCGGCCAGCGGCTTTTTCGGCTCGTGCACCTGGACGCCGGTCAAGCCCTCCTCGCCGTGTACCTCGGCGGCGTAGATCGGCGCGCGTACCAATGGGCGCCCTGCCCCGGCATACACCGGGATGTCTTCGCGGCCGGCCCATTCGCGGGCCAGGCGGGCGTTGCGCGAGGTCTTTTCCAGGCGCACGTTGCCGGCAACGGTGGTGATGGCGCGGATGTTCAATTCATCCGGCGAGGCCATGGCCAGGAACAGCGCGACCACGTCGTCGGCACCGGGGTCGGTGTCGATGATCAGCTCGCGCGGGGCGGCCTGGAGGGTGGTGGTGGCGGCTGCGGCCATGAGGGTGAGTCCTTGTAGCAGGGGTTTGAGCATGGGGCACTCCTGTTGCCTGGGTACACAGATTTTGAACTCCGCCGCAGCCCAATGTGGGAGCGGGTTTACCCGCGAACACGGGCAAAGCCCGTGCCATCCAACGCGGCGCCTGCTTCGCGGCGGTTCGACGCCTCGATAAACCCGCTCCCACAGGGGATCTGAGATGCCTTCGAGTTCAGTGTCTTGCCTGTCAGAAGGTCACGCCGGAGATCAGGGCGATGTTGCTGTAGGGCTGACATTCGCCGGTGCGGACAATCGCCCGGGCACTGCGCGAGAGCACCTTGAAGTCTTCATGGCTCTGCCACTCGCGCTTGCCCAGCTTGCCTTTGAGGCGCTCGATCTCGACCAGCGCCGGCGGCACGACCTTCTGCATCTCTTCAGCCAGCACATGCCGCTCCACCTGCAACTCGCTCAACACCGCGCGCAGCACGCTGGCAAAATCCGGGATCCCCTGGGTCAGCGCCAGGTCGATCAGTTCCACCCCCGGCGGCACCGGCAACCCGGCATCGCCGATCACCAGGATGTCGCCATGGCCCATCCCGGCAATGGTCCGCGACAGGGCGACATTGAGCAGCGCGGTCTTCTTCATGGGGCCAACTCCGCCAGGTAGGGGATCGACGGCTGGGCGCCGGCGCGGGTGACGGACAAGGCCGCCGCACGCTGGCCAAAGGCGATCGCCTCGCCCTCCCCCTTGCCCTGCACCAGCGCCGCGGCGAACCCGCCGATGAAGGTATCGCCCGCCGCCGTGGTGTCCAGCGGCTGCACCACCGGCGCAGGGAAATGCTGGCTGCCGTCGCGGCTGACGAACAAGGCGCCCTGGGCACCGAGGGTGACGATCACCTTGCCCGCCCCCAGTTGCAGCAGGCGCTCACCGGCGCGGCGGGCGCTGTCGAGGTCGTTGACCGGCTCGCCGGTCAGCGCCTCGGCCTCGCTTTCGTTGGGGGTGAGGTAGTCGATATGGGCGAACCAGGCCGGCGGCAGCGGGCCAGTGGCCGGTGCCGGGTTGAGGATCACCCGCTTGCCCAGCGCGTGCCCGCGGGCCAGGGTCCAGGCCACGGTTTCTTGCGGCACCTCGAGCTGGCAGATGATCACTTCGGCCGCCTGCAACAAGGCATCGAAGCGCTGTACCGACTCCGGCGTCAGCAAGCCATTGCCACCGGGGATGATGACGATGCAGTTCTGGCTGGCGGCGTCCACGGTGATCAGCGCCACGCCACTGGACACCCCCGGGCACACGCCCACCGCCTGGCAATCGATGCCCTCCGTTTCCAGGGCCCGGCGCAATTGCTCGCCATAGGCGTCATCGCCGACGTTGCCGACCATCGCCACGCTGCCGCCCAGGCGCGCCACGGCCACCGCCTGGTTGGCCCCCTTGCCGCCGGGCACGGTGAAGAAGCTTTCGCCGGCCAGTGTCTCGCCGGCCCGTGGCAGCCGCTCGGCGCGGGCCACCAGGTCCATGTTGAGGCTACCGACCACCACTACCTTGGCACTCATTGCGATTCCTTAGCGGTAATCATTGAACAGGTCCGGGCGCGGCCCGGTGGATTCGCGCAGCACGATGCGCGGGGCGACGATGCGCTGCTCGGCGCCCTCGCGGCTCGGCCTGGCGATGCGCGAGAGCAGCAGCGCGGCGGCGTTCTCGCCCAGCTCGCGGATCGACTGGCCGACCGTGGTCAGCGGCGGGTACACGTAGCGGCTCAGCTCGATGTCGTCGAAGCCGATCACCGACAGCTCGCCCGGCACGTTGATATTGCGTTCCGCCGCGGCGCGCAGCACGCCGAAGCCGATCATGTCGTTGCCGGCGAAGATCGCCGTCGGCCGGTCGCCTTCGAGCAGTTGCGCCGCCGCCGCGTGGCCACCCGGGCTGGTGAAGTCGCAATGCAGCACGCGGTTGTCGAGCACCGCCACGCCGGCCTCGGCCATGGCGCGGCGAAAGCCGTTCAGGCGCAGCTGGCTGACACCGGTTTCGGCCGGGCCGCCGATGCAGGCGATGTCCTGGTGCCCCAGCTCCAGCAGGTGGCGGGTCGCCAGGTAGGCGCCCTGCTCGTGGTCGATGCGCACCAGGTCGGCGTCCACGCCCTCCAGCTCGCGGTCGACGATGACCATCGGCGTGCGCACGCAGGCCAGGCTCTGCAGCAGGTCGGCATCCTCTCCCACCGAGGCCACCACCAGGCCGTCGATGCGTTTTTCCAGCAGCACGCGCAGGTAGCTGCGCTGCTTTTGCGGGTTGTCGTCGGAGTTGCACAGGATCACGCAGTAGCCGTTGCGCTCGCAGGCATCCTCGATGCCCCGGGCCAGCTCGGCGAAATAGGGGTTGACGCTGTTGGGCACCAGCAGGCCGATGGTCGCCGTGCTGCGCGCCTTGAGCGAACGGGCCACGGCGCTGGGCACGTAGTCGAGCTCGACGATCGCCGCCTCGACCTTGAGCCTTACCTGCTCGCTGACCGGGCGGGTCTTGTTCAGTACATGGGACACCGTGGTGTAGGAAATGCCCGCGAGTGCCGCGACGTCTTTGATGGTTGCCATGGGTTCAGTTCCGCCGGCCTGCACGCCGGCTGCGATAAGTGTCGAGCACCACGGCGATGACGATGACCGCCCCGGTGATGATGCGTTTGGTCGGTTCCGACGCGCCGATCTGCGCCAGGCCTGCGGCCAGCACGGAAATGATCAGCACACCGAAGAAGGTGCTGATCACCGAGCCGCGCCCGCCCATCAGGCTGGTGCCGCCGATCACCACGGCGGCGATCACCTGCAGCTCCAGGCCGGAGCCGGCGTTGGGGTCGGCGGCCTCCAGGCGCGAGATCTGGAACAGCGCGGCGAGGCCTGCGAGCACGCCCATCAGGGCGAACACCAGCACCTTGTAGGGGCGCGGGTCGATGCCGGCCAGGCGCACGGCTTCTTCGTTGGTGCCGATGCCGATCAGGTAGCGGCCGAACACGGTGCGGGTCAGCACCAGCTGGGCGACCACGATCACCAGCAGGGCGATCAGGAACGCCGGCGAGATGCCGAAGGCGACCGGGTTGGAGAACCAGGCGTAGGCATCGCCGATGTAGGCGGTGCGCGAGTCGGTGAACTGGTAGGCCAGGCCGCGGGCCATCTCCAGCACGCCGAGCGAGACGATGAACGAGGGGATGCGCCAGGCCACGGTCACCGCACCGGTGACGCTGCCCGCCAGGGCGGCGATGGCCATGCCGAGCAAGGCCGCCGGCAGCACGCCCCAGCCCCAGCCGAGGATCGCCACGCTGACCGTGGACGCCGCCAGGGCCAGCACCGAGCCCACCGACAGGTCGATGCCGCCGATGATCAGGATGAAGGTCATGCCCACCGCCAGCACCATCAGGTCGGGGATCTGGTTGGCCAGGGTGCTGAACGTGGCGTACGACCAGAAGTGGCTGCTGAGCAACGAGAACAGCACGATCATCGCCAGCAAGGCGCCGGCCAGGCCCAGGTAGGTGCCCAGGCCGAAGTAGGTGCCGCTGCGGCGCGCGGGGGTGGCGCCGGGGGTGTCGAGGGGTGTGGTTTTCATGCGTCCATCCTGGGTGCTGCATCGTGCAGCAGGGCATCACGTTTCTGGTATCCGGCGAAGGCGGCGGCCAGCAGTTGGTCCTGGCTCCAGTCATCGCGTTCGAAGGTGTCGATCAGGCGGCCGGCGGAGAGCACGGCGATGCGGTCGCAGATCAGCATCAGCTCGCGCAGGTCGCTGGACACCACCACCAGGGCCTTGCCCTGGCGCGCCAGCTCCGCCAGCAGGCCGTAGATGTCGAACTTGGCGCCGACGTCGATGCCGCGGGTCGGCTCGTCGAACAGCAGCACCTGGCAATCGCGTTCCAGCCAGCGGCCGATCACCACCTTCTGCTGGTTGCCACCGGACAGCTCGCCGACCGCCTGGGCGGGGCTGGCGCTGCGGATGCGCATGGCGCTGATCTGCCGCTCGGCGAGGGCCTTTTCCGCCTCGCGGTCGAGTACCCCGGCGCGGGACACGGCGCCCAGGTTGCCGAGGGCGATGTTGGCACTGATCGATTGCGACAGCAGCAGGCCTTCGCCCTTGCGGTCCTCGGTGATCAGGGCGATGCCCGCCTTTACCGCGGCCCTGGGCGAGTCGATGGTCACCACCTGCAGCGGCTGGCCGATGGCGATACTGCCGCTGTCGGCGCGGTCGGCGCCGTAGATCAGCCGCAGCAGCTCGGTGCGCCCGGCGCCGATCAGGCCGGAGATGCCGAAGATCTCCCCTGCCCTGACCTGCAACGACACGTCACGGACCTTGTCGCCGCGGCTCAGGTTGTCGACCTTGAGCAGCGGCGCGCCGATCGTGCGCCGGCCCAGGTCGATATGCTCGCCCAGCTCGCGGCCGACCATCAGGTTGACCAGCTCGGCGCTGCCGTAGCGCTGGATGGGCTCGTCACACACCCGCTTGCCGTCGCGCAGCACGACGATGCGCTGGGCCACGCGCTGCAGTTCTTCGAGGCGGTGGGAGATGTAGACGATGGCCACGCCACGGGCGCGCAGGCGTTCGATCTGGGTGAACAGCAGCTCCACCTCGCGGGCGGTGAGCATGGCCGTGGGTTCGTCGAAGATCAGCACATGGCAGTCGCCGATCAGGTTGCGGGCGATCTCGACCATCTGCTGGTGGCCGATGCCCAGTTCGCCGACCGGGGTGTCCGGGTCGATGGCATCGAGACCGACCTGGGCCATGGCCGCCGTGGCCAGCTGGCGCAGGCGCTTGTGGCTGATCCAGCCGAAGCGGCTGGGCAGGTTGTCGAGGAACAGGTTCTCGGCCACGGTCAGGGTCGGCAGCAGGTTCAGTTCCTGCATCACCATGCGCACGCCGAGGCGCTCGGCCTCGCTGCGGCTGGCCGGGGCGTAGGGCTGGCCGCGGTAGGTCATGTGCCCGGTGGTGGGGGTTTCCAGGCCGCTGATGAGCTTGGACAAGGTGCTCTTGCCGGCGCCGTTCTCCCCGGTCAGCGCCAGCACTTCGCCGGCGCGCAGGGTCAGGTCGACGTCGCCGAGCACGGGCTGGGCGTAGCTTTTGCCCAGGCCGCTGGCGTCGAGCACCACTTCATTGGCCGATACCGACATGGCCAGTACTCCTGCTAGGTCAGGGCTTGGTGATCAGTTTGACTGGGGTCTGGATGACGTTGTCGGCGTCGACGTCCGGCTTCTCGCCCTTGAGCATCTTAAGCGCCGCCTGGATGCCGAACACCGCCTGCTCGCTGGCCGCCTGGTCGAGGGTGGCAAGCACACGGCCGTCGGCGAGCATCGGCTTGATGGCATTGATGTTGTCGTAGCCGACCACTTGCACCTGGCCGGCCTTGCCGGCGGCGCGCACGGCCGAGACCGCGCCCAGGGCCATGCTGTCGTTGCCGGCCAGCAGGGCCTTGAGGTCGGGGTATTCGTTGAGCATCGAGGCGGCGACGGCGTTGCCCTTGTCGATCTCCCAGTTGCCGGACTGCACCGAGACGATCTTCATCTGCGCGGCGTCCATGGCGTCCTTGAAGCCGGCGGTACGCTGCTGGGCGTTGGTGGTGGTCGGCACGCCTTCGATGATGCCGACCTGGTCGCCGGCCTTGAGCTTCTGCTCGGCCAGGTAGTCGCCGACCAGGCGCGCGCCCTTGCGGTTGTCAGGCCCTACGAAGGGCACGCTGATGCCTTTGCTTTTCAGCGTGTCGGGGTCGAGGCGGTTGTCGATGTTGATGACGATCACGCCCTGGTCCATGGCCTTCTTCACCGCCGAGACCAGTGCCTTGGAGTCGGCCGGGGCAATCACCAGGGCCTTGGCGCCCGAGTTGACCATCTGCTCGACGATGCGGATCTGCTCGCCGGTGTCGGTTTCGTTCTTGATGCCGTTGGCGACCAGGTCGAATTCGTTGGCGTGGCCTTTCTGGTAGTCCTTGGCGCCGTCTTCCATGGTGCGGAAGAATTCGTTGGCCAGGGATTTCATGACCAGGGCGACCTTGGGCTTGTCTTCGGCGTGGGCGGCCGACAGTGGCAGGGCGAGGGACAGCGAGGAGACGATGGCGAGTGCCAGCAGACGACCGGGGAACGGCAGCTTCATGGGAAATGACTCCGAATCTTGTGTTTTTATCGGATCGCAAACGTTTGCGTTGACTAACTATGGGAACAAGACCTGGTTTTGTCAAATCCGTTTCGCTGGCTAGGGTCATCTTGATTATCCAGAAAAAAACCGAAAAACCGAACACCTTTTCCTATGCTTGTTCGAGGTTCCGAATGGAATGCCCAGTAGGAGCGGCCTTGTGTCGCGAAAGGGGGGCGAAGCGCCCCCGGGTTTTCAGCTTCGCAGCAGTAATCGCCGGGGCCGCTGCGCAGCCCTTTCGCGACACAAGGCCGCTCCTACCACAGACCGGGCAAGGCTGGTACGAAATCTGCCTGGCTGTTGGCGCGATACAGCAACCATCTCATTAGGAAGAGAGAGAACAATAATCATGAATGCTGCACTGAAGACTTTCGCTCCCAGCGCCCTGGCGCTGTTTCTGATCCTGCCCGCCAGCGTCTCTGCCAAGGAAGCCGAAACCCAGCAGAAGCTGGCCAACGTGGTCATCCTCGCCACCGGCGGCACCATTGCCGGCGCCGGCGCCAGCGCCGCCAACAGCGCCACCTACCAGGCCGCCAAGCTCGGCGTCGACAAGCTGATCGCCGGCGTGCCGGAACTGGCCGACCTGGCCAACGTGCGCGGCGAGCAGGTGATGCAGATCGCCTCCGAGAGCATCACCAACGACGACCTGCTCAAGCTCGCCAAGCGCGTCGCCGAACTGGCCGACAGCAACGACGTGGATGGCATCGTCATCACCCACGGCACCGACACCCTGGAAGAAACCGCCTACTTCCTCAACCTGGTGGAGAAGACCGACAAGCCGATCGTGGTGGTCGGCTCGATGCGCCCGGGCACCGCCATGTCCGCCGACGGCATGCTCAACCTGTACAACGCCGTGGCCGTGGCCAGCGACAAGCAGTCGCGCGGCAAGGGCGTGCTGGTGACCATGAACGACGAGATCCAGTCGGGGCGCGATGTGAGCAAGTCGGTGAACATCAAGACCGAAGCCTTCAAGAGCGCCTGGGGCCCGATGGGCATGGTGGTGGAAGGCAAGTCGTACTGGTTCCGCCTGCCGGCCAAGCGCCACACCACCCAGTCGGAGTTCGACATCAAGCAGATCAGCGCCCTGCCCCAGGTGGACATCGCCTACAGCTACGGCAACGTCAGCGATACCGCCTACAAGGCGCTGGCGCAAAGCGGCGCCAAGGCGATCATCCACGCCGGCACCGGCAATGGCTCGGTGTCGTCGCGGGTAGTGCCGGCATTGCAGGAGCTGCACAAGAACGGCGTGCAGATCATTCGCTCCTCGCACGTCAACCAGGGCGGCTTCGTACTGCGTAATGCCGAGCAACCGGACGACAAGTACGACTGGGTCGTGGCGCATGATCTGAACCCGCAAAAGGCCCGGATTCTGGCGATGGTGGCGATGACCAAGACCCAGGATAGCAAGGAACTGCAGCGGATTTTCTGGGAGTACTGACAGGCCATTTCGGCAAGCCGGTGCGCTCCCGTGCGCCGGCTTCTGCAGCCCATCGACTAACCAAACGGTACGTTGCATTCATCTCTGCACACAAGCTAGCATTCCGCTTCTTGAGTCCAGCAGAGCGTGCGGTTTCCGGGTGAACAGCGTTCCAATCAACCATGCTCAGGTCGTGGCCATTCGCTCGACCTGTGGCCAGCTCCTGTCATTGAACGTGCCTGCAAACGAAGTGTTCTGCGGCGATGCCAACCGCGCGTTGAAAGCGACGCCCTGCCGGCTGCTGCAACTGCTGCTGGAAAACGCAGGACAGGTCGTCAGCCGTCAAACCATCTACAAGCGCATCTGGGGTTATGACTTCGACCCCGGCACCAAGATCATTGAAGTTCAGGTGCACTACCTGCGCAGCGTTCTCACCGCGTTGAAGTCGGCATTCGAAATCAGGACCTACCGCGGCAAGGGCATCTGCCTGCAGAGCGCGGCCAGCCGATGAACGTGGGCAACCCAGCATCTTCAGCCTTACGCCAAAGTCGCCGAGCGCCCCGCCCAAAGGCGCTCTGACCAGGCTGCCGCCCCCGGTCAGGCGTTCTCCTCGACAACTACCGAACACGCGGACCAACGAAAGGCGCGCAGCGCTGGATGCCGATGCGCACGGTTTCCTCTGGCGCACGCCGCCACCAGTCCAGCTCCGAGAACAGCTCGAGCTCGAACGGGCCGTCGTAGCCGATCTCGTCGAGCACGCTGCGCAGCCGGGCGAAATCGATCACCCCCTCGCCTACCATGCCGCGGTCCCTGAGGTTGCGAGTTTCGGCCAGCCAGTCGCACAGGTGGAAGGTGCTCAAGCGCTGCTGGCCTGTACGCCGCAGCTGGTCCTCGAAGTCGGGGTCCCACCAGCAGTGGTAGGCATCGGCGACGATGCTGGCGGCATCGCCCAGCCAGTCGCACAGGTCATTGGCATCCTGCATGCGGTTCAACACGCTGCGGCTGCCCGCGTACATCGGGTGCAGCGGTTCCAGGCCCAGTTTCACCCCGACCTCGCGTGCGTACGGCGCCAGCTCGCCCAAGGCATCGCGAACCCGCGCTCGGTGCCCGGCGAGGTCCTTCTCGCCGTCGGGCATGGCACCGACGACCATGACCACGCAAGGGGCGCCGATCCGCGCGGCCTGGTCGAGGATCTTGCGGTTGGCCTCCAGGCCCTTGGCGATACCGCCCGCCGAAGCTGCGTCGTTGAACCAGGCGCTGGTGCACAACGAGGCGACCCACATGCCGGCGTCCTTCAGGTGGCGGGCCGTTTCGGCGACCCCGTAGTCGTCCATGAAGTGCCGCCACACGGCAATGCCGGTCACGCCTTCACGGGCATAGCCATCGATGGCCTGGGGCATCGACCAGGACGGCGTGGTGATCTGGTTGATGGCAAAACGTGATAGATCCAGCTGCTGATTCATTCGAGGCTGTCCTTTTTGCTGTTCAAGTCCGGTGCAGGTGCCGCAGCGCTGGCCTGGTCATCCCTGGTGCGGTGCGTCCCAGAGGTTGAGCCTGGCGCCGATGCCTTTGCCGTTGGCGGTCTGCAGCACTTCGTAGCCCCAGCTGATATCGAACACCGCCATGCCGCAGGCGATGAACATTACCCGGTCGGATGCCTGGCCACGGCCGGCCTTGTTGCCGTTGACGATGTCGCCCAGGCCGGTGGAGTCGCTGAGCGCAGGCAGCTTGCCGGCGTCGATCAGGCGATACAGCGGGCCACCGATCACGCCACTGTAATAACCGTCCTTGTTGCCGGAACCGATGGCATCTTCCACGTAGGCCTCGTGCAGCGGCGTGTGGTCGTAGACGATGCGCGCACTGGTAAGGAACGACTCGTCGGTGTTGACCGGCCCGGACACCAGTACGGTGGCGCCGGCCTTGATCCACTCATCCTTGAAGTACAACGGCTTGAGCCGCGAAGCCGCCACGGTGATGACATCGGCATCGCGAAAACCGGTCTCGGTATCGTCCGTGCCGCGGGCGCTGATGCCATGGGTTTCAGTCACCCAGGCGGCAAACTCGTTGGCCTTTTCCAGGAACAGGTCGAAACACACCACCTCCTCCACGGCCTTGGTCTGGGTGATGATCGCCGAGAAGCAGGCCTTGTTGATCGGCCCGCAGCCGACCACGGCCAGGCGCTTGCTGTCGGGGTTGGCCAGGTGCCTGGCGCCTACCCCCGGCACGGCGCCGGTGCGCGCGGCGCTGAGCAGGTTGGCCGACATCAGCGCCAGGGGTGCGCCGGTGTCCTTGTCGTTGAGCATCATGGTCAGCACCGAGCGCGGCAGGCCTTTTTCCATGTTCGCGTGGTTGGAGCCGTACCATTTGTTGCCGCACACATCGAAGCGACCGCCCAGGTAACCCGGCATGGCCGCGAAGCGGCGGTCAGGGCCGGCCAGCGGCATGTTGGGGAAGCGGCTTTGCTTGGGGAACACGATATTCAGGCCGTGGCTGTTGTGGTTGGCGCCACCCATCAGGTAGTCGCCCTTGCCCAGCAGGCTGAAGGTTTCTTCGCAGACAGCCACGCAACGCTCGGCATCCAGCACGCCGGCCGCGATCATGTCGGCTTCGGACAGGTAGGTGAAATCGATCTTCGGATACATGGTGTGTTCTCGCTAGCCAGGAAGGAGTGATCGGTCAGAAGCGCAACAGCGGCTGGATGTCGTACAGGCGACAGCCTTCGCTGCGCGCACTGGCCCGCATGAGGAAATTGAGCTTTTCGATGCGCTCGCCCGAGCGCGGTGCGCCGTTCTTCTGAAACGGCACCTGCAGGCCGACCGAGAGGTCCATCACCACATCGTCGACCACACCGCCGGAGCGCCCGGACGGCACCGCGATCATTCCGTGCTGGGCGGCGAAGCGGTAAGCGTCCAGCGCTTCGCTGATGGTGCCGACCTGGTTGGGCTTGAGAATGAAACCGTCGACTGCTTGCAGGTCGTAGGCCTTTTGCAGGAAGCCCAGGTTGGTCACCGTGAGGTCGTCACCCAGAATCAAGGTGCGCACCAGTTCGCGCTTGGCGCGTTGGTAACCGTCCCAGTCATTCTCGTCCAGCAGGTCTTCGATGAAGACAAAATCGAACTGTTCGGTCAGCTGGCGGGTGTAGTCGATCAACTCGGCCGCCGTGACCCGTTGCCCCTTCAGCAGGTAGGTGCCGGTTGCCTTGTCATGGAACTCGCTCGATGCGCAATCCAGGGCAAAGGCGATCGCGCCACGGTGCGGGGTGCGCTCGATGGCCTGGCGCATCAGGCGCAACACCACCTCAGGGTCGTCCGAAGGCGCGGCGTAGCCATAGGAACTGGCCACGGCCGGTTTATGCCCCAGGTACTCGGTGAGCACGTCGTTGAGCGCCAGGAACACATCGACGGCCATCTCCACCGCATGGTCGATGCTGGCGGTCTTGTAAGGGACGATCAGGAACTCGTTGAACGACTGGGTGAAGTCGCTGTACTTGCCGCCATTGACCACGTTGAAACAGGGCACCGGCACGGTGCCGATCGCGCCACCGGCGATATGGTTGTACAGCGGAATGCGCTTGGCGTCCGCCGCCGCGCGAAACGCGGCGATCGAGGTGGAGTAGATCGCGTTGCCGCCCAGCACGTGTTTGTCCGCAGTGCCGTCCAGGTTGATCATCACCTGGTCGATCGTGCGCTGGTCGTTGACGTCCAGGCCGATGATGGCCGGGGCGATCACCTTGGCCACTGCATCCACGGCCTTGTGCACACTCAGGCCGCGGTACGACGAGCAGTCGCCATCGCGCAGCACGAAGGCCTCGTGCATGCCGACGGAGGTCCCGGTGGGCGCCGCACCGCGGCCCACGGCGCCACTTTCGGTGCGGATCTCCACTTCCACCGCCGGCCGGCATTTGCAGTCGATGATCTGCTGGGCGGTTACCGAAACGATCTTGTCAGCCATGTCATTCACCCCCCAGGGCAGGCACGTAGACGATGTTGAGGTCGCACAGGTTGGTGCCGGTGTTGCCGGTGAAAATGGCGCCTTTGATGGCCTCGAGCGCCTCGAAGGTGCTGTGCTCGCGCAGGGCCTGGTACAGGTTGATGCCCTGTGCCCGGGCCGCGGCGAGGCTCTGCGAATCGCTGAGGCCGCCGGCGACCTGGGTGGTGCCGTCGGTGCCTTCGCTGTCGATGGACAGCAGGCAGGCACCAGGCGCCTTGGCCGCCGCGATGGCGAAGCCGACGGCCATCTCCTGGCCAGGCCCGCCATGGCCCTTGATCACCGAGCTGTCGAGAATCTGCGTGGTGACTTCGCCTGAGCTCAGCAGCACGCAAGGCGGCTTGATCGGGTTGCCGTAGGCCTGGATTTCCCGCGCCATCGCGGCCATGAAGGTGCCGGCATCACGGCTTTCGCCTTCCAGGAACGACGACACGATCAGGGCCGGAATGCCCATCGCCTCACACGTCTGCTTGGCGTAGATGCACGAGTCCGGCAGGGTGTTGAGCAGGTAGTAGGTGTTGCCTGGGAAGGCCTTGGGCGTCTCCCCTTCCGGCCCCACGGTGTTCAGGTAGTCGACGATGCTGCGAGGCAGCTTGTCGGCCAGGTCGAAATTGACCAGGGTCGCCCTGGCATCTTCCAGCGTCGTGGCATCGGGCCCGATCGGGGTGCTCTTGTAGGCCTGGTACGGCTCACCGATATCGCCGGTGGCGGGCGTGCCGACCGCATCGCTGATGCCGATGCCGATCAGTTCGGCGCCGATGTCCTGAATGCGCTTGGCGAGCATGCCGCCATTGAGCGCGGAGATATGCCGGCGCACTGCGTTGATCTCATAGATGCCAGCCCCCGACTTGAGCATGATGTCGGTGGCGTCGATCTCATCCTGCAGGCTGATGCCGTCGCGTGGGCAGGACATCAGCGCCGAGCTGCCACCGCTGATGACGGCGATGAACAGGTCATCCTTGCTCGCCTGCTCGACGATGCGGATGATCTCCCGCGAGGCGCGGTAGCCCTCCTCGTTGGGCAGCGGATGACCGCCCACGTAGACGTCGGTCTTGCCGAAGCGGTCGCTGGCCTCGTGGATCTTGACGATGGCGATGCCACGGGTGAGCCGATCGCCCAGCACATGGTCGACGGCCATGGCCATGTGGTTGCAGGCCTTGCCGGCGCCGAACAGGTAGATGTTGCGCTTGTGCCGCAAGTCCCAGCTACGCGACCCCACATGCAGCACATCGCCCTCCAGCCGCATGATGCTGCGGATACGCTGGTACCCGTCCAGGCGCGTGAGTGTCTGGTCGGCGATCTCCAGCACGATCTGGCGCGAGCGGCTGTCGCCGACTTGAAGCAATTCCCGGAAATTACGAATCTTGTTCATTTCAATTCCTGAGTCAGGCCGGTTCGACCAAGCGGTGAAGTTCTTTGGGAAACAGCATCTCGCGCACGGCCGAATCGTCGCGGCGCAAATGATTCGCCACGTGTTCGAGGCCGAAGAAGTCGAAGAACAGCGGCGTTTGCAGAATCAACATGTCGAAGCCGGGCTGTACCTGCAGGCCCTGCTCGATGGACGCCTGCAGCAACGGCGTCGGCTGGTTCTTCATGAGGATGTCGCAGACTTGCGTGCCGGGCTGCAGCGCAGCCACGGGCACCGGCAGCGGGTCGTCGCGCTTCAGGCCCAGCGGCGAGGCATTGATCACCAGGTCGAAACCGGCCGGGTCGTTGCTGCCGGTGGCCTCGGCCGCCACCGCGAAATGCTCGCGGATTGCCTCGGTCACCTGGCGGGCCTTGGCGGTATCGGGGTCGTACACCGAAATCTGCGCCGGGCCACCTGCGGCCAGGGAAGTGGCGATGGCCGAGCCGGCGCCGCCGGCACCAATGATCAGCACGCGCTTGCCCTCGTAGGGCATGCGGTAGCGGTCCAGCGACTTGACGAAGCCCAGGCCGTCGAACAGCGCCCCTTCCAAGCTGCCGTCGGCATTACGCCGGATGGCGTTCACCGCATTGGCGGTGGCGGCGATCTTGCTGCGCTTGTCCACCAGCCCGGCGGCGCAGGTCTTGTGCGGGATCGACAGCACCATGCCGGCCGTGGTGTTGGAGCGGAACAGCGCGCGCACGGTATCGACCAGGTGTTCGGGGGCCACCTGCAGCGGCACCATCACCGCATCGACGCCGCACAGCGGCAGGACCTTGTTGAAGATTTCCGGCGTGCGCACCTGTTCGATCGGGTCTGCCACCATGAAAAAGACGCGAGTGTGCCCAGTAGTCATTGAAGACTCCTTGAAAAGTGGTGATGAAGACGCTGGCGCCACCTCAGGCCAGGGCAGCCTGAAGTGCGCGGCTCAACTCAGGGCGCGGGGAAGCCTTCGCCCCAGGTATCGCTGAGCATGAAGCCGCCCGCCAGCGGGTCGTCCGGATCGACGCCATGCTGCTCGATGCTGTAGATCCAGGCGCGGCCCTCCACGCGCGGCAGCACCGCCGGCCTGCCGGCCACCTCGCTGGTGCCGCGCATCTGAACCTTGAACTCGCTGCCGATGATCGAGTGCGAGGTCAGCTGGCTGCCGGTTTCGACGAGGCCTCGGGCGGCCAAGGTGGCGAGGTTGGCCGAACTGCCGGTGCCACAGGGCGAGCGGTCGACCCGGCCTGGCGGCAAGGTGGTGCAGGTCTGGTAGGCGCTGTCGCTGACGCGGTGACGGAACATCACGTAGGCCACCTTGTCGATCTGCGGGTACAGCGGATGCTGCACGCGGCACTGGCGGTTGATCTGGTCGCGAAGGGCCACGCCCAGGTCGGCCAGCTGACGGGCGTGGCGCGGCTCGATGGTCAGGCCGGTCTGCTCGACATCCACCAGCGCGTAGAACACCCCGCCGAAGGCCAGGTCGGCCCGGATCACGCCGTGTTCGGCGGTCTCGACCTCGACATCCAGTTGCTCGACGAAGGCCGGCACCATGTCCAGCGACACACTCAGGCAGCGCCCGTCCTTGCAGGTGGCCCGCGCGGTCACCAGCCCGGCCGGGGTATCGAGGACCACGGTCGTTTCCGGCTCCTGCATCGGCACCATGCCCATCTCCAGCAGCGTGGTCACCACGCAGATCGAATTGCTGCCCGACATCGGGTGGGCCTTGTCGGCCTGCAGCACGATGAAGCCGGCATGGGCGTCCGGGTGGGTCGGCGCCAGCAGCAGGTTGACCGACATCTGCAGGCAACCACGGGGTTCGAGCACCACCAGCTTGCGCAGGCTGTCGTCGACCTCGTTGATGTAGTTCATCTTGTCGAGCAGGGTCTTGCCGGGGATATCCAGCACACCACCGGTGATGACCTTGCCGATCTCGCCTTCGCAATGCACCCCGACGACCTGAAGCGATTTTTTCCAACGCATGGTGTTCTACCTCTGAAGGTTTTCGCTGAAGCGTTTGTGCTCGGGGTTGCCTTGGGACGGGTCGCCGCCAAAGCGGTAGGCACTGAACGGGCTGAGGTCCACTGCCGCGCTGCGGCCGGCGACCAGGTCCGCGATCAGGCGGCCAGTGGTCGCGCCCAGGGTCAACCCCAGCTGGCCGTGGCCGACCGCCATGAACACGTTCGGCAGGCGCCGGCAGCGGTCGATGATCGGCTTGGTGTCGGGCAGCAGCGGCCGGTAGCCGACACCGAACTCGACGTTGTCGGTGTGCAGCTGCGGCAGCAGGCGCCGGGCCTTGTCGAGGATGATCTGCGCACGCCTGAAGTTCGGCTTGGGGCTGTTGCCGGCGAACTCGATGGTGCCGCCGATCTGCAAGCCGCGGCTCATGGGGGTGAAGCAGAAGCCACCGTCGCCGTAGATCACCGAATGGTTGAACGACACGCCTGCGTCACGCACCAGCGCCTGGTAGCCGGCCACCGGCTGCAGCGGCACGCTTACCCCCAGTTGCGCGAAGAACGCCCTGGCCCCTGCCCCCGCCGCGACCACCAGGTGCTCGGCGGGGAGGCGTTCGCCGCTGTCCAGGGTCACCCCGCTGGCGCGCCCGCCCGCCTCGTCCAGGCGCGCCACCTTGCCCCGCACCCGGCGCCCGCCCTGGGCGACGAAACGCTCGGTGAGCGCCACCATGAAGCCTTCGGTGTCACTGACGAAGCGCCACTGGGGCAACAGGATGCCGTGCTCGAACTTGCCCGCCAGCACCGGCTCCAGGTCGCCGATCTCGGCGCCGCCCAGCACCTGGCTGTTGAAGCCCAGCGCGCGGCGGATCTCGTTGTGGCCGCGCTCATGTTCCACGCCGGCCTTGCTGTCGAACACCTGCAGCACCGGGCGTTGAATGATCAAGTTCTGATCGTCCAGGCCATCGAGCAGACGGCCGTAGTCGGCCAGCACATGATGGGTCAGCGAGGCCATGGCCGTGGCGATCTCCACGATCCGCTCATGCCGGGCATTGCCGACAAAGCGCAGGAACCAGGGCAGCAGCCCAGGCAACGCGGCCGGGCGCAGGGCCAGCGGCCCGCTCTGGTCGAGCAGCCAGCCCGGGATCTTGCGCAGGATGCCCGGCTTGGACAGCGCAATGATCTCGCCCAGGGAGATCTGCCCGCAGCTCCATTTGGCGGTGCTGTCACCCGGTGCGGCCGGGTCCACCAGCGTCACCCGGTGGCCATCGCGCTGCAGCGACAACGCGCAGCAGATGCCGACGATGCCGCCACCCACCACCACGGCTGCGCCTGTTCCGACGTCTTGCGAAGGTAATCCAGTATTCAACTCAAGCACTCCCATGCAGCGAAAGAGGTCGGTCAACGACATGATCAGTAGGCGTAACGGCGCAACAGGCGCTGCTCGACCAGCCCGACCAGGCGCGTCAGCGGGAAAGCGATGGCGAAGTAGATCAGCCCGGTGACCGTGAGGAACTCGATCGGCCGCGCCGTGCTGTTGGAGATGTTCTGGCCGACGAACATCAGGTCGGCCACGCCCACCGAGGAGATCAATGCACTCTCCTTGAACAGGCTGACCACGTTCGACAGCAGCGGCGGTACGGCGCGCAGCAAGGTCTGCGGGAAGATCACGTACAGCGTCTTCACCGAGCGGTTCAGGCCCAACGCCACGCAGGCATCGTGCTGCTCGCTGGCAATCGACTTCAGCGCGCCGCGGAACGTCTCGCAGGTGATCGCCGCCATGAACAGGGTCAGCGCGAGGGCCACCGAGGCGTAGGCCGGGATCGCCAGGCGGAACACCACCGGCAGGCAGAAGAAGATCCAGAACAGCTGGATCAGCAGCGGCGTTCCGCGGAAGAACTCGACGTACAGGGTCACCGGCCAGCTGACCCAGCGCGAAGGGGACAGTTTCAGCAGGCTGAGGATGAAGCCGATCAGGCTGCCCAGCAGCGCACAGCCGAAGGTGAAGGCCACCGTCAGGGCCAGGCCTTCGAGCAGCACGTTCCAGAACGGCAGTACCGCGGAAAAATTCAGGTCCATGGTTTCCCCTCCCTCAGCGCTGCATCGCGGCGTCCTGGCGACGCTCGATCAGGTGGGCCAGTTTCGAGATCGGCAGCGACAGCGCGAAGTACACCAGCGCCACCACCGAGTAGGTTTCCAGCGGGCGATAGGCATCGGTCGCCAGGCCCTTGGCCACGTACATCAAGTCGGAAATGGCGACGATCGCCACCAGCGCGCTCTGTTGCAGCGAACCGATGCCGTTGGTCAGCAGCACCGGCAGGGCCGAGCGCAGCGCCTGCGGCAGCACCACGTAGAAGGTCCGGTGGAACGGCCTGAGGCCCAGCGCCGTGCAGGCATCCAGGTGCTCGCGCGGCACCGCCTGCACCCCGGCCCGATAGGCCTCGGCGTTGAACGCGGTGAGGTTCAGGCCCAGGGCCAGGATGCCCATGAGCAGCGGGTCGATGAACACGTCGACCATCATCGGGATGCAGTAGAAGAACCAGACGATCTGCAGCAACGCCGGGGTGCAGCGGAAGAACTCGATGAACAGCTGCGCCGGCCAGCGCAGGATGGCCCAACGGCTCATCACCAGCAGGCACAGGAGAAAGCCCAGCACCAGGCCCATCAGGTTGGCGGCCAGGGCGAGCTGCAGGGTCACCTTCAACCCTTCGAACAACACCCCGATGCTGTGCTGCAGGAACGCGAAATCGAATTGGTAGTGCATGGCCTGTCTCACTCCAGGTGAAGGACTTTCTCCAGGAATTCCCGGGTCCGCGGCTGCTTCGGCGACTTGAACAGCTGCGCCGGCGGCCCCTGTTCGACCACCTTGCCGTTGGCGCAGAACACCACGCGGGTGGCGATGTCGCGGGCAAAGTGCATGTCGTGGGTGACGATGATCATCGCCATCTTCTGTTCGGCCAGCTGCAGCATCACGTTCTGCACTTCGATGACCATTTCCGGGTCCAGCGCCGAGGTCACCTCGTCGAACAGCATCAGCTTGGGTTCGAGCATCAACGCCCGGGCAATCGCCACCCGCTGCTTCTGGCCACCGGACAGCTGGCAGGGGTAAGCATTGAGCTTGCTTTCCAGACCCAGGCGCGCCAGGTACTTGCGGGCACGCTCGGTGGCTTCGGCCTTGGACAGCCCGGCGATCTTCACCGGCGCCAGGATCAGGTTGCTGAGCACCGACAGGTGGGGGAACAGCGTGTAGTGCTGGAAGACCATGCCGATCTGCTTCTGCAGCTGGCTGTCGATACGCGCGCGGCCCTTGCCGGCGCCGCTGATGTAGGGCTGGCCCTGGAAGCTGATCTGCCCGCGCTGGATGTCATCCAGGCCCATCATCACCCGCAGCAAGGTGCTTTTGCCGCTGCCGCTGGGGCCGATGATCACCAGGCGGTCATCGGCGCGCATGTCCAGGTTCAGGCCATCCATGACCACCAGGCTTTCGCCATACGCTTTGTACACATCGCGCAGCTGCACGAAGTCGCCAGTGGCCGGCAGCGGGGTCACCCCCTGGGCGGTAGGAGCAGAGGTCGTCACAGCTTTGATTTCCGTTGAGAACATGGGAATTTCCTCGCGGCGCAGCGTCTTGTTGTTGTTCTTCGAAGGCCCCTGTGCAGCACAGGGGCCGCCCCTCACTGCGCTTGCCCGGCAGCGCTGGCCAGTTCGAAGATCGCCTCCACTTCCACGGCGACGTTGCGCGGCAGCGAGCTGCAGCCGACCGCCGCACGGGCATGCCGGCCGGCTTCGCCGAGCACGCCGATGATCAAATCCGAGGCGCCGTTGAGCACCTTGGGATGGTCGGCGAAGCCGGGGACCGCGTTGACGAAACCGCCGAGCCGCACGCAACCGGCCACCTTGGCAAAGTCGCCCGCCACGAAGCGGTCCACCTGCACCAGGATGTTCAGCGCGCACAGCGCTGCGGCCGCCTGGCCTTGCTCCAGCGAGAGGTCGCCGCCCAGTTGCCCGACATAGCGGTCGACGCCAGCGGCAACCGGCACTTGCCCCGAGACGTACAGCAGGTTGCCGACCTGGCGGGTCGCGGCGAAGTTGGCGCCGGGCTTGGGCGCACCGGGGTACTCATGCCCCAGCGCGGCCAGTCGTTGCTTCAGTGTCTGTGTCATTTGCCCACCCTTGCTTGCGCGGTGTGTTGGCGTTGAATGGGCGCGGCAGCGGCCTGCCACGCCCGGTCCGAGAGGCTGTCAGCGTGCCTGGGAATGCGCCCGGTCCAGCTTGCCGTTGGCGAACACCACGCCGTGATGGCGCTCGGCATAGGCCTGGGTGATCTTGCCGTTGGCCAGGTCCTGCTCGATCAGCTCGAAGCGGCGCTTGAGCGGGTCGCCATAGCCGCCACCACCGGCCTGCTCGTGGCGGATGATCGCGTCACGGCCCAGGTTCATGGTGAACTTGCTCGGCAGCGGCTGCAGTTCGTTGTTGACCCGCAGGTAGTTGGCCGAACAGGCGCCGGGCTTGCCGCCGAACAAGCCGTAGGGGGCATGCACGGCGCGGTCGGAGCGGATCTGCGCAACGACTTCCTCGGAGAGGATGCGGTACTCGCGGACCAGGCCCAGGCCACCGCGGTACTCGCCGGCGCCGCCGGAGTCGGTGGCGAAGCCGTAGGCTTCCATGACGATCGGGTAGCGCGCCTCGAGGGTTTCGATCGGCATGTTCGACATGTTCTGCGACGGGTTGGTGACCCCTTCGATGCCGTCCTTGTTGTGCCGGCCGCCCCAGGCGCCGTTGATCATGTCGACCAGGATGTACGGCTCGATGGAATTCTCGACGTAGCCACTGAGGGCGATCACGGTGTTGCCGCCCTCGCCTGCCGCCATCACCTTCTTCGGCGCGATCTGCGCCACCGCGCCCAGTACGCAGTCCACCACCCGGTAGCCGGTCAGGGCCCGGGCGGCCACCGGGGCCGGCATGTCCGGGTTGAGGATCGAGCCTTGCGGCGCGGTGATGTCGATGCAGCGGTAGACCCCGGCATTGTTCGGCACATCGGCATCCAGCGCGCAACGGATGCTCAGGTAGGTGGCCGACTTGACGAACGACAGGGTCGAGTTGATCGCGCCGCGCACCTGTTTCGATGAGCCGGCGAAGTCCACCGACAGGCGATCGCCCTTGACCGTGACGGCGCACTGGATCGGGATCGGCGTTTCGCTGAAACCGTCGTTGTCGATGTGGTCGAGGAACGCGTAGGTACCGTCCGGCCAGGCTTCGATGGCCTTGCGGGTCAGGCGCTCGCCGTAGTCGAGCAGTTCGTCGAAGTAGTCGCGCAGGCCCTGTTCGCCGTAGCGGTCGAACAGCCGCACCAGTTCACGCTCGCCGATGTTGCAGGTGGCCAGCTGCGCGCCCAGGTCGCCCAGCACCAGGTCGGGCAGGCGCACGTTCTTCTTGATGATTTCGAACAGCGTCTCGTTCTCTACACCGGCCGTGTACAGCTTGGTCGGCGGAATACGCAGGCCTTCCTGGTAGATCTCGGTGGAGTCGGCGGCGTTGGAGCCCGGCACCCGGCCACCGACGTCGCAGTGGTGGGCGATCACCACCGAGAAGCCCTGCAGGCGATCCTTGAAGAAGATCGGCTTGAACATGAAGATGTCCGGCAGGTGCATGCCGCCTTCATAGGGGTCGTTGAGGATGATCACATCGCCCGGCGCGACATTGTCGGCGTACTTGGCAATGATCACATCGATTGCGTCAGGCACCGCGCCCAGGTGCAGGGCCACGGTCTTGGCCTGGGCCAGGATGCGCCCGGCGGCGTCGCACATGGTCACCGAGTAGTCGAGCACGTCGCGGATGATCGGCGAGCGCGCGGTGCGCATCACCGCGAAGGCCATATCGTCGACGATGGTGTCCAGCGCATTCTTGACGACGGCAAACGTGATGGGGTCAACGTTACGTTGTGTCATGGCTATTCCTCAGAGATCAGGCCAGGGTGGCGATTACGCTGCCGATCGAGTCGACGGTGGCGCGCCAGCGAGGGGGAATGACGATGGTGGTGTCGGTGCTTTCGAGGATCACCGGGCCGACGACCTCGCCGGTCAACGCCGCACGCGGCAGGATGGGGGTATCGACCCAGCCGCTCTGGCGATCGAAGTACACCTTGCGGGTGCTCGCTTCGGCGGCCTGGACCGTGCCCTTGCGGGTGCGCAGGTCATTGAAGTCGAGGGTCTTGGTCGCGACGCCACGTGCCAGCAGGCGCAGGCTGGCGCACTCGATGGAGTCCTTGGAGGCATAGCCGTACATCGCGGTGTAGGCGGCCAGGAAGTCGCTGCGCAGTTGCGCGCGGGCCGACTCGTCGAGCTTGGCCGGCACGCGCACCGGCAGTTCGTAGTCCTGGCCACGGAAACGCATGTCGAGGTCGAAGACGTACTCGATGCGGTCGGCGCTGTAGCCTTCGGCGGCCAGGGCCTCCTGGGCCTGGGCGCGCATCTTGGCGACTTGCTGCTCCAGCACGGCCAGGTCCAGGTTGTCGAGCTGCTGCAGCGACGGGTGCACGAAGTAACGCTCCACCGCACCGGCCAGCATGCCCATGGCGGTGAACACGCCCGGCGCGGCCGGGAACACCACGCGCTTCATGTCCAGGGCGCGGGCCAGGTCGCAGGCATGCACCGGGCCAGAGCCGCCGAAAGCGGTCAGGGTGAAGTCACGCGGGTCGACGCCGCGCTCGACGGTCACCGCCTTGATGGTGCGCGCCATGTTGACGTTGACCACCTCGCGGATGCCCACTGCGGCCTCCTCGACGCTGATGCCCAGCGGGCCGGCCAGCAAGGTCTCGACCGCATCGCGGGCCGCACCGATGTTGAGTTGCATGGTACCGCTGGCCAGGCTCTGCGGCAGGAAGCCGAGAATTGCGTTGGCGTCGGTCACGGTAGGTTTTTCGCCGCCGATGCCGTAGCACACCGGGCCTGGGAAGGCACCTGCAGACACCGGGCCGACGTTGAGCAGGCCACCGGCATCGAGCCAGGCGATGGAGCCTGCGCCACTGCCGACCTCCGCCACGTCGATGGTCGGTACGCGCATCATGTAGCCGCCGGCCTTGATGAAGCGGCTCGGCGTGGAGATGCCAGCGCGGAACTCGTACTCATTGGTGCGGGCCAGTTCGCCGTTGTGGATCAGCGAGGCCGAAGCGGTGGTGCCGCCCATGTCGAACACCACCAGGTCCTTGTCGTTGCGGGCCTGGCCGAGGCGGCCGGCGCCGACCACACCGGCCGAACGGCCGGAGGAGATGAAGAACACCGGGGTGTCCTGGGCGATGCTGGCGCTGGACAGGCCGCCGTTGGAGTTGCTCACCAGCAGCGGCGCCTTCACGCCGATGCGCTTGAGGCCCGACTCCAGGCGTTGCAGGTAGGTGCGCAGGGCCGGCAGCACGTAGGCGTTGACCACGGTGGTGGAGGTGCGCTCGTACTCGCGCATTTCAGGCAGCACGGAGATCGACGCGGTGACGCTGATGTCCGGAAAGTGTTGCTGGAACGCTTCCAGGGCTGCGGCTTCGTTGGCCTTGTTCTTGTACGCGTTGATGAAGCAGATGGCGACCGACTCGACCCCTTCGCGCTGGAAGAAGCGGCCGGCCTGCAGCACTTCATCGAGCGGGGTGGCACGCAGCACTTCGCCGCTGGCCAGCACACGCTCGTCGATCTCGTAGCGGTAGCGGCGCTCGACCAGCGGCACCGGCTTGTCCCAGGACAGGTCGAACATGGTGGGGGTACGGACCCGGCCGATCTCAAGCACGTCGCGGAACCCCTTGGTGGTGATCAGGCCGCACTTCGCGCCGACCTTCTGCAACATGGTGTTGGAGCCGACGGTGGTGCCATGCAGCACCTCGGTGACGTCGCTGGTGGCAAGCCCGGCTTGCTCCAGGATGCGTGCAACACCGGTCAGCACGGCCTCCTCGGGTGCAGCGGGGGTGGACGAAACCTTGGTGAAGGTGACCTGACCTTCGTCATCGAGCAGAACCAGGTCGGTGAACGTGCCACCGATATCAACGCCAATGCGTGCGCTTGCCATATTCAGTCCATCCGTTCAGTGAGTGCGCGGTATGTCGTATCGCGAAATCTCGACAGGCAGAGGGGTTCGGCTGAATCCGAACTAGCGGGCCGTTCTTGCCTGCCGCGTGCCATTTCGTCTGCGTATATTTTGTCGACCTAATGCCGACAAGTGTCAACCGTGCTTGTCGCAAAAACGTATGAACTAAAAGTTAGCTGATTGATTTTTATGGATTAATAATTTTCAAAAAATCAAAAACGACACATTGATCGGGGCGGTTATTGACAGGAAAACAGATCAGGAACAGCATGATGTCGACATTTAGTCGACTTCAAGAACGCTGAAAATCAGCCACGTAACCGATCAGAAACGAGGGTCTTCAGATGCCGATAGTGAGAGTGGAACTGCTCAGTGGCAGGTCGCAGGAGCAGAAGAACGAGCTGGCAGCAGCGCTGACACGGGAGACGTCGAGAATCGCGCGATGCCCGGAAGAACACATCCAGGTGATCATCAGCGAGTATGACCGCTCGGATTGGGCGGTCGGGGGGGTCATGAACTCGGTGGTGAAGCCGGCTGATTGAGGGATGGCACCGGCGTTGCCCCGCGGACACCGGCCGTGTAGGAGCGGCCTTGTGTCGCGAAAGGGCCGCGCAGCGGCCCCGGCAATCTCTGCATGAGTGCTGAAATCCTGGGGCTGCTGCGCAGCCCTTTCGCGACACAAGGCCGCTCCTACACGGCCCGTGATTGCGGGGCTTAGGCCTGCGGGTAGTTGAGCGGCATGCTGGCGGTGATGTTGCGGTCGAGGAACTGCATGAACCTGCCCTTGAACTGGGCCGCATGCTGGTGCGCCAGCTCTTCGGCCAGGTCGGCATCCTTTGCCGCGATGGCATCGACGATTGCCGCGTGATCCCGGCCGATCTCCTCGGCCGTCATGTGCTCGTCGAGGGTCTGGAACTCGAAGTGCAGGTGCAGCATGCGCCTGCCCTCCTCCAGCAGACGCCGGTACAGGTCGGCGAAGTACACATTGTGCCCGCCCCTGGCGATGGCCATGTGGAAGTCGTAGTTCTTCTCGATCATCGCCTGGCTGGTGCCGGTCTTGACGCAGTTGGCAATCGCCTTTTCATAGGCCTTCTGCGCGGTGCGGATGTCGGCCAGCTCCAGGGGCGAGCGGTGCAGGGCCGCCAGCCGGGTGGTCACCCGCTGCAGCAGGTCGAGGGCATCGAGAAATTCGGGAATGCGGCGAAAATCCATCTGCGAGACGATGGTGCTGCGGTTCGGCAGGATCGACACCAGGCCGTCGCCTGACAGGCGCACCAACGCCTCGCGGATCGGCGAGCGCGACAGGTCGAAGCGTTCGGACAGGCCTATTTCATCCAGCGGCGTGCCCGGGGCGAGCTTCATGGTGAGGATTTCATCGCGCAGCACGGCGTAGACGCGCGAGGCGCCGGTTGCTTTCTGAGCTTGCGGTTCGGTTACTTTGGCCATGATCCGGGTTCCTAGAGGGCAGGCAACACGTGTCGGCCTGACTGCAAAGACGCACTATACCGCACCGCCCTGGTGTCGACAAAGTGCCGACACCATGGCGTACAGGCTGCCAGACAGGTTACAACCCCTCTCCCCGCGACTCCAGCCCCTGCGCTACGGCTGGAAGTCGTCGAGGCTGAAGCCGGTGGCGTACGGGTCGGAATCGTCCACGTAATGCTCGCTGCGGCCGGTGACCCAGGCACGCCCCTCGATACTCGGGAACACCGCCGGCAAGCCTGAGCCCAAGGCGGTTTCGGCCTCGACGCGGCCAATGAAGCTGCTGCCGATGATGCTTTCATGGCGATACGGCTGCCCCACTTCGAGCAGGCCGCGGGCATGGCGCTGGGCGACCCTGGCCGACGTGCCGGTACCGCAGGGCGAACGGTCGATGATCTGGTCACCGGCAATCACCACACCGCGGCCATGGGCGCCTTCGGCCTGCGCAGCCCCGGTCCACATGCAGTGCTTGACGCCACGGATCAGCGGGAAGTCGGGATGCACCACTTCCACTGCCAGGTTGACCTGGTCGCGCACTTGCCGCCCCATCTCCAGCAGTTGCCCCGGGCTGAAGTGCTCGGCACCGGGGAAGTTCGGCTGGACCTCGACAATCGGGTAGAAGTTGCCGCCGTAGGCGACGTCCAGGCTCAGCTCGCCGAGCGCGGGAATGCTCACCTTCAGGTCCTTGTGCAACAGGAACGAGGCGACATTGGTGAAGCGCACGCCGGTCACCCGCTCGCCGTCGAATTCATAGCGGGCGGTCACCTGCCCGGCCGGGACATCGATCACCACCACGCCCGGCGTCCTGGGCTCGACCAGCCCGGCCTCGATGGCGAAGGTCACCGACCCCACGGTGGCATGGCCGCACATCGGCAGGCAGCCCGAGGTTTCGATGAACAGCAGGCTGAAGTCGGCGTTTGCCGACAACGGCGGATAGAACAGCGTGCCCGACATGTTCGGGTGGCCCTTGGGTTCGAGCATCAGGGCGCGGCGCAGCCAGTCGTAGTGCTCGACGAAGTACAGCCGCCGCGCATTCATGTCGGCGCCTTGCAGCGCGGGTGCGCCGCTGATCACCATGCGCACCGGCATGCCGCCGGTGTGGCCTTCGATGCAGGTGTAGAGGGAACGAGCCATGGGCTTCCTCGGTTCAGTGGGTGACAGGAAGGACGGCGCCTGCACGGCGTGTGCAGGCGCCGCAGGGATCAGTTGCTGGCGGCCAGCGACACGTCCACCGCCTGCTGGGTCAGCTTGTCCATTTCGCCCGAGCTGATCTTCGCCTCGATGAAGGCATCCAGCACGGCGATGTCCGCAGCCGGCGTGTTCTTGTTCAGCCCCAGGTTGATGCCCTGCTCGGCGAGCTTCGGTGTGGGCGTGAAGGTCTTGGCCCAGTCCGGATGGGCCGAGGTCAGCAAGGTGTTGGTCATGCTGTCGTCGGCGAGGAAATCGGCGCGCTTGGACATCAGCGACAGGCGGGTTTCATCGAAGCCCGGCAGGCGCACGATCCTGGCCTGTTTGAGCACCGCCGACACGGCCTTGTCCTGGGCCGTGCCCGACATCACCGCGACGTTGATGCCGGGCTTGTCGACATCGGCCATGCTGTTGACGCCCCCGGCGAGTTTCGGGTTCCTGCCGCTGTAGGCGAAGTTGACGCTGTAGCCGATCGCCGGCTTGGAGAACGTGATGGCCTTGCGCCGCTCGGGGGTATCGTTGAGCGCCAGGGAAAGGTCCCACTTCTCGGATTGCAGCCCGGCGACGATGTTGTCCCAGCTGGTGTCGACGAACTGCACCTTGACCTTGAGCACCTGCTCACCGAACTGCTTGCACAGCTCGGGGAACAGGCCCGAGTAGTCGCCGGTCCTGGGGTCGCGCATTACGTAGGGTGGCGAGGTGGCCGCACCGCAGCGCAGCACACCGGCCTCGCGCACAGCCTTCCAGCTGTCGGAAGCGTCGGCGGCCAGCGCCGAAGCAGCGGGAACAGCCACCAGCAGTGAGACGGCGGCCAGCGCTTTGAGCCATTTCGAAGGGACCTGGAACATTTCATAGCCTCTCTATTATTCGAATTGGGAAACCACACAGTTTCAAGGCAGTGTCGTTGACGCATCGCTTCGGTTTCTTCTCTCTTCCCTGCTCACCCCGTGCAGCCGCACAGGGTGCCGGCCGCGACGTTTCAGCCCTGTCGCCGTGCCGGTAAACCCCTCCTCTTCGCCCGATTATTTTGTCGACCCTTTGCCGACATCTGTCAACGATTTTTCATTCCCATAAATCCAATGCTTACTTATCTGCATGATTTACATGAATTTAAAATTTCCAATCTGCCCCTATGCTTCCCATGGATTGACAACGATGACGGAGTGAACAACAGTAATGTCGACATCAGATCGACAATGCATGACACTTTCAGACTGATGTTCTCGGCCATCCAGACAATCAACAATTCCCATCGAGGCGCACATGTCCGAACAACAATCAGTCATCGTGGTCACCGGCGGAGCGAGCGGCATCGGCGAGGCAGCCGTGCGTCGTTTTGCCCGTGAACCAGGCCATACCGTGGTGATCGGCGACATCAACCTCGAGCGCGCCGAACGCCTGGCGGGCGAACTGCGCGATGCCGGCGCGGCGGTATACGCGCAGCGGCTCGACGTCGCCTCGCAAGCGCAGGTCGAGGCGTTCTGCAGGCAGGTGCTCGACACCCATGGCGTGCCGCAGGTGCTGGTCAACTCAGGGGGGTTGCTGCAGAACGCGGTGCACCTGTTCGACCTGGATATCGAGGAGTACGACCGCCTGCAGAACGTCAACGTACGCGGCACGTTGCTGGTTTCCAGGGCACTGGCCCGGCCGATGTGCGAGGTGGGCGCCGGCAGCATCATCAACCTGTGCTCGCTGACCAGCTTCCGGCCCTCGGCGCAGATCGGCTATGCCGTCGGCAAGGCCGGGCTGCACATGCTGACCCAGGTGATGGCGGCGCAGTGGGGGCCGCACGGTGTGCGGGTGAATGCCGTGGCGCCGGGCTATACCCTGACGCCGGCCATGCAGGCGCGGATCGACAGCGGCGAGCGCGACCCGGCGGCGGTGATCGACAAGTCGGCCCTGCGCCGCTTCGTCGACCCGGCGGAGGTGGCCGAAACCATCCACTTTCTCTGCTCGAAGGGTGCCTCTGCGATCACCGGGGCGATCCTGCCGGTGGATTGCGGCTGGCTGGTGACCTCGGCTTACGCGGCCTACGCCTCGCAACCCGGCTGAACCAGACGGGGCCGCCTGGCGGCCCCGCTGAGGCCTCAGCGGATGTAGCTACCGCCATTGACGTCCAGGGTGGCGCCATTGAGCGACGCCTGCGAGGGACGCAGGGTGAAGGCGACCAGTTCGGCGATTTCCGCCGGGCTGGCCATGCGCCCGACAGGGATATCGGCAAGCGCAGCAGCCTCGCCGTGCTGGGCGACGAATTGCTCGGCCATGTCGGTGCGCACCCAGCCCGGTGCGATCGCCACCGCCACCACGCCCTCGCCTGCCACGCTGCGCGCCAGCGATTTGGTCAGGTTGATCAGCGCCGCCTTGCTCGAACCATAAGGCAGGGCATCGGCAGCATAGCCGCGTTGCGCCGCACGGCTGGCCATGTTGATGATGCGCCCGCCGCCGTGGCTGCGGTAATGCGCAACCGCCTCACGGCAGAGGTCGGCAGCGGCGAAGAAATTGACCTGGAATTCACGGCGCCATGCTTCGCGCCATTGAGTGGATGGTGCGTCCAGGGCAATTTCGGTACGAATGCCGGCATTGTTCACCAGCCCATCGATTCTGCCACCACAGAGCTCCAGTGCCGCGCGCCACAATTGCTCAGGGCCCGCCTCCTGGCTCAGGTCACCCTGCACGATCCAGCCTTGCCCTCCGATGCGCTCCAGTAGCTGTTGCGCACCTTGTGCATCGCGGCTGTAGTGAATCACCGGACGCGCACCTTCGGCAGCCAGGCGCTCGACAATCGCTGCGCCGATGCCGCCGGAGGCCCCGGTTACCAGAACGGTTTGCCCCGCCAGGGGACGTGTTGGGTCGCTCATCTGTATTCACCTTGCATTGTTGAAAACGTCGCAGGCCGCCCCCGCTCGCCGGGACGGCCCTGAAATACGTTATTTCGCCGAATTGGCCTGGACCGACGCCCTGTCCACCAGTTGCTGGATCTCGCCGGTGTCGCGGCGTTGCCGCAGGTAGATGTTCAGTACCTCGAGGTCTGCCGCGGAGATATCGCGACGCACGCCGAAGGACACGCCCTGCTTGGCCAGCGCTGGCTTGGGCAGGATCTCCCGGGCCCAGCCGGGGTTCGCCAGCGCGAAGAGGTGATTGGTGTCGCTGGCATCGACCAGTACGTCGGCGCGCTTGGACATGACGGCCAGACGCGCCTCGTCCATGCCGGGCAGGCGCATGATCTTGCCATTGTGCACCGCCGCAGAGATGGCTTTGTCCTGTGCGGTGCCTGACATCACAGCGAAGGTGATGTCCGGCTTGTCGAGGGCAGCGATGTCGTCCTTGAGTTCGATCAGCTTGGGGTTGTCCTTGTTCGCCAGCAACGAGACCTGGTAGTCGGTCGCAGGCACCGTGAAAGACACCGCCAGCGCCCGTTCGGGGGTCTGGTTCAGGGCCATGGCCAGGTCCCACTTGTTGCTCTGCAGGCCGGCCACCAGGTTGTCCCAGTTGGTGTCGACGAACGCCACCTTGACCTTCAACACCCGTTCGCCGAAGTCACGGCACAGGTCGACGAAATAGCCGCTGTAGTCCCCGGTCTTGGCATCGCGCATCACATAGGGCGCAGCCACCGCAGCGCCGCAGCGCAACACACCGGCTTTCTGCACGTCTTGCCAAATCGAATTTTCAGCGGCCTGGGCCGCCGCTTGGCCCAGCAAAGCGCCGCAAAGACCAACGCCCAGCACCAGCGCTTTGAGGGAAGACGGGATTGGAAGAGACATGTGGGACCTCACTGATAATCGTTGTTTTTGGCAGGAAGGTACGGCGCACAGCTGCATGCGTTTTTGTGTGCATGACTGCATTCAAAATAGAAATTATGATAGACACTGTCAATGTCCTTTCACGGCCTTGAACCAAGGGTCAGGAAAGTAGCTATTTGCGGGAAACCATAGCGCTCGGGGCGCGGCGGGCAGGATGTCTGCATGCGAAAGCAATCCAGCATCTTAGCGTGAGAAAAAATGTATTTAACTCACCAAACCTTTCCACTCAAGCTGTAAGGAACAGTGATGCCTTGGCCGCAGACGGCCGGCGAACAGGAGATCGACATGAATCTGAAAGACGAACTGGCGCTTTTGATTCGGCAGGAAGAAATCCTTCAGTTTCCGCGTTTCGATGAAGAGATCGCGTGGCAACTCGGCACCCTGCTCCACGGCTGGGCGACGGCGAATGACTGGCCGCTGGTGATCGACGTGAGGCGTTTCGACCGACCGTTGTTTTTCGCCGCTCGCCCCGGCATCACGTCCGACAACCATGACTGGGTCAGGCGCAAGGCCAATACCGTGCAGCGCTTCCTGCGCAGCTCCTACCGGATCAAGCATCAACTGGCCCTGGAAAACCTCGACATCAGCCAACGCTACTACCTCTCGCCAGCGGACTACGCGAGTGTCGGCGGTGGCTTTCCGCTGGCCGTGCAAGGTGCAGGGGTGATCGGCTCCATCACCGTCTCAGGCCTTCCCGACCGCCAGGACCATCAGCTCATCGTCGAGGCGTTGTGCGAAATGCTCGGCCAGGACCGGGACGCGCTGGCGCTGCCTGCCGAGGCGCCGCGCTAGCCTGCAGGCAACTGCTCGTTGCACCCCGGCCTTGCGGCACGGCGCGCAGGCTTTGTCCGTTTACGGATCAGAACGCTCCAATAACAATTAACGAGTCTATCCATGTCCAACACCTCACTTGCACCTGGCTTGAAGCAGCGTCACGTCACCATGTTGTCGATTGCCGGGGTCATCGGCGCCGGCCTGTTCGTTTTCTCCGGCCATGCCATCGCCAAGGCAGGCCCTGCCGCACTCCTGGCCTATCTCTTCACCGGGGCACTGGTCGTGCTGGTGATGCGGATGCTGGGTGAAATGGCGGTGGCGTCCCCGGATACGGGCTCGTTTTCCACCTACGCGGACCGCGCGATCGGCCGCTGGGCCGGGTTCAGCATCGGCTGGCTGTACTGGTGGTTCTGGGTGCTGGCCATTCCGCTGGAGGCGATTGCCGCGGCGAACATCATCAATGCCTGGCTACCGGCCGTGGACACCTGGATCATCGCTTCGGCACTGATCCTGCTGCTGACCTGCTCCAACTTCTTCAGTGTCGCCCGATACGGCGAGTTCGAGTTCTGGTTCGGCCTGGTGAAAATCGTCGCCATCATCGGTTTCATCGCCCTGTGCGGCGCGGCGCTCATGGGCCTGCTGCCCGAGCGCGAGGTCAGCGGTATGGGCCAATTGATGGCGCTGCACGGCGGCTTTGCGCCGAATGGCCTGGGCGCGATCGTCGGGGCGATGCTGACCACGATGTTCAGCTTCATCGGGGCGGAGGTGGTGACCATCGCGGCCGCCGAATCGAAGAACCCTGCCCGGCAGATCACCCGCGCGACCCACTCGGTGGTGTGGCGCATCTGCGTCTTCTACCTGCTCTCGATCGTGATGATCCTGTCCATCGTCCCGTGGAACGACCCACGCCTGCCTCAAGTGGGTTCGTTCCAGCGTGCACTGGAGATCATGCGGATTCCCAATGCCAAGCTGATCATCGATGTGGTGGTGTTGCTGGCCGTCGCCAGCTGCATGAACTCCCAGGTCTACACCGGTTCGCGGATGCTCTACTCGCTGGCGCAACGCGGCGATGCGCCGCGCTTCCTCAAGCGCGTCAACCCGGCGAAAGTGCCGCTCGCCGCCGTGGCCTGCACCACGGCCCTCGGCGTGGTGGCGACCTTCATCAACTATTTCGCGCCTGAGAACGTGTTCAAGTTCCTGCTTTCGACCTCAGGGGCGGTGGCATTGCTGGTCTACCTGGTGATTGCCATTTCCCAGTTGTGCCTGCGCAAGAAGTTGCTGGCTGCCGGCAAGACGCTGGAGTTGCGCATGTGGCTGTTCCCCTGGCTGACCTGGCTGGTGATCGTGTTCATCAGTGGCGCGTTGATCAGCATGTTCTTCATCCCGGCCTATCGCCCGGAAATCACCGCAACGGGGCTGCTGACGATCCTGATCATCTGCCTGGGGCTGCTGAACGCGCGCAAAGTTTCGCACCCCTCCACGGCGCAGCCCAAAGCACGGGCTCCGCTGCCTGAATGACCGTCAACCCTCTTTTCCATTGTGCTGTTTGATTGATTCGTCAGGATTGACCGTTGGTTCCGCCGGGACCAACGGTGGATTTTGTTGGGGGCTCATAAGCCCGACCGCGGCCACAGAAGTCGTGGATAGTATGCAAGCGGCGTTTGGTCGGTGGCATCGGGTCGAAAGCGGTCACTCGCGACCGGCAGCTCTCGACCCGGAGCTACCGTTGAGTCCAATAGGAGTCTTGTGGGAGCGGGCTTGCCCGCGAAGACGACATCACAGTGGATGGCACCGGCTGTGCCGGTGTTCGCGGGCAAGCCCGCTCCCACAGAGTCAGCGTTTCGCTTGCTGGTGACAGGTAGTGGCGATTGCCAACCCAGTGTCTGCTCCGGGTCGATAGCAACCTCCAGCGAGCCTGAAAGGCATTTGTTCATCTTCACCCCAGCCCACGGCCTCTACAATTCGCCCATCACCAACCCTGTCAGGAGCCACCTCGCATGCCTCCCGTCCATGACGCCGCCCAGACCGGCTTCTCCCGCCAGGCCCAGACCTACACCCAGGGCCGGCCAACCTACCCTGTAGCCTTGTCCAGCTGGCTGCAGCAGACGCTGATGATCGACCGGCAAACACGCGTGATCGACCTCGGCGCCGGCACTGGCAAGTTCACCCGCCTGCTGCAGCCGCTGACTGACCGGCTGATTGCCGTCGAGCCCATCGATGCAATGCGCCAGGAATTCGCCAAGAGTGTGCCCGGCATCGAGGTGCTTGCCGGAACCGCCCAGGCAATGCCCCTGTCCGCTGCCAGCGCTGACGTGGTGCTGTGCGCCCAGGCCTTCCATTGGTTCGCAGACGCCCAGGCACTGGCGCAGATCCATCGAGTGCTCACGCCTGGCGGGCGCCTGGGGCTGGTGTGGAACGTACGGGACGAATCGGTCGATTGGGTCGCGGCGATTACCCGGATCATCACACCTTACGAGGGCGACACACCGCGCTTTCATACCGGCCAATGGCGCGATGCGTTCGATGGCTCAGGCTTCACAGCGCCCGAACCGACAAGCTTCGACCACACCCACGTCGGCAGTGCCGAAACGGTGATCATGGATCGTTTTCTGTCGGTCAGCTTCATCGCCAGCCTGCCGCCTGCAGAGAAGGCCGAGGTTACCCAGCAACTGCGCGAACTGATCCAGACGCATCCGGCGCTGCGGGGTCAGGCAAGCATCGCGTTTCCCTACCAGACCCAGGCCTACCTCTGCCATCGACTTGGCTGAGGGGCTAGCTCGCTCGAAATCGCCAGGGGGGGAGCACGGTCAGGGTGACATGTGAAGGCTTGTCGCTGCTCATATGAACCGTATTCCGAGCTACCCGCTTGTTTGCAGCCAGCCCTTCAGGCTCACCGCTATTTGGGTTCACATCGAAGCGGGGGAAATTGCTGCTCGCAATATCAATGCGAAGGCGATGACCTTCCTTGAAGCGATTGCAGGTGGCGAATGGCGTGATCGATACCTTGAAGCACTGCCCAGGCACGGTGGGTGAAGGTTCACTCCAGGACTCGCGGTACCGGACACGGATGATGCCGTCTGTGATGTTCATGGCGAAGCCGCCCGGGTAATCAATGCTCGGCGGGTACACGTCAACGAGCTTTGCGGTGAAGTCGGTGTCGAGGCCATCTGTCTCCACCCAGAGCTCGAACTCGATGCTACCGGCAACCACAAGGTCAGACGTCAGGGGCTCGGTTTCAAAGCTGAGCACATCAGCCCTTGCATGCAATGGGCGGTTATCACCTCGGGCGCCAAAGAAACGGGGCGACTCGCGTTGGTCGTATGCACCACCGGCAAATACAGGAGCACCTGAAGTAAGCGCCCCACCGATGGTTGGCACCGGGCTCAGGGGATCTGCCAGATAGCTCTGCTTGGCGGGTGTTGCAGGCAAAGCCTCTCGCAGAGCGCCGTCAGCGTGGAGGTACAGCACCCTTTGCTCGCTACCGGGCAACGGCCAATGGTTGGCCGTCATCCACTCTCCGCCATGGTCGATTCGCAGGTTCTCGTCCCTGCGACCCGACCCGCCTCCCATGATGAACACCTGCACCTGTTGAGACGAACGCAGGGCCGAGGCTGATTGAAGCAGGTGGGTTTC
Source organism: Pseudomonas sp. NPDC089401 (assembly GCF_044749485.1). Classification (NCBI taxonomy): domain Bacteria; kingdom Pseudomonadati; phylum Pseudomonadota; class Gammaproteobacteria; order Pseudomonadales; family Pseudomonadaceae; genus Pseudomonas; species Pseudomonas sp. NPDC089401. The sequence continues at coordinate 848,658 of NZ_JBIVIA010000001.1, read as the reverse complement.
AAACCACTGCAAGCGGCAAGCCAACCAGTCGTCCTCTACATGGCCATCGAATGCGGCTGTCAATCCGTACTCGGCGTCACCGCTGTGGGTGATATTCCTGTCGCCGTGAAGCCATGGCCCCATGATCAAGCGCTGGGGCGCGCTACCGTGGAGGGTGAAAGCATGAAAGTTTTCCAGCGTGGAACTGACGTAGGCGTCGTACCAGCTGGACATGTGGAGGACTGGGATATCGGGGATGCTGGCGCGATAGTGATCGGCGCAGATACCCAATTGCGTCCAATAAGCGTCGTAGCTACCGCGTCGCCATTGATCGAGCAGGTAATCCTCGTACTCGGGGGCATGACGCAAGGGAGAGTGCCCGGCGTGCCAGGGCATGTTGGCGAACCACGCATGTATGTCTTCCTTCTCGAGCGATGTTCGCAAGAGCGGGTCGGCCTTTGCTGCCGGGCTTTCCTTGGCCTGCTTGTAGGCCCAGGTGGCCTGCTTGAGTTCAAATGCGCCGCCTTGGCGAATGCCGCATTGGAAAGCGTTGGCGAAACCACCCGAGTCGAGCACCATCGTGCAGAGACCTGGTGGGTTGAGGCAGGCCATGGCCAACTGAGTATGTGCAGCGTAGGAGAGCCCCATGCTGCCGACTCGGCCATTGCACCAGGGCTGTTCTACCAGCCAGGCAAGCGTGTCGTAGCCGTCCTCAGCTTCGTTGACGTATTTGACGAAGTCACCCTCAGATCCATATCTCCCACGGCAATCCTGGAACACCGTCACGAAACCCTTGGCGGCAAACGCAGCGGCCATCTCCTCTCGACCGAGATGGTGTCCGTCGAGACGCTTCTCCGAACGGGAAGGCATGGATTTGTTGTATGGCGTGCGTTCAATGATCACCGGAAGCGGCGTGATCGTGGCGTCGGGCAGGTAGATATCCGTGGCCAGCCGAACGCCATCGCGCATCGGCACCATCAGGTTTTTCATAGCATGCATGTTTGCGACTCTGAATTGCCGGGCTGCCGGGGCAGCCCCTGGATTAGTAACCGACGAAGACAGCGATGCTGAGCAGTACCAGCGCAATCGCGGTGAAGACAAGGAAGAGTGGCCAGATAAAGCGCGCCCACTGCCCCCAGCCCACCTGGGCCGTTGCCAGCAAAACCAGCAAACCGCTGGAGGTAGGCGTAATGAGGTTGGTCAGTCCATTCCCCAGCAGGAAGGCGTACACCGTGGTTTGCGGGGTGACGCCAGACAGTTGGCCAAGCGGGCCGAAAATCGGCATGGTCACAGCGGCTTGACCCGATGTGGAAGGGATCAGCACATCCAGGCCTAGCTGCGCGAAGAACATGCCGAAGGCCGAGACTAGCGGCCCGTGTTCGCCGACCAGTTCCGAAAGGTGGTTGACGATAGTGTCGAGCACCTGGCCCGTGCTCAGGATGATTTCCACCGCAGTAGCAAGGCCGATCAGCACCCCGGCCATCAACACCTTTTTCATGCCATCGACGAAGGCGCCGGCAGCCTCGCTGGCGCCGATGCCAGCAACGACAGTGAATACCATGCTCAAGGCCAGGTAGTACGCGGAGAGCTCTGGATACTTCCAATGCCACTGGTTCGAGGCATACACCAGAAATCCCACACCGAGTGCCAGGAGGATGAGATTGGCAGCGTGACGCGGGTGAAGGCGTGATTGCCTGAAGTCAAACTGGGCTGTGCTATCGAAGCCGTGGCGGCGAATGCTGAACAGCACGAAAGCGATACCGACCACCAGGAAGGTCAGGTACGTCACCACCCGCATGTCGAGGCCGCTGAACATGGGCACGCCAACCAGAGGCTGAGCAACTGCCAATGCCACGGGGTTGGTAATCGAACCGAGGTAGCCGACCTTGACGGATATGGCGACTATCGCCAAACCGATGATGTTGGGAAGGCCAAGCCTGTTGGCCATCGCAACCATCAGCGGCACGATCAGGATGAATTCCTTCGCCAGGCCCATGAAAGTGCTCCCGGCAGAGAACACCAGCATCAGGCAGGGAACCAGAACGTAGATGTTGCCCTTCGTCAGGCCCAGGATCCTCTCAAGGCCTGCGTCGATAGCGCCAGCCTTGTTCAGCACACCGAACATCCCGCCAATGAACAACACCATGAAAATAAGCCCGGCACGTTTCTCGATGCCTTGCGGAATCGCCATGAAGGCTTCCACCAGGGAAACAGGCCGTGCTACCTCTGCATTCGCAACGCGTGGTTCCACAGAGAACAACTGAGCGAAGCCGGAGTCCTTTTGTAGCGTCTGGTATGAACCAGGGACAACCGCAATGTCCTTGCGCTCAAACTGGCCGGAGTCAACAAAGTAGGTGAATGCGAGCGCCATGAAAACGATGCTCAGCAGAATCAATGCAGGGTTGAGCTGTCTGGAAGCTTTGCTGGAAACGGGGCTGGAAGGTGAAGCCTCATCAGCCTTTTCGGCTATAGCCGACGGAGCGTGGGAACGGTTCATAGTGCGCATTCTCGATTGTTGTTCTTGGGGTGCCCAGGCGTTATGGCGGCACACTAGAACAACCCATCGTGATCGCTCAATCTTATGAATGATCCGGGTTGCCCTATGCGTTATCTGTCATTCGAGATCGCTCTGAGTCGCTCGCTCATGTGCTGTGCGAACGCCTCGACCAGTCGGGATCGGGGTTGATCTTTGCGGAAAATCAAACCGAACCGGTACGCCAGCATGGGTCGAAGAGGCCTGATCAAAAGCGCAAGCCCCCCCGTGTCTCGGGCCAGCAATCCGTTGATGATCGAGACGCCCATACCCTCTGCAACGAATGCACAGGCTGCACTGACAGAGTGAACTTCGACCCGCACCTGCGGGGTCACACGCGCCTCGCGAAAACGCTGGTCCAGTTCCGAGCGAAGATTGCGTTGCCGCCCCAACAGCACCAGGGGGACCTCTCGAAGATGATCAACAGTGACCTCGGACAGTTCTGCCAAAGGATGCCCCTCAGGCATCACGCAGACGCCCTCGGTCTCCAGCACCGGTTGTACCTCGAAATCTGGAAGCTCTGCAGGCAAGCGGACAAACGCGAAGTCTGCGCTGCGGTCCAGAACAGCACGCTCCAAGGTGTCGTAGCCTCCGGTAAGGATCTCAACTACGACGTCTTCCCGTTCACGAAGAAACTCGGCCACGATGTTGGGTAGCAGGTGATGAGTCATGCTGGTCGGTACCGCCACCCGCAGCAAGCTGCGTCGGGAGCGCCCCACCCTGAGTTCGTCTGCCAGACGCTGCACACGCTGGAGGTTGTCGACAAGCGTGGAGACCTGGCCAAGCAATTCTTCCGCCTCGGGCGTGGCCATCAATCGACCTTTTCGACGCAGGAAAAGCGAGAAACCCAAGTGATCTTCCAGCTGTGTCAGAAGCCGGCTGACAGCTGACTGGGATAGATCCATCCGGGTAGCTGCTCCGATAGTGGAGCCGGTCGCCATGATGGCTTGAAACGCTTCGAGTTGCTTGAGGTTCACTTCCTGCTCCCAACGATGTGACCCGGAGCGTGCGCATAGGGTAATGCGCATCACTCATAACGTTGTGACTTGATTCACAGGACGGTAGTGTCCGCCGCACGAACACGTCGAGTCCAGTCTTTACCGATGTTGTGACTGGCGCCTTACAAGTGTTCGATTGCCAATCTGCCCACAATTACAACACCTAGCAGAGACTTCCAATGCGCATGCTTTTGAGCACGAGCACCCTCGCTTGCGCGGGTGCAATGACCAGCCTCGTCCCCGATTTGGCAGTTGCCGAATTCTTCAAAGACTCCCAAGCCCGTTTGCAACTTCGCAATTACTACTTCAACGACAACTATCGCGATGGCGGCAATGACCGAAGGGAATGGGCCCAGGGTTTCATTCTCAAAGCACAATCGGGTTTTACCGAGGGTACGGTCGGGTTCGGGATGGAGGCATTGGGCCTTTCAGGAATACGCTTGGATTCAAGCCGGGCTCACGCAGGGACGGGGCTTCTCCCTGTTCATGATGATGGCCGGGCTGCCAGCGAATACTCCAGCCTTGGGATCACTGCCAAGCTTCGCTGGCAAGATACGTTGCTCAGCACAGGTACATTGTTGCCCAAGATCCCAGTGCTTGTTTACAACGATGGGCGCCTCTTGCCTCAGACGTTTAAAGGCACCCAAGTCGAGTACACCGGCATTGATCGGCTATACGCCCACGCAGGTCATCTGGACAAGCTCAAGGCGCGGAACTCTACCGATAGCGTCGATATCTTTCCGCAAGGCTACACGGGGAGCGAAGGCACCGACTTCGACTTCGCCGGGTTGCGCTACGACCTCAGCAAGCAGCTCAGCATGAGCACCTACTACGGTGAGCTCCGCGACTTCTACCGGCAGCAATTCTACGGTTTGGTTTACACGGCCCCTGTCGGGAAAGGAACCTCGACGAGTGATCTCAGGTACTTCGTCAGCGATGATGCAGGAAGTGCCAGCAATGGCGCAGTGGATGCCGACATGTTCAGCGGGCTGTTCACCTATCGCCAAGCAGGGCATTCACTCGGTTTCGGGTATCAGAAAGTCAATGGCAGCACCGCTCTGCCATACGTGAGCGTGAGTACGGTGTACTCCTTCAGTAACGCCAGCATCGGGAAATTCATCCAGCCCGGTGAGCGCACGTGGATGCTGCGCTACGACTTCGATTTCGCCAGCGTCGGTGTGCCTGGCCTGGCCTTCATGACACGGTACTATAAGGGCAGTGGTGGTGATTATCGTGGGATGGATGCCAGGGAGCATGAGACTGATAGCCAGCTGAGGTATGTGATTCAGGATGGCGTTTTCAAGGGGGTGGGCGCCGAGCTGCGGCATGCTACATCACGAAGCAGCTACGCCAGTGATCGCGACAATGTTCGGGTCTATCTGACTTATGAAGTTTTGTTATGGTGAGGGTGCACCCTGGGCCGCTGGCCGCCGTCAGCTACTGACTGCTATCGACCCATAGCAGCCGTTGAAAAAGAAACGATATCGTGAGCGCTACGCGCACCCTGTGGGAGCGGGTTTATCGAGACGTCGAACCGCCGCGAAGCAGGCGCCGCGGTGGATGGCACCGGCTGTGCCGGTGTTCGCGGGTAAACCCGCTCCCACAATGGATGGTGGTCGGGCTCAACGGCAGCTTCGGGTCGGATGGCGACGGTCATACCTCGACCGCCTCCCACTGCCAGGTAGGATCTTATTGGCAGACCGATGAGCAGCCCTGCGCCTATGCCCATGGTTATTCCCGTCGTGCGGTTACCCTTGAATCCAATCACCAGTTGCCAACATATAGGCAGAAAATGCGCGAGCATGGCAATCATTGCTGCTGAGCTTATTCCAAGGAACGCCAATACCCAGGGATTCGCGTGAAAGCGCAGGGGCGGCTCCCCGCCAACGACCCGCAATTCGCAAGGGGTCATCATGTCCCGCATGCAAACGAACGCGAAGATCAGGATGAGCATGCGCACAGTGATTTGGGTACGAGGAGTACTGCAAAGCCAGACGCCAAACAGTCCTATTATCGGAATGATACGCCACAGATAGCCCAGTAATACGGGCAGCGCTTCGAATGCCATATCATCGTCCATGAGGTAGAGGCGGCGGCTAGTCTAGACTCTCTTTGCCATTCACGCTGAGTATCGCCCTGATCAAGGTCTCATATGCTGTCTGTGCGCCGTGCTGGCTCGGACAGATGCAGTCGGTAGACGGATCGACAGCCACTGAATAGCTACGCTTGGTTTACTACCGGAACCGCTTGAGCAAAGCAGGCATTGCCGTACAGGAATCCACCATGACCGTCATCGATCGTCTTAGATACTTGCGCGTCGTCTTGGTTTTGGCTGGCATCGCATGCCTTGCGCTTTACCCACTCATGTTGTTCTGGCCCTCAGGTTGGGCCTGGCACGTGGGGCACTCGGACTACCCGCTGATGATCGTTGGCATCTACGGCACACTTGGTGTGTTCTTGATCCTAGCTTCGCGTGATCCATTGGCCAATCTGAGCCTGATCTGGTTCACCGTATGGTCCAGTGTCGTACACGGAGGCGTAATGGCCATCCAGGCAGCCACCCAGCCGGGGCAAATGGGGCACTTGGCAGGTGATGTGCCAGCGCTCTTCATCGTGGCGGCTGCGTTGGCCATCTTGACGCCACGCTCCAAATAGACCGGGCCTGGGCAACATCTGCCGCCAGCCTTCCTCGCCCGCTTTCAACCCATAGCGGACCCTCAAGAAATCGTTTGTTGTTTCCAAAATTTCATAGGCTGTTTACAATCGCGATCAATTCTTATCTGCATTAGTGATCGCGAGGAGTCAAGGATGTCGAACGGGCCGCAACCGCCTGCGTCGATTGGCGACGGCATTCACAGCCTTTACCGTGATCACAGTCAGTGGCTGATGGGATGGATACGCAGGCGTCTGGGTGATAACGAGCGTGCAGCAGACCTCACTCACGACACCTTCGTACGTTTGATAAGCGGTGCGCTGACCTGCATTCCTCAGGAGCCCCGGAGTTATCTTGCGACCGTGGCCAAGCGGTTGATGATCGATCAACTCCGTCGCCGCCAGTTGGAGCAAACGTATCTGGAGTACCTGGCCAACGAGCCGACATCTCAGGCGTGTTCGCCCGAGCACCGTCTGATTGTCCTGGAAACACTGATGCAACTGGACGCAATGCTCGATGGCCTGGGCATCAAGGTACGGCAAGCGTTCTTCTTCGTTCAGTTGGACGGCCTCAGCTACAGAGAGGTCGCTGAACGCTTGAATGTTTCGGTTAGCTCTGTCACCAAATACATTGCCAAGGCGACTGAGCGCTGTCTCTTTTTCGAGCTGGACTCAGAGGCATGAGTTTGTCCGACCGGCACTTGGCCTTGCGCGCCGCCGCACAATGGCATGCCAGATTAGGTGAATCGCCAGAGTGCCCATTCATACGTCGTCAGCAGGAAGACTGGCTCAGGCTTGACCCTCTGCATCAGTGGGCGTGGTCGCGGGTAGAGCGTTTACATTGCCGCTTGCAAAGCGTACCCGCAGCGCTGGCTCGGCAAACGCTGAGCGAAGACGCCAGGAGTATGGGGCGGCGTGCGCTGCTGAAAGGGTTGATGCTTGGCTTGGGAACGGCAACCGTTATTGGCGGTGGTTATATGCAGTCGCCGGAGTGGTTTGCAGACCTGCGCACCCGCGTGGGTGAGCGTCGCAGTCTCACCCTTGCCGACGATACTCGACTTCATCTCAATACGGCCTCCGCCGCAGACATTCGCTACGACGCAGAACGTCGGCTCATTGTGTTGTACGCGGGTGAAATCCTCGTAGAAACCGCAGCCGATTCCCGGCCTCTGCATGTGCGCAGTTCGCACGGTGACATGCAAGCCTTGGGTACCCGTTTCAATGTCCGTCTTTTCAACGACCGCACTCGGCTAACAGTGCTGGAGCATGCGGTGGCTGTGCGTAATGAGAACTTCAGCCAGGCAACCACCGTCCAGGCTGGCATGCGCCTGGACTTTGATAACACGCAACTGCTTTCACCACAGCCCGCTGATCTAAGTGAAAGCGAATGGAGCCATGGCCTTCTGGTTGTGGATGGCTGGCGACTTGACCGGACTTTGCGTGAACTGGAGCGCTATCGGACAGGTTTCATACGATGCAGCGATGCGGTGGCCGGCGTGCGCGTTTCCGGTGTATTCCCTTTGGACGATATCGAGCGCACGCTCCTTGTCATCGGCCAGGCGCTGAAGCTGAGAATGGAAACCCGCACCCGCTACTGGGTTCGCTTTTCGTAAAGCCTGAAAAAAGTTGCGCCGCCATTGTCGATTTTCAAAACTCGTCCGTGCTTCTCCTTCAAACAGCCTGCCAAGGGCACTTGAAGGAGCAGACATGCCACGCCTCACCCCACTCGCCAATACCTCACCACGCACATTGCCCAGGCTTTTATTGGGTGCAGCAGTCGTAATCCAGGCCGGCTTCATCCAGCCGCTCACCGACAAGACCAGCCAGGCCTGGGCAGAACAAGCGCTTCAGGCTTACCGGATTGCGCCAGGCCCGCTCGGCGCGGCATTGAACCAGTTTGCACGCGATGCAGGGGTCGTCCTGTCGTTCGGAACCGCATTGACCGATGGTCATCATACCGCCGGCCTGCAAGGCCGCTACAGCGTGGACCAGGGTTTCGCAGTGCTGCTCCAAGGCACCAGGCTGGAGGCGCTCAGGACTGGAGACAACTACCTGTTGACGGAAAAAACGGCAGACAGTGACGCGTTGCAACTGGGCGCCACCAACGTCAATGCCAACGGCCTGGGTGACACCACGGAAGGCACCGGCTCCTACACCACTGGGGCTACCCGGACCGCAACCAAGCTGCCCCTATCGATCCGCGAAACACCACAGTCGGTTAGTGTGGTGACCAGTCAACGGATTCGTGATCAGGACCTGGTGAGCCTGGAGGATGTGCTGACCCAGGCGCCTGGCGTGCTCTACAAGAAAAAGAGCAATGCATCGGACGATGAAGTCGGTATCTTCTCGCGTGGCATGAAGGTCGAAACGTTCCAGGTCGACGGCATTCCCACGGTATTCGAGCCCTCCATGAGCAGCCAGTCGAACGACATGGCGGTCTACGATCGGGTCGAGATCGTGCGCGGCTCCACCGGCCTGCTCAGCGGTACTGGCCAACCTTCAGCCACCATCAACATGGTGCGCAAGCGGCCAACACGCGAGTTCGCCGCCTCGGTCCAGGGCAGTGTCGGCTCTTGGGACAATTACCGCACCGAGGTCGACGTTTCTGGCCCGCTGGTGGAAAACGGTACCGTGCGTGGGCGCCTGGTCGGTGCCTACCAGACCGCCAATTCCTTCACCGACCGCCTGAGCACCGAGCGCCAGGTGGCATACGGCATCATCGAGGCGGACCTGAGCGAGCGCGATACCGTGAGCTTCGGTATCGACTATCAGGTGCGCAATTGTGACGCGTGCGGATACTTCGGCTTCCCAGCGTTCTACAGCAATGGTCAACGCACCGACTTCAAGCGTTCGTTCAACTCCGCAGCGGACTGGAGCCATGCCGACCGCCAGCGCACCTCGATATTCGGCACCTACGAGCACCGCTTCGACAACAACTGGCTGGCCAAGGTCGCGGTCACCAATGTCCGTGACGACAATGATATCGAGTACGGCTGGTTCAGCAGTTTCGGCTACCCCAACCAACAGACTGGCGCCGGTACCGGACTGTTCATGGCAAAGTGGCCGAGCAAGCCCGAACAGAACTCGCTGGACGCCTATATAACCGGCCCCTTCAACCTATTGGGGCGCGAGCACGAATTGGTAGTCGGGGTCAGTGCCATGCGCTACCGCAGTAACACCGGAGCCTATCCGCTGTGGTATGACCGCAGCGGGAGTGGCTGGGATCCGGCGATCCCTAATGTTTTCGAATGGCGTGGCGATATCGACAAACCGCCGCTCGACCGCCAGGGCGATGTCAAATACAGCCAGCGCCAATACGCCGCCTACAGTACTGTCCGCCTGAAACCCACCGATGATTTGTCGGTAATCCTCGGCACGCGCCTGAGCTACTTCAAGCTGGATCAGTCGGTAACCTACTACGGTGACCCCATCGACTATGCGCCGGGTGATGGCAAGAAACGAGAGAACGGTGAGCTTACGCCCTACGCCGGCATCGTCTATGACCTGAACGAGCATCACTCGATCTACGCCAGCTACACCAGCATCTTCAAGCCACAATCTAGCAAGACTGTCCAAGGTACCTTCATGAATCCTACTGAAGGCGACAGCTATGAAGTGGGTGCGAAAGGTGAGTATTACGACGGCAGGCTCAATCTGACTGCCGCTCTGTTCGAATCCAAGATCAGTAATTATCCTGTTGACTCGGGCCTGACCGACCCCAACTCGTTCGCCACCCTGGTGCAGCCAGCGGATGTGAAAATCAAAGGGCTCGAGTTGGAAGTGGCGGGGGAAATACTCTCAGGGTGGCAGATGCAGGCGTCTTACAGCCACGTCAACACGTATTACCCTGACGGTGTCGACGTCAACGTCGGCTTTCCAAAAAACTCCTTCAAACTGTTCACCACCTATGACCTGACCGGTGACCTCAATCGCTTGACCCTGGGCGGCGGTATTCGCTGGGAAAGCGCAACCAGTTATGGCAACACCGAAGTAATTCCAGATACAACCCTGGAGGCCAGTCAAGGTAGCTATGCCTTGGTTGATCTGCTGGCACGCTACCGCTTCGACGACCACTTCACCGGTACCGTCAATGTCAACAATCTGTTCGACAGGAAGTATTACGCCAGTACCAGTGTTTACAGTGACCTTTATGGGGAGCCGCGCAGCGTGACCGCCACGTTGCGTTGGGAATATTGAAAGGCGAACTGAGCCTGCTTTCCACAAAGAATTTCAATCGGGTTGCAACTGATAGTTTGATGTGATCACCCTTGTGGTGTGACGCTGGAACCGTCCTGCGCGACTGGTCGCTATGGGTCGAAAGCGGTCACTCGCGACCGGCAGCTCTCGACCCAAAGCTGCCGTTGAGCCCAATAGCAATCTTGTGGGAGCGGGCTTGCCCGCGAAGCAGGCACCGCGGTGGGTGGCACCGGCTGTGCCGGTGTTCGCGGGCAAGCCCGCTCCCACAGAGTCAGCATTTCGCTTGCTGGTGATAGGTAGTGACGGCTACCAACCCAATGTCTGCTATGGGGCGACAGCAGCCGCTAGCGAGTAAATCACGCCGCCCAGGTTTCATGCAGATGGCGCCACAGCACACAACCGCCCTGGAGGCTGAACAGTGCGGTCGAGATCCGTGTCCTGGCCTCCTGGCCGGGCAGCCGATGTGTCTCCCGGTAGCGGATCACCGCCCCCTCCGGCCACTGTGCCAGGGTTTCCAGTTCGGTGAGTTCGATGGTCAGCCCTGGCTGGCCACCTGCACGCGTTGCGAACAGGGTTGCCACATCCTGCAGACCAACCTGCAAACCGGTCGGCGTGACCATGGAGAAGTCCGCTGTGAAGCGCTCGATCATCGCCCCAACCTGGCCCTCCCCTCTGGCGAACAGCGCCTCGATCAGTACGTGCAGGTCGATGACTTCTTGAATGTACGGATTCATGGCATTCCATTCCTGGGTTGATCGCCGATTATGCCAGAGACGTTCACCGTGACATCGTCTGCGCTCGATCTGATAGGCGCTGAACATTTCAAGGCGAACACCGCACCCCACGCCCTGTCAGCCTGAAACCTCAGCCCAGAATCGCCCCCAGCACTTCATCGAGAATGGCAACGCCAGCCTCGATCTCCTCAGCGCTGACAATACATGGCGGCACCACGTGAATGCGGTTCTCGACCACGAATGGCAGCAGACCTTGCTCCAGCAATCTGGCCTTGATTGCCTGCATTCTGTCGGCAGCCAGCGGTGCACGGCTGTGTTGGTCGCTAACCAGTTCAAGTGCCCAGAATACGCCGGCACCGCGGACTTCGCCGATTGCGGGGTGACGCTGTTGCAGCTCGCGCAGGCGCGGGCCCAGGACGTTGGTGCCGATGTGCAAGGCGTTCTCGACCACTTGCTCCTCGCGCATGGCGTCAATGGACGCAACGATCGAGGCCATGGCCAGCGGGTGCCCGGAGTAGGTCAGGCCGCCTGGGAAGAAGTGGGTATCGAAGTAGCTGGAGATCTGCTCCGAGATCACCACACCGCCGACAGGCACATAGCCCGAGTTGACCCCCTTGGCGAAGGTGATCAGGTCAGGCACTACCGCATAGTGCTCCAGGGCGAACCACTTGCCGGTCCTGCCGAAGCCCGACATCACCTCGTCGAGGATCAGCATGATGCCGAACTCGGTCGCCAGCGCTCGAACACCCTGCATGTACTCGGCGGACGGCATCAAGATACCCGCAGTGCCGGGCAGGCTTTCCAGCAGAATGGCTGCAATCGAATTCGCACCTTCCGCCTCGATCACACGGCGCAAGTGACGCAGTGCACGCGCGGTCTCTTCGGCCTCGGTCTGTGCACTGAACTCGCTGCGATACAGATAAGGGGTGAAAAAGTGGACATGGCCACGGGCATATTCATTCGGCACCCGGCGAGGGTCACCGGTAGCGACGATCGCCGAGCCGGTATTGCCATGATACGACCGGTAGGCGGACAGCACTTTGTCACGCCCAGTGAACAGCCGCGCCATGCGCATGGCGTTCTCGTTGGCGTCGGCGCCGCCGTTGGTGAAGAAGACTTTCCTGAAGCCGGCAGGTGCCTGCTCGATGATGCGTTTGGCGGCCTCGCCGCGGGCCAGGTTGGCAGTGGCCGGAGCGACGGTGGTCAGCGTGGCGGCCTGCGCCTGGATGGCTGCGATGACCGCAGGGTGCTGATGACCCAGGTTGGTGTTGACCAACTGGCTGGAGAAGTCCAGGTAGCGCTTGCCGTCGTGGTCCCATACCGTGCACCCCTCCCCGCCTGCGATCACCAGGGGGTTGAGTGAACCTTGCGTCGACCACGAGTGGAATACATATTCGCGGTCCAGACCTTTAACGTATTCGTTGGTGATTGCCATGATGCGCAGCGACCTCTAATTGATCAGCCTGACAAAGAAAAGCCGCCAGCGTGGTGGCGGCGAGGTCTCCAGCCAAGGCTTTTGACAAAGGGTGAGAATCAATCCCGGCCTCTACCGGGGTCCCGTAGAAGCGCTACGGGGGTTGAGCGACAGCGCCATCGGCTTTCTCCGTCAGAACAGACGACGGCGCTGCCACTCGAACACGTCATGCGTCAGCTGTTGCTGGGGAACGCGAATTGCGCAGCTTCGTGGCTGGTGCGCTTCGGCCAGCGCTGGGTGATGGCCTTCTTGCGGGTGTAGAAACGCACACCGTCCGGACCGTAGGCGTGCAGGTCGCCGAACAGCGAGCGCTTCCAGCCACCGAAGCTGTGGTAGCTCACCGGTACCGGCAGCGGTACGTTGACGCCAACCATGCCCACTTCGATCTCGTCGCAGAACAGGCGTGCAGACTCGCCGTCACGGGTGAAGATGCAGGTGCCGTTGCCGTACTCGTGATCGTTGATCAGTTTGATCGCGTCTTCCAGGCTGTTCACCCGCACGATGCACAGCACCGGGCCGAAGATTTCTTCCTTGTAGATACGCATCTCTGGAGTCACGCGGTCGAACAAGGTACCACCGACAAAATAGCCATCTTCGTTACCCGCCACCCTGAAGCCTCGACCGTCTACGACGACTTTGGCACCAGCAGCCACACCATCATCGATGTAACCCACGACTTTATCGCGCGCAGCAGCGGTGACCAGCGGGCCCATGTCCAGGCCGCAGGTGGTGCCGGCACCAATTTTGAGTGCCTTGATCTGAGGCTCCAGCTTGGCGATCAGCGCGTCAGCTACCTGGTCGCCCACACACACAGCCACAGAGATCGCCATGCAGCGTTCGCCGCACGAGCCGTATGCCGCACCCATCAGCGCGCTGACCGCGTTGTCCAGCTCAGCGTCCGGCATCAGCACCGCATGGTTCTTGGCACCACCCAGGGCCTGAACACGCTTGCCGCGCCTGGTACCTTCGGCATAGATGTACTCGGCGATCGGAGTGGAGCCGACGAAGCTCAGGGCTTTGACTTGCGGTGCTTCGATGAGCGCGTCGACTGCTTCCTTGTCACCGTGCACAACGTTCAGCACGCCCTTGGGCAGACCGGCTTCATGCAGCAGCTCGGCAATCAGCAGGGTGGAGCTTGGGTCGCGCTCGGACGGTTTGAGGATGAAGCAGTTACCGCAAGCGATGGCCAGTGGGTACATCCACAGCGGCACCATGGCCGGGAAGTTGAACGGGGTGATGCCAGCGACTACACCGATGGGCTGAAGGTCGGACCATGCATCGATGTTCGGGCCGACGTTGCGGCTGTACTCGCCCTTGAGAATTTCTGGGGCCGCGGAGGCGAATTCGACGTTCTCGATGCCACGCTTGAGTTCACCCACCGCGTCTTCGATGGTCTTGCCATGCTCTTCGCTGATCAATTGAGCGATACGCTGCTCATTCGCCTCCAGCAATTGCTTGAAGCGGAACATCACTTGCGCGCGCTTGGCCGGCGGCGTGTTGCGCCAGGCAGGAAACGCTGCCTGGGCAGAATCGATAGCCTTTTGCACCGTTACGCGACTGGCCAGACCCAGCTTACGGATCGCCTGACCGGTGGCCGGGTTGAAAACGTCAGTGGTGCGCGCATCGTCAGCAACGTGTTCACCGTGGATCAGGTGCTTGATAGTGGCCATCTTGTTTCCTCACGCTTGTTGCCAAGCGGTCTGTTCGTTGTAGGGGTGGACGGGTTGCGCCGCCTGGTTACTAGCTTGTGCCGGAACCTTACATACGTTAAATCTATATTTTCTTTCGCTCAGTTACCGGATTGCTCACGCATGACAAAAAAAATACCGCTACAGCAAATCAGTGATTTTGATTTGAGGCTCTTGCGAGTCTTCAAGACCGTGGCCGAATGCGGCAGTTTCTCGGGTGCCGAGAGCGCCTTGGGCATCACCCGCTCGGCGATCAGCCTGCACATGGGCGACCTGGAAAAGCGCCTGGGAATGCGGCTCTGCCAACGCGGCCGGGCCGGCTTCGCCCTGACGGATCAGGGGCGCGAAGTGTTGCGCGCCAGTGAAACCGTGCTGGTTGCCATCGAAGGCTTCAGGAGCGAAGTCAATCAGATGCACCAGCATCTGCGCGGCGACCTCAACCTGGGTATCGTCAACAACCTGGTGACGCAACCGAAGATGCGCATCACCCACGCGCTCAAGGCAGTACGCGCCGAAGGCAGCGGGGTGCGGATCAACCTGAGCATGAGCACCCCTGGAGAAATCGAGCGCGGCCTGCTGGACGGGCACCTGCACGCCGGCGCCGTGCCATTGATTTCGCCCCTGTCTGGCCTGGATTACAGCCTGCTCTACGAAGAACGTTCCAACCTGTATTGCAGCCATGAGCATCCGCTGTTCGCCAAGCTTTCCCACGTCAGCGACGAAGATCTGGCACTGGCCGATGCCGTCGTTCCCACCTACCGCATGACGGCCGAGGCCATCGGCCTGCACCAGTTACTCAACTTCGCAGCGTCTGCGACGGACCGCGAAGGCATCGCTTTTCTGATCCTGACGGGCAGCTATATCGGCTTTCTGCCAGACCATTACGCCGCCACATGGGTTGAGAAAGGGCTGATGGCGCCCCTCGACCCCGACCGGCTGTACTTCGATGCCAAGATCGCCATTGCCACGCGCAAGGGGCGCAGACAAAACCTCATCCTCGAGCGCTTCCTGGACACCTTGCACCTCGGCAACACCCCCGCCTGACACTCGAACCTCTCCGCGCTGACTACGCCCCCCACTCACGAAAACATCGTGAGCGGGGGCGCTTTTGCTCCAAAAAATTATGTGCAGCGTGTTGACACGCTCCGCATAACCGCAATAGCCTGAATGCACTGCTGCACACAGCGCGGCACTCAGAATAAAACAACGATTCGTCCGCTTACTCTTCTGCCTACAAGAACAAATCACCGGAGAGATTCAACATGGCACGGTCCTTTTCCAGCAAAGTCGGTGGCAGCCTCGCCTGCATAACCACAGCGGTGACGCTCCTGATCCAGCCCGCCGCGCACGCCGAGGAACAAACGTGGCAGAGCGTGCAGAAGGCTGGGGTACTTCGCTGCGGCGCAGCGGTAGCCGCCCCCTATGTGATGCGCGATCCGTCGTCCGGTCGGTACAGCGGCTACTTCGTCGACCTCTGCCGCGACTTCGCCGAGAACGTGCTGAAGGTGAAAGCGCAGTTCGTCGACACCAGCTGGGATAACCAGGTGGCCGGTGTGCAGAGCGGTAAATGGGACATGGCCATGGCGCTGAACAAGACGCCCGAGCGCGCCAAGGCCGTGGCGTTCTCGGTGCCGGCCACGGACTACCAGATCTCGTTGCTGGTCAACAAGAAGAACCCAAAGTTCGCAGGCCTCGGTAACAATCTGGCCGACTACGACAAGCCGGGCGTGACGATTGCCGTGATCTCCGGCACCGCCGCGGACAAGGCAGTCTCCGCGGCAATCAAGAACGCGACACTGATGCGCCTGCCAGGCTCCGATGAAACCCGTATGGCACTGATGTCCAAGCGCGCAGACATTCTTGCCGACGCCAACGACACCAACCATCTGTTCGCCATGGCCAACGACTGGACCCATGAAGTGCTTCCGCAGCCGGCACTGGCCAAGCAGGGTGTTTCCTTCGCCCTTGCCCTGCAGACGCCCCCCGAGGACATCGCTCGACTCGATGCCTACCTGACCCAACGCCGCGAGGCGGGTGAGATCGACAAGCTGGTGGACAAAGCCTCTGCCGAAATCCTTGCGGGCCAGAAAGCCCAGTAACTCTTGCCGACATGCCGAGGGCCCTGACCACGGGCGCCCTCGCGGAGACGACACTGATGACCAGTCCTCATTTGGTGGCCTCGCAGCCACAGGCTTCGCTCAACTCGAATTTCCCTCAGGGCGGCTCTTTCATCCAGCTTAAAGGCGTGCGCAAAGCCTATTCCGAAGAGCTGGTGGTCATGGATGGCATGAACCTGGACATGCGTGCCGATGACCGCCTGGTGATCATCGGGCCGTCCGGCAGCGGCAAAAGCTCACTGCTGCGTGTGCTGATGGGCCTGGAGGGCATCCAGGGCGGCAGCATTCAGTTCCAGGGCAAGCCGTACATCGACGGCAGCCGCAAACACGGCAAACCCCTCGACGAAACCCTGCACAAACAGATTGGCATGGTGTTCCAGCACTACACCCTGTTCCCGCACCTTTCCGTGCTCGGCAACCTGATCCTGGCCCCGGTGAAGGTGCATGGCCTGGGCAAGGCCGAGGCCACCGAAAAAGCCCGCGCCTACCTCGCCCGCCTGGGCCTGGAAAGCAAGCTGCACGCCTATCCGAGCCAGTTGTCCGGCGGCCAGAAGCAGCGCGTGGCAATCGCCCGGGCATTGATGCTCGAGCCGCGCCTGATGCTGTTCGATGAAGTCACGTCGGCGCTGGACCCGGAAATGGTCATCGAAGTGCAGAACGTGATGATGCAGCTGGCCGAGCAGAAGATGGCGATGATCATTGTCACCCACGACATGCACTTCGCCCGCCACATCGCCACGCGCGTGGTGTTCTGCGCCAACGGCAAAGTGGTCGAGCAGGGCCATCCCGAGCAGATCTTCACCCAGCCCAAGGAGGCTCGCACCCGCGAGTTCCTGGAAAAGGTCGTGCATTTCGAGTGAGGGCACTGCCATGAACTACCAATTCGACTTCCATTTTCTGAACGGCAGCCTGCCGGCACTGCTGGACGGACTCAAGGTAACGCTGGAACTGGCCCTGGTCTCCAACCTGATCGGCCTGACCTGCGGCTTCCTGCTGTGCCTGATGACCCTGAGCCGCTGGTTCTTCGTGCGCTGGCCGGCCCAGCTGTTCATCGAGTTCTTCCGCTGCACCCCGGCGCTGCTGCAGATCGTCTGGTTCTTCTATTGCGTGCCGATGCTGTTCGACGTGTTCATCGACCCGATCGCCATGGGCTTCCTGGCGCTGGGCCTGAACCTTACGGCATTCAACGCCGAGGCCTACCGGGCCGGTGTCCAGGCGGTGCCGCGCGAACACCTGGATGCCTCGATCGCGCTAGGCCTGAAAAGTTGGCAAAGGACGCTCTACGTGATCCTGCCGCAGTCCCTGCGCAGCGCCCTGCCCGTGCTGATCACCAATGGCATCGGCACCCTGCAACAAAGCGCGCTGGTGGCCATCGTGGCCGTCGCCGACCTGATGTACGTGGGCAAAAGCCTCGCCACCGAAGCCTATCGCCCACTGGAAACCTACACCCTGATCGCCCTTGTCTACTTCGCCCTGTCGCTGCCAATTGCGCAACTGGTGCAGTGGTTCGAGCGGCGTCAGGAACTGGCCGGCCAGCGCTGAGGAGATAGCCATGCCACTCGATTTCTCGGTTGTTCTGGCGTACTGGCCAGTGCTGCTCAAAGGCCTGCTGCTGACCTTGGCGTTCACCGGCGCCTGTGCCCTGCTGGGCAGCCTGCTGGGCTTCGTGGTCAGCATGCTGCGCCAAGTGAAGACACCGCTGCTGCGCCTGCCACTGACCCTGTACGTGGAGTTTTTCCGCGGCACGCCGCTGCTGATCCAGCTGTTCTGGGTGTTCTTCTGCTTCCCGGTGGTATTCGGGCTGGACATCCCGCCGTATGTGTCGGTGCTGATCGCGCTGACGCTGTTCATGGGCGCGATCACCAGCGAGACCTTCCGCGGCGCCCTCAAGTCCATCGCCAGCGAGCAGCATGACGCCTGCACCGCGCTAGGCCTGAGCTCGAAGGTCAAGGTGCTTTACGTGATCTTCCCGCAGGCCTTGCTGCGCGCCGTGCCACCGCTGCTGTCGAACGTGGTCAGCCTGTTCAAGGAGAGCGCGCTGATCTCCTCGGTAGGCGTCGCCGACCTGATGTTCGTCGGACAGAACATTTCCAACAGCACCGCGCGCCCGGTCGAGTTTCTCTCGGCGGTCGCGGTGATCTATTTCCTCGTGGCCTTCCCGCTGACCCGCCTGGTCGGTGTGGTCGAAGGGCGCCTGCTGCGCCGCTACGCCTATTGAAGCGACCTGACCGGTCTTGATTACTGAAATAACCACTCGGAGAGTCATCATGAAACTGAACGGCATCCTGCCTGCCTTGGTTACCCCATTCGACGCCGCTGGCAAAGTCGACCACGACACCCTGGCCTCGATCCTCGAGCATCAGCTCAACGTTGGCGTCAGTGGTTTCGTTCCGCTGGGCTCCACGGGCGAATACTACGCACTGACCAACGAAGAGCGCCGCCAGATCCTGGCCACCGTCAAAGAAGTGGTCGGTGACCGAGGCACCCTGATCGCCGGCGCCAACGGCTCTTGCACCCGCGAAGTGCTGGAGCAGATCAAGCAGACCGTCGATGCCGGCTACACCAACCTGCTGATCGCCCCGCCCTACTACGCCCTGCCGTCCCAGGAAGAGTTGCTGGCGCACTACAACACCATCCTCGAGACCTTCCCTGAAATCAACGTGGTGCTCTACAACTACCCCGTGCGCACCAACGTCGAAGTTGGCCTGGACGTTATCGCTGCACTGCATGAGCACCCACGCGTGATCGGCATCAAGGAAAGCAGCGGCAACCTGTTGCGCGCCATCGAAATCGGTGAAAAATACAAAGGCATCCAGCTGTCCTGCGGTTCCGACGACCAGGCCCTGGACTTCTACCTGTGGGGCGCCGACAGCTGGATCTGCGGCCCGGCCAACATCTTCCCGGAGAAGGTCGTGGCCTTCCACAAGGCGTTCACCAGCGGCGACATCCGTGGCGCCCAGCAGATCATGCGCAGCCTGTTCCCGGCCATGGCCAACCTGGAAAGCGGCAAGTTCGTGCAGAAGGTCAAGTACGGCGCAGAGCTGGCCGGCTTCAAGGTCGGCAATGCCCGCGCCCCGCTGCTGCCACTGACCGATGAAGAAAAAGCCGAGTTCCGCAAGGCGTTCGAAGCAACCCAGCAGTAATGCTACACGGGGCCGCCACGCGGCCCCCTCGCACCCTCTCTTGATACGAGACAGACCCATGAACACCCCACAATCGTCATCGCAGAACGCCGTAGTCATCGGCGGCGGTATCGTCGGAGTCTGCTGCGCGCTTTACCTGCAGCGCGAAGGCCACAAGGTCACGCTCATCGACCCCGCCGCACCGGGCGACAGTACCGCCAAGTGGAGTTGCGGTCAGATGGCGGTCAGTGAAGTCATCCCATTGTCCAAGCCGGGCATTCTGATGAAGATCCCGGGTTGGCTGCTTGACCAGAAAGGCCCCCTGGCCCTGCGCCCAAGCGCATTGCCGGGCATCCTGCCGTGGTTCCTGCGTTTCCTGGCCTGCGCCCGCTCATCGAAGATAAATGAAATCGCCCAGGACATGGCCCGCCTGACCCAGCACGTCTATCAGGATTACGCACCGCTGCTCGATGCCTGCCCGGACAAGACGTTGCTGGGTGACCGGCCGATCCTCGAAGTATTCGGCTCGCCCGCCGGCCTGGCCCACGAACGTCCGCACCTGGAGCTGCGCAAACAGCTGGGCTTCAAATCCGAAGAACTCGATGGCGCGGCAATTGGCGACCTGGAGCCGGCATTGGCCGGCAAGTTCCAGCATGGCCTGCTGTTCCCTGACTGGCGCGCCGTCAACGACACCGAAGGGTTCATCGCCGCGCTTACTGCAAGCTTCATCAGCCAGGGCGGCACGCGCGTGCGCCAGAGCGCCGTGAGGATCGACGAGAACCATGACCGCGCCAGCGGTGTGACCCTGGCCGATGGCACACGCCTGCCGGCTGATCACGTGGTGGTCGCCGCCGGTACCGGTGCCCGCCCCTTCTTCGACAGCCTCGGGGTGAACGTACCACTGGCCGGCATCGCCGGTTACCAGGCAGTGCTGCCCCGGCCTGAGGTGGAAATCCGCCACTCGGTCATCTACGCCGACGGCGGTTTCTGCTTCGCCCCAATGACCCGCGGCCTGCAAATCGGCGGCACCATCGAGTTCGCCGCCCCAGGCGCCGAGCCGAACTTCAAGCGCGCCGAAATCATCATGGAAAAGGCCCGCCGCGTGCTGCCGCAACTCAACACCCAGGGGATGGAGTTCGGTGTCGGCTACCGGCCGTTCCTGCCGGACACCAAGCCGGTCATCGACCGCTCGCCGCGCCTGAACAACGTGATCATGGCCTTCGGCCACGGCCAGCTCGGCTTGACCCTCGGCGCCACCACCGGCCGCCTGGTCGCCGACCTGGTCGCACACCGCACACCTGCACAAAGTCTGACCGCATTCAGCGCCCGTCGCTTCGCCCTTATTGGAGGTACAGCATGAACCGTTACGAGCAGTTCTACATCAATGGCCAATGGGTCAGCCCGATCAATGGCGGCAGCTTCGAATCCTTCGACCCGAGCGATGAAAGCCTGATCGCGACCGTCGCATCCGGTTGCGCCGAGGATATCGATGTTGCCGTGAAGGCTGCCCGTGCCGCCTTCGACGAGGGCCCATGGCCGCGCCTGAGCGGTGCCGAACGCGGCGCCTACCTGCGCAAGATCGCCGATGGCATCCGTGCCCGCCAGGAAGAGTTGGCGACCCTCGAAGTGCGCGACAACGGCAAGCCGTTCCCGGAAGCCATGTGGGATATCGGCGATACCGCCGGCTGCTTCGACTACTACGCTTACCTGGCCGAAGAGCTGGACCGCAATCGCGAAAAAGACGTGTCCCTGTCCGATGACCGTTTCAGCTCGATCGCCCGCAAGGAGCCGATTGGCGTTGCCGGGGCCATCGTACCGTGGAACTTCCCGATGCTGATGGCTTCGTGGAAGATCGCCCCGGCACTGGCGGCAGGTTGCAGCATCATCCTCAAACCCGCCGAGCAAACCTCGCTGACCGCGCTGGAACTGGCGCGCATCGCCGATGAAGCCGGCCTGCCTGCCGGTGTGCTGAACATCGTCACCGGCCCAGGCTCAAAGGTCGGCGCAGCGCTGACCGCGCACCCAGGCGTGGACAAGCTGGCCTTCACCGGCAGCGTGCCGGTGGGCAGCCGCATCATGCAAGCCGCCGCCCAGGACATCAAGAACGTGACCCTGGAGCTGGGTGGCAAGTCGCCCTTCGTGATCTTCGCCGACAGCGACATCGAGAAGGCCGTCGAGTGGATCATGTTCGGCATCTTCTGGAACAAAGGTGAAGTCTGCTCGGCAACCTCCCGCGTGCTGGTCGAGCGTTCGGCCTACGAGCCGCTGCTCAAGCGCCTGGCCGAGGAAACCCGCAAGATCAAGATCGGCAACGGCATGGAAGAAGGCGTGCTGCTCGGCCCGCTGGTCAACCGCAGCCAATACGAAGGTACTCTGAAAGCCATCTCGCGCGGCCTGGAAGAAGGCGCACGTCTGGTGTGCGGTGGCGAACGTCCGGCACACTTGGACAAGGGCTTCTACCTGCAACCGACCGTGTTCGCCGATGTGCCGGAAGACAGCTGGATCTGGACTGAAGAGATCTTCGCCCCCGTGGTGTGCATCCGCCCGTTCGACACTGAAGAGGAAGCGGTCAAGTCGGCCAACAACTCGCGCTTCGGCCTGGGTGCAGCGGTCATGTCCAAAAACCTGGAGCGCTGCGAGCGTGTCGCCCGCAAGTTCCGCGCGGGTATCGTCTGGATCAACTGCTCGCAGCCGACCTTCACCGAGGCGCCCTGGGGCGGCTACAAAACCAGCGGCATCGGCCGCGAGCTGGGTGAATGGGGCCTGAACAACTACCTGGAAACCAAGCAGATCACCCGCTACGACAGCGAACAGCCTTGGGGCTGGTACATCAAGTGAGGGTATAGCCATGCGTTGGAAACAGACGCTTCAGCTGGCTGAAGTGCACTGCGAAGGCGAGATCGGCAAGGTCATCACCGGGGGCGTCATTGGCGTCCCGGGTGCCACCATGCTCGACAAGATGAACTACATCAACGAAGTCGACGACAGCCTGCGTCGCCTGGTGACACTGGAGCCACGTGGTTGCCTGCAGATGTCGGTCAACCTGCTGCTGCCGCCGACAAGGCCGCAAGCCCACGCCGGGTTCATCGTGCTGCAAGCCGACAAGGCCCACCCGATGTCGGGCAGCAACTGCATCTGCGTGGTCACTGCATTGCTCGAACTGGGCATGGTGCCTATGCAGGAGCCGGAAACCACCGTGGTGCTGGACACTCCGGCCGGCCTGGTCACTGCCCGCGCTCAATGCGCGGACGGCCGTTGCCTGAGCGTGTCGCTGGACATGGTACCGGCCTTCGTCGAGCACCTGGACCTGGCGATCGAGACCGAGCAGTTCGGCACGATCAATATCGATGTCGCCTTCGGCGGCGTCTTCTACGCCTTGATCGATGTCGAACAGACCGGTCTGTCGATCGCGCCGGAAAATGCCCGTGCCTTGGCCGATGCCGGTGTTGCACTGAAGGATGTGATCAACCGCCAGCTGGATATCCAGCACCCGCTGCTGCCCTCGGTCAACGAAGTGGCATACGTGATGTTCCGCAACCGCCTGGACGATCGCACCTATCAGACCTGCACCACGCTGCCACCAGGGCGAGTTGATCGATCGCCCTGCGGCACCGGTAGCTCAGCTAATCTCGCCACCCTGGCTGCCCGTGGCCTGGTACGACCAGGGGACCATCTGGTATCCCAGTCGACCATCGGTGGCCAGTTCCAGGTCGCCCTGCTGGGCCACGCTGAAGTAGCCGGCAAGCCTGCGGTCTTACCGCGGGTAACCGGTCGGGCATGGATTTACGGCCTGCAACAGTTGGGGGTCGATCCCGACGATCCACTTGCAGGAGGCTTCATGCTCAGTGATACCTGGGGAGCCGGTTTGAATCAGTGATCTCATGTTTGCCTGTGCTCGGGTTACACCGAGCACTTCTGCTTCATCGGATCAGAAAGGTCTCCAGGTTGTATCAGACGGTGTTGATCGGGGCGCCACATCTCCCATGGATGTACGCTTCAATCACATGGATGGCCACTGTTTGACGCTTGATACTCCCGCCCCCATGCTAGGGGCACACAAAGTCCGCAGAGACTGAAAATTATCCAGGCCTGACCTGTATGATACGGGACAGACCAACCGAGACCTGATGATGGCAAAAGATAACGACACCGAAAGCGGCCCTCGCAGGCACAGTGGACGGTACATTTATGAAGAGCTTCGCAAGCAGATTCTGACGCTCAAGCTCAAGCCTGGTGTACAGCTTGACGAGGTGTCCCTTGCTGCGCAGTTCGGGCTATCCCGTTCCCCCGTACGTGATGCGTTGGCGCGACTGATCACTGAGGGTCTGGTCGTCATCTTGCCCAACCGTACGACGCTGGTGACACCGTTCGAGATCGAAGAGTTTCCGAATTATGTTTCCGCTCTCGACCTGATCCAGCGTGCTGTAACCCGCCTCGCGGCAACCCAGCACCGGCCGGAAGACCTGCAAGCTATCCGAGATGCGGATGCGGCCTACCTGAAGGCGGTTACCACAGGCGACTTCCAGGCCATGTCGGAACTGAACAAAGCCTTCCATATGGCGATCGCCCATGCGGGTCGCAACCCCTATTTCATCACCTACTACGAGCGCCTTCTCGGTGAGGGGCAACGGCTCCTGCATCTGCACTTTGATCACGTCGTCAGCTCTGCAAGCGCTCACCGCCTGGGCCGCGACCATGACGAGATGATCGAGGCAATCGCAGCCCGGGATGCCGACGCCGCCGAGGCCGCAGCTCATGAACACACCATGTTGTTCCAGCGCCGCTTCCTGGACTACATGCAACAGAACCTCACCGCCCGCATGTCGGTCGGTTAACGACCGGTCAAATCAACTGCTGATGCGGCTCTTCCTGAAACGCGGATAGAGCCGCAGCACTGCATTGCCCTTCTGCCCGCCGTTCCCACGCTATCGACCTGTATTCGCTGCACGCTGCGCAACCCGCAATCGTAGCGCTGGCTGGTTTCAACCACTTGTCTTGTTGCATGCAAAGCTGCACACATGATATCAAGTTGCGAGTTCCATCCCTCTCTACAACAACAATCGGTGAGGTCAGGCGTTCAATGAACAGATTCGAAAACAAAGTCGTAATCGTCACCGGAGCAGCTGGCGGTATCGGTTCCTCCATTGCCAAGCGGTTCGCGGGTGAAGGCGCCTGCGTGGTAGTCAGCGATGTCAATTGCAAAGCCGCAGAAGAGCTGGCGCAGGGCCTTCGCGCTGAAGGGCACAAGGCCATCGCCCTGGCAGCTGATATCGCTCAAGGTGAAGCCTGCCGCCGGCTGGTCAGCGAAGTGGTCGAGCAGCTGGGACGGATAGACGTGCTCGTCAATAACGCAGGCATCAATCGTCGCGGCAACCTGCTCGCACTGAGTGAGGACGACTGGCACGCCAGCTTCGCGGTCAACGTCGATTCGATGTTCCACCTGTGTCGTGCAGTTTTGCCAGTGATGATGGAAGCGGGCTCTGGCGCGATCGTCAACACAGCGTCTCAATGGGGCCTCCACCCTGCCCCTGGGCACATCGCCTATAACGTCACCAAGGCCGCTGTAGCTTCGTTTACTCAAAATCTTGCCCGCGATTACGCCCCACACAACATTCGGGTCAATGCCGTATGCCCGGGTGAAATCCACACGCCCATGCTTGAAGCGGGCGTGCTACGTTCAGGGCGAACCATCGCCGATCTCGACCGGATGGTTCCGCTGGGCAGGATTGGCAAGCCCGAGGAAGTCGCAGCGCTGGTAGCTTTCCTGGCATCTGACGAAGCAGCCTTCATGTGCGGCTCGCTGGTAGAGATAACCGGCGCTCAAGCAGTGGCGTGAATAAACGAGGGAGGCACCCGGGAGACTGGGTGCCATATGCCTGCCAATTCAGTTACGGCTGAAAGCCAACTTGGCAGCGAATGCCATGAAGATGATCCCGGTCGTGCGATCCATCCAGCTGATCACCGCGTCACGGCGCAACACCTTGCCAAACGACTGTGTCGCCATGATCAACACCAGAGACCACACAAGACCGAGCAGGACATGAATCCCTACCAAGCCGAAGGTCCACGCAACCAGAGGCTCTCCCTGAGGGATGAACTGCGGAAGAAACGATACGTAGAAGATGCCCACCTTCGGATTGAGTGCGTTGCCCAGCAGCCCCTTCACGAACCAATTGGACGCCGACACGTTCTGTAGCGCGTCTCCCGCCAAGGAACGGCGCGGGCGCAACAGCATGCCCAAGCCCAGGTACAGGAGATAGGCTGCACCGCCGAACTTCAGCACGCTGTAGGCAAACTCCGAGACTGCAAGCAGCGCCCCCAGTCCGAAGGCCACGGCCGCCCCCCACAGCATGCAACCGGCATTGATCCCCAACGCGGCGCGCAGGGCCTGCGCCCGCCCCTCGACCGTTGCGGTTCTGAGTACCAGCGCCGTATCCAGGCCTGGCGTCAGCGTCAGCACCGTCGCTGCCAACGTGAAGGCAATCACGTTATCCATGTAAGGCATGTACACCCACTCTATGTCGAGACAAAAAAACGGCCCAGGTCACAGGCTTATGAACTGGGCCGTATACAGCTTGCAGCGTCAGCTTATGGCAGTGTATACGCAATCACACTGTCACTGCGGGTATCGGAGTGCGGCGAACCGCCAGCGAAAATGACCACATACTGCTTACCGGTCTTCTCCGAACGATAGGTGATCGGGCCACTCTGGCTACCCGCTGGTAGACGAGACTTCCACACCTCTTCACCTGTGCGGCTATTGAAGGCTCGCAGGTAGAAGTCCTGGGTACCGGCGAAGAACAGCAGGCCGGACTTGGTTGCCAGCGACGGGCCGAGCGTCGGCATGCCCAGAGGCAGTTTCAAACCGGTAGCGATGTTGAGTGGGCCGGTGTCCTGTACCGTGCCGACCGGTACTTGCCATACCAGCTTCCTGGTCTTGAGGTTGATAGCCGACAGCGTACCGAAAGGCGGTGCCTGGCATGGCACACCCAGCGGCGACATGAAGCGCTCGCGCCAGGTCCCGAACGGCGTGCCCTTCTGCACGATGATGCCCATGCCTTCACTGCTGCCAGTGCCCGGCGGGATGTCCTTGGCCGGTACCATGTTGTAGTGCAGGCCGAGGCGCAGGTCGTTTACGAACATCAGGTGGGTAGTCGGGTCCACCGACGCGCCGCCCCAGTTCATGCCACCCAGCGAACCTGGGTATTGGATCGCCCAGTCTTCACCCGGCGGGGTAAATACGCCGTCGTAGCGACTGGACTTGAAGATGATCCGGCACATCAGCTGGTCGAACGGCGTGGCACCCCACATGTCCGACTCCTTGAGCACTTCGTTGCCGATGTTCGGCATGCCCACGGAGTACGGCTGGGTTGGCGAATAACGCTCGCCGGGCAGATTGCCTTGCGGCACCGGGCGCTCTTCGATGTCAGCCAGCGGTTTGCCGTTGGTGCGATCCAGCAGGTAGATCATGCCGGTTTTCGAAGTCACCGATACCGCCTTGGCGACCGAGCCGTCATCGTTGGGGATGTCGTAGATCAGCGGTTGGCCGGTGACGTCGAAATCCCAGATGTCGTGGTGCACGGTCTGGAACGACCACACAGGGCGGCCGGTGGCGACGTTGACGGCAACGATGGAAGAGCCGTACTTGTCGTCAGCTTCGGTACGGAAACCTGCCCAGAAATCAGGGGTGGCGTTGCCAGTTGGCAGGTAGACCATGCCCAGCTCGGCATCATAGGACGCTGCCACCCACACGTTAGGGGTACCGCGGGTGTAGCCTTCTGGCGACAACGGCTCGCGCGTCACCTCAGGGTTGCCCGGATCCCATGCCCACACCAGCGTACCGGTAACGGCATCGAAGGCGCGAACCACCCCTGGCGGTTCACCGGTTTCAAAGTTGTCGATCACTCGACCGCCGACGATAACCAGGTTACCCGCCAATAGCGGAGTCGAGGATTGCTGGTAGTAGCCTGGCTTGACTTCACCCATGCCGGCCTTGAGATCAACGGCGCCATTATCGCCAAAGTTGGCCACCGGCTTGCCGGTGTGCGCATCGATGGCCATCAGGCGACCGTCACCGGTCGGGAAGATCAGGCGTTGTGGGCTCACCGAGGCGTCCAGCGTTGCATCAACGGCCACGCCTGGCACGTCAGCCACTTTCTTGGCCGTGGTGGCATCGAAATAGGCCATGCCGCGGCAGCGCTGATAGGTGGAGTTACCTTTGCCCGCCGCGAATCGCCAGTTTTCCTTACCGGTGTCGATGTCGTAGGAAATCACAGTGCTGTAGGTGGTGCAGACATACAGGCTGTCACCGATTTGCAGCGGTGTGTTCTGGTCCTCAGCGTCGCCCAGACCAGGTACGACAGCCTCACCTGTGTGAGCAGTCCAGGCAACCTTCAGGTCCTTGACGTTTGCCGGAGTGATATCGCCTACACGCGAGAAGCGGGAACCATGGGTATCACCGGCCCATGCTTTCCAATCACCGGGTTCTTTGTCGCCTTTTTCGACAGGTACATCATTCGCGGCGGCAACCGACTCAGCGTCACGGATGACATTCTTTGGCTCAAATGCGCTGACGGCAGTGATTACAACCCCTACCGACGCCGCAGCGCCCAAGGCCACGCCTGTGATACGAGCCTTGCGCGAGCGAGTGAACAGCGGTACGGAGAATGCTACCGCAGCACCAATCATTGCGAATGCCAGCACGCGAGATAGCAGCGGCCAGAACTGCAAGCCCACGTCCCACAGCGCCCAGACGACGGTATAGAGCACCGCAACCGCGATGAGCAGCACACCCAGCGAGCGGCGACGGACGATGAGCCCACCGGCTGCAACCAGCATGAGGCCAGTAATCAGGAAGTACCAGCTTCCACCCAACCAGGCCAACCATCCGCCGCCACCGATGAAATAGAGGCCCGCCAACAAAATTATCGTGCCGAGAGTCGCGAGCCATGCGCGTCCCAAGCGACCCGGATTTACACCGTTCACCACGTTTACGTCCTTTCTGGATTGCGAAAAGACAAATTGTCGCATGCGTACAGCTCAGCACACAAACAGGAAGACTGTGTTGTGCACAAATATTTCGACTTATTTCGGTCTAAGTCAGACGCCGCGCCGGGGTTAGTGAGCGCATCCAGACCCGGCGATAAACAGCAGCGCATTAATTGCCCATCAGTCTGAGCCGCGCACATCGCTGGCAAATCGCCACACTACACTTCCTTTCCTCAGCTGCCGCTTCATCCCCCCCGCGCATGTCCAAGGAAAGGAGATCTGCCATGACTGCTGCCGAAAAATCCGCCACCACCGCCCCCGCCCTCACCGTGACCAACCAGAGCGGCGACGCCCTGGCCGTGGTCAGCGCCTACAGCGACGACGACGCCAGCGCCCAGCAGGTCTACAACCAGACCCTGAGCCTGCTCAAGACCAGTTCGGGCGCCAGCACCATCGCCAGTACCACGACCGCCGACGTGGTACTGGTCGGCGCCGCCGGGCAGGTGATCTTCGACCTGCTCTATTCGCGCCCGGCCAACCTTTACCCGGTGTGCAACGCCACGGTGATGACCGTCGGCAAGCCACCCCAGCCGCTGACCGTGACGGCGCAGGATGCCGCCACCCTGACCAACGCCTTCACGTTCATCCAGACCATCTCGGCCTACCCGTCCTCGAGCCTGGCACAGAACTACGCGGCGGCCGCGCAGAGCGCCGCCAACAGCACCTCGAACCAGGGCATCGACTCGACGATGAGCGCGTTCTTCGCCAGCACCTCGCAGTTCAAGGACCTCGACGTGGTCAGCGTGACCACCGCCCAGACCTACCTCAGCGCCTTCCCCTTCGGCTGGGCGCAGAGCATGGCCAGCTACACCTACTACCTGTATGCCCCCGGCACCGCCAGCAGCGACAGCAGCAGTGCCTCGCCAAGCCTGCTCGGCAGCCTGACCCTGGTGCGCAAGAGCAACCCGCCGCTGCCCGCCGACCCCACCGACCACTCCGGCGGCTATACCCTGGCCTTCACCGACAGCAGCAACAAGGTCACCCCGCTGTTCTACAGCGACGGCCAGTTCGTCTCGAGCCTCACCGATGATGTGCCGACCCTGTGTTTCAAAGGGCTGTTCACGGTGAAAAGCCAGTTCAGCGGCAACACCGACGACACCCAGGTGCTGCCGATCCTGCACGGCAGCATCGGCGGCGTCACGGTGCTCGGGCTGAACTTCAAGCTGCCGGCCAACGACGACAGCAACGAATGGTATGCACTGTTCCACCCGAAGAGTTTCTACCAGTTCCTGCAATCGGCCGCCTTCATCGTCGGCGTGCTGATGGCCGCCGAATGGGTTGGCAGCAAGGTCGTCGCCCTGGGCAAGTACATCAGGGACAAATGGAACGGCGAGGTGCCGAAAACCCAGGAGCAGAAGCTCCAGGAATTCACCGACCGCCTGGAGGCCAACCAGAAGGAATTCTTCGACAAGATGGCCGAACGCTTCGGCCCGCAGGACCCGGTCAACGTGCCGCAGCCCCAGGACCTCGGCCCGACCATCGAGGAACTGCGCGCCGAACTGGTGAGCGATCTGTCGGACCTGCAGCGTGCGGGCCTTAACGACACCATCGACACGCAGCTGGGCCAGATTGAAGACCTGGCACGCATCTCCGACACCCAGTCGCTCAACGACGCGGCTACCAGACTCGCCAAGGCCCGGGACGACCTGAACGATGCCTTCACTCCGGAGGAAATGCAGAGTGCACTGGCCGAAGCCACTGCAGCGGTGAATGACGCGCACACGACCATTGGCGAGTCGATCGAGACCAATGCCCAGAAAATGGACAACGAACTCAAGCGCCAACTCGACGAGGATCAACTCGCGGTAGAGGACTCGCAGAGGCTGAACGAAGAAATCGAATCGACCAAAGACGACGTCAAGGACGGCGAGTTCGACGAACACCTCGAACCCGTGGAGCTCTGACCCGCCCCCTCAGCCACTGAGGCCGGCCACCCGCCGGGTAGCCGGCCGCACACACGGAAGCGCCGCCATGACCGATACCCTGATCAGCGTGGTCAACCAGCTGGACTTCACCCTGGTTGTCTACGACACGATGTCGCAACCCGTCGGCGACCCGCCGAGCACCAACCCGGCCGACTACTACCCGGTGTACAAGCAACTGGGCACCGTCGCCCCCGGGCAGACCGCGCAGATCCCCAGCCCGGAGCTGCTCCCGCGGCTGGTCATGGCCCGGCAGAGCGATGACTTCCCGGTGCAGCTGTTCGTCCCGGACCTGGTCCATGAGAACTTCAGCACCACCGTCACCGCCGACGACCTGGCCTCGACCACCGCCGCCTGGGCCTTCTACCAGAGCTACGTCAGCCAGCCCTATGCACCGCTGGCGCTGCAGTTCAGCGAGCTGGTGACCGACCCGGCGAACATGCTCACCCTTGACCAGCAGGTTTCGGCACTGCTCGCCAACAGCCCTTACAAAGGCGCCGACTACGACGCCTTCAACATCGTTGCGTTCTGGGCCGGCAACTCGCTGTACGCCTGGAACGGTACCTACTACTGCTACGAGCCGACCACCGACGGCGGGCAACTGGTGCTGCCGCAAACCACGGTCGGCACCGTGCTGATCCACAACGGCAGCGCCACCTTCACCGACACCCTCGGCGCCAGCACCGCCCTCGCCCTGTACAACCAGCAGCTCAGCTCCAGCGGCGCCAGCAAGAGCACCGGGCTGATCACCACCGGCACCCTGCGCGACCTCAGCTGGGAAGGCAAGCCCGAGCAGCTGGCGATGTGCTGGTCCGGCACCCGTGACGGCAAGGTGTTCATCGCCCAGCCCTACCAGCAGCCGAACATTCCCTGGTGGGTGGCGGCCTACGACATGGCCTTCATCGCCTTCGAAGCCGTTCAGATCGCCATGACCGTGGACATGGCCGTGCACGTGCTGCAAGGCGCGGCCAGCGGCTTGAAATGGCTGGGGCAGAACGCCCAGAAGCTGTACCAGAACGTGTCCCAGCGCCTGCAGTCGATAGGCGAGAACGCCAACCCGCTGGGCGATGTCGGCGACCCGGTGGACCCGATCAACGTCGACGTCGACGTGGATGTCGATGTGGATATCGACATCGACGTGGACATCGATGTGGACGTGGACATCGACGTGGATATCGACATCGATATCGACATCGACGTGCTGGTGGTGGACATCGACGTGGACATCGATATCGACATCGACACCGACAACGTGGTCGACAACGTGGATGTGACCGACACCGACGTCGACGTGGACATCGACACCGATGTCAATGTCGAGCCAGGGATGGTCCAAGGCCTGGTCAACAAGGTCGGCAACTGGATCATGACCAAGGGCTTCCCGGCCCTGGTCGAGAACCTCACCATCATGCTTGCCTTCCAGACCGCCGGGCAGTTGCTCAACGCCTGGAAGGGCTCCTCCGAGCAGTACCTGGCCTCGCTGGCGCCGCAGCAATCGACCGGCGTCGGCCTGCTGGTCAACAGCATGCTCAACGAGGCCAACCCGGTGCAGACGCGCTGGGCCACCTTCGCCCAGTACGTCAAGGAAGCCGAGCCGGACAACACCACCCAGCAGATGAACATCGCCACCGTGCTAATGACCGCCAATGCCCCCGCCGACAAGGCGCAACAGGCCTGGCGCTGGTCGAGCGACGACGAGAACGCACTGGTCGGCCAGATGGCCGCCTGCGCCAGCGCCGACCAGGCCTACCTGCTGCTCGGCGGCTACACCTACAAGGGCCAGGTGCTGCCGATCAAGGTCGGTTGCAGTGTCGCGCTCAAATACCTCAATCGGGTTGCCGGCTAAGCCTTCGGCGAGGAGTTCCGCATGATTCGATCCACCGCAACGTCGCCTGAAAGCGCACCCGCCTACGCCGACAAGCAGGCTCACGCCCAGGCCTGGGAGGCCCTGGCCCGGGACATCGCCCGCCAGCCGCAGGCCTCGGAAACACCCGCGGCCAGCAAGCCGACAGCCGGGCAGCTGACCATCATCGGCTCGGGCATCGAGACCATGGGCTTCAGTGTCGGCGACGAGGCCCTGCTCAAGGCCGCCGACAAGGTCTTCTACTGCGTCGCCGACCCGGCCACCACGGTCTGGCTCAAGCACCTGCGCCCGGACGCCTTCGACCTGTACGTGCTCTACGACGACAACAAGGTGCGCTACCACACCTACATGCAGATGAGCGAAGCAATGCTGCACCCGGTGCGCCAGGGCGAGCACGTGGTGGCGGTGTTCTACGGCCACCCGGGGATCTTCGTGCTGTCGACCCACCGGGCGATCGCCATCGCCCGCCGTGAAGGCTACCCGGCGGTGATGCGCGCCGGCATCTGCGCCCTCGACTGCCTGTGTGCCGACCTGGGCATCGACCCTTGCCACCCCGGCCTGCAGACCCACGAGGCCACCGACATGCTGGTGCGTGACCGGGCACCGGACACCAGCCTGCACGTGGTGCTGTGGCAAGTCGGGCTGATCGGCGAAATGGGCTTTCGCCGCGAAGGCTACCTGAACGAGAACTTCTCGATCCTGGTGCAGTACCTGCAGCAGCATTACGGCGACGACTACCCCATCACCCATTACATCGCCTCGCGCTACCCCGGGGTTGCGCCGGTCATCGAGCACTTCCCGCTGAGCACGCTGCACGACCCGCAGGTGCAAGTGCGCTTCACCGGGATCTCGACCTTCTATATCGCCCCCAAGGTCAGCCGACCGAGCAACCGGGAGATGGCCATCCGCCTGGGCCTGCTCAAGGACCACGAAATCCTCAAGACCCCCACCCAGGCGCAACGCGAAGTCGACCGCTACGGCCCGCGCGAACTGGCGGCGATCCGCCAGTTCGCCAACTTCACGGTGCCGCCGGACTATCACTGGCAGGCCTCCACGCCTGCCAGCCATTTCATCCTGGCGCTGAAAAACGACATCGGCCTGCGCCAGCGCTTTGCCGCCGACCCGGCCGGCACTGTCCACAGCGAAGCGTTCCCGGGTCTCAGCGGGCGCGAGAAACGCCTGCTGGCCAGCGGCGACCCCGGTGCCATGCAGATCGCCGCCAAAGGCGTGTTCGCCAAGGACTCCAACAACAAGGCATTCCTGGTGCAGATGCTGCGCAGCAAACGCCTGGCCGGCGAAGTGCGCAAGGCTTGCCTGGCTTGCGACAGGCGCAGCGGCAGCCAGCACCTGGAACAGGTCGCGCGCTTTCAGGGCTGGGCGTTCGAGGTGGCCAGCCTGGCGCAGGACATCGTCCTGCTAAACCGCCACGACAGCTTGCCCTGGACCGGGGTCTACTTCAGTGCCGCGGCGCAGCGCCTGATCGTGCTCATCGGCGATCAGGGCAAGCCTGAGCAGTGCCTGCTTTACGTCGATGGCCAGGCGGTGCACCACGCACGCTACGAGAAAGGCATCCTGAAATGGGCCGCAGCCAGCGGCAATCGGCACAACGGCTTCCTGCGCAGCGACCTGGGCCCCGGGCGCAAGCGCCGGCTGATCGGCGCGATCTGGAGCGAGCAGGACCCGCTCCCGGCCGCACATGCACTGATCGCCGACGCCCTGCCCCCTGGCGGGTTGATGCCAGTGCACCTGGTCGGTGAGCACCGCAACCCCTCGGGCGACAGCCTGCAGATTGCCGTGCAGGCGCAGCAGGTGGTGGCCCGGCTCAATGGCCAACCGCTCGGCAGCGGGCTGAGCATCAGCGGCTGGTCGCTGTGCGTCGATGACCTGCGCTTCGACCTGGAGGCGCTGGGGGCAGCGCCACAACTGGGCCATCGCTATCGGCGCCTGGCCTCGCTTGCCGACCCCTACTGGGGCCGCTACGTGTTGCACAACCCGCTCGCCGACAGCCCGGCCATCAGCCTCGACTGGTCCGCCCAAGGCCTGCTGGTGAATGGCCAGGCCGTGGCGCACAGCCGCTTCAGCGAGCAACGCCTGAGCTGGAGCGGCGGCCCGGCGCTGGCGGCCAGTGGCACGCTGGAGTTGCTCTGGGACCCGAT
The DNA here is from genome assembly GCF_044749485.1 of Pseudomonas sp. NPDC089401. Taxonomy (NCBI): domain Bacteria; kingdom Pseudomonadati; phylum Pseudomonadota; class Gammaproteobacteria; order Pseudomonadales; family Pseudomonadaceae; genus Pseudomonas; species Pseudomonas sp. NPDC089401. The sequence continues at coordinate 814,174 of NZ_JBIVIA010000001.1, read as the reverse complement.
CACCCTCGACGCGGTGCTGTTCGGCAGCCTTGGCCTGCCCGCCAACGGCAAGGTCAACTGCATCGGCGCGCGGCAAGGTGCGCAGCAGTTGCCGGCGGTCAACCCCTGGGCCGCGCAGGGGTTGTCGGCACAGGGCTGGGCATGGCTCTACCAGCTGTGCGCCACGGCCAGCCAGGACGCCGGGGGGCTGATGCTCTGGCAGAAGTGGCAAAAGTACGCGTTCAGCACGGCGGTGATGAATCGCCAGCTGCACGCCGTGCTGCGCTAGGCGCCGCGGGCCATGGACCTGTTCCGTCACCAGCGCGCTGGCGGGCCCGTGGGGGTGTGGATGGCCAAGGTGGTGTATGACACCGAGGCCTTCCCGTTCCAGCGGATTGTCGCCCAGGACATCTTTGCCGTGCCCGACCTGGCCCTGCTGCATCGGGAGCAGGCCGGGCGAGCGCAGTGGCGCGGTGACGAACGCGCCGGCTACCAGGCCAACCTGCGCCTGCGCGAGCGCATGACGGGCCTGGCCGAGGACTGCAGGCTGTACCAGGCCTACCACGGCTTCGCCCGCAACGTGATTGCCGCCGCGTTCGGCGGCAGGATCGCCTACGCCAACCAGCCCAAGTGGCGGGTGCACCTGGCGCATACCTGCAGTGTCAGCGCCTGGCACTGCGATGCCCAGGTCACCCGGCGCAGCGACCAGCTGACCGTCTGGGTACCGTTCGTGGATGTCGAGCACGGCTGCACGATGCATGTCGAGACCGGCTACGGGCGGGGCGACTTCACCCCGGTGCCGCTGCGCTATGGCGAAGCGTTGGTCTTCGACGGGGGCTACCTGGCGCATGGCACGGTGCACAACCATTGCGAGGTCACGCGGGTGAGCATGGACCTGCGCTTCGCCTGCCACCGCGGCACCACCGCGAGCTTCGAACGCTTGCGCGAAGCGCGCCCGGAACCGCTGCCGAGCTGGGATTAGCGCCCTGCCACCGCACGATTTGATGCCTTTGCGCGGGCGCCCTGTTGCGAAATCGATGGCGGTGAAATACTGTACGCACATACAGCACAACAAGGAACCGCCTCCGTGGCCAACACCGCCGAAGCAACCGCAAGCAGCTACCAGCAACTGGGCCTGCGCATCCAGAAGATCATCAACAACCCCCTCGCCCAGCGCAGCCGCGCCGCGCTGATCTTCCGCCTGGAACACGAATCGCCGGACGACTGGGAAACCCTGCTCGAGGAAATCGCCGAAAACGACAACGTCACCCTCGCCCACCGCGACGATGGCGGCGTGCAGATTTTCTGGACCGTACCGAAAGAAGACTGATCACACCTCAGGGCAACGCCTGCAGATAAGCGCTGGCCTCACGGTAACGGGCCAGTCGCGCCAGGTCGGCAGGGCTGGGGCACGGGATGCGGGAAAGGTCGCTGTTGTCGGCGAGATCCGCCAGCTTGACCGTGCGCGCCAGCGGGTCGCCCCCCAGGCGCACGACGAAGTCTTCGTAGCGCTCGCCCTTGTTCCGGCTCAGCGCCAGCAAGGCGGCGAGGATTTTCAGCGGGAAGCCCTCACGGGCCAGGTCGGCAAGGGTCAACGGCGTGTCTTCGATCACGTCGTGCAGCACCGCGACTATGCGCTGCTCCAGCGTGCTGACCCGCATCATCACCCGCAACGGGTGGAGGATGTACGCCGCCCCACCCTTGTCACATTGCCCTTCATGTGCCCTGGCGGCCACGGCAATGGCCCGCTCCAGCGTAGACATGAGGCCCTCCCGTTCTGGCTAGTCTCAGGCCAAGCATAGCCGGGGAAGGCTACAGATAACAGATCGCCTGTCAGCGTTGGGCGCCGTGCTGGATGACCACCGAGTCGGTGCCCAGCTTGGCCATGACCTCGGCCTTGCGCGCCTCGGCCTCGGCCTTGCTCGGGAACGGCCCCATCAGCACCACCGGCTTGCCTTCGCGGTATTCCACCGACGAGGGGATGCCCTTTTCGATCAGGCGTGCGGTCATGTCGCTCAATGCGCCCATGTTGGCGCCCTGGATCACTTCGACATCCCAACCTTCCGGGGCCGGCTGGTCGGCCAGGGCCTCGGCACGGCGCTGCAGGTCGGCGCCGCCGCACTGCTCACGGATGCGCAGGTCGTTGCCATTGTCGTCGACGATGATCTGGTACTGGCCGTCAGCGCCCTTGATGGCCACATAACTGCGGTAGGCTTCGTACTGCCCGGCGTCGTCCTTGCCGCGCACCTGGCCGCAGATGGTGCCCTTGGTGTCGATCCGCACGTTGCCGAACTTGGCGGTCTTGGGGTTGTGCAGGTGCTCGGCAACCTGCTTGTGCACACCCTCGACCTCGTTGTCACAGCCCGCCAGGGCCAGCACTGCCACTACCACTGCCAGTTTGCGCACGCGTTTACCTCCAGATTCGAAGGGGCGGATTCTAGCATGGCGGCCCACGGCATCGCCCGCGACCAAAGGTTACACGCTGCTTCGTGGAGCGGTTCGCAACCAATACGCAGGAATGCAAGAAGGGCGACCCTTGCGGGCCGCCCTTCTTGATGCCCGGAAAACCGGGACTTTGTTTGGTAGGCACAATTGGACTCGAACCAACGACCCCCACCATGTCAAGGTGGTGCTCTAACCAACTGAGCTATGTGCCTGTCGTGTGGTGCGCATATTAGTGATCGAATGCGTACCTGTAAAGCGTTTTTTTCAAAAAAATCAAAAACTTTCAGAAACCTGCGGGCGCCCGCTGCCGAGCGCGGGCAGTGATCCATAATGCAAAAAGGGCAACCCTTGCGGGTCGCCCTTTTCGATGCCCGGAAGCCGGGACTTTGTTTGGTAGGCACAATTGGACTCGAACCAACGACCCCCACCATGTCAAGGTGGTGCTCTAACCAACTGAGCTATGTGCCTGTCGTGTGGGGCGCATTCTACCCAATCCAGAAACCCTGTCAACACTTTTTTTCGCGCTAACTCACTGAATCTTAAACTCTTTATAGAGAAGGGCCGGCCGCGGGGCAGTAAAGGATTTTCACCGGACGACTAGCGGGTGTTTATTATTATTGATAGCATCGGTACATTCGTTAAAAATATAAAACACGAGGTTCCTGCAGCATGGCTAACACCCCCTACCCCCAGTCCTACTACGCCGCCTCGGCCAACCCGGTGCCGCCACGTCCGGCGCTGCAGGGTGAGGTGGAGACCGATGTATGCATCATCGGCGCCGGCTACACCGGCCTGTCCAGCGCGCTGTTCCTGCTGGAGAACGGCTTCAAGGTGAGCATCGTCGAAGCGGCCAAGGTCGGTTTCGGCGCCTCGGGCCGCAACGGCGGCCAGATCGTCAACAGCTACAGCCGCGACATCGATGTCATCGAACGCACCGTCGGCCCTAAAGAAGCCCAGCTGCTGGGCAAGATGGCCTTCGAAGGCGGGCGCATCATCCGCGAGCGCGTGGCCAAGTACAACATCCAGTGCGACCTGAAGGACGGCGGCGTGTTCGCCGCGCTGACCTCCAAGCAGATGGGCCACCTGGAGTCGCAAAAGCGCCTGTGGGAACGCTTCGGCCACACCCAGCTGGAGCTGATGGACCAGAAGCGCATCCGTGAAGTGGTCGCCTGCGACAGCTATGTCGGCGGCATGCTGGACATGAGCGGCGGCCATATCCACCCGCTGAACCTGGCCCTGGGCGAAGCCGCCGCGGTCGAGTCGCTGGGCGGCATCATCTATGAGCAGACCCCGGCCGTGCGCATCGAACGTGGCGCCAACCCGGTGGTGCACACCCCGCAGGGCAAGGTCCGCGCCAAGTTCATCATCGTTGCCGGCAACGCCTACCTGGGCAACCTGGTACCGGAACTGGCCGCCAAGTCGATGCCATGCGGCACCCAGGTGATCACCACCGAGCCGCTGGGCGACGAACTGGCGCGCACCCTGCTGCCGCAGGACTACTGCGTGGAAGACTGCAACTACCTGCTGGACTACTACCGCCTGACCGGCGACAAGCGCCTGATCTTCGGCGGCGGCGTGGTGTACGGCGCCCGTGACCCGGCCAACATCGAAGCGATCATCCGCCCGAAGATGCTCAAGGCGTTCCCGCAGCTGAAGAACGTCAAGATCGACTTCGCCTGGACCGGCAACTTCCTGCTGACCCTGTCGCGCCTGCCGCAGGTTGGCCGTATCGGCGACAACATCTACTACTCCCAGGGTTGCTCGGGTCACGGCGTGACCTACACCCACCTGGCGGGCAAGGTGCTGGCCGAGGCCCTGCGTGGCCAGGCCGAGCGTTTCGACGCCTTCGCCGGCCTGCCGCACTACCCGTTCCCGGGTGGGCAGATGCTGCGCGTGCCGTTCAGCGCCCTGGGTGCCTGGTACTACAGCCTGCGCGATCGCCTGGGCTTCTGATGTAAGCAGGCCTGGCCTCTTCGCGGCTAAAGCCGCTCCTACAGGTAACGCACTGGTTTTGAACCTGATGCAATCCCTGTGGGAGCGGCTTCAGCCGCGAAGAGGCCGGTACTGTCGAAGCTATTTGTTCAGGCTGTTCACGGCCTGCTTCGCTGCAATCTCCTGCCCTGCCCTGGCCAGTTCATCGGCCGCCTGCAACCAGCGCTGCCGATCCACCTGCGCCGGCAACTGCCGCGGTGGCTGCACCAGCACTGCCCAGCTCCCCTCCTTCGCCCACGCCGAAGCAAAGTCATCGAAGGCCATCAGCTGCCGCCGATGCATGCCCGAACGCAGCAGCACGCGCTGCTTGTAGCGGTCATAGCCGATCAGCACCGCATAGCGCGGCTCGCTCCACCACGCCGAACCTTCCTGGTAGCGCAGCAGCACCGGGTTGCCGCCGGCGACCTGGGCCAGCAAGGCGTCCAGGTGCTTGTCCAGCGGGTAGACCACCATGCCATATTCACGCGCCACCCGAGGGATGCCGGTTTCCAGCGCCTCGGCGCCCTTGGGCAGGTTCAAGGGCTTGTCCAGCAGGCCCGGCGTGATCGGTGCGCCCTGTTGCGACAGCAGCGCAGCCAGGGCCATCGAAGCGCTGTGGTTGGCGTTGCCGCGGTAGAACGGCACGCTGCTGATCTCGACCCGCTGCGGCAGGCCCTTGAGGCTGGCAGGCGGCGCGCCGGCACAACCTGCCAGGCCGGCGACCACCAGGCCGGCGACCACCAGGCAGGCCGCCAGCAGCCGCCGTGGGGCGTTGTTGAAGGATGGGTGCTCCATGGACACTCGCTTGTTCCGGTGCCAGGCAGGCAGCGCCCGGCTCTGGGGCCGATCATAGGATGCTGCGCGGCGCGGGTATAGCCCACGCTGGCTTTGCAACCAAATGGCTTGAGCCTTGGAACAGAAGTCAATGGAACGTCACGGACGGGGAGCTAGACTAAAGCTGTGTCTGGAGGGCGCGCCGAAGGCGGCCCAAGAGAAGGAGGCACACATGAGCCTGACTATGGCAATCCTGATGCTGCTGGGCATGTGGCTGGCCGTCGCGGCCGCCATGCTGTGGGGCGTACTGCGTATCGTGCGGCGCCATTCGCAACACCATCACCTGCCGGCCAAGGTGCAGCCCGCGCACCGGGCGCGGCGGCATGCCGGGGTGCATTGACCCCTTTGAATCCACATTGGCCCATTCGCGGGTAAACCCGCTCCCACAGGTACCGCACTGGTTTTGAACCTGGCGCAATCCCCGTGGGAGCGGGTTTACCCGCGAAATGGGGCGCAGGGCGCCCCGGCTTGTCGAGATCAGCCTTCTGCCGCTTCGCGCTTGAGGCGCGCCCGGCGGGCCAGGATGTTGAGGATCTCGATCACCGTCGAGAATGCCATCGCCGCGTACACATACCCCTTCGGTACATGGGCGCCAAACCCTTCGGCGATCAGCGTCATGCCGATCATGATCAGGAAGCCCAGGGCCAGCATGACCACCGTCGGGTTGTCATTGATGAAGTTGGCCAGCGGGTCGGCCGCCACCATCATCACGATCACCGCCGAGATCACGGCAATGATCATGATCGGCAGGTGCTCGGTCATGCCCACCGCGGTGATGATGCTGTCGACCGAAAAAACGATGTCCAGCAACAGGATCTGGAAGATCGCCGCAGCGAAGCCCAGGGTGACGGTCGAGGACACCTTGGCTTCTTCCTTGGCGCCGTGGGGATCGACGTTTTCGTGGATCTCCTTGGTCGCCTTCCACAGCAGGAACAGGCCACCGGCGATGAGGATCACGTCCTTCCACGAGAAGGCGTTGCCGAACACCTCGAACACCGGGTCGGTCAACTGGACGATCCAGGCCACCGTGCTGAGCAGCGCCAGGCGCATGACCAGGGCCATGCTGATGCCGATGCGCCGCGCCTTCGAACGGTACTCCAGCGGCAGTTTGTTGGTGAGGATGGAGATGAAGATCAGGTTGTCGATACCGAGCACGATCTCCATGGCCACCAGGGTGGCCAGGGCAACCCAGGCGGTAGGGCTAGCGGCGAGTTCCAGCAAGTATTCCATTGGTCGATCCTGCAACGGCGGTTAGGGGTCAGATTTCCTGGCTGTGGGCTTTCTTTTCAGGGTCTTTCGGTTTGTGGCCTTCCTGGCCCATGGCATCGCTCAAGGCCTGCTGGGCGGCCTGGTTGGTGTCGTCGATGGCCTGCTTGGCCGATTTCGCCGCCTGGTCGAGCATCTGCTGGGCGGATTTCTCGGCCTGGTCGCAGCCGGCCAGGCCGAACAGGGCCAGGGTCAGCACCAATGGCGTGCCGATGGATTTGAGTTGCAGCATGGTGTCCTCGCTTGAAGAATCCCGGCGGCGCGCGATGCGCCTGATGGGGTCGCATTCTAAAGACGCCGAAACATCCGGAAAATTCGTATTTCCAACGGGTATACTTCGGTTTTTTCGAATCGGAACGATCCTCGTGCTCAACTACCGGCAATTGCACTACTTCTGGGCCGTGGCCAAGACCGGCAGTATCGCCCGCGCCAGCGAGCAGTTGAACCTCACGCCGCAGACCATCAGCGGGCAGATCAGCCTGTTCGAGCAGACCTACGGCCTGGAGCTGTTCCAACGAGTGGGCCGGCAGCTGGAACTGACCGAGACCGGCCGCCAGGCACTGGTCTACGCCGAGCAGATGTTCCAGCTCGGCGGCGAGCTGGAGGCCATGCTGCGCGCCGGCCCCCAGGAGCAGATCCTGTTCCGCGTGGGGGTGGCCGACGTGGTGCCCAAGTCGATCGTCTACCGCTTGCTGGCACCGACCATGGCGCTGGACGAGGTGCTGCGCATCAATTGCCGCGAAGACAAGCTCGAACGCCTGCTGGCGGACCTGGCGATCCAGCGCCTGGACCTGGTTATATCCGACAGCCCGATGCCCAGCCACCTGGACATCAAGGGCTACAGCCAGAAGCTTGGCGAATGCGGCCTGAGTTTCTTCGCCACTCCTGCCCTGGCGCGGCGCCATGCCGGGCCGTTCCCCGCCTGCCTGCAGGATGCGCCGCTGCTGATCCCCGGCGCGGAAACCGTGGTACGCAGCCGCCTGTTGCGCTGGCTGGGCGAGCAACAGGTGCAGCCGCAGATCGTCGGTGAGTTCGATGACAGCGCCTTGATGCAGGCATTCGGGCAGTCGGGCAGCGGTATCTTCGTGGCGCCGAGCGTGATTGCCGAGGAAGTGTGCCGCCAGTATGGGGTGGAACTGATCGGGCAGACCGACGCGGTGCAGGAATCGTTCTATGCCATCTCGGTGGAGCGCAAGGTCAAGCATCCGGGGATCGTGGCCATTACCGAGGGCGCGCGGCGGGAGTTGTTCCATTGGTGAGCGCGGTGCTGTTTCGCGGGTGAACCCGCTGCCACGGGGGCCGGGCCTGAATGTGCTAGAGTCGCGCCCTTTCACGATTCCGAGACCCCGCTGCACATGACACCCGTTTTCCGCCTCCTCAACCGCACCAGCCTGGTGACCCAGATCATCATCGGCCTGGTCGCCGGCATCGCCCTGGCCCTGCTCGCGCCGGCCATCGCCGGTGACCTGGGCTTCCTCGGCAAGGTGTTCGTCAGCGCCCTGAAAGCCGTGGCACCGGTGCTGGTGTTCGTCCTGGTGATGGCGTCGATCGCCAACCACCGCCAGGGCCAGCAGACCCACATCCGCCCGATCCTCTGGCTGTACCTGCTGAGCACCTTCGGCGCCGCCGTGGTGGCGGTGGGCGCCAGCATGCTGTTCCCCTCGCCTCTGGCGCTGAGCACGAGCGAAGCCTCCCTGAGCGCCCCGGGCGGCATCACCGAGGTGATGCAGAACCTGCTGCTGAGCGCGGTCGACAATCCGGTCAGCGCCCTGGTCAATGCCAACTTCATCGGCGTACTGACCTGGGCCATCGGCCTGGGCGTGGCCTTGCGCCATGCCAGCGAGACCACCCGCACGGTGGTCGACGACCTCTCCAACGGCGTGACCCTGCTGGTGCGCGTGGTGATCCGCTTCGCCCCGCTGGGCATCTTCGGCCTGGTCGGCTCGACCCTGGCGCAGGCGGGCCTGGACGCCTTGCTCGGCTACCTGCACCTGCTGGCCGTGCTGATCGGCTGCATGCTGTTCGTGGCGCTGGTGATGAACCCGCTGATCGTGTTCTGGAAGATCCGCCGCAACCCGTTCCCGCTGACCCTCTTGTGCCTGCGCGAAAGCGGCATCACGGCGTTCTTCACCCGCAGCTCGGCGGCCAATATCCCGGTCAACCTGGCGCTGTCCGAGCGCCTGGGGCTGCATGAGGACACCTATTCGGTGTCGATCCCGCTGGGTGCGACCATCAACATGGCAGGCGCGGCGATCACCATCACCGTGCTGACCCTGGCGGCGGTGCATACCCTGGGCATCCCGGTGGACCTGCCGACCGCGGTGCTGCTGAGCGTGGTCGCAGCGGTCTGCGCCTGCGGCGCGTCGGGGGTGGCGGGTGGCTCGCTGCTGCTGATTCCGCTGGCGTGCAGCCTGTTCGGCATTCCCAGCGAGATTGCCATGCAGGTGGTGGCGGTGGGCTTCATCATTGGCGTGCTGCAGGATTCGGCGGAGACCGCGCTGAACTCTTCGACCGACGTGCTGTTCACCGCGGCGGCATGCGAGGCCGAGGCGCGACGTAGCGTTTAAGCTCGTCGTGGCCGCCTGTGGAAGCGGGTGAACCCGCTCCCACATTGCCTTACACCGCGGCATTACCTACGCTAGTGGCCTTCCCCCAGCCATGAGACAGGGCCATGTCAGAACACCAAAGCGCAGGCGAAGGCCGCCTCACCAGCATCGAGATCCGCATTCTCGGCTCGCTGATCGAAAAGCAGGCCACCAGCCCGGAGAGCTACCCGCTGACCCTCAATGCCCTGCTGCTGGCCTGCAACCAGAAAACCAGCCGGGAACCGGTGATGAACCTCACCCAGGGCCAGGTCGGCCAGGCCTTGCGCAACCTTGAAAGCCAGGGCATGACCCGCCTGCAGATGGGCAGCCGCGCCGACCGCTGGGAACAGCGGGTGGACAAGGCCCTGGAGTTGGTACCGGCGCAACTGGTGTTGATGGGCCTGCTGTTCCTGCGTGGCCCGCAGACCCTCAGCGAGCTGCTGACCCGCAGCAACCGCCTGCACGACTTCGACGACACCGAGCAGATCCAGCATCAGCTGGAGCGTCTGATCTCCCGCGACCTGGCCCTGCACCTGCCGCGCCAGGCCGGGCAGCGCGAAGACCGCTACACCCATGCCCTGGGCGACCCGGCGGAAATCGAGGCGATCCTGGCGGCGCGCCAGCAGGAAGGCGGCGCACGCAGCAGCAGCGCCAGCGTTTCGGAAGAACGGATCGAAGCCCTGGAAGCACGGATCGCGGCGCTGGAAGCGCGCCTGGCCGAACTGGAAGGCTGAGCCGGCTAAGGCTCGGCTTCGGGGAAGTGGCGGCAGCTCTTGCGCTCGGCCAGTTCACGGTCGCTGGGGCGCTGGTCGACGAACACGGTGCGGCCGCCTTCGTAGATCTCGAGGTAGCCCCAGTGCAGGTCCTGTTCGGTCTGCCCGGGCTTTGGGGGGACTAGCCACCAGGGTTCGCGGCTGATCAGCGTCATGGTGAAGCTCCTGAAGGTGTCTGCAGTAAGCATAGACACCCTCGGGTTTTGCTCTGCTGGTACTGGCCCTTTCGCGGCTAAAGCCGCTCCCACAGGTTCAGCGCAGGCCTCGACTGTGAGGAGCGGCTTCAGCCGCGAAAGGGCCGGTACAGGCTTACGCCGGTGCCGAGGTACGGATCAGGTGATCGAAGGCCGCCAGCGAAGCCTTGGCCCCCTCGCCCACTGCAATCACGATCTGCTTGTACGGCACCGTGGTCACGTCACCCGCGGCAAACACGCCCGGCACGCTGGTCTGGCCCTTGGCGTCGACGATGATCTCGCCACGCGGCGACAGCTCGACAGTGCCTTTGAGCCAATCGGTGTTCGGCAGCAGGCCGATCTGCACGAAGATGCCTTCCAGCGCCAGGTCGTGCACCTCATCGGTGGTGCGATCCTTGTAGCGCAGGCCGGTGACCTTCTCGCCATTGCCCACCACCTCGGTGGTCAACGCGCTGGTGATCACCTTGACGTTCGCCAGGCTGTGCAGCTTGCGCTGCAGCACCGCATCGGCACGCAGCTGGCTGTCGAACTCGATCAGCGTCACCTGGGCGACGATACCGGCCAGGTCGATGGCCGCCTCCACGCCAGAGTTGCCACCCCCGATCACCGCCACACGCTTGCCCTTGAACAGCGGGCCGTCGCAGTGCGGGCAGTAGGCCACGCCGCGGGCGCGGTATTGCTGCTCGCCCGGCACGTTCATTTCGCGCCAGCGGGCGCCGGTGGCGAGGATCACGGTCTTGGCCTTGAGCGAGGCGCCGCCGGCCAGGCGCACTTCGTGCAGGCCGCCGTCGGTGGCCGGGATCAGCGCTTCGCCGCGCTGCAGGTTCATGATGTCGACGTCGTACTGCTTGACGTGCTCTTCCAGCGCCGTGGCCAGCTTCGGCCCTTCGGTCTCCTGCACCGAGATGAAGTTCTCGATGGCCAGGGTGTCGAGGACCTGGCCACCGAAGCGCTCGGCGGCAACACCGGTGCGGATGCCTTTGCGCGCAGCATAGATGGCCGCTGCCGCGCCGGCTGGGCCACCGCCGACCACCAGCACGTCGAAGGCGTCCTTGGCGTTGATCTTCTCGGCCTGGCGGGCGCCGGCACCGGTGTCGATCTTGCCGAGGATCTCTTCCAGGCCCATGCGGCCCTGGCCGAACACTTCGCCGTTCAGGTAGATGCTCGGCACCGCCATGACCTTGCGCGCTTCCACTTCATCCTGGAACAGCGCGCCGTCGATGGCCACGTGGCGCACGTTGGGGTTGAGCACCGCCATCAGGTTCAGCGCCTGGACCACGTCCGGGCAGTTCTGGCACGACAGCGAGAAATAGGTTTCGAAGGTGAATTCGCCTTCCAGCGCCTGGATCTGCTCGATCACTTCGGCACTGGCCTTCGAGGGATGGCCGCCGACTTGCAGCAACGCCAGCACCAGGGAGGTGAATTCGTGGCCCATGGGGATACCGGCGAAGCGCAGGCTGATGTCGGCTCCCGGGCGGTTCAGCGAGAACGAAGGGCGACGGGCGTCGCTGCCGTCCGCGCTGAAGGTAATGAGGTTCGACAGGCCGGCGATTTCCACCAGCAGGTCGTGCAATTCGCGGGACTTCGCGCCGTCGTCGAGGGAGGCAACGATCTCGATCGGCTGGGTGACCCGCTCCAGGTAGGTTTTCAGTTGCGATTTAAGCGTGGCGTCCAACATACGGGCGATTCCTTTTTCAAAACTCGGATACAAAAACGCCCAGGCGAGGTCGCCCGGGCGCTTTTACGGGGCGGTAGTTACTTCAGCTTTGGCGGCTGTCTACCGCCCGCAGGGTGGACATCGGCTTAGATCTTGCCGACCAGGTCCAGGGATGGCGCCAGGGTGGCTTCGCCTTCTTTCCACTTGGCCGGGCAGACTTCGCCTGGGTGAGCGGCAACGTACTGGGCGGCCTTGACCTTGCGCAGCAGCTCGGCAGCATCGCGGCCTACACCACCGTCGTTCAGTTCGACGATCTTGATCTGGCCTTCCGGGTTGATCACGAAGGTACCGCGATCGGCCAGGCCGGCTTCTTCGATCAGCACGTCGAAGTTGCGCGAGATGACGTGGGTCGGGTCACCGATCAGCGGGTACTGGATCTTGCCGATGGTGTCCGAGGTGTCGTGCCAGGCTTTGTGGGTGAAGTGGGTGTCGGTCGACACGCCGTAGATTTCCACGCCCAGCTTCTGGAACTCGGCGTAGTTGTCGGCGAGGTCGCCCAGTTCGGTCGGGCAGACGAAGGTGAAGTCGGCCGGGTAGAAGAACACGACGGACCACTTGCCTTTCAGGTCGGCTTCGCTGACCTGAACGAACTCGCCCTTGTGGTAGGCGGTGGCGTTGAACGGTTTGACCTGGCTGTTGATGATTGGCATGAGAGACGCTCCTTCATGGGGTTGGAATCAGTTGATGGAGAGAATCCTAACCGCTGGTCGCCAGGAAGGCTCATTGGCAAAGCTCATGCTGCTGATTGGTTTTGGCTATAACCGGGGATGATTAATAGAAGGGAATGGGCTGAGAGGCCCCATCGCCGGCAAGCGGCGATGGGGCCCTGGCATCAGCGGGTGACCGTGCGCAGGGTAACGAACTCTTCGGCGGCCGTCGGATGCACGCCGATGGTCTCGTCGAACTGCTGCTTGGTCGCACCGGCCTTCAGCGCGACGCCCAGGCCCTGGATGATCTCGCCGGCGTCCGGCCCGACCATGTGGCAGCCCAGGACCTTGTCGGTCTCGGCATCGACCACCAGCTTCATCAGGGTCTTTTCCTGGATGTCGGTGAGGGTCAGCTTCATGGCGCGGAAGCGGCTCTCGAAGATCTGCACCTTGTGCCCGGCCTCCAGCGCCTGCTCCTCGGTCAGGCCGACGGTGCCGATCGGTGGTTGGCTGAACACGGCGGTGGGAATGTTCTGGTAATCCACCGGGCGGTACTGTTCGGGCTTGAACAGGCGCCGTGCCACGGCCATGCCTTCGGCCAGGGCGACCGGGGTCAGCTGCACGCGGCCGATCACGTCACCAATGGCGAGGATCGACGGCGCAGTGGTCTGGTACTGTTCGTCGACGCGGATATAGCCACGTGGGTCCAGCTCCACACCGGTGTTTTCCAGGCCCAGGTTGTCGAGCATCGGGCGGCGGCCGGTGGCGTAGAACACGCAGTCGGCAACCAGCTCGCGTCCGTCCTTGAGGGTGGCCTTGAGGCTGCCATCCTCGAGCTTGTCGATGCGCTGGATATCGGCGTTGAACTGCAGGTCCAGGCCGCGCTTTTCCAGCTCTTCCTTCAGGTGGGTGCGCACCGAGCCGTCGAAACCGCGCAGGAACAGGTCGCCACGGTAGAGCAAGGTGGTGTCGGCGCCCAGGCCCTGGAAGATGCCGGCGAACTCCACCGCGATGTAACCGCCACCCACCACCAGCACCCGACGCGGCAGGTCTTTGAGGTAGAACGCCTCGTTGGAGGTGATCGCCAGCTCCTTGCCCGGGATGTCCGGCACCTGCGGCCAGCCGCCGGTGGCGATGAGGATGTGCTCCGCGCTGTAGCGCTGGCCGTCCACTTCCACCTCGTTGGCGCCGGTGATGCGCGCGTGGCCCTGCAGCAAGGTCACGCCACTGTTGACCAGCAGGTTGCGATAGATGCCGTTGAGGCGCTCGATCTCACGGTTTTTGTTGGCGATCAGGGTGCCCCAGTCGAAGTGGCCCTCTTCCAGGGTCCAGCCGAAGCCGGCGGCCTGCTCGAGTTCATCGGCGACGTGGGCACCGTACACCAGCAGTTTTTTCGGCACGCAGCCGACGTTGACGCAGGTGCCGCCCAGGTAGCGACTCTCGGCCACTGCCACTTTTGCGCCGAAGCCCGCAGCGAAGCGCGCCGCACGCACACCGCCGGAACCGGCGCCAATCACGAACAGATCAAAATCGTAGGCCATGTATTCAGTCTCCTTGGCTGGCGCCCAGCATAACGCCGTTGGCCGCCGCAAACAAAAAAGCCACCCCGAAGGGTGGCTCCTTGAACCCGCATCGGCGTATCAGTACGCCTTGCCGGCCTTGTAGAAGTGCTCGAAGCAGAAGTTGGTCGCCTCGATGTAGCCCTCGGCGCCACCGCAGTCGAAACGCTGGCCCTTGAACTTGTAGGCGATCACGTTGCCTTCGGCAGCCTGCTTCATCAGTGCGTCGGTGATCTGGATCTCGCCACCCTTGCCTGGCTCGGTCTGTTCGATCTTCTCGAAGATGTCCGGGGTCAGGATGTAGCGACCGATGATCGCCAGGTTGGAAGGTGCGTCTTCCGGCTTGGGCTTCTCGACCATGGCGTCGACACGGAAGATGCCATCCTTGATCTCTTCACCGGCGATGACGCCGTACTTGTTGGTTTCCTGCGGATCGACTTCCTGGATGGCAACGATCGAGCAGCGGTACTTCTTGTACAGCGCGACCATCTGCGCGAGCACGCCTTCGCCTTCGAGGTTGACGCACAGGTCGTCGGCCAGCACCACGGCGAACGGCTCGTCACCGATCAGCGGGCGGCCGGTCAGGATGGCGTGGCCCAGGCCTTTCATTTCGGTCTGGCGGGTGTAGGAGAACGAGCACTCGTCAAGCAGGCGACGGATGCCGACCAGGTACTTTTCCTTGTCGGTGCCCTTGATCTGGTTTTCCAGCTCGTAGCTGATGTCGAAGTGGTCTTCCAGCGCGCGCTTGCCGCGGCCGGTGACGATGGAAATCTCGTTCAGACCAGCATCCAATGCTTCTTCAACGCCATACTGGATCAGTGGCTTGTTGACCACCGGCAGCATTTCCTTGGGCATGGCTTTGGTAGCAGGCAGGAAGCGAGTGCCGTAACCGGCTGCCGGGAACAAGCATTTCTTGATCATAAACATCCTTAAACATAGGCGAGGCCTGTGGAATTCGGCGCAGTCTAATCAGGCGGCATTCAGCTTACAATGCCTGCCCGAGGCGACCGCTGCCATCATAGAGATATCTCAGTGTAGATAGTTCCGAAAAGTTCGTGAAATCCGTGTCATCCGGCCCTCCACGGGTGGCCGGCATGCAGCGCTTCAGGCTGGTCCGCAAGCAGCCCTAGACGCGCTCGGCACAGGGTCAATCGCCGGAAATGCATTTCGTCGCGGCCGTGCGCACATCGCCCAGGCGCATCGGGAAGTTGTTCAGGCGTTCGTGCAGTTTGATGCTGCTGCCACTGCCACGCTTGGCAATGTCGACCAGGGCTGCCGGGCCGGCGCCAGCGGTGAGCTTCTGCGGCACGATCAGGCGCAGGCCGTCGCCGCGTGCTTCCTCGGTCAGCGGGTCGCGGCTGTCGGCCAGTTGTGCCTTGACGCAATCGGCGTACTCGCGTGGCGTCTTGCCTGAAATCACATCGAGGGTTTCGTGCGACTGCTCGAGTTCCGAGACGCTCACACACCCTCCCAACACCAGGGCCATCGCCACCACCATGCACTTCATTTGCAGCACCTCTGCTTTCAGGAATGTTTACGACAACGGCGAGGCGTTTTTGCTCCGTGATCTGGCAGATTTATCCGCCCCTCTCCCGACTGGCGCGGCAGGGCATGGCCACATCGTGATATCGTTCGGCTTTGCAGAACCAATCCTTGCGGAGCAACCCATGAAATTCGTACACCAGCGCGAGCACCTGAACGAGGACGACATCGTCGTCATCGAATGCTCCCAGCGCTGTAACATCCGCCTGATGAACGACGCCAACTTCCGCAGCTTCAAGAATGGCGGCCGGCACACCTACCACGGCGGCCAGTTCGTTGACTTCCCGGCCAAGATCACCGTGCCCAGCACCGGCTTCTGGAACATCACCATCGATACCGTAACCACACGGCCGATTTCGGTAACGCGCAAGCCAACCTTGAGCCACAAGATCAAGATCATCCGCCGTTCATCGTCGAAACTCAGATAAAGACCGCCATGACCCAGAACATCAAATACGTCATCAAGTACAAACTCGACGGCGAACGCCGCTGGGACTTCGCCGTGATGGCCGATGCCTCCCAGGAGCAGGCGCTGGAAGCCCTGCGCAAGATCCACGGCGACGACGCCGAGAAGATCAGCGACATCCAGGTAAGCAAAGCGCTGTAAGGCGGCCCCTGACTAGGAGTGAGGAATGAGCAACTGGCCCGACCGTCGTCTTCTCGATCTGCTGGGCATCGAGTTGCCCATTCTCCAGGCACCCATGGCCGGTGCCAGCGGCTCGGCCCTGGCCATCGCCGTGGCCAAGGCCGGCGGGCTCGCTGCCCTGCCCTGCGCCATGCTCACCGGCGAGCAGGTGCGCGACGAGATCACCGCCTTCCGCGCGGCCTGCCCGGACCGCAGCCTGAACCTCAACTTCTTCTGCCACACCCCACCTGCGCCCGACGCCGAGCGCGACGCCCGCTGGAAGCAGACCCTCAAACCGTATTACGACGAGCTCGGTGCCGACTTCGACGCGCCCACGCCTGTCTCCAATCGTGCCCCGTTCGATGAACAGGGCTGCCAGTTGGTCGAGCAGATGCGCCCCGAGGTGGTCAGTTTCCATTTCGGCCTGCCTGAAGCTGCGCTGCTGCAGCGGGTCAAGGCAACGGGGGCCAAGGTGCTGTCCAGTGCGACCACGGTCGAGGAAGCCCTGTGGCTTGAGGAGCACGGCTGCGACGCGATCATCGCCATGGGCTACGAGGCCGGCGGCCATCGCGGCATGTTCCTCAGCGACGACATCACCAGCCAGATCGGCACCTTCGCCCTGGTGCCGCAGATTGCCGATGCCGTGCGCCTGCCGGTGATCGCCGCCGGCGGCATCGCCGACCACCGCGGCCTGGTGGCCGCGCTGGCCCTGGACGCCAGCGCGGTGCAGGTCGGCACGGCCTACCTGTTCTGCCCCGAAACCAAGGTGTCAGCGGCCCATCGTCGCGCGCTGGACAGCGCAGCGGCCAGCGACACCGCGCTGACCAACCTGTTCACCGGGCGCCCGGCACGGGGTATCAACAATCGCATCATGCGTGAACTGGGGCCGATGAGCGAACTGGCTCCGCGCTTCCCGCTGGCGGGGGGCGCGCTGATGCCGCTGCGGGCGATCACCGATCCGCAGGGGAACAGCGACTTCAGCAACCTGTGGGCGGGCCAGGCGTTGCGCCTGGGCAGGCATGTGGGGGCCGAGCAATTGACCCGGGAGATGGCCGGGAAGGCGTTGGCGCAGATTATCCGCTAAGGCTTCCATGGGTGTCGGCTTCTTCGCGGCGTTTCGACGCCTCGATAAACCCGCTCCCGCAGGTACGGCGGCCCCTTGCTTGCAGCCCCTTCCCGACAACTGGCCTATCGCTATATAGTTCCCACCATAACGATAACCACCCTCAGGAGCTGTCTTCATGCGTATTCGCCTGTCCCACCTCGCCGCCGCCACCCTGGCCAGCCTGATCTCCCTCAACAGCGCCTGGGCCGACGAGGTACAGGTCGCCGTCGCCGCGAACTTCACCGCGCCGATCCAGGCCATCGCCAAGGATTTCGAGAAAGACACCGGCCACAAGCTGGTCGCCGCCTACGGCGCCACCGGGCAGTTCTACGCGCAGATCAAGAACGGCGCGCCGTTCGAAGTGTTCCTTGCCGCCGACGACAGCACCCCGAAAAAGCTTGAAGAAGAAAAGGAAATCGTCCCGGGTTCGCGCTTCACCTACGCCACCGGCACCCTGGCCCTGTGGTCGGCCAAGCCAGGCTACGTGGACGACAAGGGTGAAGTCCTGAAGAAGAACCAGTTCCAGCACCTGTCCATCGCCAACCCTAAAGCCGCGCCTTACGGCCTGGCCGCCACCCAGGTACTGGACAAACTGAAGCTGACCGAAGCCACCAAGGCCAAGATCGTCGAAGGCCAGAACATCACCCAGGCCTTCCAGTTCGTCTCCACCGGCAACGCCGAACTGGGCTTCGTCGCCCTGTCGCAGATCTACAAGGATGGCAAGGTCGAAAGCGGTTCGGCCTGGATCGTCCCGGCCAACCTGCACGAGCCGATCCTGCAGGACGCGGTCATCCTCAACAAAGGCAAGGACAACCCAGCAGCCAAGGCCCTGGTGGACTACCTGAAAGGCCCGAAAGCCGCTGCGGTGATCAAGTCCTACGGTTATGAAATCTGATGCCACTGGACGCCAGTGACCTGGGGGCAATCTGGCTGACCCTCAAACTGGCCAGCCTGACCACCCTGATCCTGCTGGTCATCGGCACGCCGATCGCCTTGTGGCTGGCGCGCACGCGTTCGTGGCTGCGCGGGCCGGTCGGCGCGCTGGTGGCGCTGCCCTTGGTGCTGCCGCCGACGGTGATCGGCTTCTACCTGCTGATCGCCCTCGGCCCGCACGGCTGGCTCGGCCAGGCTACCCAGGCGCTGGGCCTGGGCACCGTGGTGTTCAGCTTCACCGGGCTGGTGATCGGCTCGACCGTGTATTCCCTGCCGTTCGTGGTGCAGCCGCTGCAGAACGCCTTCGGCGCCATCGGCCAGCGGCCGCTGGAAGTCGCCGCGACCCTGCGCGCCAGCCCCTGGGACACCTTCGTCCATGTGGTGCTGCCACTGGCCCGGCCCGGCTTCGTCACCGCCAGCATCCTCGGTTTCGCCCACACCGTGGGCGAATTCGGCGTGGTGCTGATGATCGGTGGCAACATCCCCGACAAGACCCGCGTGGTCTCGGTGCAGATCTTCGATCACGTCGAGGCCATGGAGTATTCCCAAGCCCACTGGCTGGCCGGTGCCATGCTGGTGTTCTCGTTCCTGGTGCTGCTCCTGCTCTATGCCGGGCGCCGTAGCAAAGCTGGCTGGAGCTGAAAATGAGCGGTTCGATCGTGGCGCGCCTGAAGCTGGCGCGCGATGACTTCACCCTGGATGTCGACCTGCAATTGCCCGGGCGCGGTATCAGCGCGCTGTTCGGCCACTCGGGCTCGGGCAAGACCTCATGCCTGCGTTGCCTGGCCGGGCTGGAGCGGGCCGCCAGTGCCTACATCGAGGTCAATGGCGAGGTCTGGGAAGACAGCGCACGCGGCTACTTCCAGGCACCGCACCTGCGCCCGGTAGGTTATGTGTTCCAGGAGGCCAGCCTGTTCCCCCACCTGTCGGTGCGCGGCAACCTGGAGTTCGGCTGGAAGCGCATCGCAGCCGATGCGCGCAAGGTCAGCCTCGACCAGGCCAGCGAGCTGCTGGGCATCGGCCACCTGCTCGCGCGCAAACCGGCGACGTTGTCGGGCGGTGAGGCGCAGCGGGTCGGCATCGCCCGTGCGCTGCTCAGCAGCCCGCGGCTACTGCTCATGGACGAGCCGCTGGCTGCCCTCGACGGGCCGCGCAAACGCGAGATCCTGCCTTACCTCGAGCGCTTGCACGACGAACTGGACATCCCCCTGGTGTACGTCAGCCATGCCCAGGACGAAGTGGCGCGGCTGGCCGATCACCTGGTGCTGCTGGAGCAAGGCAGGGCCATGGCCAGCGGGCCGATCGGCGCCACCCTGGCGCGCCTGGACCTGCCGCTGGCCCAGGGCGAGGATGCCGGCGTGGTGTTCGAAGGCCTGGTGGTCGGCCACGACCCGCATTACGACCTGCTCGACCTGCGCCTGCCCGGCAGCGACGCACCACTGCTGCGCATCGCCCATCCGGCCCACAGCATGGGCAGCACCCTGCGCGTCAAGGTGCAGGCCCGCGATGTCAGCCTGGCGCTGGACGCCGACAGCAGCTCGAGCATTCTCAACCGCCTGCCGGTGCGCGTGCGCGAAACACGCCCGGCGGACAACCCGGCACATGTGCTGGTCAGCCTGGACGCTGGCGGCAATGCGCTGCTGGCACGTATCACCCGGTTCTCCGCCGACCAGCTCGGCCTGCACCCGGGCCAGGCACTGATCGCGCAAATCAAGTCGGTGGCCCTGCTCGGCTGAGCAACCTGCAAACGGCTGTGGTCCATTGATCAGAGACCTGACCGAGGCCCGCCGCCGATGCTCGACTGCCCCCTGCCCGCCAACCTGCATTATGTCGACGACAACCAGCCGGGGCTGAGCCGGCGGCGCTGGCGCGACCGCTTCATCTACCTCGATGCCCAGGGCCAGCGCGTGCGCGATGAGCAAACCCTGGCGCGCATCGCCGCGCTGGTGATCCCGCCGGCCTACACCGATGTGTGGATCTGCGCCGACCCGCAGGGCCACCTGCAAGCCACCGGCCGCGATGCCCGTGGCCGCAAGCAGTACCGCTATCACGCCCAATGGCGAGAACTGCGCGACCAGCACAAGTACGGGCGCATGCTGGCCTTCGCCCAGGCGCTGCCAAAACTGCGCGCGCAGTTGGAAGCGCACCTGGCGCGCCCCGGCCTGGATCGGGAAAAGGTCATGGCGCTGGTCGTCAGCCTGCTCGATCACACGCTGATCCGCATCGGCAACCAACGCTACCTGCGCGACAACAAGTCTTATGGCCTGACCACCCTGCGCAATCGCCACGTCAAGGTTCAAGGCAGCACCATTCGCTTCCAGTTCCGAGGCAAGCGCGGCGTGGAGCACAATGTCACCCTGCATGACCGGCGCCTGGCCAACCTGCTCAAGCGCTGCATGGAACTGCCCGGGCAGGCGCTGTTCCAGTACCTGGACGAAGACGGCCAGCGGCACAGCGTGGGTTCCAGCGAGGTCAACGCGTTTCTCCAGCAACTGACCGGCGCCGACTTCACCGCCAAGGACTACCGCACCTGGGCGGGCAGCAGCCTGGCGCTGAGCCTGCTCAGGCCGCTGGCCTGGGAGCCGGAAAGCGAGGCCCGGCGCCAGGTCGCGGCCATTGTCAAGCAAGTTGCCGGCCGGCTCGGCAATACCCCTGCGGTGTGCCGACGCTGCTACATCCACCCTGCCGTCTTCGAACACTATGCCCTAGGGCGGCTCGCCGACTTGCCGGGGCGGCGGGTGCGCAAGGGCCTGGACCCGGAGGAAGTCGCCCTGCTGCTGTTTCTCCAGGCCCTGGAACAAACAAACGACAATTGAGCAGCGCTATTTACCTCATCACGCACAGAAATTTCCCATAAGGGCCGAAGCCCCCTATCCTTGCCATCGAGCACCTTCGCCGACACGCTGACTAGGCTTCACCCGGCACCTGCAACTAAAGACATAAAGCAGAATTTATCTTCCAGGGAATTACTATCCCCTGAAAGCGTCTTTAATGAGAAGGAAGAGGGACGAGCTCCCAACGCTGCGGCAACTGGCCTGGCGGATTTACCTATCACCAAGGAGAACTACATGCTGATACTCACCCGTAAGGTTGGCGAAAGCATCGTCATCAACGATGACATCAAAGTCACCATTCTGGGCGTAAAAGGGATGCAGGTGAGGATTGGCATCGATGCACCGAAGGATGTCCAGGTGCACCGTGAAGAGATCTTCAAGCGTATCCAGGCCGGCAGCCCGGCGCCGGAAAAGCACGACGATCAACACTGAGTTCCATGCTTCAAGCCGCAGGGACGCGCTTGATCCAATGGCCGACGCACGCCGCAACCTGAGCCTCAGGTGCCGAGCAGCTCGCGCACCTTGGCGATCATCCTGTCCATGTCGAACGGCTTGTCGAACACCGCGGCGAACAGCTCCGGGCGCGCCTGGCTGGCCTGGGCTCCACTCATGAGGATGACCGGCAGGTCGGGTAGTTCCAGTTCCTCACGTATCGCCCGCACCAGTTCCTCACCATTGAGCACCGGCATCATGTAGTCGGTAATCACCAACTCCACACGTTTTTCCCTGAGCGCTTCCAGGGCCTTGCGCCCATTGCTCGCCTTTTCCACCAGAAAGCCCTCGTCTTCCAGGGCAAAGCCCAGGATGTCGGCGATCAGGTATTCGTCATCGACGATCAGGATAGTGTTCATCGCCCGGCCCCGTCACCCACCTCCTTGCGGCACCGGCGTGCCCGACAGCACACCGCAGGCGCCCTCGAACGCCTTGCACAGGCTGATGCCGTGGGGCCCGATCTGCAGTTCGTGGAGTGCCGGGTCATGGTGGCTGTCGCGCACCTTGAGGATCGACAGCATGCGCCGCAATTGCGAATCCAGCTCGACAAAGCGCATCAGCATGAGGTTGTCGACGATGCTCGACAGGTCCGGGGCTGGCGCACTGATTTCCGAGCCGAAGATATCGCGCATCTCCCAGGTGAGCATGACGCTGATATCCCGTGCGCGCAGCTCACCGGTCAGGGCGCGGAAAAACGCATTGAGCCGCGCCGGGTCGATGGCCAGCCGGCTGAACGCCCCGAGGCTGTCGATCAGCACGCGTTTGCTGCCCTGCTCCTCGACCTGTGCCAGCAGGCGCGCGCCCACCTGGTCGAGCAGGCCCTCGGTGGTGGGCTGCCAGCACAACTGCAGCACACCCTCACGCTCCAGCGCGGCAAAGTCATAGCCCAGCGAAGCGGCCTTCTGGCGCAGCCTGGCAGGGGTCTCGTAAAAGCCGAAATGCAAGGCCGGCGCCTCGGCGCTGGCAGCGCCAAGGAAGGCCAGGCCCAGGGAGGTCTTGCCAATGCCGGAGGGGCCCATCAGCAGCGTGACCGAGCCACTGGCCAGGCCACCGTCGAGCATTCCATCCAGGGTCGCCACCCCCGTGCTCACGCGGCTGAAGTGATCGGCACCGGGCTGGCTGGGATGGCTGTACAGCGACTCCAGGCGCGGATAGACATGCATCCCCGCCTCATCGATCAGGCATTCGTGGCGCCCCGACAAAGCCCCGCTACCCCGTGTCTTGCGCAAATGGACATGGCGCACCGCACGGCTGCCCAGCAACTGCTCGCCGAGCTCGATCACGCCATCGACCATGGTGTGCTCGGGGCTGCCTTCGTCCAGCCGGGCACTGGTCAGCAACAGCACGGTGCAGCCGGCGAAGGCCGCATGGCCCTGCAGCTCGGAAACGAACTTCTTGGTGTCCAGCGCCGTTTCTGCCCGCACCCGGGCATTGAGCACGCCATCGACGATCAGCAGGCTGGCTTGCTGCCGGGCGATTTCCTGGCGCAGCAGCTTGACCACCGCCTCGAGCCCTTCCTGCTCGAGCGTGTCGAAGGCGCTGACGAACTGGATCGGGTCGCCGACCAGCGCCGGGTCGAAGAACTCGAGGGTCGCCAGGTACTGGAACAGGCGCTCATGGGATTCGCTGAGCAGGGTCGCCACCAGCACCCGGCCGCCGTCGCGCACATGGCCGCAGGCCAGCTGGTTGGCGAGGATGGTCTTGCCGGCACCCGGCGGCCCCTGGATGATGTAGGACGCACCCGCCACCAGCCCGCCCTTGAGCAGTACATCGAGCCCTTCGATCCCCGTGACCAACCGTTTGAGTGCCTGAACCATGGTGCTTACCCGTCGAATGGAATGCCTGCCTCGGGCTGATACGCCGGTAGGTACAAGCGCATGCAGGTGCCCTGGCCCAGCGTACTGTCCACGCTGATCGCGCCGTTGCTCTGCTTGGCGAAACCGTACACCTGGCTGAGCCCCAGCCCCGTGCCCTGGCCAAAGGCCTTGGTGGTGAAAAACGGCTCGAAGATGCGTGGCAGCACCTGCGGGTCGATGCCCTCGCCGCTGTCCTGCACTTCGAAACACACGTAGGTACCGTGCAACCCTTCCACTTCGCCCGCCAGCTCCACCGCATCGACCGCCAGGCGGATCGTGCCACACTCAGCGATGGCATCGCGGGCATTGAACAGCAGGTTGAGCAGCACCATCTGCAACTGCCCGGCATCCACCTCGATCAGCGGCAGGCCGGGCTGCATGCGCTCGAGCAAGGTGATGTCGCGCGGCAGCGCATGCTCGAGCAACCCGCGGGTGGCCGTGAGCAGGCTGGAAGGTGCAATGAGCGACACATCGAGCTGCCGATGCCGGGCAAAACTCAGCAGTTGCTGGGTCAGCTCGGTGCCCCGCTGGCCGGCATCGAGGATGTGCTGGAGCATACGCTGGACCCGGGCCGGGTCGGGGCTGCCCAGGGCCATCCGCGCCGAGCTGATGATGATGGTCAGCAGGTTGTTGAAATCATGCGCCAGCCCGCCGGTGAGCTGGCCCAGGGCTTCGAGCTTCTGCGCCTGGAACAGCTGGGCACGCACGGCGTCGAGCTGCAACGCCGATTCGCGCCGGTCGGTGATGTCACGGGTGACCTTGGCCAGGCCGATGATCTCGCCCTGCTCGTCACGGATCACATCGAGGGCGGCCAAGGCCCAGAACCGGGTACCGTCCTTGCGCACGCGCCACCCCTCATCCTGCGCCACGCCCTGCTCCAGGGCCTGATGAAGCAAGCGCCCGGGACGCCCGTCAGCGCAATCCTCGGGGGTGAAGAACAGCGAAAAATGATGGCCGATCACTTCCTCGGCACGGTAGCCCTTGATCCGCTCGGCGCCAGCGTTCCAGGACACGACCCGGCCGCTCGGGTCGAGCATGTAGATGGCGTAGTCCACCACCGATTGCACCAGCTGCTCGTAGCGGCTGGCGGGCATGACAGGATGAGCGATGCAATTGGCTGAAACCATGCAGACTCCACAGGTACAGCGGGAGAGATGCCAATGAGCCTAGTCAACGGCGCGTACAGCGCGTAGGCGCGTGATGACGGAAGATCAGCGTTCGGGCTCGACCAGCGTCGGGCCAAGCCGTCGCGGCATGGCCACTTTCAGCAGCCAGAGGCTCACCAGCACGATGCCTGCGCCCCCTGCCAGCGCCATCAGCCGCTGGGGTTGCGGGTGCCCGGCATCGAAACCCAGCATCAGCAGGTAACCACCCAGGCTCAGCAGGCTCAGGTACAGGAACACACCCAGCAGCAACACCTTCCACAACAGCAGGCGCCAGATCAGCCGCGGGCGGACGATGCGTCCGGACTCGGCGGGAGGAGCGGCATGGGCCATGGCTCGACACTCATTGGATCCAATGAAAGGGCAACAGTGGCGTAATGACAGCAAGGTGTCAATTGCCCATTCGATGCCCCTTCGCTCCTTTCATCATAGGTGCTGCGGTTGACTCAAATATAACAATGGGTTATAAAGCGCGCTTGATTGCGAGGCCCTTCTGCCAAGAAGTGCGCCGGTCGACACGACCCTTTCAAGCGTGCGAGTGTGGTGGAATTGGTATACACAGCAGACTTAAAATCTGTCGGCGTGAGCCTTGCGGGTTCGAGTCCCGCCACTCGCACCATAATTCCCTGGAAAAGGCGCCCATGCGGCGCCTTTTTGCTGCCCCCGGCAATCCCCGGAGCACCTGCTAGAGTGGAGCTTGTCACCGCTCATCAGGTACTGCCTCCATGCGCTATTCCCTGCTCGATGGTCAACGCGACCTCACCCTCCTGATCGCCCGCGTGTTGCTGATGATCCTGTTCGTGCTCTCCGGCTGGGCCAAGCTCACCGGCTTCGAAGGCACGGTCGGCTACATGAGTTCGCTGGGCGCACCCGTGCCCATGGCCGCGGCAGCGGTCGCCGTGATCATGGAATTCTTCGTCGCCATCGTCTTGATCCTGGGCTTCTATACCCGCCCGCTGGCTTTGCTTTTCGCCTTGTTCGTGCTCGGTACCGCACTGCTGGGCCATCCGTTCTGGAGCATGGTCGAGCCTGCCCGCGCCGCCAACATGACCCAGTTCTTCAAGAACCTGAGCATCGTCGGCGGCCTGCTCGCACTGGCCGTCAGCGGCCCCGGCCGGTTCTCCCTCGACGGGCGCTGAGTCCTGAGTCAGTCGTCCAGGTCGTCGTGCCAGGCGGGGTGGTCGCGCTCTTCGTCGTCGAGGTCGTCCAGCAGTTCCTCGTCCTCCTCGACCTCGTCCTCGGCGCCCTGGGCATCGGCCTCGGCCTCGAAGTCGTCATAGAGGAATTCGTGATCGAGCAGGTGATCGTGCTCGGGTTCATGCAGGTCGTCTTCGTCGCGCATGGTGGCTCCTGGAATCTGGGTGCGCCTGTATAGGCGGATCGGCGATCGAGGTCAATGGCTGGCGGTTAATGCTGACTTAACCGACCGACCTCAGGCTCAAGTCTCTCCCTTCAAAACGCTCTTGCCCGCCTTCATGGCGGGCTTTTTTTTGCGCGCGCCGCTGGCTGGCGGCTGCACATCTGCCGGGCCGGGCTTCACACCGGCAGGCCTGCAAGCCAGGCCATTCACTGGCCGGTCATCGAACTTTCATGACCTTCAGGGTTGATAAATCCCCACACTCATTTACTGTATATCCATACAGCTATCTGACTGAAACCAAAGCATCCGCCTGTGCATTCATGAGTGCACAGCCGGATGCGGAGGAACCGCATCACGGTTGGAAGGCAATCGTGCCAGGCCAATGATTTTATCGTCAGGAGTCTTTATGACCGTAAACATCAGCAATCTAACGATCGCTACCCCGGTGGCAGTCTCTTCAACGAACCCGGTTGCGCTGGAGCTCAACGGCGCCGAGGCCATCGCCCGCTTCCCCAGCGTGGTGAAGGTACTCGACGATGGCTCGATCCAGTTCTCTGCCCCGACCAAAGGGGCATCGAGCAAAAGCACCCACAGAACCCGTTGCGAGTGGTCGGAGTCACGAAACTGGACCCTGGGCAGCGCCCCGGACCACTGGAACCGCCAGACGATGACCCTGACCAAGGTCAACGCGGCGCAGAAGGTGGTCATCAGCCAGATACACGTCAGGGGCGACGACAGCCCACCAGTGAAGGTGTTCTGGAACAAGGGCAACATCACCTTTGGCTTTCGCCAGTCATACAACCAGACAAACCCGGTGAACACCACCCTGCTCACGGGCGTGCCGTTGGGCACCCCGTTCGAGGTGATCATCCATGCCACGTCCCAGGGCGTAGTCAAGGTGACGGCCCGCAGCAACGGCGTTTCCAGGTCGTCGGATGACCTGCAGCTCGATGACAGCTGGGACACCCGCCTGCTGGAGTTTCATGGCGGGGTGTACAACCAGGTCGACTACACCGATGCGACGCCGGCCGATGAGGGGTCGGTGTGCATCATCAGTGCACTGTCACTGAGCCACGGCTGATTGTTGGCCGGTCATGAAGCCCCCGCAGATTGTCATCTGCGGGGGCTTCGAGGCGTGGAACCAAGGTGTGAATCGAAGCTTTAGCAAGATCCTTCCCTCGATGGTAGCATTATGCCTAACACACCAATCAGTCCAGAAGACCTTGCGTATCAGCACGGTTTTTGTTGTCTGGAAGAAAGTAGAAACGTTCATGGCTCTTCAGAATAACGAACCTCGCGATCCGCCATTTTCATCGGGTGCATCGTACCCCCAGATCTCCGTTGTAATTCCCACTTACAACGTTGAACCCTATATCGCAGATACGCTCGATTCACTGCTCGCCCAGTCCATCCCCTTTGCGCAGATCATCATCGTCAATGACGGGTCCACCGATGGCACGATGTCTGTCGTCGAGCGCTACGCCCACCGCGCGCCATTGGTGATCGTGAACCAGCCCAATCAGGGCGTGGGGGCCGCCAGGAAGAAAGGCCTCTCGCTGGCCACCGGCGACTATGTGCTCTTCTGCGATCCCGACGATGTAGTCAGCCCTCAAATGACGTCCAACTTCGTCACCCGCCTCCAGGTCAATCCTGCCTTGGAGCTGTTCTATTTCTCGATTCGCAATTTCGTCGGCGGGCCGGGTGAAATGCAATTGAAGAAGCGCAAGCCCGCACCACCGCGCACAGGTGAGTTCAAGCGAGGCCTGGAGCTTTTCGAGGACCTGATCCTCAGCGACCAGTACCACGGCGGCACCTGGCACTACATTTTCAAGCGTGAGGTGTGCGACCGCTTCCACGTCAGCTTCGAAGGGCGTGCCCATGAAGATCACGAATTCAGTATGGAGATATACCTCAACAGCAGGGATACCTTTGTAACGACGGACGATCTTTATTTCTTGCGCGCCCGACCCGGGTCGCTGACCCGAAGCGTGCAGGATGAAGCCTATGTCATGGGGGCGTACCGGGCTCACAGGGCCTCGCTCGAGCGCCTGAAGCGACACATCCCGAGCTTTGCACATGGCCGGGAAACAGCGCTTCGGTACATAGAGAAAAACATCTCCGTTACCGTCCGGCAATGCGTGAAACTTGGCATTCGCCTGCCCCAGGACTTCCAGAAGCTCATGAGGCAGGATGTCCGCGAATGCCGAATAGGGCCGCATGCGAAGCCGACCCTCGCGTATCCCGTGGCAGTCTACTGGGCTGCTCGCTCTCGACACGCCTTGCGTGTCGGTTGGCAAAAAATACGCCGCAGGCATCCAAAGGCGGCTGCGCAATCAGGCAGAGCGTAAGGCTGCGGGCCCTCGGCAGCCACATCGGTATTGTTCATTTGCGCCCTGCGCATTGGGTCATAGGCCGCAGCCAGAATTTCCGGCCCTTTCATCAGCCCGCCTGAGCAAGCCGGAAAGCCCTCCCCCACGCATCGACCGCTATCAGCGGCCCGGGCTACTTGCCCGGGCTGCTCGAGCAATTCTGAGTCAAGGAATTGCCAACCATCGCCGAAGGCCTCGGCGCCAATGCCCAAGCGTCCGCTGAAGACCGTATTGGCAGATTTTTCGACCCACAAAGAAAAACCCCGCAGATGTTAACCTGCGGGGCTTTCGAATGGTGGAGGCCGAGGTCGGAATCGAACCGGCGTAGATGGATTTGCAATCCGATCCAAGAATCTGCAACTCATGCGCCTTCAACTAGAGAATCAGCTCCAAAACGAAGTAAAATTTTCCTCGCTGCAGCCCTACTCTACAAGAGTCGCTATTTTAGCTTTGGAACCGATTTTGACCTCGATTTACCTGCTAAAATGCGATCGGTTTCCAATGGAGTTCATCGCGATGAGCCTGAAAGACCCAGCAGAACTCAACAATCAAATTCAGCAATTCAACGTTTTACAGGCTGCCGTTGTCGCCCGGGGCCAAGATCTTCTAAAGACGCTTTTGCTGCTCAGCGGTGGCGCGCTTGCTGTATGTGCAAATTTCTTTTCCGCTAAGGTTGAGCTGCCACCTTCTACGGTGGCGCCAGTCCAACTTGCATGGGCGTTCCTAACTGCTGCTATCATTCTCTTTGGAACATCCCTCACGCTTCTTCTTGGCCGCGATTATCTATTCGGCGAGATTGTCAGGCGGCAGCTAGAAGAATGGAAAAAAGGCAGACCGGACCCAGACGAGCCAGAGCTTTCTAAGAAATGGGACTATGGAATATGGGGAGCCGGCCTACTGGGTCTGCTGTGCTTTATTCTCGGCATGTCGTGTTTCACCTCTGCAGCATGGCGCTTTCTCAACGAGCAAATCCCCCTTATTGGGTGAGCACTTCTGTACGCTAAATTCCCGCACGCCCCAATACTTGCCCAAACTTGCGATTTACCAGTAGCATGTCGCCATCACCAAAGCATGGATGGAAAGATGAAGCTAATACTGAGGGGCTGGGGGCGAGAGGTTACCCAGCATCACCATTCCCTAAGGCCCGTGTCCAGCGATGAGAAGGGCTACAAAGCCCTCTCCCCCGGCCCGATATTCTGGCATGAGGCTCTCTCCGCCCATGCCAAGATTGAAAAGGCCTCCCTGTCTGGATCATTCCTGGTGGAAATGAAGTTCGAGCAGGCTGAACTTGAAAACTGGCTTACCCTGTTCGCTAAGGAGAAGCCAGCTGAAGCGCTGCGTATCATCGCCAATGCTCAAGCAGAGGCCATCATAGCGCTCCATACCTCCGAAGAACCTGCCGGCTAACGACAGGCGGCATCTGCCGCAGACAATTAATTCTCATAGCCGATCTGCTGCCTGCGCTCGACTAGTAACGCGCGTGCCTTCACCTTCAGGCTATCGGTCTTCCGCATGCCAGTAGTTGCCGAAGGCGGCACCGCAATCTTCGGCGCATGGCACGCGCAAATCACACTGGGACGAAAAATGCAGCCTAAAGACCTAAAAAGCAATCACGTGCGCGAGCACTACCAAACCGCACTAGAGAGAACGAACAACTTAGTATTTATGCATGCTATAACTGCCGCTAGCAACGACCAGAAGACTAATTTCCCAGGCGAAATACTAGGTTGGGGTAGCAAAATAAAGACATGGTATGACTACCGAATGATGTTCGGAAATGTGTACGAGCGCTTATTTCAACTCTGCGTGATCTCACTTTGCTCAGATATAGAGTTGTTTCTCAAGCAAACCTTTGAAAAATTCAATTATAAAAAAGGCGAAGGGAGAGGTTTCTATCAACGATTCAACGAAGTGATAGCGACCTTGAAAGAATCTGGCCATGACTTCTCAGAAATAGAGGAAGACTTAAAGAAAATTGATTTTGCCTTCCAAGTTCGTCATATCTGCATACACAACTACGGTATCGTTGATGAAACCTTCATTAGAAAGACAACTCTCGGGAAACTCGGTCAAAAATTTGAAATAAACCAGGAGCAATACAGAGAAATGTTTGACGCCTACGTGGTATTTCTGAAACACCTAGACCCCAAGCTCCCATAAAAATCATGCATTTTATAGCCTAATGACTGACAATCATGCAACGCTTTATATGTAGATCCATACATATTCCCAGCTATCTTTGCTCAATATAAGCTTGCGCCTAGTCTCAATTCGTAGCGTCAAACATCAGGGCGGCGCTGGCAGCTGTTTGGCCTCGGACATAAGAGCGGTATCTGTGCCGGAGTAACTGATGGTAGCGGCGAACTCGGCGCTTTCGTCGCGCAACCGCTGGCTAGCAGCAGCGGCGCCGGAGTCAGCACGCACTCTCAGTGTATAGTTCAGCTTCGACCAAAAAACGCCAGCGAGCGGCTAGTTCGATTGAGTGGTCAGCCAAATGATGAAACCTACGGATCGAAACAGCAACCCGCCCGTGGCGTCGCGAATCTCAAACGCAGAATGAGATTCTTACCGCACAGCCAGGCCTTATCAATAATTACATCGACGGCCTTCGTACTGCCGATCACATCACTATCCGCCGCAACAACCTTCAGCATGGCCCCCACTTCCTAGCGGGTCATCAACCGAAGGTGCGGCCGCACAGATGATTGCTCCGAAGACGAGACAGATTGTGCCACTAGATGCTCTGTATTCAGGCCCAGATGAAGAAAGTCGATCATAAAAAACCAGCTCGGTGCCAGGTATGCGAACAAATTCTCGCTATATGTGATTAGACTTGTGCACCATGAGACGCCCTGTTCGCCACCAGCTAGTTCTTGAGGAGACTCTTGGCTCGACTCCAATACTCCCTCTTATGCCATCGAGCTTTTCGTTGATATCCAGTCCCCAGCAAAAGCGGGTGGACTTCGTTTTGGAATCCACACACCAGATGTTTATGTCGTAACAGCTGGCCAGCAGAATGATCACATCTTCTTCGAGTGCTTCGATACTCTTCTTGGCTGCTTAGCCGGCAGCAACCACCGCATACACTGCCGCCTCCCGCCGTAAAGGAGGCGCGTCGAGCGGGATATCTAACGACACGAATCTCGGCACCTTGCGCCGCGCCCCTTGAGCCTAGAGATAGCCCAAGCGGTCAATTGTTGGAGCGAATCATGTGCAGAACCAACAAGCACCTGTCGCCGCTTTTCATCATCAATGAGCAAGGCAATCGCATCAGTTGGCCGATGCTGCGCAACCGGTGGGCAGATGCCCGCCAAGATACCTGAGTTAAGGCCGAATCGCTCAGATCCAGCTCGCGACATCCGGTCGGAGATCAACGATCTGAGCGATGCAAGCGTGCTGCTGGGCCACTCGAAAGAGGGAATCACCGAGCGCGTTTACCGCCGCGTCGGCGCCTTCGCCAAGCCCTCGAAAGGCTGAAGTTTCGGAACTCCATGCCATTTGTTTCGGAACTCTTGGCTTTTTCGACCCACAAAGAAAAACCCCGCAGACGTTAATCTGCGGGGCTTTCGAATAGTGGAGGCCGAGGTCGGAATCGAACCGGCGTAGACGGATTTGCAATCCGGAGCATAACCACTTTGCTACTCGGCCTCAAAGTTCGGAGCTAGCGGCTTTCGCCTTGCTATCCCCTTGAAACGCTGAACCTTTTTCAAAGTTTGCTGCGTTTCGATGGGCGCCATTATGTCCGCATTCCTTTCACCTTGCAACCCCCTGAACGAAAAAAAATTTCAACGGGTTCAAGGTGTTAGCGCAAGCGCCCGAGTTTACTCCACAAACCCACCAAGGTGTTCTCCACCGTGCCGCTGGCGGCCATGCCGATTCGCTCCTGCAGGCTCTTGCGCTCGGCATAGTGCAGGTGGAACAGGTTGGCGTGGCGGGCGCGGTCGCTGAGGTACTCGTCGCTGGTCTGCAGCGCATCCACCAGTTTGCGGTTCAGCGCCGCGACGCCGAGCCAGACTTCGCCGGTGGCCACTTCGTC
This sequence comes from Pseudomonas sp. NPDC089401, assembly GCF_044749485.1. Lineage (NCBI taxonomy): Bacteria > Pseudomonadati > Pseudomonadota > Gammaproteobacteria > Pseudomonadales > Pseudomonadaceae > Pseudomonas > Pseudomonas sp. NPDC089401. The sequence goes on along the minus strand of NZ_JBIVIA010000001.1, from coordinate 781,889 downwards.
GATGTGCAGTTGCGGGCGGTAGCGGGTGACGAAATCCTTGAACAGCTGGTGGGTGATGTCCAGGTCTTCCTGGAACTTCTCCCGGCCCTTCTCGGTGTTCTCGCCGAACACGGTCAGGGTGCGCTTGTACTCGCCGGCGGTCAGCACTTCGAAATCGATGTCGTGCTTCTTCAGCAGGCGGTTGACGTTGGGCAACTGCGCCACCACGCCGATCGAACCGAGCACGGCAAACGGCGCGCTGATGATCTTCTCGCCGATGCAGGCCATCATGTAGCCGCCGCTGGCCGCGACCTTGTCGATGCACACGGTGAGCGGGATGCCGGCCTGGCGGATGCGCGCCAGCTGCGAGGCGGCCAGGCCATAGCTGTGCACCAGGCCGCCACCGCTTTCGAGGCGCAGCACCACTTCGTCACGCGGGGTGGCGAGGGTCAGCAGCGCGGTGATTTCGTTGCGCAGGCTCTCGGTGGCCGAGGCCTTGATGTCGCCATCGAAGTCGAGCACGAACACCCGGCCCTTCTCTTCGACCTTGCCCTTCTTCAGCTGTTTTTCCGCCTTGGCCTGCTGCTTGCGCAGGGCCTTGAGCTCGGCCTTGTCGAACAGGCCGCTTTCCAGACGCTCGCGCAACTCCTTATAGAAGGTATTGAGGCGGGTGACCTGCAACTGGCCGCCGGCCTTGCGTCGGCCCTTGCCGCGCAAACCGGCGATGGCCGACAACACCACCAGGATGGCAATCACCAGGGTGGCGGTTTTAGCGAGAAAGCTTGCGTATTCTGCAAGAAACTCCACGTTGACTCCTTGATAACCTGCGCCCGATCGGCGCGTAACTGTTGCAAGCATACCGGTGCGCCCGCGCCCTCGCCAGCCGAGGTAAACGCTGGCAACACAGTTCAAACGACCTTTTCAAACGCTTGTATGTTTTTTCGTTGACAGCCCGTGTGCCGCATCCTAACCTCGCAACAACCTTCAAGCCGGACACCCTCGTGGGCAACCTCTACCTGATCCGACATGGCCAAGCCTCCTTCGGCGCCGACGACTATGACGTCCTCTCGCCCGTGGGCATTCGCCAGAGCCAGGCACTGGGCGAACACCTGGGCCAGCTCGGCCTGCATCTGGACCGCTGCGTGGCCGGCGACCTGCGCCGCCAGCAGGACACCGCGCGCCTAGCGCTCGATGCCATGCAACGCGGTGGTTGCGCGGTGCCGGCCCTTGAGACCGACGCCGCATTCAATGAGTTCGATGCCGACGGCGTGATCCGCGCCCTGCTGCCGGCCCTGCTGGAACAGGAGCCGCACGCCCGCGACATCCTGCGCAACGGCGCGCAGAACCGCAGCGAATTCCAGCGCCTGTTCGCCCTGATGGTGCAGCGTTGGCACGCCGGCGAGCATGCCGATGACGGCCTGGAGACCTGGCAGGCGTTCACCGCGCGGGTCGAGGCCGGCCTGCAGCGCTTGCTCGACAGCGCCGGCAGCGGCGGCAACATCGCCGTGTTCACCTCCGGCGGCACCATTGCCGCCCTGCTCCACCTGGTCACCCGTATCACCCCCAGCCAGGCCTTTGCGCTGAACTGGCAGATCATCAACACGTCGCTCAGCCAACTGAAGTTCCGCGGCCGCGACGTGGCACTGGCTTCCTTCAACAGCCAAGCCCATGTGCAGCTGTTGAGGGCGCCGGAGCTCATCACCTACCGTTGAGCCCGGCCCGTTGTGTCCCTGCGGGGACGTGAATACCACTCTATAAGGAATGCACCATGACCTCCGTAGCTGATGCCGTGAAAAAGATGCAAGAGAAGTTCAACCCGTCCGCTGCCGCTGGCCTGGACCTGGTGTTCGGTTTCAACATCACCGACGAAGGCAAGCAATACGCCCTGATCGTCAAGGACGGCACCTGCGACCTGCAGGAAGGCGAAAACCCGGATGCCAACTGCACCCTGGTGATGGACAGCGAAACCCTCAAGGGTATCGTCAGCGGTGAGACCGACGGCATGCAGGCGTTCATGGGCGGCAAGCTGCGCGTCGAAGGCGACATGATGCTGTCGATGAAACTCAGCGAGCTGTTCCCCTCCTGAGTGGCGGGCACCACGCATGACGAAAGAACCGAAGCCTGACGGCTTCGGTTTTTTTTTGCCCGGCATTCGGAGCGGTGATCGCCCGGCAACACCCTTGCCTATATGGCCCCTGGCACGCTTGTTCCAGCGTCGGCAGGCCATTAGATTAGCCAATAGTCCTTGCGCCAGAACATAAGGAAAACGCATGACGCTCACCGACCAGTCCACCCAGGTACGCCCCGGCGAAGAACTCGACGCGGCCGTCATCGATCCTTACCTCAAGGCCAACATCGCCGGCCTCGACGGCACGCCACGGATCAGCCAGTTTCCCGGTGGTGCGTCGAACCTCACCTACCTGGTCAGCTACCCGGGCCGCGACTTCGTGCTGCGCCGCCCGCCGTTCGGCCAGAAGGCCAAGTCGGCCCATGACATGGGCCGCGAGTTCCGCATCCTCAACCAGCTCAACAAGGGTTTCCCGTACTGCCCCAAGGCCTACGCGCACTGCACCGACGCGGCGCTGATCGGTGGTGAGTTCTACGTGATGGAGCGGGTCGAGGGCATCATCCTGCGCTCGGACATCCCGGCCGAGCTGGGCCTGGATGCCGGGCGCAGCGAAGCCCTGTGCAAGAGTTTCATCGACCGCCTGGTGGAGCTGCACCAGGTCGACTACGACGCCTGCGGCCTGGCCGACCTGGGCAAGCCGGAAGGCTACGTGCAGCGCCAGATCGAAGGCTGGACCAGCCGTTATGAAAAAGCCTTGACCCCCGACGCCCCGCGCTGGGAAAAGGTCATTGCCTGGCTGCGCGAGAAGATGCCCGCCGACCATCCACGCCCGGGCATCATCCACAACGACTACCGCTTCGACAACGTGATCCTCGACGCCGACAACCCCATGCGCATCATCGGCGTGCTGGACTGGGAGATGGCCACCATCGGCGACCCGCTGATGGACCTGGGCAACAGCCTGGCCTACTGGATCGAAGCCAGCGACCCGGCGCCTGTGCAACTGATGCGCCGCCAGCCCAGCAATGCTCCGGGAATGCTCACCCGCCGCCAGTTCGTCGACTACTACGCCGAGCGCGCCGGCATCCGCCTGGACAACTTCGACTACTACTACTGCTACGGCCTGTTCCGCCTGGCCGGCATCGTCCAGCAGATCTACTACCGCTTCTACCACGGCCAGACCCAGGACAAACGCTTCGCCCAGTTCATTCACATGAACCGGCTGCTGGAGCAGATGAGCCTGCAGGTCATCGGCAAGTCCCCGCTCTGATGCCAGACAACAAGGAAAACAGCATGTCCAAGACCCACCTGTTCGACCTCGATGGCAAGATCGCTTTCGTCTCCGGCGCCAGCCGCGGCATCGGCGAAGCCATCGCCCACCTGCTGGCCCAGCAGGGGGCCCACGTGATCGTCTCCAGCCGCAAGCTCGAGGGCTGCCAGCAGGTGGCCGAGGCGATCATCGCCGCCGGCGGCAAGGCCACTGCGGTGGCCTGCCACATCGGTGAAATGGAGCAGATCCAGCAGGTGTTCGCCGGCATCCGCGAGCAGTTCGGGCGCCTCGACGTGCTGGTCAACAACGCCGCCACCAACCCGCAGTTCTGCAATGTGCTGGACACCGACCCGAACGCGTTCCAGAAGACCGTCGATGTCAACATTCGCGGCTATTTCTTCATGTCGGTGGAAGCCGGCAAGCTGATGCGCGAGCACGGTGGCGGCAGCATCATCAACGTGGCGTCGATCAACGGCGTCTCGCCCGGGCACTTCCAGGGCATCTACTCGGTGACCAAGGCGGCGGTGATCAACATGACCAAGGTGTTCGCCAAGGAATGCGCGCAGTTCGGCATCCGCTGCAATGCCCTGCTGCCAGGCCTGACCGACACCAAGTTCGCCTCGGCGCTGGTGAAGAACGACGCCATTCTCAACACCGCGCTGCAGCAGATCCCGCTCAAGCGCGTGGCTGATCCGAAGGAAATGGCGGGTGCGGTGCTGTACCTGGCCAGCGACGCGTCCAGCTATACCACTGGCACCGCGCTCAATGTCGATGGCGGTTTCCTGTCTTGATCAGGGCCTGAGGGCTCGACGCCTCGAAGATCCCGCTCCCACAAGGCCTGCACCGCCTTCGGGTTTGCCCCGTAGGAGCGAGCGTTGCTCGCGATGGGCTGCAACGCAGCCCCGGCAATCTTGGCTGCGAAGCTGAGAACCTGGGGCCGCTGCGCGCCCCCATCGCGAGCAACGCTCGCTCCTACCTGGCATGGTGTGCCTGCGGGAGCGCCCGCTACAGGCAGGTCGCCGCCGCCGCCCGCCGCTGCAGGGCCACGCCGTCATTCTTCTGCGCGTAGTAATCCACCCGCGTACCGCCCGCCTGGGGGTACACATCGACGAACGACTCCGCCTCGCGGGTATACACCGTCAGCCCACCCTGCTTGCGCGGCTCCAGGTAACCACTGGCGTCGTCGCCGAACACATCCTCCTTCTGCCAGCTGAACTGGATGCACTGCGCCACCCGCTCCGGCGCCTTGCGCGAATCGAGCTGGGCCGTCGGCTTGCCGCCACGCGCCGTCTCCATGGCTGCGCTCGCGCAACCAACCAACACCAGCGCCGCAGCCATCGGCAGAATTGCTCGCATGTTCCATCCTCGGGGCAAAAAAAGAAGGCGACTCTAGCACTGGCAGGCATCACCCGTGAATGGCCGGCAAGCAACCGTGCCCAGGCGCCATGCCATTCATCGCTGGTCAAACAATTTTTGCCCGTCGAGGAAACCAAATGGATCGATCCCAGTCTCAGGAAGTGTCCCGTAAACCTATGCGGATCAAGGACCTATATCGTGATGACGCGCTTTGCAAGCCTTTCGCTTATCGCCACCGTGCTGCTGCTCTCGGGCTGCTATCACCATCATTACCGCGATGACGACCGTGGCTGGCGTGATGATGACCGTGGCCATCGACACCACCACCGGCATGATCGCGACGACGACCGCCAATGGCGCGGTGACCGGTACGATCGCTGAAGCGTCTTTGCAACCCTGACCCGCCGCCCAACTGTGCGGCACCCTAACCTGACGATTCTTCTGAGGCTCAAATCATGCGTCTGACTCTACCTTCCCTCGCCCTTGGCCTGCTGCTGTGCCAAGGCGCTTTCGCCGGTGACGGCACTGCCGCCATTGGCGGTGGCCTGGGTGGTGTGCTGGGCAACGTTGTCGGCCAGCAACTGGGCGGCCGCACCGGCGCGGCCATTGGTGCCGGCGTCGGCGGCGCAGCCGGTAGCGCCGTAGGTGCGCGCAAGGGCAACCGCACCGAAGCCGCCATCGGCGGTGGCCTGGGCTCAGCCGGTGGTTCGCTGCTCGGCGGTGCCGTCGGCGGCAAGACCGGCTCGACCGTTGGCGCAGGCCTGGGCGGCGCCGCCGGCGGTGCCCTCGGCAACCACCTGGGTGACAACGATCGCAGCAGCAAGAAGCACCGCCACCATCGTCGCCACTGAGTGATCGAAGGGCCGCCTGCGCGGCCCTTTTCATGTACGCCATCCGCACAAACCCTGCAACACATCAACACCCCCTTCATCGCCAGCTGCCAGACTGACTGCTACTGTCTTTCGTGCCCCTCGAGTGAAGGAACACCCCTCCCCCATGAACCAGGAACTGCTCTGGGTCCTCGGCCTGCTGGCTGTCGTCGTCGTCCTCTTCGTCATCAACCGCCCACGCATGGACGTGGTCGCGCTGCTGGTGATCCTCGCCCTGCCGCTGTCGGGCATTCTCACCGTGGAGCAGGCCCTGGCCGGTTTCAGCGACCCCAATGTGGTGCTGATCGCCGCACTGTTCGTGATCGGCGAAGGCCTGGTGCGCACCGGCATCGCCTACCGCATCGGCGAGTGGATGAGCGACAAGGCCGGCAACAGCGAGGCCCGCCTGCTGGTGTTGCTGATGGTGTCGGTGGCTGGGCTGGGCTCGGTGATGAGTTCCACCGGCGTGGTGGCGATCTTCATCCCGGTGGTGCTGAGCATCGCCGCACGCCTGAAGCTGTCACCCAGCCGCCTGATGATGCCGCTGAGCTTCGCCGGCCTGATCAGCGGCATGCTCAGCCTGGTGGCCACGCCGCCCAACGTGGTGGTGCACAGCGAGCTGGTTCGTCACGGCAGTGCCGGCTTCAGCTTCTTCAGCTTCACCCCGTTCGGCCTGGTGGTGCTGGTGCTGGGCATCGGCTACATGCTGCTGGCTCGCCACTGGCTCAACGGCGAGGTACGCAAGGACGGCCGGGTGGAGAGCCGCCGCACCCTGCTCGACCTGGTGCTGGACTACAAGCTCAATGGCCGTGAACGGCGCCTGCGCATCCGCCCGCACTCACCGCTGATCGGCCACACCCTCGGCGAACTGGAACTGCGTACCCGGCACGGCGCCAACGTGATCGGCATCGAGCGCCAGCACAAGTTCACCACCCGGGTGATCAGCGCCGACTCCAGCACCGTGCTGCACCAGGGCGACGTGCTGCTGCTCGACCTGTTCGCCAACCGCGACGACCTGCGCAGCCTGTGCCAGACCATGCAGCTGGAACCGCTGCACTTCAAGGCCGCCTACTTCATCGACCAGTCCCAGGAACTGGGCATGGCCGAGGTGTCGCTGCCTCCGGGCTCGCAACTGATCGGCAAGAGCATCCTCGAACTGACCTTCCGCAGCCGCTACGACCTCAACGTGGTGGGCCTGCGCCGTGACCAGGCGGCGATCGACGAACAACTGGTGGAAGAAAAACTGCGCCAGGGCGACACCCTGCTGGTGGTCGGCCCCTGGAAGGCCGTGCGCCAGCTGCAAAGCCAGCCCAGGGACTTCCTGGTGCTGAGCCTGCCTGCCGAGATCGACCAGGTCGCCCCGGCCCGCGCCCGTGCGCCCCAGGCCTTGTTGAGCCTGGCGGTCATGGTGGGCTTGATGGTCAGCGGCGCGGTGCCCAACGTCATCGCCGCGCTGATCGGCTGCCTGCTGATGGGCGCCGGGCGCTGTATCGACATGAACAGCGCCTACCGCGCCATCCACTGGCAAAGCCTGGTGCTGATCGTCGGCATGCTGCCGTTCGCCCAGGCCTTGCAGCAGACCGGCGGCATCGACCTGGCAGTCGGCGGGCTGGTCGGCCTGCTGGGCGGCGCCGGGCCAATGGCCATGCTGGCCTGCCTGTTCGCGGTCACCGCGGTGATCGGCCTGTTCATCTCCAACACGGCCACGGCGGTGCTGATGGCGCCGGTGGCGATCAGCACCGCCACGCAACTGGGGCTGTCGCCCTACCCGTTCGCCATGACCGTGGCCCTTGCTGCGTCGGCGGCCTTCATGACACCGGTCTCGTCGCCGGTGAACACCCTGGTGCTTGGCCCTGGCCAGTACCGCTTCGGCGATTTCGTCAAGGTCGGGGTGCCCTTCACCTTGCTGGTCATGCTGGTGACGGTACTGATGGTGCCCTGGTTCTTCGGCCTGTAGGGCAGCCAGCAAAGAATTGCGGCTATTGGCCATTATTGTGCGCGATCGCGGCAGATTGACATCAAGTAGCCTGTGGAAACACACTGACACGCAATACCCCAGGTGCCTACAGCCGTTGTCCTGGATTTCGTCTCCGCTTGTCGGTCGAGCCTATGGTTTTTCCAGCACAATTGCGCCTGTTGCCTTATGCCTCGCTGTTCGGCCTGGCCTTTGCCCTGACCCTGGGCGGGATCCTGGCCCGGCCGATCGAATCGCTGTCGCTGTTCTGGCCGGTCAACGCGGTGCTGGCCGGCGTGCTGCTGCGCTACCCGCGCCAGGCCAACCTGGCGGGCTTTGCCCTGGTCTGGCTGGCGATGGTCGCGGCCGACCTGGCCTGCGGCAGTGCCTGGAGCCCGGCCCTGTGGCTCAACCTGTGCAACCTCAGCGTGGTGGTGACGGTGTGGCTGCTGCTCTCGCGCCTGCCCCGCGTGCACCGGCGCATGCGCACCCCGCGGGGTGTGCTCAGCGTGTTCGCGGCCTGCGCCGCGAGCGCCGTGGTAGCGGCCAGCCTGGCCTGCGTGATGGCGGCGCCGTGGTTCCAGCAATCGCTGCAGGCGACCTGGCTGGCCTGGTTCAGCGAGCAGTTCTCGACCAGCGTGCTGGTGCTGCCGGTGCTGCTCACCGCCCCCTCGGCGCGCGCCCTGGTACGCAGCGGCGCCCAGGCGATACGCTTGGCCCCCCTCGGCGTGCTGCTGGCTTCGCTGGTGGTCAGCATCCTCTTCGGCGGGCCAGGGGCGATCGCCTTCCCGATCGCAGCGCTGCTGTGGTGCGCCTGGACCTACTCGCCGTTCCTGGTTTCGCTGCTGACCTTCAGCGCCGGCAGCACGCTGATCGTCGCCGTGGCGCAAAACCTCATGCACTTCAGCGTGCCGCAGAGCGTACCCGGGGTCACCACGCTGATGTCGGCGCGCCTGGGCATTGCCATGCTGGTGCTCGGCCCGCTGGTGGTGGCCTGTGTCAGCCAGGCCAACCGCAGCCTGCTGGCCCGCCTGGCGCACCAGGCGACCACCGATCATTTGACCGGCGTACTGACCCGCAGCGCCTTCACCCGCCGCGCCACCGCCCTGCTCGACAGCCGTCAGCAGCACGCCCAGGCGCTGCCTTTGACCTTGATGATGCTCGACATCGACCACTTCAAGTCGATCAACGACCAGCATGGCCATGCCGTCGGCGACCAGGTGCTGCGCCACTTCGCCCGCACCCTGCAAGACCAGTTGCACGACGGTGAACTGCTGGCACGCCTGGGGGGTGAAGAATTCGTGGTGATGCTCCCGGGCCTGGCCCCGGAGCGCGCCTCGTTCAGTGCCGAACGCCTGCGCCGTGCCGTGCAGGACCTGCACGTGGCCCAAGGCGATGCACGCCTGCAGATCACCGTCAGCATCGGCCTCGACGGCTGCTCGGAAAACCAGCAGGCGCCGAGCCTGGACGAACTGCTGGCGCGTGCCGACCAAGCCCTCTACCGCGCCAAGGCCCACGGCCGCAACCGTGTCGAACAGGCCGAGCCGCAGCGCCAGCACGGCTGACTCAACCCACCAGCAGGTCCCAGGACAACTTGGCGATCAGCACGCACAGCAACACCAGGAACAACCCACGCACGAAGCCCGCCCCCTTGCGCACCGCCAGCCAGGTACCGGTCAGCGCGCCGAGGATGTTGCACGCCGCCATCGGCAGGGCGATGGCATACAGCACGTTGCCCGACGGCACGAAGAACACCAGCGCCGCCAGGTTGGTGGCGATGTTGACGACCTTGGCCGAGGCCGAGGCGTGCAGGAAGTCCAGGGCGAAGAAGCGGATGAACAGGAAGATCAGGAAGCTGCCGGTACCCGGCCCGAAAAGGCCGTCGTAGAAACCGATGGCACCCCCGATCAGCACCGCCAGGCACTGCTCCTTGCGGCCGATCTGCGTCGGCTTGTGCAGCGTGCCGAAGTCCTTCTTGCAGAAGGTGTAGATCGCCATCAGCACGATCAGCACCAGCACCGCCGGGCGCATCACGCTGGGCGGCACCAGCGACACCGTGGCCGCGCCGGCGAAGGACATGACGAACGCACTGAGCGCCGCCGGCACGATCAGGCCCCAGTCGAGGGTCACCTTGCGAATGAACGAGCGCGCTGCGAAAGCCGTGCCGCACACCGACGCCAGCTTGTTGCTGCCCAGCAGCGACGCCGGTTGCGCGGTGGGCAACACATTGAACAGCGCCGGGATCTGGATCAGCCCGCCACCTCCCACGGCAGCGTCGATCAGGCCGGCGGCGAAGGCAAACAGGGAAAGTACGGCGATATCCATCATGGGCGCGGTTCCAGGCAGTGAAAGCAGACAGCAAGGCTAATCAAAGCGGCGCGCTTGTGTTGAAATGCCATATTGCGAAAACTGCAATCAGCACTGCGAACAGGAGCCCTTCCATGGCATTGGACATGCTGCGTGATATCCAGGCCTTCGTCAGCGTCGCGCACAAGCGCAGCTTCGTTGCCGCCGCTCGCGCCCTCGGCCGCTCGCCCAGCGCGGTGACGCGTGCGGTACAAACCCTGGAAGACAACAGCGGCTGCAAGCTGCTCAACCGCAACGCCAATGCGGTCAGCCTCACCGAAGCCGGCGAACGCCTGCTGCCCCATGCCGAACGCTTGCTGGATGTGCAACGCGATGCCGCCGACGAACTGGCCGCACTCAGCGGCAGCGCCCAGGGCTGGGTGCGCTTTGCCGTGCCGCAGCTGCTTGGCGAACATGTACTCCCCGCTGTGCTGGCAGCCTTCACCCAGCGTCACCCGCAAGTCACTCTGGACGTGCAATACAGCGACGAGGCCGTCGACCCGCTGCTGGGCAAGTTCGATTTCGTCGTGCGCGGCGCCTTCCCGCAATCGAGCGAGCTGATCGGCTACCCACTATGGCGCTACCGTCGCCATCTGTATGCCAGCCCGGCCTACCTGGCCCACGCCGGCACCCCGCAGCACCCCGAAGAGCTGGACCAGCATGCGCTGATCCTGCACACCGCCCCACGCATCCTCAAGGCGTGGCACTTCAGCCGCGACGGGCAGATCACCAGCCTGCGCCCGGACCCGCGCCTGCGCCTGGGTTCGGGGGGTGCGGTGTACCACAGCACGCTGGCCGGCGCCGGCATCGCACGCCTGGCAGATTGGGTCGGGGAAGCCCAGGTCAAGGCCGGGCGCCTGGTGCGGGTGTGCGCCGACTACCGCCTGACCTCGAGCACCGGCCAGGACCCGCAGATGCATGCGCTGTACCCCACCGGCGAGCTGCCGGCGCGGGTTCGCGAGCTGCTGCTGGCGTTGCGCCAGGCGGGTGAATCCGCCTTCCAAGTGCCTCGCTGAGCGCTGCTCAAATTCTGCTCAATCTAACAGAGGCCGCCGCCCGCTTGGCTTACAGAACGTTATCCACAGACCTACCCACGTTTTTTGTGGACAGATTTCCCCGCATAAAGAAGGACTTATCGCACCCGTAGCAGCGCCGCATTGGCCGCCTTGACCAGCTCGATCCATTCCAGCGCGCTGATCACGCCCGACTGCTCCAACGCCTCGGCGCTGCGCAGTGCCTGGTCATATTGCTCTTCTTCGAGGCTATCCGCGCTGAGAAAACGGCTACGCCACTCCAGCATGGCTGAAGTGGCCTTCTTGCATTCCATCTATGTTCTGACTCCAAGGCAAATGAGCAGGTCGCTATACGACCCATTATGACGCGGTCGCAGACTACACGAGCACTTTGCACTTGAGAATGGCTTGCAACGACCGCTAGTCCAACGGTGCAAGGGAGGACGCGCTGCCAGAGCCCGGCAGGCAGGGGCCCGTCTGGCGAAATAGACGGGCCGCAGGGCGAATCGATGCTCAGCTCGGCGGAATGGTGCCAAGCAGGCCAATCAGCAGGGTCAACAGCAGAAAGCCACCCAGAAACAGCGCGAGCTTGCCCATCGGAACCTCTTTCAGTGTGATATCGGACAGACACATTGTGGCCGCTGGGCTGATACGGTTACAGATGCAGGTTGGCGAGAAAAAAGCAGATCAGATGCGTTTTGGCTGCCCGAGGGCGTGCAGTCACCGTTGCTGAGCAACCTGGCGCTCGACGCACCCAGTAATTGCAACAGAAGTTTTCAATGCGCAGTGAAACTGCGCCTGCAGATACCCTGCCCCACCCAATCCATTCAATTACCGAGAAACCCAGCAGATCCGGGATCTGCTGGGCTGTTTGCATTACATGAATGGAAACATTCGCCCCACGCATTTGTAGGAAGCTTTACCTCGCACTGTAGGGTAAAGAATCGTTGCAACCATTTCCTGTATGAAATCGCAGTATTGCTGGGGATTTTGAACTGCTACGGTCCATTTTTCTTACAACGGCAAGGAGGCCCTTACACAATGAGAAACCAATGGACGACTTCAATACCTCTGGCCTGGCGCTGCAAAAGAACCTGTTGAACCTGCGCCGCGAGCGCGATCAGTTGAAGGCGCAAGGCAAGGCCGAGGATGCCGCGCGGCTGGACAGCAAGATCAAACGGATCGAGGCGATGGTGGCGGGTTTACCGGAGGGGATGAAGGTGCCTACGTTGCAGTAGTTTTGCGCCGAACGCTGGTCATGCCGTCGGCTAACTGAAACATGCCCTGGCTTATCCTGAAGCGGCCGCACGCCGTCCGGCCCGTGCGCCCGCGCTCAGGAGTGCTCCATGAAAATCACAGTGTTTGGCAGCGGCTATGTCGGCCTGGTGCAAGCTGCGGTACTGGCCGAGGTCGGCCACGATGTGGTCTGCATGGACGTCGACCAGGACAAGGTCGAACTGTTGCGCCAGGGCCACGTCAGCATCTTCGAGCCAGGCCTGTCGAGCCTGGTGCGCGAAGGCATGGACGGTGGCCGCCTGCACTTCACGGCCGATGAGAAACACGCCGTCGAACACGGCCGCGTCGCCTTCATCGCCGTCGGCACGCCGTCCTGCGCGGATGGCTCGGCCGACCTCAGGTCGGTGATGGCGGTGGGCGAAGCGGTGGCCCGGCATCGCCAGCAGCCGCTGATCCTCGCGGAGAAATCCACCGTGCCGGTCGGCACCGGCGATCAGCTGCGCGCCCACATCGACGCTTGCCTGGCTGGCCGCGCGCTGCGCATCGATATCGTCTCCAACCCGGAATTCCTCAAGGAAGGCTCGGCCGTCGCCGACTGCCGCCGCCCGGATCGCATCGTCATCGGCTGCGATGGCGAAGACGTGCGCGACGTGATGCGCGACCTTTACGCACCGTTCAACCGCAACCACGACCGCATCATGTTCATGGACCTGCGCAGCGCCGAGCTGACCAAGTACGCCGCCAACGGCATGCTCGCCACCAAGATCAGCTTCATCAACCAGATCGCCGAGCTGGCCGAACACCTGGGCGCCGACATCGAGTCGGTACGCCAGGGCATCGGCGCCGACACTCGCATCGGCTACCACTTCATCTACCCCGGCTGCGGCTACGGCGGCTCGTGCTTCCCCAAGGACATGCGCGCGCTGATCCACAGCGCCGAGCAGGCGCAATGCTCCAGCGACCTGCTCAAGGCGGTCGAGGCGATCAACGAGCGCCAGAAAAACAAGCTGTTCGACCGCATCAAGGCCTTCTACAGCGGCCACCTGCGCGGACGGACCTTCGCCGTCTGGGGCCTGGCCTTCAAGCCCAACACCGACGACATGCGCGACGCGCCAAGCCGCGTGCTGCTCGAAGCCCTGTGGGGCGCCGGCGCCAACGTGCGCGCCTTCGACCCGGAGGCGATGCAGGAAACCCAGCGCCTGTACCCGGACGAGAAGAAGCTGATGCTGATGGGCACCCCGGAGTCGGTGCTGGCTGGCGCCGACGCGCTGATCATCTGCACTGAATGGCAGCAGTTCAAGGCCCCGGACTTCGACCTGATCCAGCAACGCCTGAAGGCCCCGGTGATCTTCGACGGGCGCAACCTGTACGACGCCGAGCGCCTGGCGCGCAAAGGCTTCAAGTACTTCCCGATCGGCCGCGGCGACTCCTGCCAGCTCCCCGTCGCGCCTCAGCAGCCGCGTCGCCGCCCGAAAGCGGCGTGATGCCCCTGGGCTTGCCTGCCGGGTGCCGCTTCAGAGCCTGAAGCGCACGTGAATGCAGCTCTTGCCCTCGAGCCGATCGATGGTGACAGCAGCGCTGCCATAGCCTGAATAGCTGTTCACCAGCCGCATGCCCAGGCCGGTGCCCGTGGGTTTCGGGTAGGTGTCCGGGAAGCCATCGCCCTCGTCCTTCACCGTCAACCGCAGGTGGTCCTGGGCATGCCGAACCGACACTTCAACGGTGCCCCTGCCGTACTTCAAGGCGTTGGTGATCAGCTCGGAAATCACCAGGCCCAGGGGCGCCATGCGCTCGGGCGGCAACACGAAGTCGTCGGTCTCGAGCAGGATCCGGCGGTCGGCCAGGGCCTTGCCGAGGTCGCCGAGCAAGGCGTTCAGGTACTCCTTGGCCGATACCTCCTGGTCGTCGCCGATGTGGTAAAGCCGCTCGTGCACGCTGGCGATGGTCACCACGCGGCCTGCCGCCGCTTCCAGCTGCAGCTTCACCGCCGTGTCCGGGGTGAGGTTGGCCTGCAGCAGCAGCAAGGTGTTGACCAGGTGCAGGCTGTTCCTGACCCGATGGTGGATCTCTTCCAGGTGCAGGTCGCTGGCGTGCTGGCGCGAGTTCTGCGCTTCGATCAGCGACAGCAGCTGGGCCTCGTATTGATGGCGCTCGGTGATGTCCCTGGACACGGCGATGACCCGTTCGATCTGGCCATCCACGCCGAGGATCGGCGCAACCGTCACATCCCACCATTTGGGCTCGTCCGGAGCGGTCGGGAAGTACGCCTCGAACCTGGCGGTTTCGCCGCCCATCACCTTACTCAGTGCCTGCGCCACCAGTGGCCGCGAGTCAGCGGGCCAGAGCTCGGTCCAGCGCTGCCCCTTGACGTCGGCAAGGGCCGGCAGGTGCATGAGCTCGAGGCCCTTGTCGTTCATGAATTCGATTTCGCCGCCGAGCGCGAGGATCTTCACGCAATCGGGGCTGGCGTTGAGGGTGCTTTCGGAATAAGGGTCGGGGTGAGGCGCCTCGGCGCCCGCCGCGATGCGCTCCACCGCCAGGGCGATGACGTTGGCGATGCCCTCCATGAACACCAGGTCGCTTTCGACGAAGTCCTCACCGTCGCTGCTGTCTGCCTCAAGCACGCCAAACGGGCCGAGCGCGCCGCGGACGGGGACGTTTATGGCCCGTTCGATGCCGTACTTCTTCAGCAGGTCGGGGGTGCGGAAACGCTCTTCCAGGCCCAGGTGGTTGGACAGCACCGGGCGGAAGGTAGAGAGCGCGTATCCCGCCGGGCTGGCGATATCGCCGCCCACCGTGGCGTGCCCGATGTCCGCCGCGTCCCAGCCGACGCCGTGGGAAAGCACATACGCCTCGCTGTCCGCCAGCGGTTGCAGCACTTTGGCGAAGCGCGTGTGCATACCCGTGGCGACAACGGTGCAGGCCTGGGTGAGCAGCGCGTCCAGGTCATCGACCTTGAGCGACATCACGCCGAACTCGACCACCAGCTCATGCTGGCGGTGCAGCCGGGCGTGGGACTTTTTCAAGGCAGCGCGAATGGTTTCGTCCGGTGGTAACTGTTGCATGAACTCTCCATTGACCTGGCCAGCCAGGCTGGCGTTTCGCTTGTAGCCCCGGAACCCTAGCAGCTAAGCGGCACGAATGCCTGCGCCACCGGGCTGGCAGGCGGGCCAACCCGGTGTGCGGCTTCATGCCGATCACGGAGCGTATTGGGGAGCGGTATCCTTGAGCATAGGGGGGAAACAGCCACCTTGCGCCGCTTCCAGTGCAGGTTTACGTCGTTCGATGCATCGCGCAGACCGCTTGAACGGGTACTTTATGGACAAACGGAACGAGGAGATGCCATGCCGCATCACACCCTGCGCACGCTAACACGTGCCCTGCTGCTTCTGCTCACCCTGCTGCTGGCCGCACAGACCAGCGCCGCCCCTCAGATGCTGAGCCTGGGGCAAGCTACGCATTACCACTTCTTGGCGTTCGCCAACAACGACATGCACCGCGCCAGCCTGCCCGTGCAGCGCGCCGTGGTGCTCTTGCATGGGGTGCGGCGCAATGCGGAGGATTACTTCGATAGCGGCAAGCAACTGCTTGAGCACGCGGGGCTCAGTGCCAGCGACACCCTGCTGCTGACACCCCATTTCCTCACACCCCGCGACCGCCGTTCGGGCGATGACATGCCGTTGTGGGCCAAGGACAAATGGATGCAGGGCACCGAGTCGCAGGATGGGCGTGTCGGGATTGCCGGATTTACCGTGCTCGATGATCTGCTTGCCTACCTTGGTGATCGACAGCACTTTCCACAGCTCGAAGAAATCGTGTTGATCGGGCATTCGGCCGGTGGGCAGTTGATGCAGCGTTATGCCTTGCTGGGTGAGGGGGACAAGGGGTTGAGCGGCATTCGGGTGCGCTACGTGATCTCCAGCCCGTCGTCCTATTTGTATATTGACGATAACCGCTTGCAGGACGGGGCCTTCAAGCCGGTGGTGGCGGGCCGGTGCCCAGGCTACAACCAGTATCGATATGGCCTTGAGCAGGCCCCTGACTATTTCGTCCGCCAGGGGCTGGATGCGCAGCAGCTGTTCCGGCGCTATGCGACGCGCGACGTGACCTACATGGTCGGCGCTCTGGACAACAACCCTGAGAGCCGGGTGATGGACCGCAGTTGTGGGGCTGCGTTGCAAGGCGTTACGCGGGTTGCCAGGCAGCTCAACTACCTGCGGTATGAAGCGTTTCTCGCTCGGCAATGGCAGGTGCCCGTGCAGCACCGGCAGTTTGTGGCGAGAACGGTTGGGCATGATGAGGCGCGGTTGTTTGCCACGAAAAGTGTCGCGCGGCACCTTTTCCACTCCTCTGACGCTCAGTGATGGAGCCCACGCGGCATGGACGTGGGCTTTATCGACGGCGTTATTGAACAACGCGATACTGCTCGATCACCCCCTCATCGAGCACGATGCCAAGACCCGGAGAGTTCGGCACGTTGACACAGCCGTTCTCCAGCGGAATCAGGTTTTTCACCAGCTTGCGGAACAATGGGCTTTCACTTTGTGAGTATTCGATCAACTCGCCAAACTCGCACGCGGCCAGAAAGTGCGTGGTCGCAGCCAGCAAGATCCCTGTACTGAAGCCATGCGGCACCAATTGAGCCCCATAGTGGTTTGCCAATTCGTAGATATGCCGCATTTCACTGATACCTCCGCACCGGGTGATATCAGGCTGCACGATCGCAGGCCGGGTGTTTTCCAGGAAGTTGCGGAACTCATGCCGGGTGGCAAGCCCCTCCCCCCCCGAGACCTTGACCCTGCAAAGGCTCGCAAGATACGCCAAGCCGCGCTCGTCATCCGACGGCAGCGGCTCCTCGACCCAGTTCAGGTTGAACTCGCGCAACGCCTCGCATTGAGCAAGTGCATGTGCCGCGTTGCGCCACCTGCCTACCAAGTCGATCTGCAGTTGAACTTCATCACCGATCTCTTCACGCACCAGCTTCAGCAATTGCTTGTCACGGGCCGGATTTTCGCCGAATCCGGCACCGCCCAGCTTGATGCTGCGAAGACCTTGGCCAAGCAGGCTTCTCACCACGTCGCGGTTGCCCGCAGCGGATGCCCTGGGGATGAAGGTACCGTAGGCAGGAATATGATCGCGGTACTTGCCGCCGAGCAAGGTGTGGACAGGGACATCATAATGCTGCCCGGCAATATCCCAGAGCGCGATGTCCAGGGCACTGATTGCGTGCACGCCAGCACCTCGCCGGCCTACATACTCGCTGTGCCGGTACATCTTTTTCCAAAGCCGGTCAATCTCCAGCGGGTTTTCGCCAAGCAGCACATCGCGAAGTCCCTGACAGGTTTCGTGGGACGCTGGCGTTTCGATAAGTGCCTTGACCACTGCAGGCGAGCTGTCCGTTTCACCCACTCCAACTATGCCCGTGTCGGTGTGTATGCGAACAATCAACGCATCCTCGCCCCACTCGCAAACCTCATCGAATTTTGGGACACGCAGCCAGATGGCCTCTACTTCTACAATCTTCATACTTTTGCTTCCGAACGTTCTGCCGCAAGTTCCTGAGCCTGATCGCGATGCGCCTCTTCCTGCACGGCCATTTGCCTGGCCTGCGCAATGATTCGCTCGGTACTCCAATCGCTGTAATCCTCACGCAGCCATTTGAAGAGTCCGCCGATTTTCACCACAAGGATCACGATGAATGGGATCGCGGTGAGAATGACCGCCGTCTTCAACGTGCTCAATGGTGCATTGATGTACAGCATCGCCAGAGGCAGTGCCGCCAACAGTGCGCACCAGAACAACCGCAGACCCGGGGTAGGGTCGTCACCTTCCCGCAGGTTTCGGGTGCTTGTCGCTGCAACCGTGTAGGCCACGGCATCCAGGTGGGAGGCCAGGAACAACAGCATCAGCACGAAGTAGACGACAGACAGCAGCTTGCCGAACGGCAAGCTGTGCAAGAGCAAGGAAACCGCAGCTTCTCCGCCCGCTCCGCTCAACATCGCTGGCGCGTCCACCACTTTTTCCATGAACTGGTGAATGGCAAAGCTCTCCAGGCTGCCGAAGAAGAACCAGCAACCACCACATCCACCGAGAATCATGGCCATGACCAGTTCACGGATGGTGCGCCCGCGCGAAACACGGGTGACGAAAATCGCCACACCTGGGGTATAGGTGATCCAGTACAGCCAGTAAAAGACCGTCCAGCCTCGGGAGAACTCACCGTTGCCTGCCGGGTCGGTGTACAGGCTCATGTGGATGAAGTTTTGCAGAGTCAGCCCGACGGCATTGGTGATGTTGCTGAGCGAAAACAAGGTGGGGCCCAGCAGCAACACCACCAAGGCAAAGGCCAAGGTCAGCCCACAGGCCAGCTTCGCAAGACGCTGCATGCCGGAAGCGATACCGATGTAGGAGCTCAGCGAGAAGATCAGGGTCACAGAAATGACCAACCCGGCTTTCAATGCGAAACCGTCATCAATCCCGATGAGATCCGACAAGCCTTTGGCAACCGTAGAGGTCGTCAGGGTGGTGGTCAGCACCAGCCCACCGAATGTAGCGAACAGGAAGACCAGATCGATGACACGGCCCACCGGGCCCTGTGCCTTGTAACCCGTGATGGCTTCGATCACCCCAGCCAGGCTCAGGCCCTTGTTGCGCCGGACATGGAAGTGGTACGCCATGGCGAGCGAGGCCATTCCATAAATCGCCCAAGGCGTCACGCCCCAGTGAAAGAACGAATAGGCGATGCTGTACTCGAGGGCTTCCTTGCTGGCGGCGGCGATACCCAGGCCGGGTGTCAGGTAGTAGTAGGCCCACTCCATGAAAGCCCAATACATGGTGGCCGAGCCAAGCCCGGCGCAGATGAACATGAACACCCAACTGGTGTTGGAGTATTCAGGGCGACCGCTGCCGAGCCTGACATTGCCGTATTTGCTCAATGCAAGGCCGGCGATCAGCACGACACAGGCGAACCCCAGCAACTGCACA
This sequence comes from Pseudomonas sp. NPDC089401, assembly GCF_044749485.1. NCBI lineage: Bacteria > Pseudomonadati > Pseudomonadota > Gammaproteobacteria > Pseudomonadales > Pseudomonadaceae > Pseudomonas > Pseudomonas sp. NPDC089401. The sequence continues at coordinate 762,814 of NZ_JBIVIA010000001.1, read as the reverse complement.
ACTGAGCCAAACGTCATCGTGGCAGCGTTGAACAGTTGGTCAGCCAGCCGCTTCGCCTCTTCAGGGAAGGACATCAGGCCAAACACGGTGGTGGAAATGACGATCAGGCTGGCCAGGATCAGGGTTCGATCTTTGCTCGGCGCAGTGACGGTATGGAGCTCAGGCTTCATGGGAACCTCCCGCAAGGAGGTCACGGGCCTGTTCGGCTGTGGGAGTGGTATGCATCGCGATTGCCCTGCTTTTGTCATTATTAGGAGGCCCGGTTACAGTGGGCCTGCAGCCAATCTATGCCGCAAGGTCTTCCCCCTGAAGCGCGATTTCATAATGGGTTAATTACAGGTGCTTATTAATCGCTCCAGCTCAGGTCAAGCCCCGAGCCGACTTCCCCACCTTTCCCTGCTGCTGGCATTCAAAACAGTTGCCGAGCTTGCCAGCTTCACGCGCGCGGCCGAAGCACTCCACCTGTCCCAGTCCGCGGTCAGTCAGCAGGTCGTCAAGCTTGAGGAAGCGTTGGGCGTGCAACTGTTCATCCGATCGACTCGCTCGGTGAAAATGACCCAGGAGGGGGCCGACCTGCTAGACGATATTCGAGGTGCTTTCGAGCACCTTGTAGGCGCTTTCGATCGCTGCGCGCGCAAAGCGGCAACGCCGACGCTGCACATAGAGTCCGAGCCGGTATTGAGCGCCTTTTGGCTTACACCACGGCTGCGCCAATTCACCGACCGCTTTGCGTCATTGCACATTCAACAGACACTCACCACACAACGCGTGGAATTTGCCGACCAGACCGAACTGGCGATCAAATGGGGGGACGGCAGATGGCCAGGCTTCGATGCCCAGTTTCTGATGGGGGCGAACTATGTCCCGGTCTGCTCGCCACATTTGCTGACGAGCAAGACACCGCTGCTGAAGCTGTCCGATCTTGGCAGCCAGCCCTTGCTGCATGACCGTGATTACGGGGACTGGAAGCGCTGGCATCAGCTGTATCCGGACGTGGCCATGGACCCTGAGCGCGGGCATGTCGTTTCAGACTCCAACGTGCTCGCACAACTTGCCATCGAAGGGTACGGCGTCGCACTGTGTGTGCTTGCACTCATCGAGCGGCCCTTGCGCACGGGCGAACTGGTTGTGCCCTTTCCGGAAAGGGTCATGCGCCACCCATCCGCCTACTACCTGCTCACCCGCAAGCAGCGCCCGCTGAGCAGCACCGCTCAAGCGTTCATTCAGTGGTTGAAGCAGGAGGCGTTGATTACGGAGCAGGAACTCAATTTGCAACCAGGCGGGGAACAGCCTTTATAGCCTTTGCGGTTTCCGCCAGTGGCGACCCACACCCGGGGCGGTGGCATGGGCGTTGTTCTTCCAGTACTGGGAGCTACAGCGTTACCATTCCGGGTCGCGCGCGTTGGGCGCACAGATGATCGAGTTGTACCACCGGGAGTATCGGATGCAGAAGCTGCTTTTACCTGTTGCCATTTTTGTGAGTGTGATCGCCGTGGGGAAGGTGTGCGAGCACTACGAGATGGGGACGAACTGGAAGGTTGGGTTGCTGTGTTTGGTGGCGGCGGTGGTGCAGATTGGGGTTAGCCGGTTTCTGCGGGGGCGTCAGGGCGGGGAGAAATCCTGACGCGCGTGTTGGGTTTCGGTTTTCCAGTTACTAACTGTTTCGAAAAATCAGAATTTAGCCCTTACTTGTAGTCCATTTCCCAAAGATACTGCTGCCGCCTGATTTCCGTTGCGGGTGCTCTGCTGGGGTTCTAGTCTCGGTCTGTCGCTGCATATTCAGCGATACGGCTTTGACGGGCCGCGACGGTCTTGAATGACGGCACACCTCTATGGTGGCTGTACGTGCGGGCACGCTTGCGTGCGCCGGAGCTTTTTCAATTCCGCCGGTCCGTCAACCCACGTGCAGCTGCCACCCTCTGCTTGACGGCTCAGGGGCGCAGCATCATCCAAGGAATTGAAAGATGCTGAAGATTGTTCCCGATCCACCCCATGCACTCCTCACCCTCGAAGACACACTGATCCAGGCCGCAGATTATGCGCTTGGAGCTTTGGCTATCTCGCAGCAAGCGATGTTGCTACAGCCCAAGTCGCCTGCAGCGGCGTTGATGATGGCGTCGACACATGAACTTGAATCGCTGCGAGCGATACTTGAGTCGGCGTTGATTCAGGTACAGATGCCGAAAGATCCGCGGACGCTGCATTAACGCGACAACGATGTCCAACTGCCTGGGCTGGGCCTGTCACCCGGTCTCTGTGTGCGGGTTCATCGAGGCGTCGAACCGCCGCGAAGAGGCCAGCCCAGGCAGCACACATTCAAGGGATGGAAACGATGACTACAGAAGACACCCATTTCACCGTCGGCAAAACCACATTCTTCCAGGGTGAAAACCAGACCCACCCCCTCTTCCGCATCGAGGCCGGCATTCCATGCCAGCACGCCCGGGAACAGGCTTCAGAGCTGATGGGGTATGTCCGGAACATGACCATCACTGGTGTGATGGACGAAAAGCCTGAGTTGATCTGGGCTGCTCATTACCTGAGTGCGTTGGCCAAGGCGCTGATGGATGATGCGGAGTTGGGGATGAGGCACTGAGTGGTGTGAGCCGGTGAAACCACAGCCCGGCTCGTTACCCTGCACAAAAAACCCGCCAGTTGGCGGGTTCTCGGAGCAAGAGCTCGTCAGTTCGGCTGGATGCCTTTGATCAACTGAAGGCGCATTGGATAGCCTTGGCCAGGCTGCACCACAGTTTCAGTTTCGACGGTCTGCAGGACTTTTCCTTCAGCATCCTTGGTGACCGAAACGGTCTTGCTGTAGGAGCTCTGAACAACGCAGCCGCTCATCCCGGCACAGGTTGCGATGACGGCCAGGAAGAGCGCTTGTTTCATGTACTTCATGCTTTGCTTCAATCCATAGAAATGCGAGCGACGCAATGTAGCAACATGCCACCATCATTGGGAAGCTTGCAGTTCCATCGGGATTGTTCGCAGATCCCAGGCCGCAGACTCGGCCAGTACTTGATCCTGCTCCTAGAAATCCACTTTGCCCCGCCCCGCCTTGACCGTGCCGCGCCGAGCCTTTCCTTCCAAGCGGCGGGTTTTCGAGCCGAGGGTCGGCTTGGTGGGGCGGCGTTTCTTCTCGGTCTTGCCGGCAGCGATGATCAACTCGGCAAGACGCGCCAGTGCGTCAGTGCGGTTCTGCTCCTGGGTGCGGTACTGCTGGGCCTTGATGATCAACACCCCGTCGCCAGTGATGCGACTGTCACGCAGCGCCAGCAGCCGCTCCTTGTAGAACTCGGGCAGCGATGAGGCCGGGATGTCGAAACGCAGGTGCACAGCGCTGGATACCTTGTTGACATTCTGCCCGCCTGCGCCTTGAGCGCGGATATATGTGAGCTCGATGTCGGTATCTGGCAGATGCACGTTATTGGAGATGGTCAACATGGCATAGCCCCTGTGATTGCCCTCCATTATTACAGCCTTCGCCGTTCGACCACAGAACAAAAATACGAATGACGTCAACTACCTTGGTCGAGACGACCGCTACGATATTGTCAATTCTTCAAGCTAAGCAGTCTGCGGTCAGGATTCACTGTTAAGTAGTACCGCCTTCTATTTCGTGTCCCGCTTGAACGAATAGAACAGGTTGGGCTCGCTCATCACGTACAAAGTGCCGTCAGGCCCGAATGCAATCCCCTCGGCCTGCTGCACCAACTGATCCAGTCCGCTGCCAAGGGCTAGTAGCGAGAGCGTGGATATAGGCTTGCCCTGATCATCGAGCTCGGTGATCAACCGCGACTCGTGCGACAGCACGAGCAAGTGACCCGTCTTGGGATCGGTTTCAAGTCCAGAGAGATCCTTGATGAACAGGCCCTTCTCGCGCTCAGTGTTGCCTCGGACCACAATGTCTGTAGGCGTCTTGCCGTCGACAAAACCATCGATCTCATAGATGCGGACAGGGTCGCGCTCTTTCCCGACATAAATTCGCTTCAGTTTCTTGGAGTAGGCCAGACCTTCAAAATTTTTGTTGAAGTCGTTCAGCTCAATCTCTACCGAAATCCTGGAGAGATAGGAATCCAGCACCTTGGTCTCTGGGCCAATCTCAACGATGGAAATCCTGTTGTGGGGCTCTTCCAGAACCAGGAACTTCCCGTCGCCGATGTATTCGATAGCCTCGGTCTCGTCGAAGCCTTTGGTTGGAATACGGCGAAGCACCTCACCTTCAGTCGTGAGCTCCAGAATCTCGGGAGTGTCATCGCCGATGGTGAAAAGAGTGTTGGTGTCGGTGTTATAGGTCAGCGAGGAAAGGCCGTTCCCATCTACTTTTCTGGCTTGAACGACAGGCTTATAGCCTTCAAGGTTTCCCTCGACACCCCCGTTTTCATGGCTGATATTGAATTTCCATCGGTCGAGCAACTGGTATTGGTAAATAAACCATCCGCCTCTAGCAACCACCAGAATAATTAAAAGCGCAACCACACCCAAAGCAAACTTTATAGACAAACGCATTTATAAATCTCGATAAAATTACTGCGAACACCTTAGCCTGGAAACATAAAAGCAATAGCTAGGAATAACAGGAACCACGCGAATCTTAGCCACAACATCAAAACCTGCCTTGGCCAGCTCGAAGACCATGAGATCGTCTGATATCACGTTGGAAGTACGACTTCCGAGAGCACCTTGCTTTCCACCGAAGTGACCATCAACGGCATGCGATACGACCAGCCACTTTGAGGTCACCCGCGAAAACTCACTGAGCAGGGACAACCGCTCTTCCGAGGACGGGATGTTGGGGAGCACGTCCTGGCAGAACACGCACTCCACCGAACCAGATCCCAGCTCAAGTTGACCTACGTTGACGGTGGGTCTTCTGCCATTACTCTTGATGCCGGTGATGCATATCCCGCCGCTGCTACGAGCATCAAACGTCGCATCGATGGCGGCCACATCGCTTGCGTGGCGAAGCAGGTTCAGCGACTCATCAGTACCGTGTGCAAGGTTCAGGACATGGTTCAAACGCCCAATCACGCGCAGGGCTCTTGCAGCAGCCCGGCGCTCACGAGCTATCTGAAATCGCTGATATACACCTTGATGGAGCTGGCCCTGCGCTTCACTTGTTTGTGGACTGGACTTCTTCATATAGCCCCCTGATAGCAAGGGTTCAGGCTACATGGGGGGCCGTTAGGAAACCGTTAGCATGTCGCTTGAGCGTTATCAGGGAGGTGAATCGTGAACAGGCAACCAGGCCCCGTCACGGGATCCAGTGTGATTTCCCATCCCAGGTAGTTCACTACCCGCTTCACAATCGAGAGGCCGATACCCGTACCCGAGCTACTGTCTTCTTCGCCTCGATTAAAGCGGTCGAAGAGACGCTCACGAACTTTCTGGGGGATGCCGAGACCAGTGTCGCGAATCGTGATCTGGTTGCTCAGCAGACACACCTCGATTCGTCCCTCGTTCGTGTACTGACAGGCGTTGCGGATGAGGTTACCCACCGCAATGCTCACCAACTCTGGAACTGCCTCGACCTCAACATCGGCTCCAGACGTAAAGGTCAGGTCTACCTGTTTACCTCTCAGCAATGGCCGATACCTGTCGACCTCCTGGGCGATGAGGTTTCGCAGGCTGACGGTACTACGCAAGCTGCTTTCCGGAGACTGGGCCAGCCGGAGCAAGGCACCGACCTGAAGCGCTGTGGCCGACGCATTACGCCGAATTCTCTCCGCCATCAGTTGGAGCTCCGGATGCTCGCGCAGCCGGCTGTGCAGCACCTCAGCACTACCGATCATGATCGTCAAAGGCGTTCGAAGCTCATGGCTCACATCGGCTGTGAAGTACCGCTCTCGTCGCAGAGCCGAAAGAAGGCGCTCGTTTCTGTCTTCGATGGCACGAGCCAAGATGCCAATCTCGTCGGTCGCCTCCAGCCCTGGCAGCTTTCCAGATGCCCATCCCTCCTCGACTGCCTTGGCCAGCTTCGTCAGCGGCAGAATTACGCGACTGGCGTTTGCCCGGCCAATGATGACGGCAAGGATAATCGCAGCCAGGAACGAGACGCCAACGGCGATCATGGAAATGAACTCGATGGAGAGATAGTCGCTGCGGTCGTCGATCACGGCATAGCGCTCACCTCGATCCTCCGCGATCAAGATCCTGGCAGACCGTCCATTGATGGTGACCGTGTGCACGCCGGCAGCCAGCGACCGAAACTCAGCTGGGATGTCTGCCTCCCTGAAGAACTCAAGCTCAGTGGGTTTGCTGGAGATCTTGTTGAAGGCTTCTCCGGCCCACAGCTCTGCTGAGCTCGACAGCCGCTGATCGATGAACTCGTGCTTGATCGTGAGGTTCACCAGGACCGATACGGCACCGAAGAAAGCGATGATGATCGCTGCAAGGAGAACGGAGGCCGCGACAAGTCGGCCCCTGATGGATTCACGCTTCTTCATTACTCGCAGCCAGGCGGTAGCCCACGCCCGACACCGTAATCAGGATCGGCTCGCGGTCAGGGAAAGGTTTGTCGATGAGTTGCCGGAGCGAATGGACATGAGTCCTGAGGGCATCACTCATGGGAGGGTCGTCCTGCCAGAGCTCATACTCCAAGGTCTCTCTCAGAACGAGTTCAGGGGCAGCTTTGACCAGCGCTACCAACAACTTGTAGCTGGACGGAGGGAGATCAACAGAAACTCCGCTTCTCGTCACCTGGCGAGTGCCCACGTCGATTGCGATCTCGCCATAGCTCAGTCGCTTAGCTGCGCCACGTTTCGTCGAGCGACGATGAAGTGCGACGATCCGGGCCTCCAGTTCAATGAGGGAATAGGGCTTGACCATGTAGTCGTCAGCCCCGGCATAGAGGCCATCGACCTTGTCCTGGGTGGTGTCGCGTGCGGTGAGCATCAGGATCGGCACTTCATGGTTCGGGCCTGAGCGTATACCTCGGCACACATCCAGGCCATCAATGCCCGGAAGCATCCCATCGAGGACGATGACGTCAAATGCAGTGTCGTTAGCCATGGCCAACCCTGCAGAGCCCGAAATAGCGTTATCGAGGCTATATCCAAGCGGTTCGAAATACTCGTAGAGGTTTTCGACTATGTCAGGATTATCTTCGATTATTAAAATTCTCATGACCAACCGAAATTAAATTTTAAACCCTAAATATTAGATGCTCGGCGCCGAGCTCGATTTATCTTATCCCACCAGCCGTTAAGAAGCCGTTAGGCAGCATAGCGTGGAGGAACTATTTCTGCAGAAGGTAAATCCGCGATAGCCCGCAGAATGGCAGGTAATCGAATGCAACAATTTTGTTGAACCCGGCTTCCCTGAACTCCGCCTCTGCCACCTTCGCAGGGATGACATATCGCCCCTGATACTCAGGTTGAACTGCGCCATTTCGGGCAAGGCGGAAGCGGTCTGTTCGCTGTCGGCGTAACGCCATGAAACGGCTGCTCACCCACAGGGACAGAATGACGCGATTCCTGGATACCCTTGCGAACTCCTTGAGCACGTCCATTCTGGATTGGGCATCGCCCAGGTAATGAAACAGGCGCATGCAGATCACAGCGTCCACTGCCTGGGCAGGCAGAGCGACATCCCTGGCTGATGTATGCAAGAGCCGAATGGAGCCACGAATGTGATCCGGCTGCAGGCGCTCGGCAGCATCCAGCATGTGCAAGGCGTCGTCTGCGCCGATGATACGGCGGTCAGGATTTTCAGCCAGAATAGGCCAAAGTCTTCCCATGCCGCAGGGTATGTCCAGCACCTCACGTGGTTGGCCGGCAATCTGGAGGGCTTTGCGGATGAGCTGCGCCTCCCGAAGTGCTGCGATGCGACGAGAGAAGCCCCTCTGATGGCTGAGGTAGTCGCCTTGCGGTGACTCGGCATCATACCGCTCGGCGCGCTTGAAATGGCTGATGTGCTTCATGAGGGAGAGCTCCCGCTAAAGGATGAAAGATGACCCTAGCGAGCTCGGCGTGAGGAAAGCGTAACGATGACCAAGCTTCAAATCTTCACGGTTTCCTAACTGATGCCTCTCTATCCTCGGACACTTTTGAATGCCTTCGAATGGAAGGTCGAACCTGAATGAGGCTCAAGCAGTAATGGAAGCAGTGATATCCGCCATTGTCGTGTTCGCGGTCACGAACATCGACGACATCATCATCCTCTCCCTCTTTTTCGGTGATCGAAAACTGAGCCGCAGAGCCATTATGCTGGGGCAGTACGTCGGCATCGGCATGATCTTGATCGGGAGCATCGCACTGTCCCTGGTAGCTGCCCAGTTCCCAGCCAAATGGATTTCGCTGCTCGGTTTCGTTCCGCTGGGGCTCGGGATCTACAAGGGCCTTCAACTGTTCAAGCCAGGGGCAGCAGATGAGCATGCAACGCCTGGTCTGATGGGTTCGAAAGCGGCCTTCACCTACGTCACCATGATGACCATCTCGAACGGTGGCGATAACACAGGGGTGTATGTTCCTCTCTTTGCATCCGACCCCAGCATCATCCCGGCTTACGCCTTCGTGTTTGCGGTCATGACTGGCGTGTGGTGCCTCCTCGGCTATGCACTGGTGAAATTCCCTCCAGTGGCGGCCAAGATCGAGCGCTACGGACACTACATTTTGCCCGTCGTCCTGATTGCCATCGGCCTGGAAATCTTGAGCGGCTTCTTCCACGGCTGAGTAAATCTGTTGAGTTTCATCTCCCTACTCATGCTGTCCATTGCGATGTCCGCCGACGCGTTTGCCGCGTCGGTTGCCCAGGGCTCGCAACTGGATAAAGTGCGCTTCAGCGAAGCACTGCGGATAGGACTGGTGTTCGGGCTGGCCGAAGCCGCCTGTCCAGTTCTCGGATGGGCGCTCGGTCATACTGCGCGCCCCTTCGTTGAGTCGTACAGCCACTGGCTGACCCTCGCCATCCTTTCGGGAATCGGTGTATCACTGATCGTCGACGCCCTCAAGCCTGCATCACCTCGCAGAAGCAGACTACCCTCAGGCAACTCGCTGCCCATACTGGTAGCCATCTCACTGGCGATCAGCCTGGACGCTTTCTCTCTGGGTATGAGCCTGGCATTCGTCGAGGTGAACATCATCGTTGCGGCCATGACGCTAGGCCTGCCAACAGTGCTGATTTCCATTATTGGCACCCTTATCGGGAAAGCCATCAAGCGGGTAGTGGATCAGGGGGCACAGATTCTGGGCGGCGTGATCTTGATCTTTGTTGGTGTGCTGGTTTTCTTCGATAAGTTTTGAGGGCCAACCAAGAACAAAAAGCCATCACGCAGGCTTCTATTAGAGCGGCCGGGAACACTGACGGTGGCCGCGTAGTACCGGGCATGAAATCAGGAGGGGGACCAACAACCTACAGACACAAAAAAGCCCTGACTAGTCAGGGCTTTGATGAGAATTTGTGGCGGAAGCGTAGAGATTCGAACTCTAGGATAGTTGCCCATCGACGGTTTTCAAGACCGTTGCCTTAAACCACTCGGCCACGCTTCCAGCTCGTTTTGCGGCCGCCATAATACCGTAATGAAACACGCTGTCAAACTCTCTGTGTCGCGGGTTGCGGCACCTCTGATAGACTCCTTTCCATCTGAACGTCCAAAACCACAGGAGTGTCGCCATGCGCGAACAGGATTATGCCGTAAACCACGGCCTACAGGCCGAGCAGCAGGAGGTTAGCAAGGTCCTGCGCAACACATACAGCCTGCTGGCGCTTACCCTCGCCTTCAGCGGCGTCATGGCCTTCGTGGCCCAGCAGATGCGCGTTGGCTACCCGAACGTGTTCGTCGTGCTGATCGGCTTCTATGGCCTGTTCTTCCTCACCAACAAACTGCGTGATTCGGCCTGGGGCCTGGTGTCGACCTTTGCCCTGACCGGTTTCATGGGCTTCATCCTCGGCCCGATCCTCAACCGTTACCTGGGTATGGCGGGCGGCGCTGAAGTGGTCAGCTCGGCCTTCGCCATGACGGCCCTGGTATTCGGTGGTCTGTCGGCCTACGTGCTGATCACCCGCAAGGACATGAGCTTCCTGAGCGGTTTCATCACCGCAGGCTTCTTCGTGCTGCTGGGTGCCGTGGTTGCAAGCTTCTTCTTCAAGATCAGCGGGCTGCAGCTGGCGATCAGCGCGGGCTTTGTGCTGTTCTCGTCGGTGTGCATCCTGTTCCAGACCAGCGCCATCATTCATGGCGGTGAGCGGAACTACATCATGGCGACCATCAGCCTGTATGTTTCGATCTACAACCTGTTTGTCAGCCTGCTGCAGCTGTTTGGCCTGATGGGTCGGGACGACTGATTCGGGTTGGTTGAGTTGGTTGGAAGAGCCCGCTTCGGCGGGCTTTTTTGCGTCTTGGAGAATGCTTTGATCCCTACATTCTCTAAAAATCAGGTAATGCGGAGGATGGCACGGGCTTCGCCCGTGTTCGCGGGTAAACCCGCTCCCACAGGTCCCTGCTAAACACGTCGAAAAATCTAACCTAAAAGTCAGATAACCAGGCAGTTGATCGCCGATCATGCTGCGATCCTGCTTTTTTCTACCCACATCTTTAATCTGCCCGTAGAATGCGCTCCTTTTTTCTTCCGGGGCAGCTTCCTAGATGAGCTCACACGAACACAGCCCAGGCGCGGCGGCGCCTGCCAACGAACTGGTACTTGGCCTCGAGGACAAGCCTCGGCCGCTGATCGGCCTGTTGGCAGCGCTGCAGCACCTGCTGGCGATCATCGTGCCGATCGTTACCCCTGGCCTGCTGATCTGCCAGGCGCTGGGGGTTTCGGCGCGGGATACCAACCTGATCGTGTCGATGTCGTTGGTGATCTCCGGTATCGCCACCTTCGTGCAATGCAAACGCTTCGGCCCATTCGGCGCCGGACTGCTGATCGTCCAGGGCACCAGCTTCAACTTCGTCGGGCCGCTGATTGCCGGTGGCGCGCTGATGGTCAAGCAAGGCACGCCGGTCGAGAGCGTGATGGCGGCGATCTTCGGCGTGGTGATTGCCGGTTCGTTCGTGGAAATGGGCGTGTCGCGCATCCTGCCGTTCGTCAAACGCCTGATCACCCCGTTGGTGACCGGGATCGTCGTGCTGATGATCGGCCTGACGCTGATCAAGGTCGGCCTGATCAGCATGGGCGGTGGCTTTGGCGCGATGGCCAATGGCACCTTTGCCAATGGCGAGAACCTGATGCTGTCGGGCGCCGTGCTGGCGGTGATCGTGATCCTCAACCGCATCCCGGTGGTGTGGATGCGCAGCTGCGCCATCGTCATCGCCCTGGCGGTCGGCTATGCCCTGGCGGGCTACCTGGGCCGCCTGGACTTCACCGGCATGCATGAGGCCGCACTGTTCCAGGTGCCGATGCCGCTGCACTTCGGCCTGGGCTTCTCCTGGGCGCTGTTCATTCCGATGCTGGTGATCTACCTGGTGACTTCGCTGGAAGCCATCGGTGACGTCACGGCCACCAGCAAGGTGTCGCGCGAGCCGGTCGAAGGGCCGGTGTGGATGAAGCGGATCAAGGGCGGCGTGCTGGTGAACGGGGCCAACTCGTTGCTGGCCGGGCTGTTCAACACCTTCCCTAGCTCGATCTTTGCCCAGAACAATGGCGTGATCCAGCTGACCGGGATTGCCAGCCGCCATATCGGTATCTGGATTGCCGTGATGCTGGTGCTGCTGGGGCTGTTCCCGAGCGTGGCCGGGGTGATCCAGGCGGTGCCTGAGCCGGTGCTGGGTGGCGCGGCCATGGTGATGTTCGGTGCGGTGGCGGCTTCGGGGATCAATATCCTGGCCAGCACGCGACTGGACCGTCGTGCCCTTCTGATCATTGCGGTGTCGCTGGCTTTGGGGCTGGGTGTGGCGCAGGTTCCTGAATTCCTGGCGCATATGCCGGCGGCGATTCGCAATGTGCTGGAGTCGGGCGTGGCTACCGGGGGGATCTGTGCCCTGGTGCTGAACTGGTTCCTGCCGGAGAGCAAGGAACAGGCTTGAGGCTGCCACTCGCCTGCTCCAGGTTTTGATGTGTGCCAGGCAAGCCGCCTGTAGGAGCGGCCTTGTGTCGCGAAAGGGGCGCGTAGCGGCCCCAGGATCTCAGCGCAAATGCATAGATCGCCGGGGCTGCGTTGCAGCCCTTTCGCGACACAAGGCCGCTCCTACAAAGTACCGCGCAAGGCGGGCGATTGCCGGCAACGACCGAATCGAAAGCCCGCTCCGCCATGTTGAAGCGGGCGCGGGCTTTTTTGCTTTATCATGGCGGCATTCCTTTGCACGAGTTGTCCATGAAATTCGCCATCGCGGTTTTTTCCCCGGCCCATGCGCCCTCCTCGCGGCGCGCCCTGCGCTTCGCCGAGGCGGTGCTGGCCGGCGGGCATGAAATTGCCCGGCTGTTCTTCTACCAGGACGGGGTGCACAGCGCCTCGGCCAATATCGTCGCGCCGCAGGATGAGCAGGACATCGCCGCCCAATGGCGTGCCTTCATCGAAACCAACCAGCTCGACGCGGTGGTGTGCATCGCCGCAGCCCTGCGCCGTGGCGTGCTCGACGACGCCGAGGCCAGCCGCTACCAGCGCCCGGCGGTGAACCTGCCCAAGCCGTGGGAGTTGTCCGGCCTGGGCCAGCTGCACGAAGCCGCGCAAACCGCCGACCGCCTGGTCTGCTTCGGAGGCGACTGAAATGGCCAAATCCATGTTGATCATCAGCCGCCAGGCGCCGTGGAACGGCCCGTCCGCCCGTGAGGCGCTGGACATCGCCCTGGCCGGTGGCGCCTTCGACCTGCCACTGGCGATGCTGTTTCTCGATGATGGGGTGTTCCAGCTCGCCGCCGGCCAACAGCCGGCCGCGGTGCAGCAGAAGAACCTCGCTGCCAACCTGCAGGCCCTGCCGATGTTCGGCGTCGATGAACTGTTCGCCTGCGCCCACAGCCTCACGCGTCGCGGCCTGGCCGCCGACACCCTGGCGCTGGACGTGGACGTGCTCGACGACGCCGCGCTCAAGGCCTTGATTGCCCGTTTCGACCAAGTGGTGACGCTCTGATGCCAACCCTGCACGTGTTATCCCACTCCCCGTTCGGCGACGAGCGCCTGGCAAGCTGCCTGCGCCTGCTGGGCGCCGACGATGCCCTGCTGCTGACCGGCGATGCGGTCTACGCCCTGCGCGAGGGCAGCGACGCCCATCGCCAGTTGCAGGCGGCCGGGCTGCAGGAACGCCTGTTCGCCCTCGATGAAGACCTGCAAGCCCGCGCCCTCTCCAGCGCGCTGGCCAAGGCCGTGGACTACCAGGCCTTCGTCGCGCTGTCGCTGCATTACGACAAGGTCAACAGCTGGCTATGAGTACGCTGAACGTTGGCGATCGCGCCATCGCCCTGGACAAGGACGGCTTCCTGGTCGACCTGCAAGACTGGTCGCACCCGGTCGCCGAAGCCTTGGCCGCGCGCGAAAGCATCGCCCTGAGCGCCGACCACTGGGAAATCCTCGAGCTGCTGCGCCAGTTCTACGCCGAGTTCCAGCTGTCGCCGGCCACCCGCCCGCTGATCAAGTACACCGCGCTCAAGCTGGGCGCGGACAAGGGCAACAGCCCGCACCTCAACCGCCTGTTCAACGGCACCCCCGCCAAACTCGCCGCCAAGCTGGCGGGCCTGCCCAAACCGATCAACTGCATATGACCGACGCCCGCCCGCTGACCCTGGAAACCCCGGCCGAACACCCGTTCGCCGAATTCGTGCGCATCCTTGGCAAAGGCAAGCGCGGTGCCCGCGGCCTGACCCGCGAGGAAGCCCGCGCCGCCATGACCCTGTTGCTCGAAGGCAAGGTCGAAGACACCCAGTTGGGTGCCTTCCTGATGCTGCTGCGGCACAAGGAAGAAAGCGCCGACGAACTCGCCGGCTTCACCGAAGCCCTGCGCGCGCACCTGCAGGCACCGCGCATCACAGTGGACATCGACTGGCCGACCTACGCCGGCAAGAAGCGCCACCTGCCCTGGTACCTGCTGAGCGCCAAGTGCCTGGCCGCCAACGGCGTGCGCATCCTGATGCACGGCGGCGGTGCGCACACGGCCGGGCGCATGTACACCGAACAGCTGCTGGCCCTGCTGGAGATCCCGCTGTGCCGCGACTGGGCCTCGGTCAGCCAGGCCCTGGACCGGCAGCGCCTGGCCTTCGCCCCGCTGCACGACTGGGCACCGCAGCTGCAACGGATGATCGACCTGCGCAACACCCTCGGCCTGCGCTCGCCCATCCATTCCCTGGCCCGGGTCCTCAACCCGCTGGGCGCGCGTTGCGGCCTGCAGAGCATCTTCCACCCCGGCTACCAGGCCGTGCACCGCGAAGCCAGCCGCCTGCTGGGCGATCATGCTGTGGTGATCAAGGGTGATGGCGGCGAGATCGAGGTGAATCCTGACGTGATCAGCCACCTGTATGGCACCACGGCCGGTGAGGCCTGGGACGAGGAGTGGCCAGCGCTCAGCGAACGCCGCCACGTGAAGCCGCCGAGCCTGCAACCCGAGCAGTTGCTGGCGGTATGGCGCGGCGAGGCCGAGGACAGCTACGGCGAGATGGCCGTGGTCGCCACCATGGCCTTGGCCCTGCGCGGCCTGGGCCAGGACCGCGAGCAAGCGTTCGCCACCGCACGCGGATACTGGGCCGCACGCAACCAATCGAATAAGTAGATCAATAGGGTGCAGTTCTTGCGCTAGTTATTCGAACGATTTTCCCTAGACTGGGCTCCAACGACAAACACTTTGTTTCCGAGGAGCTCAGCATGGGCCTTTTGATCGACGGCCGCTGGCACGACCAGTGGTATGAAAATGGCAAGGACGGCACCTTCAAGCGCGAGAACGCCCAGCGCCGCAATCAACTCCCCGCCCCTGAGGCCGGCCGCTATCACCTGTATGTGTCGCTGGCCTGCCCCTGGGCTCACCGCACCCTGATCCTGCGCGCCCTCAAGGGCCTGGAGCCGCTGATCGACGTGTCCGTGGTGAGCTGGCTGATGCAGGACCATGGCTGGACCTTCGACCAGCAGGAAGGCTCAAGCGGCGACCACCTTGACGCCCTGCAGTACCTGCACCAGCGCTACACCCAGGATGACCCGCACTACACCGGCCGCGTGACCGTGCCCGTGCTGTGGGACAAGAAAGAGAAGCGCATCGTCAACAACGAGTCGTCGGAGATCATCCGCATCTTCAACAGCGCGTTCAACGAGCTGACCGGCAACACCCTGGACCTGTACCCCGAGCCGCTGCGCCCGACCATCGAGGCGCTGAACGAGCGCATCTATCCGGCGGTGAACAACGGCGTGTACCGCGCCGGCTTCGCCACCACCCAGGATGCCTACGAGGCGGCCTTCGATGAGGTGTTCAACGAGCTGGATCATCTGGAAGAGCTGCTGGGCCGCAATCGCTACCTGGCCGGCGAGTACCTGACCGAGGCCGATGTGCGCCTGTTCACCACGCTGGTGCGCTTCGATGCGGTGTACCACGGGCACTTCAAGTGCAACCTGCGGCGCTTGAGCGATTACCACAACCTGTCTAACTGGCTGCGTGAACTGTATCAGTGGCCGGGGGTGGCAGGGACGGTGGATATGGAGCACATCCAGAAGCATTACTACATGAGCCACAAGACCATCAACCCGAACGGGATCGTGCCCAAGGGGCCGCTGCAGGACTTCACGGTGCCGCATGATCGGGAGCGGTTGGTGGGGAAAGGGATCTTTCAGGGTTGAGATCGCTGGGGCTGCTTTGCAGCCCTTTCGCGACACAAGGCCGCTCCTACAGGAAACGCGTGATCCCTGTAGGAGCGGCCTTGTGTCGCGATAGGGCCGCAAAGCGGCCCCGACGATTTCAGCTGTCTTGCGACCCTTCGAACCAGGCCAGCTTGTCACGCAACTGCACCACCTCCCCGACAATCACCAGGGTCGGCGCATGCACTTCATGCCGGGCCACCAGCTCCGGCAAATCCGCCAGAGTCCCGGTAAACACCCGCTGGTTACGCGTAGTTCCCTGCTGCACCAGGGCAGCCGGGGTACTGGCCGCGCGCCCATGGCGAATCAGCTCGGCACAGATGGTCGGCAACCCCACCAGGCCCATGTAGAACACCAGGGTCTGGGCCGGCGCCACCAGGTCATCCCACGGCAGGTTGCTGGTGCCATCCTTCAGGTGCCCGGTGACAAAGCGCACCGACTGGGCATAATCCCGGTGGGTCAACGGAATACCGCCATAGGCGGAACAGCCGCTGGCCGCGGTAATCCCCGGCACCACCTGGAACGGGATGCCATGCTCGGCCAGCTCCTCGATCTCCTCGCCACCACGGCCGAAGATGAACGGGTCGCCGCCCTTCAGGCGCAGCACGCGCTTGCCCTGCTGGGCGAGATCGACCAGCAGGCGGTTGATCTGGTCCTGGGGCACGGCATGGTCGGCGCGGCGCTTGCCCACGTAGATGCGCTCGGCATCGCGCCGGCACATCTCGATGATCGCAGGCGCCACCAGGCGGTCGTACAGCACCACGTCGGCCTGCTGCATCAGGCGCAAGGCGCGGAAGGTCAGCAAGTCCGGATCGCCCGGCCCCGCCCCCACCAGATACACCTCGCCACCCTGCTGCACCGGCGCGCCGTCGACCATGGCCTGCAACAGGCGCTCGGCCTCGCCACCCTGGCCGGCCAGTTGGCGTTCGGCGATCGGCCCCTGGAACACGGTTTCCCAGAAGCCGCGGCGCTGGTTGACGTCCGGGTACAAGGATTTCACCTTGTGCCGGAAACGCGCCGCCAGCCCGGCCAGCTCGCCATAGGCGGACGGGATCCAGGCTTCCAGCTTGGCGCGGATCAACCGCGCCAGCACCGGGGCGTCGCCGCCACTGGACACCGCGATCACCAGCGGCGAGCGGTCGACGATCGCCGGAAAGATCACCGTGCACAGGGCCGGCGCATCCACCACGTTGACCGGCACGCTCAGCGCCTGGGCATCCGCCGACACCTGGGCGTTGAGCCCAGGGTCGTCGGTGGCCGCGATCACCAGCCGGCAACCGGCCAGGTCAGTCGCCTGATAGCCACGCACCAGCACCTCACCGCCACCTTCCCGGGCCAGCGCGGCCAGCTGGCCGTCGACGTCCGGCGCCACCACGCGCAGCGCGGCGCCGGCATCGGCCAGCAGGCGCGCCTTGCGCAGGGCGATCTCACCGCCGCCGACGACCAGCACGCGGCCGCCCTGCAGCTTGTGGAACAGCGGCAGGTAATCCATTTAGCGGATGACCTCGACGCCGCCCATGTAAGGCTTCAGCACTTCCGGCACGCGGATCGAACCGTCGGCCTGCTGGTAGTTCTCCAGCACTGCGACCAGGGTACGGCCCACGGCCAGGCCGGAGCCGTTGAGGGTGTGCACCAGCTCCGGCTTGCCGGTTTCCGGGTTGCGCCAGCGGGCCTGCATGCGGCGCGCCTGGAAGTCGCCGCAGTTGGAGCAGGAGCTGATTTCGCGGTACTTGTCCTGGCTCGGCACCCACACTTCCAGGTCGTAGGTCTTCACGGCGCCGAAGCCCATGTCGCCGGTGCACAGGGCCAGCACGCGGTACGGCAGCTCCAGCAGCTGCAGCACGCGCTCGGCGTTGGCGGTCAGGCCTTCGAGGGCTTCCATGGACTTGGCCGGCTCCACCACCTGGACCATCTCGACCTTGTCGAACTGGTGCTGGCGGATCATGCCGCGGGTGTCACGGCCCGACGCGCCGGCTTCGCTGCGGAAGCACGGGGTGTGGGCGACCAGTTTCAGCGGCAGTTGCTTGGCGTCGAGGATCTCGCCGGCCACCAGGTTGGTCAGCGACACCTCGGCGGTCGGGATCAGGTAGAAGTCAGCCTCGCCTTCGCGGGTGATCTTGAACAGGTCTTCCTCGAACTTCGGCAACTGGCCGGTGCCCTGCAGGGCCGGGGCCTGCACCAGGTACGGGGTGTAGTGCTCCTCGTAGCCGTGCTCGCCGGTGTGCAGGTTGATCATGAACTGCGCCAGGGCGCGGTGCAGGCGGGCGATCGGCCCGCGCAGCACGGCAAAACGGGCGCCGGACAGCTTGGCGGCGGCTTCGAAGTCCAGGCCACCGCTGATTTCGCCCAGGGCGACGTGGTCCTTGATCTCGAAGTCGAAGGCCTGCGGCGTGCCCCAGCGGCGCACTTCGACGTTGTCGTCTTCGCTGGCGCCGACCGGCACGCTGGCGTCCGGCAGGTTGGGGATGGTCAGCAGGATGCCGTCCAGCTCGGCCTGGATTTCGTCCAGTTCGCTCTTGCCGGCGGCCAGTTCGTTGGCCATGCGCTCGACGTCCGCCATCAGCGGGGCGATGTCCTCGCCCTTGGCCTTGGCCTGGCCGATCGACTTGGAACGGGCGTTACGCTCGGCCTGCAGTTGCTCGGTGCGGGTCTGCACCGCCTTGCGGCGCTCTTCCAGCGATTCGATGCGCGCGACATCCAGGCTGAAGCCACGGGAGGCCAGGCGATCCGCCACTTCCTGAAGTTGGCCGCGTAACAGTTTGGAATCGAGCATATCGTTCTCTCGTTATAGGTAGGTGTTGGTTCAGATTGGGGTCAGTGGCGGGCCGACAGCCCTGCCACTGCGCTGGTACTGGTATAGGCCATCAGGGCTTTCTTCGCTGCCGCGGGCTGTTGCGGTCGAGCTCGGCCAGGTGGCGCAGCTTCTCGCCGATCTTCAGCTCGAGCCCGCGGGGCACGGGCTGGTAGTACGGGCGCGGCTCGAGTGCGTCGGGGAAGTAGTCCTCACCGGCGGCGTAGGCATCGGGCTCGTCGTGGGCGTAGCGGTATTCGTCGCCGTAGCCCAGCTGTTTCATCAGCTTGGTCGGGGCGTTGCGCAGATGCAGCGGCACTTCCAGCGAGCCGTGCTCGGCCGCTTCGCGCAGGGCGGTCTTGAAGCCCATGTACACCGCGTTGCTCTTCGGCGCACAGGCCAGGTAGGTGATGGCCTGGGCCACCGCCAGCTCGCCCTCGGGGCTGCCCAGGCGCTCCTGCACGTCCCAGGCCGCCAGGCACAGGCTGAGCGCACGCGGGTCGGCGTTGCCGATGTCCTCGCTGGCCATGCGCACCACGCGGCGGGCGATGTACAGCGGGTCGCAACCGCCGTCGAGCATGCGCGCGAACCAGTACAGGGCGCCATCGGGGTTGGAGCCACGCACCGACTTGTGCAGCGCGGAAATCTGGTCGTAGAACGCCTCGCCGCCCTTGTCGAAGCGGCGACGGCTGTCGCCGAGCAGGCTCTGCAGCATCTCGACGTCGATCTCGCTGCCGTCATCGGCCAGGTCGGAGGCGTTCTCGAGGAAGTTGAGCATGCGCCGGCCATCGCCATCGGCGGCGGCCATGAGCATCTTGAAGGCCTCGTCGCCCACCCGCAGGTTGCGCTTGCCCAGGCCGCGCTCTTCCGTCAGCGCACGGTTGACCAGCTTGCGCAGCGCCGCCTCGTCGAGGCTCTTGAGCACGTAGACCCGCGCCCGCGACAGCAGCGCGTTGTTCAGCTCGAAGGACGGGTTTTCGGTGGTGGCGCCGATGAACAGCAGGGTGCCGTCTTCCACGTAGGGCAGGAAGGCGTCCTGCTGCGACTTGTTGAAGCGGTGCACTTCGTCGACGAACAGGATGGTGCGCCGGCCGTACTGGCCGGCCTGCTGCTTGGCCACCTCGACCGCCTGGCGGATCTCCTTGACCCCGGCCAGCACCGCCGACACGGTCTCGAAGTGGGCATCGCAGAACTGCGCCAGCAAACGCGCCAGGGTGGTCTTGCCGACCCCAGGCGGGCCCCAGAAGATCATCGAGTGCAGCGCACCCTGCTCCAGCGCCTCGCGCAGCGGTTTGCCGCGCGCCAGCAGGTGCTCCTGGCCGACGTACTCATCCAGGTTGGACGGGCGCAGCCGGGCCGCCAGGGGCTGGGCGACGGGTTCGCTTCGAAACAGGTCCATGGCGAGCTCTGCTTACTCCTTGATGACGTCCGCGCCCTTGGGGATGTCGAACTTGAACTTGCTGTCCGCCACCGCCTGGTTGGCCTTGACGCCGTTGAACAGGATGTTGGTGCGCTGGCCGACACTGTCGATCAGCTGCATGTCGTTGATCAGGCCCTTGCGGAACGACACCCGCAGCGAGTCGAACAGGGTGTCCTTGGTCTTCGGCTTGAGGGTGAAGTCCATCACTTCGCCCTGCTCCTTGGAGGTGATGTCGAAGCTCTGGCTGATCTTCGACACGTCACCGGAGAGCAGCAGCGCCGGGGTCTGGTTCAGGCGCACATCGAGCTTCTTGACCGTCGCCTGCTCCAGGTCCGGGTCCCACAGGGTGACCATCTTGCCATCGGAGACCACCAGTTGCTCCTGGGGCGCATCGGTGTGCCAGTAGAACAGGCCCGGGCGCTTGACGGTCATCTTGCCGGTGGTTTCCTGCAGGCTGGTGCCGCCGGCATCCAGCGTCAGCTGGGAGAAGTTGGCCTCGATGGTCTGGGATTTGTTCAGCAGATCGGTCAAGCGTGCCACGTCTTTGTCACCGGCATACGCCGTCACCGAGCCCAAGGTCAGGGCAGAAACCAACAGCATGCGAATCGCGCGCATGGGAATCCTCATTGAGCATTGAATAGGCCGGGCGCCACCGTTGGCGCCCGGCAAGGTGTTCATCAGTCGCGCGGGCCGCCCGGGGCAATCACTTCCCGCGAGCCGTTGCTGTTCATCGGGGTGACCACGCCGGCCATTTCCATGGCTTCGATCATGCGCGCGGCGCGGTTGTAGCCGATCTTCAGCTTGCGCTGCACGGCCGAGATCGAGGCGCGGCGGCTTTCCAGCACGAACTGCACGGCCTCATCATACAGCGCGTCGCTCTCGGAATCTTCGCCGTCGCCACCACCGCCGCCGCCTTCGAAGCCGCTGCCGGCCTCTTCGACGCCGTTGAGGATGTCGTCGTTATAGTCCGGGGCGCCGCGCAGCTTCCACGCCTCGACCGTGCGGTGCACCTCGTCGTCGGAGACGAATGCGCCGTGCACGCGGATCGGCAGGCTGGTGCCCGGCGGCATGTAGAGCATGTCACCGTGGCCCAGCAGCTGTTCGGCGCCACCCTGGTCGATGATGGTCCGCGAGTCGATCTTGCTCGACACCTGGAACGCCATGCGGGTCGGGATGTTGGCCTTGATCAGGCCGGTGATCACGTCCACCGACGGGCGCTGGGTGGCGAGGATCAGGTGGATGCCGGCGGCCCGCGCCTTCTGGGCAATACGGGCGATCAGCTCTTCGACCTTCTTGCCGACGATCATCATCATGTCGGCGAATTCGTCGACCACCACGACGATGGTCGGCAGGGTCTTCAGCGCCGGTGGCTCGTCGTCCATGCTTTCGCGGCGATACAGCGGGTCGTGGATGATCTCGCCGGCTTCCTGGGCGTCCTTGATCTTGCGGTTGAAGCCGGCCAGGTTACGCACGCCCATGGCCGCCATCAGCTTGTAGCGCCGCTCCATCTCGGCGACGCTCCAGCGCAGGGCGTTGGCGGCGTCCTTCATGTCGGTGACCACCGGGCACAGCAGGTGCGGGATGCCTTCGTAGATCGACAGTTCGAGCATCTTCGGGTCGATCATGATCAGCCGCGCGTCTTCCGGGCTGGACTTGAACAGGATCGACAGGATCATCGCGTTCACACCCACCGACTTACCGGAACCGGTGGTACCGGCCACCAGCAGGTGGGGCATCTTGGCCAGGTCGGTAATGACCGGCTTGCCACCGATGTCGTGGCCAAGGGCCAGGGTGACCGGCGACTTCTGCTCGTCGAACTGCGGCGTGGCGAGCACTTCGGAGAAGCGCACCATCTGCCGGTTTTCGTTGGGGATCTCGATACCCACGGTGGTCTTGCCGGGGATCACCTCGACCACCCGCACGCTGGTCACCGCCAGGGAACGCGCCAGGTCCTTGGCCAGGTTGGCGATGCGGCTGACCTTGACGCCGGCGGCCGGCTGGATTTCGTAACGGGTGATCACCGGGCCTGGGTGGATCGAGTCCACCGAGACTTCCACGCCGAATTCCTTGAGCTTGATTTCCAGCAGTTGGCCGACACCGGCCAGGGTTTCCGGCGAGTACTCGACTTTCTTCTGTTCGGCCGGGTCGAGGATGGAAATCGACGGCAAGGTGCCTTCCACGGCGCTGTCGATGAACAGCGGCGCCTGTTTTTCCTTCATCACCCGCTTGCTCGGCTCCGGCGCCTTGTCCACGGCTGGCGGGATGATCACCGGGGCGGCGGGTTGCGCGCGGGGCACCACGGTTTCGCGAGGCACGACCGGTTCACGAGCGATCACAGGTTCACGCGAAATAGTCGGCTCACGCGGCGCCACCGGCCGGGCCGGTGGCTCGTCACGCGTCATCACCGGCTCGGCGCGCTCGCGCAGCTGCGGCCTGGCTGTTTCCCGCTTGTCGGCTTTGTTGCCGCCCAGGTCGAAGACCGGGTCGTCGACTTCGCGCAGCTGTGCTTCCAGGCGCTTGCGTTCGTTGCGCGCCTCCCACCAGCGGCTGGCCGCACCCTGCACCAGCTCGAACAGGTCGAGGGTGATCTTGCCGGTCAGGTCCATCACCTTGAACCACGACAGGTCGGTAAACACGGTCAGGCCGAACAGGAACAGCGCAATGAACATCAGCGTGCTGCCCTGCACGTTCAGCAGGTTGCGCGCCAGGTCGCCGAGGCTTTCGCCCAGGGCGCCACCGGCGGAGAACGGGATGTTCGCCGACGGGTGGAAATGGATATGCGCCAGCGCCGCGCCCGACAGCACCAGGAACACCAGGCCGATCAGCCGCCAGGAGAACAGCCAGCCGCTCCACTGCCACGGCTGGTGGCGTTCGCGGAAGATCTGCCAGGTCTTGATCGCCAGCAGCAACGGGAAGATGTAGGCGAAGTAGCCGAGCACCATGAACAGGATGTCGGCGAAGTAGGCACCGGCACGCCCGGCGGCATTCTGCACCTGGTCGACGTTGCTGGTGTGGCTGAAGCCCGGGTCCGAGTTGTCGTAGGTTAGCAGGGCCATCCACAGGTACAGGCACAGGGCGCCGACAGCGATCAACGCACCTTCCTTGAGGCGGTAGTGCAGCTGCTGCCGCCACAGGGGCACGGGCAAGGGAGCTGGAGTTGCGGTGGATTTCTTCAAAACGCGTCTATTCCTGCGCGGTGCTGCGCGTCCAGTAGCAGTCGGCCGGTGCTTGGCCAATGAACCGCTACTTTTAACATTACTGCCCGCCAGCCGCCATGGTGGCGCGCCAGATGGAGCCTGGCTGGGGGCGACTTTCGTATAGGTGCAATTTGAGCATGCATTTTCTTTTGTGACAAAGGCTTATGCTGTGTTTTTGCACAGGTGTGACAGCAAATGCCGCGGATGGTGCCTAAGGTTTCATGAATGCGTAGGAAATTGCCTATTTTGTTGCCTGCAGCGGCCTCTTCGCGGGTAAACCCGCTCCCACAGGTACTCCACCGTCCTCAAGGCCGGCGCGATACCTGTGGGAGCGGGTTTACCCGCGAAGAGGCCGCAACCATTGACCCTGCCGTGCACGCAAGCCATGCTGCCCGCTCCCCTCCCCCACCGCACGATAGACCATGCTCACCTGGCTGACTCGCGACTCGCTGACCTTCCCGCCCCTGGAAAAGGCCCTGCACGACCCCAACGGCCTGCTCGCCGCCGGCGGCGACCTGAGCCCCGAACGCCTGGTGCAGGCCTATCGCCACGGCTGCTTCCCCTGGTACTCGGACGGCCAGCCGATCCTCTGGTGGTCCCCGGACCCGCGCACGGTGCTGTTCCCGGGCGAGCTGCACGTGTCGCGTTCGCTGGCCAAGCTGCTGCGCCAGGGCCGCTACCAGGTCAGCTTCGACCGCGACTTCGCCGCCGTGATCGACGCTTGCGCCGCGCCCCGCGACTATGCAGACGGCACCTGGATCACCCAGACTATGCGCGACGCCTATTGCGAGCTGCACCGCCGCGGCTTCGCCCATTCGGTGGAGGTGCGCCAGGACGGTGAGCTGGTCGGCGGCCTGTACGGCCTGGCCATGGGCCAGCTGTTCTTCGGCGAATCGATGTTCAGCCGCGCCGACAACGCCTCCAAGGTCGGCTTCGTGACCCTGGTCGAGCACCTGCGCGAGGCCGGTTTCGTGCTGATCGATTGCCAGATGCCGACAAACCACCTGCACAGCCTCGGCGCCCGCGCCATCAGCCGGGCCGAGTTCGCCGGCTACCTGGCCGGCCACCTCGACCAGCCCAACAGCGCCAGCTGGGTTTGCTAGGCGAGTTCTGCCAGCTGGCATACACTTAAATCAAAGTCTCACCGAGGGGTTGATCATGACAGAGCTGGCGCGGCTGAAGTTCTATGCCACTCAACCCCACTCCTGCAGCTACCTGCCGGACGAACAGGCGACCACACTGTTTCTCGACCCGAGCCAGCCGATGGACGTGAACGTGTATGCCGACCTGTCGGAAATGGGTTTTCGCCGCAGCGGCGACCACCTGTACCGCCCGCACTGCCAGAACTGCAATGCCTGCGTGCCGGCGCGCATTCCCGCCGCGCGGTTCATCCCCAACCGCCAGCAGCGGCGCATCCTCAAGCGCAACGCCGACCTGACGGTGACCGCGGCGCGGCCGGCGTTCAAGGAAGAGTACTTCGACCTGTACCGGCGCTACATCGAGACGCGCCACGCCGATGGCGACATGTACCCGCCCAGCCGCGACCAGTTTTCCACCTTCCTGGTGCGCGACCTGCCGTTCTGCTGGTTCTACGAGTTCCGCCTGGAGGGCCGGCTGCTGGCCATCGCCGTCTGCGACCTGCTGCCCAACGGCCTGTCGGCGGTGTACACCTTCTACGAGCCGGACGAAGAACGCCGCAGCCTGGGCCGCTTCGCCATCCTCTGGCAGATCACCGAAGCCCTGCGCCAGGACCTGGAGGCGGTGTACCTGGGCTACTGGATCAAGAACTGCAAGAAAATGAACTACAAGACGCAGTACCGGCCCATCGAATTGCTGATAAACCAGCGCTGGGTCACCCTCAACTGAAAGCATTGGCTTGACACACAGTTTTCGGGCATAATCCACGCCACTTTTTGCCCGGTGCGGATATGCGTCGGGCCAACACTGGATCCGAGGGCTCTACTGCATGTCGAAAGAAGACAGCTTCGAAATGGAAGGTACTGTCGTCGACACCCTGCCCAACACCATGTTCCGCGTGGAGTTGGAAAACGGGCACGTCGTAACCGCGCACATCTCCGGAAAGATGCGCAAGAACTACATCCGTATTCTCACTGGCGACAAGGTCCGCGTCGAACTGACGCCGTACGACCTGAGCAAGGGCCGCATCACCTACCGTGCGCGCTAAGCTCAAGCCATGAAAAAGCCCGGCCATGTGCCGGGCTTTTTTGTGCCTGTCTGCACAGACTTACCCGCCCCCAGTGGGAGCGGGCTTACCCGCGAAGAAACCAACGCGTTAGCTGGCACCGGCTGCACCGGTGTTCGCGGCTAAAGCCGCTCCCACAGGCACAGCCCAGCCCTATCAAGCCACCTCAGCCGTTGTCTCGAAATCGAACACCAGCTCACCATCGCGCAAGTCGACGTGCACCACACCGCCATGCTCGGCCAGCTCGCCGAACAGGATCTCCTCGGCCAGCGGCCGCTTGATCTTGTCCTGGATAAGCCGCGCCATCGGCCGTGCACCCATCTGCACGTCGTAGCCGGACACCGCCAGCCAGCCGCGGGCGGCATCGCTGACTTCCAGCAGCACACGCTTGTCCTCCAGCTGCGCCTGCAGTTCGATGAGGAACTTGTCGACGATGCTCTTGATGGTCTCGGTGCTCAGGCGGCCGAACTGGATGATGGTGTCCAGACGGTTGCGGAACTCCGGCGTGAAGCTCTTGCGGATGACTTCCATGGCATCGGACGCGTGGTCCTGATGGGTGAAGCCGATCGAGGCCCGCGCGGCGGTTTCGGCGCCGGCGTTGGTGGTCATGATCAGGATCACGTTGCGGAAGTCAGCCTTGCGCCCGTTGTTGTCGGTCAGGGTCCCGTGGTCCATCACCTGCAGCAGCAGGTTGAAGACTTCCGGGTGGGCCTTCTCGATCTCATCGAGCAGCAGCACGCAGTGCGGTTGCTTGGTGATCGCTTCGGTCAGCAGGCCGCCCTGGTCGAAGCCGACGTAGCCTGGCGGTGCACCGATCAGGCGCGACACGGTGTGCCGTTCCATGTACTCGGACATGTCGAAGCGCACCAGCTCAACTCCCAGGGCCTTGGCCAGCTGCCGCGCCGCTTCGGTCTTGCCGACGCCGGTAGGGCCGGCGAACAGGAACGAACCGACCGGCTTGTCCGGCGACTTGAGGCCCGCGCGGGACAGCTTGATGGCGGTGGCCAGCGAGTCGATGGCCTGGTCCTGACCGAACACGGTCAGCTTCAGGTCACGCTCCAGGTTGCGCAGCAGCTCCTTGTCGGAACTGGTGACATGCTTCGGCGGAATCCGCGCGATCTTGGCGACGATGTCCTCGACCTGCGGCACGTCGATGCGCTTGACCCGGTTGGCCTCGGGCTGCAGGCGCTGGTAGGCGCCAGCTTCGTCGATCACGTCGATGGCCTTGTCGGGCATGTGGCGATCGTTGATGTAGCGCGAGGCGAGCTCGGCGGCGGCGCGCAGGGCTTCGTCGCTGTACTCGATGTTGTGGTGGCTCTCGAAGCGCCCCTTCAGGCCGCGCAGGATGCCGACGGTGTCTTCCACTGAAGGCTCGCTGACATCGACCTTCTGGAAGCGCCGCGCCAGGGCACGGTCCTTCTCGAAGATGCCGCGAAATTCCTGGAAGGTGGTCGAGCCGATGCAACGGATCTCACCCGACGACAGCAGTGGCTTGAGCAGGTTGGACGCATCCATCACCCCGCCCGACGCCGCGCCGGCACCGATGATGGTGTGGATCTCGTCGATGAACAGGATCGCCTGCGGGCGCTTGCGCAGCTCGCCGAGCAGCGCCTTGAAGCGTTTCTCGAAGTCGCCGCGGTACTTGGTACCGGCCAGCAGCGCGCCCAGGTCCAGCGAGTAGACCACGCTCTGCGCCAGCAGGTCGGGCACCTGGCCGTCGACGATGCGCTTGGCCAGGCCTTCGGCGATGGCGGTCTTGCCGACGCCGGCCTCGCCCACCAGCAGAGGGTTGTTCTTGCGCCGGCGGGCAAGGATCTGTGCCACACGCTCGACTTCCTGCTCGCGACCCACCAGCGGGTCGATACGGCCGGCACGGGCCAGCTCGTTCAGGTTGCTGGCATAGGCATCCAGCGGGTTGCTCGAAGAGGAGGTTTCGCCGCCCTCTTCGTCCTGCATTTCCTGTTCGCTTTCGCTGTGCGAACCGTGGCCAGGCACCTTGGAGATGCCGTGGGCGATGTAGTTGACCACGTCGATGCGGGCCACGCTCTGCTGTTTGAGCAGGAACACGGCCTGGCTTTCCTGTTCGCTGAAGATCGCCACCAGCACGTTGGCACCGGTGACTTCACGCTTGCCGGAGCTTTGCACGTGGAACACGGCACGCTGCAGTACACGCTGGAAGCCCAGGGTCGGCTGGGTTTCGCGGTCTTCGTCGTTGACGGGGATCAGGGGTGTGGTGGAATCGATGAACTCTTGCAGGTCATGCTTGAGCTTTTCGAGATTGGCGCCACAGGCGCGCAGAACGGTCGCAGCAGCCTCATTGTCAAGGAGTGCCAGCAGCAGATGTTCGACGGTCATGAACTCATGACGTTTCGAACGGGCCTCCTTGAAGGCAAGATTGAGGGTGACTTCGAGCTCGCGGTTTAACATAGCTTCACCTCATACCCAAGTGGTCGGCGATTAACCGTCCTTCTCGATTTCACAGAGTAGCGGATGCTGGCTTTCCCTGGCGTATTGGTTGACCTGCATGGCCTTTGTTTCGGCGATGTCACGGGTAAACAATCCGCACACTGCCCGCCCCTCGGTATGGACGGTCAGCATGATCTTGGTCGCCAGCTCGCGGTTCAGACTGAAGAACGTTTCGAGCACTTCGACGACGAAATCCATCGGCGTGTAGTCATCGTTGAACAAAACCACCTTGTACATCGGTGGCGCCTGCAGGATCGGCTTGGCTTCCTGAACGGCAAGACCTGAGCCGTCGTCCTCGTTCGTTTGCGGGCGATCCTGATTGAATGTTAGTCGAATCTCACTGGGTGCATGCATGGAAAGAATTTCATCATGAGCGACAGGTTAAGGTTGTGGGTTGGCCGTCGAGGCCGCCGCCAGCGCAGGCGCCGCGTGACCTTGACTATCGGCAAAACGGTGTTACAACCAATAAGAACCCACCGTGGTCGATAAAGATCCGCGCAGTCAACCCGATTTTCGCAGGTTCGTATGCGGATGAAGTGGATGATACTCCAGTGATGGAGTCCTTTGCAGAGGGACATAGGGATGGCAAGCGGTAAAGTCAAGTGGTTCAACAATGCCAAGGGCTACGGATTCATCAATGAAGACGGTAAGACCGAGGACTTGTTCGCGCATTACTCAGCCATCCAGATGGACGGCTACAAGACCCTGAAAGCCGGCCAGGCAGTGAGTTTCGATATCCTGCAGGGCCCCAAAGGCAATCACGCGGTCAATATCATCAACCTCGTGACCACGAAGGCAGCTGTCACTCCGGAGGCCGTCACCAGTAACGCATGACCCATTTCGCTCTGCCGGTATACGAAAAAACCGGCCGCTACTTTACCGCAGCGGCCGGTTTTGTATCGCCCTACATATGCTTGATCATCGCATCGCCAAAGCCTGAACTGCCCACCAGCGTCGCCCCATCCATCAAGCGCTCGAAGTCATAGGTCACGGTCTTGGCCGCAATCGCGCCATTGGTGCCCTTGATGATCAGGTCGGCCGCCTCGGTCCAGCCCATGTGCCGCAGCATCATCTCCGCCGAAAGAATCACCGACCCCGGGTTGACCTTGTCCTGCCCGGCATACTTGGGCGCGGTACCGTGGGTGGCCTCGAACATGGCCACCGTGTCGGAAAGGTTGGCGCCCGGCGCGATGCCGATGCCGCCCACCTCCGCCGCCAGGGCGTCGGACAGGTAGTCACCGTTGAGGTTGAGGGTGGCGATCACGTCGTACTCGGCCGGGCGCAGCAGGATCTGCTGGAGCATGGCGTCGGCGATGGCGTCCTTGACGATCACTTCGCGTCCGGTTTTCGGGTTCTTGAATTTCATCCACGGGCCGCCATCGAGCAGCTCGGCACCAAACTCGTCGCGGGCCACCTCGTAGCCCCAGTCCTTGAAGGCGCCTTCGGTGAACTTCATGATGTTGCCCTTGTGCACCAGGGTCAGTGACTCGCGGTCGTTGTCCACCACGTACTGCAAGGCCTTGCGAACCAGGCGCTTGGTGCCCTCGCGGGAGACCGGCTTGACGCCGATGCCGCAGTCCTGGTCGAAGCGGATCTTGGTGACGCCCATTTCCTCCTTGAGGAACTTGATCACCTTGTTCGCTTCCGGCGAGCCGGCCTTCCACTCGATGCCGGCGTAGATGTCCTCGGAGTTCTCGCGGAAGATCACCATGTCTACGTCGCCGGGCTTTTTCACCGGGCTCGGCACGCCCTGGAACCACAGCACCGGGCGCAGGCACACATACAGGTCCAGCTGCTGGCGCAGGGCCACGTTGAGCGAGCGGATGCCGCCGCCGACCGGGGTGGTCAGCGGCCCCTTGATCGACACCACGTAGTCTTTCACCGCATCCAGGGTTTCCTGGGGCAGCCAGGTGTCCTGGTCGTACACCTGGGTGGCCTTCTCGCCGGCATACACCTCCATCCAGGCGATCTTGCGCTTGCCGCCGTAGGCCTTGTGTACCGCGGCATCGACCACCTTGATCATCACGGGCGAGACATCGACGCCAATCCCGTCGCCTTCTATATAGGGGATGATCGGGTTGTCAGGAACGTTGAGCGAATGGTCTGCATTGACGGTGATCTTGGCGCCGTCGGTCGGAACCTTGATTTTCTGGTATCCCATGCTTGCACTACTCCGCTGTCGGGTGTGATTGGACATCGTGCGATCCAATGAGCCTAAACCACATCCGTCGACCTGCAAGCACTGCGGCAATACACCACATTGCCCCTACGTCTTTGGTCTTATAAATGGCAACGATGCCACTTGGCCTTGCTGATTAACCCGAATGGTTTGGTATACTGCGCCGCGACCGAAGGGTCATCGGGGCGAATCCCAGGAAAATGCGGACCGCCCTTGGCCAGGAATGGCCTGAAAGCCTGGCCAGAAAAGTCTGGACTGTTACCGCAGTTCAGCATTGACGCTCGACTGATGCATCCACCATCACAGCTCGCAGCCTCTCGACTTTCCGCTCATGGCGTTGCCAGGGCGATGCGCCTACCCTGCGCAACACGAGACTCGAGCACGCTCAGCACACAGAGAGTTAACCCGCATGCCCACCCGTTCCAAGATCATCTATACCTTCACCGACGAAGCCCCCGCCCTCGCCACCTACTCGCTGCTGCCGATCGTCGAAGCCTTCACCGCTTCGGCTGACATCGCCGTCGAAACCCGCGATATCTCCCTGGCCGGCCGCATCCTTGCCGCCTTCCCGGAGCAACTGGGCGCAGAGAAGCAAGTAGGCGATCACCTGGCGGAACTGGGCCAGCTGGCTACCACCCCCGAAGCCAACATCATCAAGCTGCCGAACATCAGCGCCTCGGTACCGCAGCTCAAGGCCGCGATCAAGGAACTGCAAGGCAAGGGCTTCAACATCCCTGACTACGCCGACGAGCCGGCCACCGAGGCCGAGAAAGAATCCCGCGCGCGCTACGACCGCATCAAGGGTTCGGCCGTGAACCCGGTGCTGCGCGAAGGCAACTCCGACCGCCGCGCACCGCTGTCGGTCAAGAACTACGCGCGCAAGCACCCGCACAAGATGGGCGCCTGGGCCGCCGACTCCAAGTCGCACGTTGCCCACATGAGCAAAGGCGACTTCTACGGCAGCGAAAAAGCCGCACTGATCGAGGCTGACGACAGCCTGCGCATCGAGCTGGTCGGCAAAGACGGCAGCACCACCGTGCTGAAAGCCAAGACCGCCGTCAAAGCTGCCGAAATCGTCGACTGCGCCACCATGAGCCGCAAGGCCCTGAAAGCCTTCATCGCCGAGCAGATCGCCGATGCCAAGGCCGCCGGCGTGCTGCTGTCGGTGCACCTGAAAGCCACCATGATGAAGGTCTCCGACCCGATCATGTTCGGCGTCATCGTCGAGGAGTTCTACAACGACGTGCTGGCCAAGCACGCCGCCGCCCTGGCCCAGGTTGGCTTCAACGCCAACAACGGCATCGGCGACCTGTACGCCCGTATCAAGGACCTGCCAGCCGAAAAGCAGGCCGAGATCGAAGCCGACATCCAGGCCCTGTACGCCGAGCGTCCGGCCCTGGCCATGGTCAACTCCGACAAGGGCATCACCAACCTGCACGTGCCGAGCGACGTCATCGTCGACGCCTCGATGCCAGCGATGATCCGTGACTCGGGCAAGATGTGGAACACCGCCGGTGAACTGCAGGACGCCAAGGCGATCATCCCGGACCGCTGCTACGCCGGCATCTACCAGGCCACCATCGAAGACTGCAAGGTCAACGGTGCCTTCGACCCGACCACCATGGGCAGCGTGCCGAACGTCGGCCTGATGGCGCAGAAGGCCGAAGAGTACGGCTCCCACGACAAGACCTTCCAGATCCAGGCCGACGGCGTCGTCCGTGTGGTCGATGGCCAGGGCAAGGTCGTGCTGGAGCAGAACGTCGAGGCCGGTGACATCTTCCGCATGTGCCAGACCAAGGACGCGCCGATCCAGGACTGGGTCAAGCTGGCCGTCAACCGTGCCCGCCTGAGCAACACCCCGGCGGTGTTCTGGCTGGACCCGGCCCGCGCCCACGACGGCGTGATGATCGAGAAGGTGCAGAAGTACCTGAAGGACCACGACACCGCTGGCCTGGACATCCGCGTCCTGGCCCCGGTCGACGCCATCAAGTTCTCCCTGGCCCGCATCCGCGAAGGCAAGGACACCATCTCGGTGACCGGCAACGTGCTGCGCGACTACCTGACCGACCTGTTCCCGATCATGGAGCTGGGCACCAGCGCCAAGATGCTGTCGATCGTGCCGCTGATGAACGGCGGTGGCCTGTTCGAGACCGGTGCTGGCGGTTCGGCGCCCAAGCACGTTCAGCAACTGGTGGAAGAGAACTTCCTGCGCTGGGACTCGCTGGGTGAATTCCTGGCCCTGGCCGCTTCCCTGGAGCACCTGGGCAACACCTACGACAACCCGCGCGCCAAGGTCCTGGCCAACACCCTGGACCAGGCCACCGGCAAGTTCCTCGACACCAACAAGTCGCCTTCGCGCAAGGTCGGCGGTATCGACAACCGCGGCAGCCACTTCTACCTGACCCTGTACTGGGCCCAGGCCCTGGCTGCCCAGAGCGACGACGCCGCCCTGCAGGCACGCTTCGCCCCACTGGCCAAGACCCTGACCGAGAACGAGGAGACCATCGTCGCCGAGCTCAACGCCGTCCAGGGCAAGCCAGCCGACATCGGCGGCTACTACGCCCCGGATGCCGCGCTGACCGCCAAGGTGATGCGCCCGAGCCAGACCCTGAACAGCGCCATTGCCGCCCTGTAAGGTTCGCTTGAAGTAACAGCACAAACCCCGGCCACGCACCGGGGTTTGTGCTTTCTGGATCAATGATTTCCAGCGGCCAGCGCGAAACCTGTGGGAGCGGTTTTACCCGCGAATGCGATGTTCAATGCACCGACGCATTCGCGGGTAACCCCGCCCCCACAAGGCCCGCGCCAAGCCCTTAAGGAGTTTTTCATGACCTGGCAACCCCACATCACCGTCGCCACCATCGTCGAGCACGAGGGCAAGTTCCTCTTCGTCGAGGAATTCAAAGCCAACCAGCACGTCTTCAACCAGCCCGCCGGCCACCTCGAACCGAACGAGACCCTGCCCCAGGCCGCCCTGCGCGAAACCCTCGAGGAAACCGCCTGGGAAGTCGAGCTCACCGGCGTGGTCGGCATCTACCTCTACACCGCCCCCAGCAACGGCGTGACCTACCAGCGCATCTGCTTCGCCGCCCGCCCCGTGCGCCACCACGCCGACCTCGCCCTGGACAGCGACATCGTCCGCGCCGTGTGGCTGACCCGCGACGAGCTGCTGGCCGACCCCTCCCGCTGGCGCAGCGAGCTGGTGCCGCGCTGCCTAGACGACTACCTCAAGGGCCCGCTGCACAGCCTCGAGCTGCTGCGCGACTGACGCGCCGCGCCGGTTTTGATAGAATCGGCGTTTTTCCCCCTCAGATACACACCGGTACCCATGACCAGCCCAGCACTCAAAGACCCCGCCAAGACCCGCGTCATCGTCGGCATGTCCGGCGGCGTGGACTCTTCCGTCTCCGCCCTTCTGCTCATGGAACAGGGCTACCAGGTGGAAGGGCTGTTCATGAAGAACTGGGAAGAAGACGACGGCACCGAATACTGCACCGCCCGTGAAGACCTGGCCGACGCCCAGGCCGTGTGCGACCGCATCGGCATCAAGCTGCACACCGCCAACTTCGCCGCCGAATACTGGGACAACGTGTTCGAGCACTTCCTCGAAGAGTACAAGGCCGGCCGCACGCCCAACCCGGACATCCTCTGCAACCGCGAAATCAAGTTCAAGGCGTTCCTCGACTACGCCCTGTCGCTGGGCGCCGACCTGATCGCCACCGGCCACTACGTGCGCCGCCGCGACACTGGCGAGCTGACCGAACTGCTCAAGGGCCTGGACCCGAACAAGGACCAGAGCTACTTCCTGCACGCCGTCGGCGGCAAGGAAATCGCCCGCACCCTGTTCCCGGTCGGCGAGCTGGAAAAGCCCGAGGTCCGCGCCATCGCCGAAAAACACGGCCTGGCCACCGCCAAGAAGAAGGACTCCACCGGCATCTGCTTCATCGGCGAGCGCCGCTTCAGCGACTTCCTCAAGCAGTACCTGCCGGCCCAGCCAGGCAACATCGAAACCACCGACGGCGACGTGATCGGCCGCCACCATGGCCTGATGTACCACACCATCGGCCAGCGCCAGGGCCTGGGCATCGGCGGCCTCAAGGACGCCGGCGACGAGCCGTGGTACGTGCTGCACAAGGACCTGACCCGCAACGTGCTGGTGGTCGGCCAGGGCAACGAACACCCATGGCTGTTCTCCCGCGCCCTGCTCGCCTCGCAGATCTTCTGGGTCAACCCGATCGACCTGAGCAGCCCGCGCCAGCTCACCGCCAAGGTACGCTACCGCCAGGGCGACCAGCAGTGCACCCTGGAACTCACCGAAAGCGGCTACCGCGCCGTGTTCGACGAGCCGCAGCGCGCGGTGACCCCGGGCCAGTCGGTGGTGTTCTATGATGGCGAAGTGTGCCTGGGCGGCGGTGTGATCGAAACTGCCGAGCCGTGGAGCCCGCGCGCATGAGCAACCTGCAGGAGCAATTGATTGCCCTGGGCGGCGTGTTCCAGGCCGCCGTGCTGGTCGACCGCATCGCCCGCACCGGCCAGGCCAGCGAGGCCAACATCGGCTGCATGCTCGGCAGCCTGCTGGTACGCGACCCGAACAACACCCTGGAAGTGTTCGGCGGCGACGACCTCAACCTGCGCGACGGCTACCGCGCGCTGGTCGGCGCCCTGGAGCGCGACCCCAGCAGCCTGCAGCGCGAGCCGCTGCGCTATGCCCTGTCGATGCTCAACCTCGAACGCCAGCTGAACAAGCGCGGCGACCTGCTCGACACCATCGGCAACCGCCTGCCGCAGATCCAGTCCCAGGCCGAACATTTCGGCCTGGTTCACGAAAACGTCATCGCTTCCAGCGGAGCCTTGTACCAGGACACCCTGAGCACCTTGCGCCAGCGCATCCAGGTGCACGGCGACATGCGCTTCCTGCAGCAGGCCAGCAACGCCTCGAAGATCCGCGCCCTGCTGCTCGCCGGCATCCGCGCCGCGCGCCTGTGGCGCCAGCTCGGCGGGCACCGCTGGCAGCTGGTGTTCAGCCGGCGCAAGCTGCTCAACGAACTGTACGACATGATGCGCTCGCCTTCCTGAAGGCGACGCCCAACCCTGGGTAGGAGCGGCCTTGTGTCGCGAAAGGGCTGCGCAGCAGCCCCGGCGATCTGTGCTGGGGCGAAGAATTCAGGGCCGCTGCGCGCCCCTTTCGCGACACAAGGCCGCTCCTACACAGGGACCGCGACACGCTTTCAAGGGCCGACCTTTGGTCAGCCACCCGACCCGGGCGCGAATTTCATGTATGATATGCGCCCTTCCAAAAGCCTGACTGTCCGAGAACACCCCATGCAGCTTTCTTCGCTCACTGCGGTTTCCCCTGTAGACGGCCGTTACGCCGGCAAAACCCAGGCCCTGCGCCCCATCTTCAGCGAATTCGGCCTGATCCGTTTCCGCGCCCTGGTCGAAGTGCGCTGGCTGCAGCGCCTGGCCGCCCACCCACAGATCGGCGAAGTGCCGGCGTTCTCCGCCGAAGCCAACGCCCTGCTGGACAGCCTGGCCACCGACTTCAAGCTCGAGCACGCCGAACGCGTCAAGGAAATCGAGCGCACCACCAACCACGACGTCAAGGCGATCGAATACCTCCTCAAGGAGCAGGCCGCCCAGCTGCCTGAGCTGGCCAAGGTCAGCGAGTTCATCCACTTCGCCTGCACCAGCGAGGACATCAACAACCTGTCCCACGCGCTGATGCTGCGCGCCGGCCGTGACGACGTGCTGCTGCCGCTGATGCGCCAGATCGCCGACGCCATCCGCGCCCTGGCCCACGCCCACGCCGACGTGCCGATGCTGTCGCGCACCCACGGCCAGCCGGCTTCGCCGACCACCCTGGGCAAGGAGCTGGCCAACGTCGTGTACCGCCTGGAGCGCCAGATCGCCCAGGTCGCCGCCGTGCCGCTGCTGGGCAAGATCAACGGCGCCGTGGGCAACTACAACGCCCACCTGTCGGCCTACTCGCAGATCGACTGGGAAGCAAATGCCCGCGCCTTCATCGAAGACGAGCTGGGCCTGCAGTTCAACCCATACACCACCCAGATCGAGCCGCACGACTACATCGCCGAGCTGTTCGACGCGATCGCCCGCTTCAACACCATCCTCATCGACTTCGACCGCGACGTCTGGGGCTACATCTCGCTGGGCTACTTCAAGCAGAAGACCGTGGCCGGCGAAATCGGCTCCTCGACCATGCCGCACAAGGTCAACCCGATCGACTTCGAGAACTCCGAAGGCAACCTGGGCATCGCCAACGCGCTGTTCCAGCACCTGGCCAGCAAGCTGCCGATCTCGCGCTGGCAGCGTGACCTGACCGACTCCACCGTGCTGCGCAACCTGGGCGTGGGCTTCGCCCACAGCGTCATCGCCTATGAAGCCAGCCTCAAGGGCATCGGCAAGCTGGAAGTCAACCAGGCGCGCATCGCCGCCGACCTGGACGCCTGCTGGGAAGTCCTCGCCGAGCCGATCCAGACCGTGATGCGCCGCTTCAATATCGAGAACCCCTACGAGAAGCTCAAGGAGCTGACCCGTGGCAAGGGCATCACGCCAGACGCGCTGCTGACCTTCATCGATGGCCTCGACATGCCTGCCGACGCCAAGGCCGAACTGAAGCTGCTGACCCCCGCTACCTACATCGGTAACGCGGCAGCCCAGGCCAAACGCATCTAAGCTGACCGTCGCGTTGCAACGCCCGGCCTAGCCGGGCGTTTTTATTCCCGGACGAAAATTACGTTTTTTCAATAGGTTGAACATGAATCCTGATACTCCACTGCAGCTGCTCGGCGGCATCTCGGCCCGCGAATTCATGCGCGACTACTGGCAGAAGAAGCCGCTGCTGGTGCGCCAGGCGTTCCCGGACTTCGAAAGCCCGATCGACCCCGACGAGCTGGCCGGCCTGGCCCTGGAAGAGGAAGTCGAGTCGCGCATCGTCCTCGAGCACGGCGCCCACCCGTGGGAACTGCGCCGCGGCCCGTTCAGCGAAGACACCTTCGCCGAGCTGCCGGAACAGGACTGGACCCTGCTGGTGCAGGCCGTCGACCAGTTCGTCCCGGAAGTGGCCGAACTGCTGGAGCACTTCCGCTTCCTGCCGAGCTGGCGCATCGATGACGTGATGATCAGCTTCGCCACCCCGGGCGGCAGCGTCGGCCCGCACTTCGACAACTACGACGTGTTCCTCCTGCAGGGCCACGGCGAGCGCAACTGGAAAGTCGGCCAGATGTGCAACAGCGACAGCCCGCTGCTGGAGCACGCCGACCTGCGCATCCTCGCCGAGTTCGAGCAGAGCGCAGAGTGGACCCTGGAGCCGGGCGACATGCTCTACCTGCCGCCGCGCCTGGCCCACTACGGTGTTGCCGTGGACAACTGCCTGACCTACTCGGTCGGCTTCCGCGCGCCGAGCGCCGCCGAAGTGCTGACCCACTTCACCGACTTCCTCGGCCAGTTCCTCCCGGAAGAAGAGCGCTACAGCGACGCCGACGCCCAGCCTGCCAGCGACCCGCACCAGATCCAGCACGACGCCCTCGACCGCCTCAAGGCGCTGATCGACAAGCACACCAACGACAAGGACCTGCTGCTGACCTGGTTCGGCCAGTTCATGACCGAGCCACGCTACCCGGAGCAGGTCAGCGGCGAAGAGCTGGACGAGGACGAGCTGGTCGAGGCCCTGGAAGACGGCGCCATCCTGATCCGCAACCCGAGCGCGCGCATGGCCTGGTCCGAGCTCAACGACGACCTGATGCTGTTCGCCAGCGGCCGCAGCTGCCCGCTGCCGGCCAAGCTGCGCGAGCTGCTGAAGCTGGTGTGCGCCGCCGACGCGTTACACATCGAAAACCTTGAGCAGTGGTTGCAGGACGAAGATGGCCTTATGCTCATCCAGCAGTTGATCAAACAAGGAAGCCTGGGATTCGCCAATGAATAAGATTCGTGTGCGCCTCGCCGACTGGCACAAGGACAACGCCGACATCCGGCGCATCCGCGAAGCCGTGTTCGTTGCCGAGCAGCATGTGCCGCCGGAGCTGGAGTGGGATTCGGATGACCCGACCGCTGCCCACTTCCTGGCCCTGGAAGGCGATTACCCGATCGGTACCGCCCGCCTGCTGCCCGACGGTACCATCGGCCGGGTATCGGTGCTCAAGGACTGGCGCGGCCTGAAGGTCGGCGATGCGCTGATGCATGCGGTGATCGCCGAAGCGCAGAACCGTGACCTGAAGCAGCAGATGCTCAGCGCCCAGGTGCATGCCACGCCGTTCTACGAGCGGCTGGGCTTCCGGGTGGTCAGCGAGGAATTCCTCGAAGCCGGCATCCCGCACGTGGACATGGTGCGCGACTCGCGCGCCTGATCGCAAACCTGCACCGGCCCTTTCGCGGGTAAACCCGCTCCCACAGTGATACCACAGACTCTGAAAGCTGTGCCGTACCTGTGGGAGCGGGTTTACCCGCGAAGAGGCCGGTACAGGTAAGAACACACCTCCTGACAAAACCCTGTACATCCATCCAGATAAAACTTGCCTCTGCGCCCCCGCTTGCGCATCCTAGTACCCATCACCCCCGATGAAGCGTTCCCGGCCATGCGCCTGTTCCTCTGCGAAAAACCCTCTCAGGCCAAAGACATCGCCAAGGTCCTAGGCGCCAACCGCAAGGCCGACGGCTGCTGGCAAGGCACCGATGTCTGCGTGACCTGGTGCATCGGCCACCTGCTGGAAACCGCCCCGCCCGACAGCTACGACGAACGCTACAAACGCTGGAACCTGGCCGACCTGCCGATCATCCCGGATAAATGGAAGATGCTGGTCAAGCCCAAGACCGCAAGCCAGTTCAAGGCCGTCAAGCGCCTGCTCGGCGAAGCCCGCGAGCTGGTGATCGCCACCGACGCCGACCGCGAGGGCGAGATGATCGCCCGTGAACTGGTCGAGCACTGCCGCTACCGCGGCCCGATCCAGCGCCTGTGGCTGTCGGCCCTGGACGACGCCTCGATCCGCAAGGCCCTGGCGCGCCTGCTGCCCGGCCAGGACACCTTCACCCTGTACCACTCGGCGCTGGGCCGCTCGCGCGCCGACTGGCTGATCGGCATGAACATGAGCCGCCTGTTCACCCTGCTCGGCCGCCAGTCCGGCTACCAGGGCGTGTTGCCGGTGGGCCGGGTGCAGACCCCGACCCTGCGCCTGGTGGTGGACCGCGACCGCAGCATCGCCGACTTCGTGCCGGTGCCGTTCTGGGCCATCGACGTGCAGCTCGAAGCGGCTGGCCAGGCATTCAACGCCCAATGGCGGGCGCCGGAAGACGCCTGCGACGACCAGGGCCGCTGCCTGAACCAGGCGCTGGCCCAGCAGGCTGCCGCCGACATGCACAACGCCGGCACGGCCAGGGTGCTCAAGGTCGCCACCGAGCGCGTGCGCGAAGCCGCGCCCCTGCCCTTCGACCTCGGCACCCTGCAGGAGCTGTGCTCGAAGAAGTTCGGCCTCGGCGCCCAGGAAACCCTCGACATCGCCCAGGCGCTGTACGAAACCCACAAGCTGATCACCTACCCACGCAGCGACTGCGGCTACCTGCCGGTCAGCCAGCACGGCGAAGCGCCGGCCATTCTCGCGGCGCTGCAACGCGCCGACGCCAGCCTGGCCCCATTGCAGCCGCACCTCGAAGCGCAGCGCCGCTCCCGCGCCTGGAACGACGCCAAGGTCAGCGCCCACCACGGCATCATCCCCACCGTCGCCGCCAGCGACCCGTCGCGCTTGCCGGCCAAGCACAAGGCGGTCTACACCCTGATCCGCGCGCGCTACCTGGCGCAGTTCCTGCCCAACCACGAATACGACCGCACCCAGGCCGAGTTCGATTGCGCCAGCCACGCCCTGCGCGCGGTTGGCAAGCAGATCGTCGAGCCTGGCTGGCGCCGCGCCCTGCCCGAGGCACTGACCCCGGCCAAAGGCCGCGAAGCTGCGCCAGCCCAGGTGCTGCCGGCACTGCGCGAAGGCCAGGACTGCAACGTGCAGGGCCTGCAACTGAAAGACCTGTGGACCCAGCCGCCAAAGCCCTTTACCGAAGGCGACCTGATCAAGGCGATGAAGAACGTCGCCAAGCTGGTGGACGACCCGCGGTTGAAACAGAAACTCAAGGAAACCACCGGCATCGGCACCGAAGCCACCCGCGCCAGCATCATCCAGGGCCTGCTCGACCGTGGTTACCTGGTGAAGAACGGCAAGGCCCTGGCCGCCACCCCGGCCGCCTTCAGCCTGATCGACGCCGTGCCCCGCGCCATCGCCGACCCCGGCACCACGGCAATCTGGGAGCAGGCGCTGGACATGGTGCAGAGCGGCGAGATGAGCCTGGAAGAGTTCGTCGCCCGGCAGTCGGCGTGGATGGGCAAGCTGGTCGAGCGTTGCCGGGGGATGCGCATGACCATCAGCGGGCCAGCGGTGGGCAAGGCGGCGCCGTGGAAGAAGAAACGGCGCAGCGGTGGCGGCAAAGCCAAGGCAACCGAAGGCAAGACCGCTGCCCGCAAACCAAGGCGCAAAGCTTCAAGTTGACAGGCTGCCTGCACTGGCCTTTTCGCGGGCAAGCCCGCTCCCACAGGGATCTGACTGCCTTCAGGGCCTGTGCAGTACCTGTGGGAGCGGGTTTACCCGCGAAGAGGCCATCACAGGCAACCCAACTCACTGCCTAGGTGCCACTCTTCAACCGGCTGAACGCCCGGGTCAGCTCGCGGTTGAACGCCTTGCCATTGTCATTCTTGCCATACAACCGCGCCCGCACCTCTACCGGCGGATAGGTCCCCGGCGCCGCGCGTATCTGCGCATCCACCAGCCCATCCGCCGCCGTGATCGCGTTGGCGTAGTGAATGGTGTCGGTAATCGGCGCAATCACCTCCGGCCGCATCAGGTAATCCATCAACTGCCAGGCCGCCTCCGGATGCGGCGCATCTTTGGGCACCACCAGCGCATCCAGCCAGATCAACGTGCCCTCCCTGGGAATGCTGTAGTCCAGGCCGAACGCCTTGCCCGCCTGCTGCGCCTGCCCTTGGGCGATGGCCACGTTGCCGTTCCACGACATCGCCACGCAGGTTTCACCATTGGCCAGGTCGTTGATGTTGCGGTCGTTGTCGAAGTAGCGGATGTACGGGCGCACCTTGCGCAACTGCACCTCTGCCGCCTTCAGGTCCTCGAGGCGTTGCTGGTTGATGTCCAGCCCCATGTAGCGCATCACCGCGGCGAACACTTCGTTGGGGTCGTTGAGCAGGCTCACCCCGCAATCAGCGAATCTGGCCACCACCTGCGGGTCGAACAGCATCGCCCAGCTGTCCAGCGGTGCACCGGCCAGGCGTGCGTTCACGGCCTGCTGCTGGTAACCCACCCCGGTGGTGCCCCAGGCATAAGTACCGGCATAGCGATTACCCGGGTCGAACAGCGCCATGTGCTGGCGAAATTCCTCGCCGATGCCCGCCAGGTGCGGCAGCCGGGCCTTGTCCAGTGGCTGCAGGGCGCCGCTGGCGATGGCCCGGCTCAAATGCTGCCCAGCGGTGAGCACCAGGTCGTAGCCGCTGCCCCCGGTCAGCAGCTTGGTCTCGGCCGTTTCCAGCGAATCGAAATGGTCGGCCACCACCCGTATGCCGGTTTCCTTCTCGAAATGGGTCAGGGTATCAGGGGCAAGGTATTCGCCCCAGATGTACAGGTTGACGGTCGGCTGTTGGGCGTCGGCCGCCTGGGCCGCCGACGCCGCGCAGCCCAGGGCGACCGCAGCCGCCAGTGCAGGCAGTTTCATCAGCGGCGACCTCCGGCGTACTGCGGCATGGTGATGCAGGCGACGTTGCCGCCACCGAGCAGGATTTCGCGGGAGTTTTCGATGCCGATGATGCGCTGCTCGGGGAACAGCTCCGCCAGGGTCGCCTGGGCGATGGCGTCGTTACGGTCACCGAACAGCGGCACGACGATGGCCGAATTGCCAGCGTAGTAGTTGATGTACGAGGCGCAGATGCGAGTACCGGCTTCACGAAGGTGGGTACCCTCGACCTGGTCGAGCCCGGCCGCTTCCTCGGCGGTCCACTCCAGCACGTCGGGCTGGGGCAGCTTGTGCACCTTGAGTTCACGGCCACGGGCATCGCGGGTACTGCGCAGGATGTCGTAGGCCTCCTGGTAGATTTCCCACTGCGGGTCGTCGCGGTTGTCGGTCCATTGCAGCACCACCTCGCCGGGGCGCACGAAACACGCCAGGTCGTCCACATGGCCGTCGGTCTCGTCGAACTTGCAGCCGCGCGGCAGCCAGATCACCTGCTCGGCGCCCAGGTAGTCCTGTAGCCGGCGGGTCACCTCGGGCTTGCCCAGATGGGCATTGCGGTTGCGGTTGAGCAGGCACTGCTCGGTGGTCAGCAGGCTGCCCTGGCCATCGCTCTGGATGCCGCCGAGCTCAGCGATCAATGGGGCGCGGTAACGGTCCAGGTTTTCGATTTCGAGGATCTTCTGGGCGATCTGGTCGTCCTTGTCCCAGGGGTAGTAGAGGCCGCCATCCAGGCCGCCATAGGCGTTGAACTCGAAGTCGACGCCGCGCACCTCACCACTGCTGTCGTTGACCACGAAGCAGGCGCCGCTGTCGCGGAACCAGGTGTCGTTGCAGCTCATCTCCACCACCCGTACCTGGGGCGGCAGCAGGCGCCGGGCATTGGCGTACTGGGCGGCCGAGGCACACACGGTGACCGGCTCGCTGGAGGCGATGGCGGTGACGATCTCGACCCAGACCTTTTGCGCAGGCTTGGCGCCATTGCGCCACACATCCGGGCGCTCCGGCCAGCCGAGCCAGCAGCCGGCCTTGCGCTCGAATTCGCCGGGCAAGCGGAAACCGTCGGCTTTCGGGGTGGTGGTGAGGGAACGTGCCATGGGTCAACCTCGGGTCGGTGAGTGATGACCGAACGCTACGCCGCCGCGCTGGCAGCATCCAACGATGAAAACTCAGCGATAGGTGAATTGAATTCAGCTATCGCCCAACTGTTCGATGAACCATTCGATGAAGTCGGCCACCGGCGCACGCTCCAGGCGCAGCCGCTCGCATACCAGCGCGTACTGGCCCTGGGCAGTGACGCTGGCACTGAACGGGCGCACCAGGCGACCGCCTTGCAGGTCGGCCTGGCAGGTCAGGTTGTCGCCCATCGCCACCCCCTGCCCCAGCAGCGCCGCCTCCAGCGCCAGCGCCGCGTGGGGGAAGTACAGCTGGCGGGTAGGCAAGGCGTCCTCGGCGTGGGTCGCCAGCCAGGTGGTCCAGGTGCGGCCATCCTGGTCGTCGTGCAGCAAGCAATGGCGCACCAGGTCGCGCGGGCGCTTGAGGCCACCCTGGTTGAACAGGCCCGGGCTGCACACGGGAAAGAACTGCAGTAGCGGCAAGGGCCGGACGAAGTGGGTGCTGGCGTCCAGGGTGCTGGTGCCATAGGTGATGGCCAGGTCGACGTCCAGCGCCGGAGCACCCGCGTCGATCGGCTGGTCGTGCAGGTGCAGGGTGATGTGCGGGTGGCGGCTGCTGAAATCGGCCAGGCGTGCCACCAGCCATTTCTGCGCAAGCTCGGCGGTCACCGCGACCCGCAGCACCGCCTGGGACGCCGGGTCGCGCAGTTCGTCGCAGGCCTTGCCGATCAGCTCGAAGGCCTGCTGCAGATGATGCAGCAGGCGCTCGGCTTCGGCGCTGGGGCGCACCTGGCGACCGACGCGTTCGAACAGGGCGACGCCAAGCTGGTCCTCGAGCTGGCGGATCTGGTGGCTGACGGCGCTGTCGGTGACGCACAGCTCGGCGGCGGCCCGGCCGAAGTGGCCGTGGCGGGCCGCGCATTCGAAGGTGCGCAGGGCGGTCAGGGAAGGCAGGCGGCGCATGGGTTTTCCTGTGAGGGACTCGGGGGCCGCTTTGCGGCCCTTTCGCGATACAAGGCCGCTCCTACGGCAATCGCGGATG
Source organism: Pseudomonas sp. NPDC089401 (assembly GCF_044749485.1). Lineage (NCBI taxonomy): Bacteria > Pseudomonadati > Pseudomonadota > Gammaproteobacteria > Pseudomonadales > Pseudomonadaceae > Pseudomonas > Pseudomonas sp. NPDC089401. The sequence goes on along the minus strand of NZ_JBIVIA010000001.1, from coordinate 718,909 downwards.
CTTGTAGGAGCGGCCTTGTGTCGCGAAAGGGCTGCGCAGCAGCCCCAAAATATACAGCCAAAGACAAACAACCTGGCGCCATGAAAATCCTCTGCTAGATTTTCATGAAAATAACCACAATAAATTTCACGAGGCCCGGCATGTTCAAGCAGTCCGCCCAGCACGTCGCCAGCTACTACGCCCAGACCTACCCCGCCAGCATCCCTTTGCGCCCAACCCTGCAAGGCGCCCACGACACCGACGTGCTGATCGTCGGCGCCGGCTTCAGCGGCCTGCACACGGCCCTGCGCCTGGCCCTGGCCGGCAAGCGCGTGACCCTGCTGGAAGCCAGCCGGGTGGCCTGGGCCGCCTCCGGGCGCAACGGTGGCCAGGCCCTGCTCGGCTGGTCCTGCGACATGCCACCGCTGGAAAAGGCCCTGGGCGCGGAACGCACTCGGCGCCTGTGGGCCAGCATGTGCTGGGCCGCCGACGAGCTGCGCGAACTGCCTGACCGCCATGGCTTCGACATCGATTACCGCCTCGGCAGCCTGTGGACCGCCGTCCTGCCACGGCGGGTCAAGCTGCTCGAAGAAGCCCTGCACGACGCCGAACACAAATGGGGCTACGACGCCCTGCGCCTGATTGGCCGGGACGAACTGCCGCAATGGATCGACAGCCCGCGCTACCAGGCCGCGCTGTACGATGCCAAAGGTGCCCACCTGAATCCGCTGAAACTGGCCCAGGGCCTGGCGGCGACGATCGAAGCCCACGGCGGTCGGATATTCGAGCAGAGCCAGGTGCTCGACTACCAAGCCACGACCCACGGCCATACCGCCCGCACCGAGCATGGCGAGGTACGCTGCGGTGTCCTGGTACTGGCCTGCAACGCCTACATCGACCGCCTCGACCGCCGCCTGTCGCGGCGCCTGCTGCCGGTCGGCTCCTACCAGGTGGCCACCGCGCCGCTGGAGGCCGAGGTCGCCCGCTCGCTGCTGCCGCGCAACAGCTGCGTGATCGACAACCAGTTCGTCCCCGACTACTTCCGCCTCACCCCAGACCAGCGCCTGCTGTTCGGCGGCGGCTGCACCTACCTGGGCGGCATCCCCAAGGACGTCGCCAGCGCCACCCGCCCCTACCTGGAACGGGTGTTTCCACAACTGGCCGGCGTGGCCATCGACTACGCCTGGGGCGGCCACATCGATTGCAGTATCCAGCGCACCCCGGACATCGGCCGCGAAGGCCAGCGCTACTGGCTGCAAGGGTTCTCCGGCCATGGCGTGCTACCGACCCTGGCTGCGGCGCGGGCGGTAAGCGATGCAATCCTGGGTGACGACGACCTGCTGACGCTGTACCAGGGCATCGACAACGGCCGCTTCCCCGGCGGCGACCTGCTGGCGGCGCCCCTGGAAGCGGCGGCCAAGGCCTGGTACCGGATGCGCGACCATGTCTGAAGACGCCCAGGGCCTGGCCCTGCTGATCCGCGACCTGCGCAAGCACCGCGGGCTGACCCTCGACGAACTGGCAGGCAAGGTCAAGCGCTCGCTGGGCTTCCTGTCCCAGGTCGAGCGCGGCCTGTCGCAACCGACCGTGGCCGACCTGACGGCGATCAGCGAAGCCCTGCAGGTGCCGACCACCTACTTCTACCAGGCCAGCCAACCGCCCGTGCTGGACTGGGTCACCCGCCCCGGCGAGCGGCGCACGCTGTACTACGCCGAAGGCATCAGCGACGTGCTGGTGTCACCCACCCTCAACGGCCGCTTCGCCATGCTCGAAAGCCACCTGGCACCCGGCGCCAGCAGCGGCGAGGGGCACCTGAACGACAGCTCCGAGCAAGGCGGCTTCGTCCTTGAAGGCCAATTGACCCTCTGGCTCGCCAGTGACGAACAGGCCGTGGTGCTCAACGCCAACGACAGCTTCCAGCTGCCGCCCAACCGCCGCTTCCGCTACGCCAACCTGACCGACCAGACGACCCGCGTCCTCTGGGTATTCCGATGAGAGCACCCCATGACCCCAACAACAGGCTTTCCCGACCTGCTCAGTGAAGTCCGCGCGTTCCGGGCCCGCTACCCCGAGATCCGGCACATCGACCTGCTCAGCCTGGACATACCCGGGCACTTCTATGGCAAGCGCTACCCCATCGACATGCTGGAAAAGGTCGCCGCCGGCAGCCCGCTGAAACTGCCGCAGAACTGCGTGCTGTTGGGCGCACAAGGTGGGCTGTTCCAGATCGGCGACTACTGCTTCAACGACGGCGACCCGGATGCCCTGCGCCGCCTGGTGCCCGGCACGCTGAAGCCGGTGACCTGGGAACGCGAACCGCTCGGCCAGATGCTGATCACCTCCGACGGCACCGCCGCACCCATCGAGTTCGAACCCCGGGAAGTGCTCGCCCGCGTACTGCGGCGCCTGGAGCGACGCGGCATTCGCCCGGTGGTGGCGTTCGAGCTGGAGTTCTACCTGTTCGACCGGGCGCTCAGGCAAGGCCTGCCGCAATACCCCCGTGACCCGTTCAGCGATGACCCGGACGATCAGCCAAACATGCACATCGAGCGGCTGTCGCGCTTCAGCGACGTGCTCCGCGACATGGTCGAAACCGCCAACCTCCAGGGTATCGACGCCAACGTGATCACCGCCGAACTCGGCCCAGGCCAGTTCGAGATCAACTTCGGCCACTGCGACGACGGCTTGCAGGCGGCCGACTGGGCCGCCCTGTTCTGCCGCAGCACCCGTGGCGTCGCCTTGAAGCATGGGCAGCGCGCCTCGTTCATGAGCAAGCCCTACTTGCAGGCACCGGGCAGCGGCATGCATGTGCATGTCAGCCTGTACGACAGCGCTGGCAACAACCTGCTGGCCGCCGACCAGCAGCGTTCACTGCGCCATGCCGTGGCCGGCTGCCTGGCGTGGCTGCCGCACTGCATGCCGATCTTCGCCGCCAACCACAATGCCATGCGCCGCTACGGTGCCATGGTCAATGCGGCCAGCCGTGCGAGCTGGGGCTTCGAGGACCGCGACGCGTGCATTCGCATTCCTGAATCGGATGCGCGCAACCTGCGCATTGAGCACCGGCTGGCGGGGGCGGATGCCAACCCGTACCTGGTGCTGGCGGCGATCCTGTGTGGCATGGAACATGGGCTGGATGCCGGGCAGGAGCCGATCGCGCCACTGAACGAGGACCGTGGCAGTGGTATCGATTTTCCCAAGGACATGTTGAGTGCGGTCGCGGCCATGCGCGGGCATGCGGCGGTGAACGAGGGTTTGGGGGAAGAGTTCGTGATGGTGTATTGCGAGAACAAGCGCCAGGACCATCTGGCCTTCATGCAGGAGGTCAGTGCGCGGGAGTACCGGTGGTTCCTTTGACATAGGTGTGTGCCCCTTCGCGGGTAAACCCGCTCCCACATGCACTCAAGCCTTGTGCATTACCTGTGGGAGCGGGTTTACCCGCGAAGAGGCCGGCACTGGCAACCCATCTCTGCCAGGATTACCATGTCCGGCTTCGCCCTGCCCCCATCTGCCAGACCACCATGCCCTTCGAACTCACCGTAGAACCCCTCACCCTGCTGATCCTGGCCCTGGTCGCCTTCGTCGCCGGTTTCATCGATGCCATCGCCGGCGGCGGCGGCCTGCTGACCACCCCGGCGCTGCTCACCGCCGGCATGCCGCCACACCTGGTACTGGGCACCAACAAGCTCAGCTCGACCTTCGGCTCGGCCACCGCCGGCTTCACCTACTACCGGCGCAAGCTGTTCCACCCAGCACAGTGGCGCCCGGCACTGTTCGCCACGCTGGTCGGTGCTTCGATCGGCGCGGTGATCGCCCACTACATGCCGGCCGAATGGCTGAACAAGATGCTGCCGGTGATCGTCTTCGCCTGTGGCATCTACCTGCTGTTCGGCGGCACCCCCAAGGCGCCGCTGGATGCCGATGCGCCGATCGGGAAAAAGTGGCAGCTGCCACAGGGCTTCACCCTGGGCTTCTACGACGGTGTCGCCGGCCCGGGCACCGGCGCGTTCTGGACCGTCAGTACCCTGCTGCTCTACCCCATCGACCTGGTCCGCGCCAGCGGCGTGGCGCGCAGCATGAACTTCGTCAGCAACATCGCGGCACTGACGGTGTTCGTCATTTCCGGGCAGGTGGACTACATCGTCGGCCTGTGCATGGGCCTGTCGGTGATGGTCGGTGCCTTCTTCGGCGCACGCACGGCGATCAGCGGCGGCAGCAAGTTCATCCGCCCGGTGTTCATCACCGTGGTGCTGGCGCTGACCATTCGTTTAGCGTGGCAGCACTGGTTCGGGCAAGCCTGAGCGGCGCGCGACGTAAAGGTCGATCAGGTAACGGGCGATGGAGCGCCCGGCCGGCAGCGGCGGCAAGTCGTGCACGCTGAACCACTGGGCATCCTCGATCTCGTCCGGCTGCATGACGATCTCGCCACCGGCATATTCGGCGTGGAAGCCCAGCATCATCGAGTGCGGGAACGGCCAGCACTGGCTGCCGACGTACTGGATGTTGCGCACCTCCACCGCCACCTCTTCACGCACCTCGCGCACCAGGCAGTCCTCGGCCGACTCGCCCGGCTCGGCGAAGCCCGCCAGGGTGCTGTACACCCCGGCCACGAAGCGCGGCGAGCGGGCCAGCAGAATCTCGTCGCCGCGGGTCACCAGCACGATCATGCTCGGCGAAATGCGCGGGTAGCTGCGCAGGTCGCAGGGCTGGCAGTACATCGCCCGCTCCCAGCGGATCTGCGCCATGGCCTGGCCGCAGCTGCCGCAGAAGCGGTGCTCGCGGGCCCAGGTGCCGATCTGCGCGGCGTAACCCAGCACTTTATAGGTGTCGAAATCGCCTTCGAGCATGAAACTGCGCAGGCCGCGCCAGCTGCAGCCCGGCACCTCGACCGCGCTGCGCAGCTCGAGCAGGAACACAGGCTCACCATCGAAATGACCGATGCCGTGCTCGCTCAATACCTCCAGCTCCTGGCGCTTGAGCCAGTCGCGCGGGAACAGCGCGCCGTTGGCGTCCACCAGGAAGCCGTCCGGGCTGCGCGCCACGGCCAGCCCCCCGGTGATCTGCGGGTCGAGTACTGCGGTAATCCAGCGTGCTGACATGTCGGGGGTTTCCTGACTGCGCGCCCCCCGGCTGTATCAGTCGGCGAACGTCGGTTTCTGTTTGCTCATGTGCGCCGCCACGGCCACGCGCAGGTCTTCGGACTGCAGCATCGCGGCGTTCCAGGTGGCGATGTATTCCAGGCCATCGTCGATGCGATGGTCACGCATGTAGCTGAGCATTTCCTTGGTGCCGGCCACGGCGATCGGCGATTTTGCGGCAATCTCGCGGGCGATGGCAAAGACCCCGTCGAGCAGCGCGGCCTGATCATCATAGACCCGGTTCACCAGGCCGATGCGCAGGGCCTCGTCGGCTTCCACGTTGCGCCCGGTGAAGGCCAGCTCACGCATCATGCCGTCGCCGATGATACGTGGCAAACGTTGCAGGGTGCCGACATCGGCGGCCATGCCCATGTCGATTTCCTTGATCGAGAACTGCGCGTCGCGGCTGCAGTAGCGCATGTCACAGGCCGAGACCAGGTCGATGGCACCACCGATGCAGTAGCCCTGGATGGCCGCCAGCACCGGCTTGCGGCAGTTGTCCACGGCGTTGAACGACGCCTGCAGGCGCAGGATGGTGCGGCGCAGCAGGCGCGCGTTGCGGCCCACGTCCTTGCCCATCTGGCCGGCCAGCGAGGCCAGCATCATCAGGTCGATGCCGGAGGAGAAATGCTTGCCGGCGCCGCTGATCACCACGGCGCGCACCGCGTCGGTGTCATCGATCCACTGGAAGATGTCGACGATCTCCTCCCAGAAGGCCGCGTTCATCGCGTTGATCTTTTCCGGGCGGTTGATCTGTACGTGGGCGATGCTGTCGGTCAGTTCGACCTTGAACGCGGTGTACTCGGTCACGGGCGGCACTCCTGTGGAGGGTTGGGTTCACTTCGCGGATGGTAACCCAGGGCGATAGCCGTGCTTGTGCCAAAAACGGGACTGCCGGCTTGTCGAAATCGCCGGGGGCCGTTCGACCATTAATGACGTTTCGACACTTCCCTGCTTCAGGAGACGCCCCATGCGCAAACTCATCGTAGCCGCCTTCACCAGCCTGGACGGGGTCATGCAGGCGCCCGGTGGCCCCCAGGAAGACACCAGCGGCAACTTCACCTTCGGCGGCTGGATCGTGCCCTACGCCGAGGAAGTGTTCGGCCAGGCCATGCAGGCCCTGTTCAGCCAGCCCTTCGAACTGCTGCTGGGCCGGCGCACTTACGACATCTTCGCCGGCTACTGGCCGAAGGTTAAGGACGACACCGAGGAATTTTCCATCGCCAACCTGTTCAACAGCGTACCCAAGCATGTCGCTACCCATGCGCCAGACAGCCTCGCCTGGCGCAACAGCCATGGCCTGGGCAGCGACATCGTTGCAGCGGTGCGGGCCCTCAAGCAGCAGGACGGCGGCGACCTGCTGACCCAGGGCAGTGCCGAGCTGGTGCAGCAACTGCTGGCAGCCGGGCTGGTCGATGAATTGCAGCTGTTGATCAACCCGGTGCTGCTGGGGCACGGCAAGCGGTTGTTCGGCGATGATGCCGCGCCAGGCGCCTATACCTTGCAGCATTCACAAGTGACACCGAAGGGCGTGATCATCGCCCGCTATGTACGGGCAGGTGACGTTGAGACAGGCTCATTCGATTTGCCGCCGGAGAATACATGAGCCGATACAACTTTTCCGCCGAGGCTGAATCGAACATCCTGTGAGCCCAACATAAGCCGACAGGAGGTTTGCCATGGCGATGCGCACGGCCCTGATGTTTTCCTGCATGACCCTGGCCCTGATGGGCTGCGCCGGTTCCAGCGACGAGCACCGCGCGCCGCCCAGCACCCAGCAGGTCGACCTGCAACGTTACCAGGGTACCTGGTACGAGCTGGCGCGCCTGCCGATGTTCTTCCAGCGCAACTGCGTGCAGTCCGAGGCCCATTACGGCCTGCGCGAGGACGGCAAGATCGACGTCACCAACCGTTGCAAGGAAAAGGACGGCGAGCTCAACGAAGCCCGCGGCGTCGCCGAACCCCAGGTGGCGGGCAGGACCGACAAGCTCTGGGTGCGCTTCGACAACTGGTTCAGCCGCCTGGCGCCGGGCCTGACCAAAGGCGAATACTGGGTGCTGTACCACGACAAGGATTACCGCGTGGCGCTGGTCGGGCACCCCAACCGCGAGTACCTGTGGCTGCTCTCGCGCACCCCGGCAATCACCGACCAGGCCCGCGACCAGTTGCTGGCGATCGCCCGCAAGCAGGGCTACGACACGCACAAGCTGATCTGGCGCCAGGACACCCCGGCCACGCCTTGAGCATCGACGCCCAGCAGCAATCGGGCTAAGGTGTCGCTCCCCAAACGCATGGAGCGAAACATTGGACCTGCAGTTTCTGGGCACCTCCTCCGGGGTGCCTACCAAATCCCGCAACGTCAGCGCCACCGCCGTCATCGAAGCCAGTGGCAGCCACTGGTACCTGGTGGACTGCGGCGAAGGCACCCAGCATCAACTGCTGCACTCGCCGCTGTCGATGCGCGACCTGCGCGGCATCTTCATCACCCACGTGCACGGCGACCACTGCTTCGGCCTGCCCGGCCTGCTGGCCAGCGCCGGCATGAGCGGGCGGACCGAACCGCTCGACCTGATCCTGCCCGCCGCCCTGCAGGACTGGGTGCGCCTGAGCCTGGCGGCCAGCGAAAGCTACCTGCCGTTCGAACTGCGCATGTTGCCGGTCGAGCAACTGCAGCACTGGCAAAGCAGCCACGTCGAAGTCAGCACCGTGCAACTGTCGCACCGCGTGCCGAGCGTCGGCTTCGTGTTCACCGAGCTGAACCCCGAGCCGCGCCTGGACATCGCCCGCCTGGAAGCCGAAGGCATTCCGCGCGGGCCGTTGTGGGGCGACCTGGCCAAGGGCATTTCGGTCGAGCATGACGGCCAGACGCTCGACGCACGCGTCTACCTCAAAGCTTCGCGCCCGGCGCGTCGAGTGATCGTCTGCGGCGACAACGACAACCCGGCGCTGCTGGCCCAGGTCGCCCAGGGCGCGGACGTGCTGGTGCACGAGGCGACCTTTACCCAGCCGATCATCGACCGCAGCGGCAACAGCTTCGGCCACAGCACGGCGGCGGCCGTGGCCCGGTTCGCCGAGCAGGCCGGGGTGCGCAACCTGGTGCTGACGCATTTCAGTGCCCGCTATCAAGCAGACCCCAAGCGCAGCCCGTGCATCGATGACGTGCGCGAGGAGGCGCAAGCGCACTACAGCGGCAACCTGACCTTGGCCCGGGACCTGCAGCGCTACCACATCGGCCGCGATGGCGGCCTGGTCGCCGTGTCGGCCTGAAAACACGGGCAACACCTCGGGGCAACGTTCTATTCCATCGTTTGCTTCAATGCCAGGCCTGTGGATGCATAGAAAGAATTGACGTTTCCCAGCGGCTTGCAGCGGGTACCCTGCGCGCACTTCAGGGCCGCCAAGGAGGCCGTCATGCTCGAACGACTGGGCAGGTACCGCATCGACGGCGTGTTGGGCAAAGGCGCCATGGGCACCGTGTACAAAGCCTACGACCCGCTCATCGCGCGGGTAGTGGCGCTCAAGACGATACGCAAGGACCTGCCCGACGATTACCCGCAGCAGCAACTGGCCAGCCGCTTTCTCCACGAGGCCCGGGCCGCCGGCCGGCTGAGCCACCCGAACATCGTCGCTGTCCACGACTACGCCGAGGACGGCGGCATCGCCTTCATCGCCATGGAATTCGCCGACGGCGTCGGCCTCGACCAGCTGCTGCGCCAGCGCCTGCCCTGCCATCTACCCAAGGTGCTCGGCTGGATGCGGCAACTGCTGCTGGCCCTGCATCATGCCCATTGCCGGGAGGTGGTGCATCGCGACCTGAAGCCGGCCAACCTGATCATCACCGCCGGTGGCCAACTCAAGCTCATAGATTTCGGCGTTGCACGCATCGACTGCGCCCTGGCTACCCACGCCGACTCGGTGATCGGCACGCCCTGCTACATGTCGCCCGAGCAGTGCCGCGGTGAAGCGGTGGACGGCCGTTCCGACCTGTTTTCCGCAGGCATCGTGTTCTACCAGCTGCTCACCGGCGAACGACCGTTCTCGGGGTCGACGGCCAAGGTCACCCAGCAGATCCTCACACACCCTCCACGGCGCCCGTCGGACCTCGACCCGTCACTGGACGCGCGCTTCGATCGGTTGATCAGCCGGGCCCTGGCCAAGCACCCGGATGAACGCTTCGCCTCGGCCCTGGAGTTTCTCGCCGTGCTGCAGGCACTGGCAGACACGCCCCAGGACGACGAGCTTACCCGGCTGTGCATCGGCCCCTGAGCCAGGCCCCTGGCTAGAGGCGCACCGGGCAACGGAACTGCTCGAGGCTGTCGCGGTTGAACGGGTTGATCACGCTATTGGCCAGCAGCGCATAGCGCACTTGGCGCCCATCGAGGTCGAAGCTCAGCTCGAAGCGTTTGCCTTGCTCGCCACTGAGGCGGCCTTGATCGACCAGCCGCAGCCACGCCCATGGCCCCTCGCTGCGCAAGCCCAGGCCTGCATGCAACTGCACCAGGTCGCTGCCCTTGCCGCTGGGCAACACGATGGGGGTGAAACCTGGGCGGCTGCCGGGCTCGAAAACCACCGGCTGGCCGGCGATATCCAGCGTCACCATTGCCAGCTCGGGGTCGGCGCCAATGGGTTTGAGGCCAAAGCGCAGCGATGGCTGTTGCGCCCCGCCGACGAAGAACATGTCGCGCAGGCGCAGGCCATGCTGGAACTGATCGAGCACAGCCTGGGGAATGTTGCTCGTGGCGCGCCAGCGCCAGCGGCTGCTGCTCATGTCCACGTAGGGTGCCAGTTGCTTGTTGAAGAAGTCGTCCAGCAGGCCGCCAGGCCCGAAGAACTTGCCGAAGTCATCGGCGGAGATCTCCGCGCTGGCCTCACGCACCAACGGGTAACGCCCCTCGATGGCCTCACGGCAGAAGGTGGCGCCGCCGGCGCGCCAGAGGGCATTGAGTCGCTCGCGCTCATTGCCCAGTGCCAGCAACGAACCGTTTTCACCGACCTCGAGCAGAATGCTCGAAAGTGGTGCCGGCTGGTCGCCGGCGGCTCGCTGTATCCGCCCGAGCACCTCGTCGCTGGGCGCAGGCATGCCACTGCGCCGAGCACGCTGGGCACCGTCGAAGAATTGCGAGGCCTCGCTCAACAGGGCCAGCCCCTCGTCCAGCGGCGAAGGCGGGTCGCGCCCGACCAGGGTGTGCAACGCGGCAAAATGCCTGTCCACCGGGTGACTGGCGCTTTCCGGGTCGGCGCCTTCGAGGCTGGTTTCGCGTGCGGCTGCCTGGAGAAAGGCACGCAACGGCGAGTCGGCCGCATTCAGTGCATGGCTCACCCGCGCCGCCTGGTCCAGGGTATTGAGCGCCACAGGCTGCACATCGGCGAGGTACGCGTCCCAGTGCTGGATGTAATCGGCGTAGTACAACGACAATACCGCGCCGTTGATATCTTCCACGCCGTTCATCCCGAGCATCGCCTCCTGCCGGTCCAGCACCCAACCCTCGCCGGCCATGTCGAGCACCGCCTGCTCGCTCGATGCCAGCAGTGCGCGGTAGCCGGCGACGCTGTAGACCCCGCTGACGCCGCGCGACAAGGGCGCCCCGCTACGGCGCCGGAGCAAGGATGAGGCATCGCGCCCTGCCGCCGCATTGACACTGAGCTCGGCAAAGCCGCGCTGGGCCAGTTGCCGCGTCAGGCGGTTGTAGACGCGATGTGGGACGGGCAGCTTGGCCAGGGTCAAGCGGGTGCGCGCGATCAGTTCGGCATCCAGTGGCACGGCTAGCGCATCCTTGTCGTCCAGCAGCGCCGAGACATGCACCGACAACGCCTGGCGTTGCTGCTCGCTGACCTGAGGCCAGGCATCGCGCCAGGCCACATCGACCCAGGCCTGCAGCGAAGCGGCATCGAAGAACTGGCGCTCACCGAGCATCAGGTAGGCGCGCAAGGTTTCGAACAGCCAATGCTGGTCGTTGGCGTCACCACGGCGCAAAGTGCTTTCCAGGTCGGCGACGATCTGCTCCAGCAAGGTGCTGCGCAGCAAGCGCCGATACAGCGCCTGCGCCGCTCTTTCTCGCTGCGAATCCGGGTTCAGCGCAACACGCTCCAGGTGCTTGCCATGCTCGGAATGGATGGCTGCCAAGCCACGGGCCTGATCCAGCAATGGCAAGACCCCGGGCACATCGCGCTCATGGCACACCAGCTGGATCAAGCGCTGCATTTGCGCCGTGTACTGCTCCGACCATTCGACCAGGGACAGGTTGTGCCGAAAACCGAAACCCATGCCCACGGCCAGCAGCAGTGTCAGCAGCAGTACCCGCAGCTTGCCCGCCCTGAGCCAGCGCCGCTGTTCCAGACGCCAGTCGGCGCCCGTCGCCCCCGCCTCCGCAAAGATCACCTCACGCAGCAGACGGCTGACAAAGTAGCTGCGTCCGGCTGCCTGGCTGCTGGTGAAGTAGACCCCGCGCAGCATCAGCGCAGACTGGTAGCGGTTGGGCTCGAAGACGTGCTGCAGATAATCGCCGAGCATCGCCTTGATCCCGGCGAACTGCTGGGGAAAACGGTAAAGCAAGGCGCGTCGGCAAAGGTTGCGCTCCTGCTGCAGGCGCTCGAGCACCCGAACCTGCAATTGCCGCTCCAGCGCATCGAATTCCGTTGCAAAACTCGCCAACGCGCCGGCCGCCGGCTCGGCGCTGCCCATCGCAAAGGTCATGCCCCAGACTTGCCCACGCTGGGCCTGGCCGAGGCACTCGAAGAACTCGCAAAAGCCTGCCAGCCGGTCGCACTGGGTGACCATGAGATAGACCGGAAGCACGCGCCCCAGGTGCCCGTGAAGCGCTTCGATGCGTGCCCGGACCGCCTTGGCCTGCCCGGCACGCCCGGCATCGTCGAGCTGCAGCAGGTCACTGACGCCAAGGGTGACGATCACCCCGCAGACCGGGCTGCGCCGCCGGTGCTTGCGCAGTTGCTCCAGCAGGGCATGCCAGGCCCTCTGGTCGGTTTCGCCGGCCTGGCTGACGTAACGCCCGGTGGTGTCGAGCAGCACCGCCTCGTCGGTGAACCACCAGTCACACTGCCGCGTCCCGGCGAGCGTGTCGCAGCCCCTGGTCTGCGCGGCATCGCCGAGCGGGAAATGCAGGCCGGAATGCGCCAGGACGGTGGTCTTGCCGCTGCCTGGCGCGCCGATCAGCAGGTACCACGGCAAGGGCTGGCGGCCGCCAGGACCGAGCTTGCGCAGCACGGCCCTGACCGAGCGCATGCGCGCTGCCAGGTGGCGCCGTTCGGCACGCGCCTGGCCGCCATCGCCACGCTCGAACGCGAGGCAACGGCCCAGCCAGCGCAGCACTCGCCCCGGCCAATCGATGATCCGCATCAGAAAAGACATTACCTACCCCTCACTGCGACTGCGCCGAAAAAATACCGTGATCTCCACCCGCCGGTTGCGTGCACGGTTGGCCGAGGAGTCGTTGGCCACGAGGGGTTCGCTTTCTCCCCGACCTTCGCTGCGGTAACGCGCGGCGGGGCCGGCGCGCAAGCCCAACAACCGCGCCACGCTGGCGGCGCGGGCCTGGGACAACGCGCTGTTCGACGCCAGCCGCGCCCCCGCTGCCGGTGGCTGGTTATCGGTGTGCCCGACCACCAGCACTTCGCCTGGAAGCTGACTCAACGCATCGCCGATGCGGCCCAGCAAGGCCCGCTGGCTGCCCGACACCTCGGCACTGCCCGAGGCGAACAGGCCTTGCCCTGGCAAGGTGATCAGCGCACGATCGGCGCTCTCCTGCACGCTCACCAGGCCCTCGGCGATGTCTTCGGCCAGCAGGCCTGCCACGCTCACCGGCGCAGGCCTGGCCGGTGCCTGTAGCGATGGCGCCAGGCGCATTTCGGCCATTTGCGCCAGCACCGGTGCCGTGGCGCGGCCGAGCAGCCAGTTGCACCCCAGCTGCAGCCCCGCCAACAGGGCGATGGCCAGCCCGACCGTGCCCCATAGCGACAACCCGCGCATCGGCGTTGGCGTCTGGAGCACGCCGCGCCAGCGGGGCGACAGGTCCGCCTCGACGCTGCCGCGCTGTTGGCGAATCAGCTCGAACAAGCGCTCGCGCAGCGCCTCGAGCTGCTCCGACCCACGCTCGACCACGCGGTAACGCCCCTCCAGGCCCAGGGCCAGGCACAGGTACATCAATTCCAGCAGGTCAAGGTTGCCGCGCGGGTCCAGCGTCAGCCGTTGCAGGACCTGGAAAAACTTCTCGCCACCGCCAGCCTCGTTATGGAAGGTCACCAGCAGGCTGCGGCTGCTCCACACCCCGGCCCCCCAGGGGGTACTGGAGATGGTTTCGTCTACCAGGGTGCAGAGCGCGTAACGCGCCACGGCAATGGCCTGGGTCGGCACCCGGCTGGCCAGTGCCTGCTTCTCGAACTGCCTGACCGCCCGCACCAGGCGCTCGCGCAGGGCCTCCCGGTCGGGCGGGCGGGCCATGCCACGCAGAGGCACCACCACATCGAGCAATGGATTGGCGGCGCGCACCAGCGGGTTGAGCCCTTCGCCGCCATGCTCGACGCCTTCGGGCAGCGTGTCGCGCGTCGCTGGCACCCTCGCGGTGGCGGGCGACAGCAGCAGGGTCTGCTCCGGGTCATGCCCCAGTACCAGGGAGTCGTTCAGCTTCACCGTCAATCACCTGCCTTGTCGATCATCCGTTGCGGATGGCCCAGAACTGCATTTCGAGCCCTGGGAAGTTGCCCGCCACATGCAGGGCGAAGCCCGCCGACTGGGTCAAGGGTTGCCAGTACTCGCTGCCGCGATCCAGCTCGAAATACGTGAACCCGGCATGGAACGGCAGCTCGCGCGGCGCCACCGGCAACGCCTGCAGGCCGATACCGGGCAGTTGCAGGTTGACCATTTCACGGATGCTCTCCACCGGGCCCAGCTTGACTTGCAGCGGAAACACACTGCGCACCGCCTCACTTGGCATCTGCGCCTGGACCGCCAGCACGAAGCTGGCCGAATGCAGCAACGCCCTGTCCGCCACGACCGCAACGCGGATGCCGAACTGGCGCTCTTCCAGGCGGATCTGGATGGCCCGCGCGTCCATCACCACCGCCAGGGCACGGCGCAGGTCGAGCATCAACGGGGCAAAGGTCTCGGCCAGGGCATCGTGGCGGTACACCGGGTAATCCCTGGCACGCTTGCAGCTGCGGGTGAAGGTCGCCAGCTCACCGGCCAGGCGGGTCAGTTCCACGTACAGCGCCTCGGGATGCAGCCCCGCCATGCCGGCCAGGTGACGCATCAGCGGCTCACTGCGATTGAGCAGCTGCAGCAACAGAAAGTCGGCGATTTCCGCCACACCCTGGGCCCCTGGTTGCGCCAGCCGCCTGGCCAGGGCTTCTCCGCGCTGGTGCAGCAGCCCGAGCAATTCCTCGACGAATTGCGCCAGGCGTGGTGCGGCCCGCAGCTGAAGGCTCGGCGCGCAGAACTCGGGATCCAGCAGGACCTGCTGGTCGGCGCGGCGCTCAAGCACCCGCGCCACCCCCAGCAGGGTGTGGGTATCGCTGACGTCGCAGGCGCTGGCCAGGCGCAAGCGCAGCTTGCCCACCCGCATCGATGCGCAGTTGTCCAGGCCATTGCTGTCCATGGCCTGGTGCTCGACGCTGCAATGCCGGGCGACGTTCTCGGCCCCCTCGCGATCGTCCACCTCGCTTACGCCACGGCGTGCGCTGGGCAGTGCCAGTACCACGTCGAAACCGCGGGCTCCGACGGGGATCTCCAGCGGCAACGGCATTTCGTCGAAGGGCTGGCCGACGGGCGTGCCATCCGGCAGCACCGCGCTGTAGCCCTTGAGTGCGAACTTGCCGAGCGCCAACTGCGGTTCATCGATCTGCAGCTGCGAAAAGCCCCAGGCATAGGGCCGCAAGGCAGTGACGCGGGCTTCCAGGCGGGCGTCGAGATAACGGTCGTGCTGCTGCAGGTGCTGGGGTTGCAGGAGCATGCCTTCCGACCAGATGACTTTGCTGTTCCAGGACATGGACGGGGTCTCACGCAATACAAAGGAAGGGGTTCAGGGCATGCCGCGCAAACGGCTGACCTGCAACGGGTAGGCCGAGGAAAACTGCTTGGCCACCAGCCGTTGCAAGTGCTCTCCCCCCTCGCCCACCACCAGCTCGTAGCGCTTGGTGTAGCAGGCCCACAGACGCGCCTTGCGTTTCACTGGCCGCAACCGCTCCATCAGCCCCACCGCGGGCAGGCCGCGGGCGATCAGCGACGGGTCGAAGCAGCGCACCACCGCGCCGAGGGCTTCACGCTGGCTGGCCGCGACCGCTTGCTCATGGACCCTGAGGTCATCGAAGGCGCCCCGCAACGCCTGCACACCTGGCAGGTAGGCTGGCGAATCCGCCCCGAGCATGTGGCTCAGGGCGCTGCTGGTATCAGGGAAGAACTTCAGCGGGTTGTTCGCCAACGCACCGATCAGGGTCAGCTCGACGTTGCTCTCGCGCTTGGCCAATGTCCGCTCCATCAGCATGCGCATGGTGGCCCCGGTGGCTTCGCGGAGCATTTCCCCGACCAGCCGGGCCAGCGCCTCGGGGCCACGGGCAGTGGGCAACTGCGCCAGCCCCAGCCCCTCGAGCAATGCCCCCAGGACCTGGCAGTGCGCAGGCGCAGATACCTCGCCCGCACGTGCAGCCGGCGCGCCGCGGGGCGTGACCAGGTCTGCCAGGGCATCGTAGCCGTCGGGAATCAGCACGGCCTCGTCAAGGCCGGCTGGCACTTGGGCCGACTGCGGCAGTGGCTGCCGCTCGGGCGAGCCATGATCGAAGCCCGCCCCCGCAAAGTCCGGCTGCCTGGGGATGGCCCCGGGCAGCGCGAGCAACGGGGCCTGGCCGGGATCGATGATGCGGTCGAGGTCCAGCAGGTCGATGCGCTCCAGTGGCGGCTCGCCGATCGGCGGCTGCGCAGGCGGCAGTGGCGTCAGCCCGCCCACCGATGACGGCGTGAACACCGCCAGTGTCTGCAGACCGCCGAGACCGGCCGGATCAGGCGCGGCCGCCGTCGCAGGCGGCAGCTCGATGTCGATCTGGTAGTCGCCGATCACCAGCACGTCGCCCGTGCGCAGCAGCGCCTCGTGGCCGTGGCCTATCAGGCGTTCGTTGAGGACGCTCGGGTTGCTGCCGGTATCGACCAGGTAGTAACCGTCATCGCGCCGCTCGATGCAGGCGTGCTTGCGGGAGATGTACTTGCCGGGGTCTTCCAGCACCAGGTCGTTGCCAGGTGCGCGTCCCAATGTGCCGGCGTCATCGATGGCACAGGACAGTTCGGCCGCAGGCGAACGCCCGCGATAGTACGTGACCCGCAGTATTACAGGCATGTCAGGCTCCTTGATGTTTCGGGCTGACGAGGGTCACTGCCGACCATCGTCAGCCTCCTTGGGTTGCAACGGCTGCGCAGCGGGCGCCGGGCGCGAGGCCATCACCAGGGCGTTGGCCGCCGCTGCCGCCTGGGGCACGACCATGGGCAGCATGGAAACCACCAGGGCCGGGCCGATCGTCACGAAGGCGCTGCCGGCCTTGAGCGTGATGCTGGCGCCAGCCTCGATCACCACGTTCATCCCGCCCTGGATGTGCACGTCCTTGCCACCGCTCAGGCTGGCCTTGAGCGCGCCGTCCAGCAGCAGGTTGCCGCCGGCCACCTGCGCCGCGCTGCCGCGGGTCTTTTCAATACGGTCGCCGAGCACGGACTGGTGACAGTTGCCGCCGACGCTTTCTCGCAAGTCGTTGGCCACATGGGAGTGGCGATCGCCTCCCACCCAGTCCAGGGCGTCCTGCTTGATACGTTGTTCGAGGTTGCGCTCGGCATGCAGGAACACCTGCTCGGCGCCCTTGCGGTCCTCGAAGCGCAGTTCGTTGTGGCCGCCGCCGCCCTTGGACGAACAGCTTCTCAAGGTCGAGCGGGTGGCCTGCTCCGGCAACGCGCAGGGCGGCATGGCCTCGGCGTTGTACAGGCAGCCGGTGATCAACGGGCGGTCCGGGTCGCCTTCCAGAAAGCTCACCACCACTTCCTGACCGATGCGTGGCAGGAACAGGCTGCCCCAACGCTTGCCGGCCCAGCCCTGGGCGACGCGTATCCAGCACGAACTGTTCTCGTCACCGGCACCCTCGCGGTCCCAGTGAAATTGCACCTTGACCCGGCCAAAGCTGTCCGTCCAGACCTCCTCGCCCTGCTTGCCCACCACCCTGGCAGTCTGCGGGCCGTAGACCACAGGCTTGGGGCTGCGGCTGGGCGGGCAGAAATCCTGTTCGCTGGGCATGGCGCTGAAGGTGCAGGTCAAGCCCATAGCCGGGGCGTCCTGGCGAGCGGGCTCGAAGGCATCGGACGACAGCTGGTAACGTGCACCGAGCACCAGCACCTGCAGGTTCTGATCGTCACGCGGGTGCTCGGCAAGGGTGAACAAGGCACCGGGGAACAGGCCACGGGCCGCCGTGCTACCCTCGATGCGCCGATAGCTGGCGTGGCACGCCTGGTTGCGCTGGCGCGCCAGGCTTTCACCGGCCTGACGGTCGTGGTACTTGCCGGGGTAGTCATAGCATTCGTGGCGCGATTGCGCGTAGTCACGCGCCTGAACCGACTTGACCAACAAGCTGGCCGAGGGCTTTTCGAAGTCATAATCCTGCAGCACCCAGGCACCGGGTTCGACTTCACCGCTCATGCGCCACTCGCCGATCACCTCACCGGGCGCCAGGGCCGGTTGGTAACGCAGCACTTCGCAGCCAGGGGCTGGCTCATGCGCGGCATAGCCGTCGGCCAGCACCAAGGTATGGCGCCCGGCGCTGCTGCGGAAGAAGTAGTAGATACCCGCCTGCTCCAGCAGGCGGCTGATGAAGTCGAAATCGCTTTCGCGGTACTGCACGCAATAGGCAAGTGCCGGGTAGCTGGCACTGAGCCCGGCGCTGTCGAGGTCGGCGACCGTGTAACGGGCACAGACGGCCTGGACGATGTCCGGCACGCTTTGCTGTTGGAAGATGCGGCAGTCGCGGCTGCGGGTGAGCAGCCACAGCCAGGGCCGCACCACGGCATGGTAAGTGGCCAGGCGACCCTGCTGGCCGGTGTATTCGAAGCGCGCGACCAGGCCGCTGAAATGACGCTGGCCGCCATTGGCCAGGGCGATCGAAACCGTCAGGGGCGTGGCCAGCAGATCATCCATGCAAAGGTCGGCACGCTCGCTGCAGAGGTCGATACGGTACTCGCTCAGGGTCGACAACGCTTCGCTGGCACGCATGTGCCGCAACAGCAGCGCATCGGCACCGAGCGCACAGGTGACGGTGATTTCGCGGTTGGCTTGGGTAACGGGCATCGGTCGGATTCTTCGACTCATCGGCAGACGTGGGATGACAACACCCGGCGCAGGCGGTTTATTCCCGCCCCTTGCCTCAGGCTGCCGCACTCATGCCGCAGCGGCGGTAGGCGGGTTTTCCAGGACCAGGGTGATGCCGGAATGGTTGTAGGTTTTCGACCAGCTGTTCAGGGCCTCGAAACTGGCAAAGTCCCTGCCGTCTCCCGGGTCCATGTAAGTACCGTCAGGCCGGCGCATGACGTAATGCAGGCCGACCACGAAGGTCATCATGACTTTCAGGGCGCGTTGATGGGCCGCCAGCGCCGGCGGCGCGGCACGGAGGATGGGGAAACCCGCCTTGATGCACTGTGCCTCGGCGCTGGGGTAGCCGTACGCCAGGAGCCTGGCGAGCGGGCCGCTGCTGTAGATCTGCACGGCCAGCCCCAACTCGCGGGCCGCGATGGCAACGTTGTGCGGCATCGAATAACCGAGCTTGTCGAAGTCCAGCGGCCTCGAATACCCCCCGGTAAGCGCGCCAGAGGTGAGCGCATACAGCGCCGACTCGCACTGGCCGTTGGCCTGCAACGGTTGCCCGAGGTTGATCCCTCCCAGACGTGGCAGGTGCCTGATGCCCAGCTCCATTGCCGCGCAGAGCAGCGCAGCCGCGCCGCAGGAATTGCCGAACTGCTGTTGTTTTCTCATCGAAGGCCCTTGCTGGGTGGCAAAGCGGTTTGTTGGGCATCGTCCTGGCTGAACATGAATTCGCCATCGCGTACATGGATGTGCACCCTGCGCACGGGTTGGGCACGCAGCGTGTGTTCGAGGAGCATCCGGCTGATGCTGGGCAGCACCGACTGGGTCAGGATCGCGTCGATCATCCGCCCACCGCTTTGCAGCTCGGTGCATCGACTTGCGATCAGCGCCACCACCTCCTCGTCGAAGCTCAATGGCGCCGCGTGGCTGTCCTGCAGGCGCTGCTGGATCCGGCCCAGTTGCAGGCGGATGATGCTGGCGAGCAACGCGTCGCTCAGCGGGTAGTAGGGCACCACCACCAGGCGCCCGAGCAGCGCTGCGGGGAACACCTGCAACAGTGGCTGGCGCAAGGCCTTGCCGAGGGTGTCGGGTGCCGGCAGCTGGTCCTGGCGCTGGCACAGTTGTTCGATGACCTCGGTGCCGGCGTTGGTCGTGAGCAGGATCAGCGTGTTCCTGAAGTCGATCGCGCGGCCCTCGCCATCCTCCATCCAGCCTTTGTCGAACACCTGGAAGAACAGTTCATGCACGTCCGGGTGCGCCTTCTCGATCTCGTCCAGCAGCACCACGCTGTAGGGCTTGCGGCGCACGGCCTCGGTCAGCACGCCGCCCTCGCCATAACCGACGTAGCCGGGTGGAGATCCCTTGAGGGCAGAGACCGAATGGGCTTCCTGGTACTCGCTCATGTTGAGGGTGACGAGATGGTCCTCGCCGCCGTACAAGGCCTCGGCCAAGGCCAGCGCGGTCTCGGTCTTGCCCACCCCGGAGCTGCCCGCGAGCAGGAACACCCCCACGGGCTTGCCGGGGTTGTCCAGGCCGGCACGCGCCGTCTGCACACGCCGGGCGATGGCCTCCAGCGCATGGGGCTGGCCGATGATGCGGCGTGACAGGGTGTCGGCAAGGCCGAGCACAGCATCGATTTCGTTGCGCACCATGCGCCCCAGCGGAATACCGGTCCAGTCCTGCACCACCGCGGCGACGACCTGGGCATCGACGGTCAGCAGGATCAAGGGCGTCTCGCCCTGGGCCTCGAGCAAGGCCTGCTGGCGCTCGCGCAGTGCCGCCAGGGCCTGGTCATCATCGGGCTGGCGCCCCAGGCGGGCACGCAGTTCGAGGATCGTCCGCACCTGCTGCTGCTCGTCCTGCCAACGCGCTTCGATGCCGGCCAGGTGCGCCTCCTCGCTGGCCTGCCGAGCGTCGATCGCTGCCTCACGCAGCGCAGTGTCGACACCCAGGGCGCGCTCACGGGCCATGATCGCCCGCTCGATGGCCAGCGCCTCGATGCGTCGACGGCTGTCCTCCACGGCCGCCGGGGTGGCGTGCTGGCTGACGGCGACGCGGGCACAGGCGGTGTCGAGCAGGCTGATCGCCTTGTCGGGCAACTGGCGCGCCGGCAGGTAGCGCTGAGCCATGCGTACCGCGGCTTGCAGGGCTGTATCGAGAATCTGTACCTGGTGGTGCCGGGCCATGCGCTCGGCAATGCCACGCAGCATCAGCACGGCGCCGGCTTCGTCCGGCTCGCCGACCTGAACGGTCTGGAAGCGCCGGGTCAGTGCCGGGTCCTTCTCGATGTGCTTGCGGTACTCGCCGAAGGTGGTCGCGCCAACCGTGCGCAACGTGCCCCGGGCCAGCGCCGGCTTGAGCAGGTTGGCCGCATCGCCGGTGCCGCTGGCCCCACCGCTGCCGACCAGGGTGTGTGCTTCGTCGATGAACAGAATCACCGGCACCGGGCTGGCCTGCACGGCCTCCATCAGCGAACGCAGGCGCTGCTCGAACTCGCCCTTTACGCCAGCCCCGGCTTGCAACAGGCCGCTATCAAGCGCCAGCAGGCGTACTTCGCGCAGTGCCGGCGGAACATCGCCGTGCACGATGCGCTGGGCCAGGCCCTCCACCACCGCGGTCTTGCCAACCCCGGCCTCGCCCACCAGCAGCGGGTTGTTCTGGCGCCTGCGCATGAGGATGTCGATGACCTGGCGGACCTCCTCATCGCGCCCCACCACCGGATCCAGCACGCCGTCACGCGCCTGGGCGGTGAGGTCGACGGCAAAACGTTCGAGCGCTGCCTGGCAGCCGGACCCGACCGGGGCTGCAACGGCCTCGCCCGCTGCCGGTTGCGAACCGTCGCTGGCGCGCTGACGGGCCTCGGGCGACGCGGCCAACAGTGTGGCGAACCCTTCGCCCAGGCCATCGACCTTGACCTTGGCGAACTCGCCGGACAGCGCCAGCAGCGCATTGCGCAGGGTGCGGTCCTTGAGCAGGGCATACAGCAGATGGCCGGAGCGGATCTGCGACTCGCCGAACAACAACGTGGCCTGCACCCAGGCACGTTCGACGCTGTCTTCCAGTTGCGACGACAGGTCGGTGATCGAGGTCGAGCCGCGCGGCAGGCGGTCGAGCGCCTGGGTGATGCCCTCGTGCAGTTGCGCCAGGTCCAGCGCAAAATGCCGCAGGATGCGCAGCAGGTCGCTGTCGTCCAGTTGCAGCAACTGATGCAGCCAGTGCACCAGCTCGACATAAGGGTTGCCGCGCAACCGGCAAAACGCCGTGCTGCTTTCGATGGACCGATAACACAGGCGGTTGAGTTTGCCGAACAGGGCGACGCGACTGATCTCAGCCATGATCTGCTCCTTGTGGTGAACGGGAAGGGTCGAGCAACAACTGGGCGTCGTCGCGCAGGGGCGGCGCGCTGCTCAACCAGCTGCTCCAGCCGAGCCGGGCATCCTGGCCCAGGCGGGTGCCCGGGAGGTGCTGCCTGGCAACGATCAGGTTGATGTCCCAGGCCAGCGCCAGGCCTGCGTACTGGCGCACCCAGTCGACCAGCCGCTGCAACGTCGGGCTGCCCGGCAGCAGGCGCCTGACCTGGGCCATGTCCAGCGGGCCGATCAGCAGGCGGAACTTGCCCTGGGCGTCCCACACCTTGGCGCCCAGCACCGTGTCCCGGCCCAGGCGGCCTGCATCCGGCCCGCTGCGCAGGGTGCACAGGCCATCGGCCGGCAGGGTCATCCAGTGCCCGACGAACTGCTCGACCTGCACGGGCATCTGCAGATCGTCGCGCAGCAGCGCAGCCAGCCCCTCGGCATTGCGCACCTGCGCCACCAGGCGCCCGGCATAGTGCTGCTTGGCCCGCAGCGGCACGGCATCGCGCCCTTGCAGCGAGGGCATGCCCAGGCCGATCAGCGAGGCGACATAGTCGGAGAAGCGGTCCGCGTCCGGGCGATCGAGGCTCACCGCGGGCTGGGCATTGGCCCAGGCGCGGTAGAACAGGCTGATCATGCGATGGTGGAAGGTATCCAGAAAGCGCGCCAGGGTCGGATCGCCGCCGTTGCGCTGGCGATCACGGACATACTCGGTCAGGTGCACCGGCAATGGCCCATTGGCCCCCAGCGCGCCGAAACCGTTGAGCAGCAGCAACGCTGCCCGTCCACCTTCGCCCGGTTGCAGGCCGGCCAGCATGTCCGGCTCGAAGGCCAGCGAGGGCTGCTGGCCGAAACGCACCGGTTCGAAGGCCGGGTGGCTGGCCTGGCCGATCCGCGGTTGGTCACCGAAGGCACACTCCAGCTGGCGCAACGCCGCATGGAAGCCGAATGCCGCTGGCTGGCGCGCCAGACGCTGCAGCAAGCCTACAGGATCGCGCATCGCCCCACCCTCGTCGGCCATTGCATGATCAGCCCGCGCGCGACGCCGTGCAGCCGGGTCTCGGTAAAGCCATTGAGCGTCACATACCGGGCGAAGAACTGCTCCAGCACCGCCCCGAACACGAACGCACTGGCGCCTTCGAAGGCGTCTTCGTCCACCGTCACGCAGACCTGCAGCCCTCGCCCATGGCTGATCTGCCCAGGCAGGGGCAGGCGCCGCACGATCGGCGCGGCCGTGACCGAACGCAGGCCTTCGACCTGCTTGTGCGCCACCGCATCGTTCACCCCACAGTACAACCGCAGCAGGTCGCGCAGCGCGGTTGCCCCCTGCCCCGGCGCCTCGTCGAGCAGCGACAGGTAGTTGAGCGAAAGGTGGCTGACCAGCCGCCAGGCGGTCTCGCCCTCGGCAAACGATGCCCGCGGCGCGGTTGGCCCGGCCACGCAGCGGATCGCCCGCACAGGGGCGCCGCTGTCGAGGGTGAAGTCGGTCTTGCCCACGCCCAGCGGCATGCTCAGCACCAGGTCGCGGTTGCTGCACAAGGTGTCGACGCTCAGCTGACGCAGGTCGCTGGACACCGGCGCTTGCTCGATGTCGACCAGGGTCAGGAACAGTTCGCTGCCGGCATAGCTCGAGCGCGGCCCCTCTCGGCGCTGGCGCTCGGACAACACGCGGCTGTCGCGGCGCAGCTGGTACCAGGCACCGCGCCCTGGCGGCTGCAGGTCGTTGGCCAGGTAGAGCGGTTGGAAACGTTGCTCGGCGCGCTCGCCGGTACCGTGGCCGGTGACCCCGGTCACCTGGTAGATCTCGAAGTCCATTGGCCGCGTGCGGTCTGCCACCACATGGTGATCGACCTGTCGGTCGGACAGGTGCACGCGTTCGGCGCGCTTGGGGAACAGGTTGATCACCGGGGTGCAATGCAATGCGAAGCGCGCGGCGCACACGGACTTCTCCAGGGCCGGGACAAAGGTCTTGAACAGCACCGTGAGGTCGAGCTCTGAGCCCTGGCAACGGCGAATCGCGTTGCCCAGGCCCCGCAGCTCGACGAACTGGAAACGTTGCGGCAAAGTGAAATACTCCTGCAGCAACCGGTAACCCTGGAAGCTGCGTGGCCCGACCGGCAGCAGCGCCTGATCATCGTCGAAGCCGTGGCCGTGGAGGGCGGATTTCTCCAGCACCTCATGCCAGGGGTTGTCGGCCTGCACCGGCTGCACCAACACCCCTGCCGCCTGTGCCAGGAGCTGTTCGAGCAAGCGGTCGACCACCCCTTCGACCCCTGGCAGGTAGAGCATCAGGCTGTCCATCGCCAGGGTGTCGAAGCTCAGCCCGGCACCGGCCTTCAAGCGCAGGCGCAGGGCTGCCTTGGCCGGCCCGAGACGCGCCAGGTCGACCCCGCCGACCTGGCTGGAGCAGGCAAAATAGCAAGCCTCGGTGAGCTCCACCGGCCACAGCGTGAGGGCGTGCGCCGTGCGAAATTCGCAGGCGGTCTGGTCGCTCTTGCCCAGCTGGCTGTGCATGGCCGTGCCGCGAGGTACGGTGAAACCCTGCGCCAGGCTGCCCGCGCCGAGATCAGGTTGCAGCTGCACCACGGCCATGGCCGGCGTGGGCGCCAGGTAATGGGGCAGCACCAGTTCCAGCAGGTGATTGGTGAAGCGCGGGAACTCGGCATCGAGTTTCAGCTGCACCCGCGCGGCAAGAAAGCTGAAGCCCTCCAGCAGACGCTCGACGTAAGGGTCGGCGCAGGCATGGTTTTCCAGGCCCAGACGCCCGGCGATCTTGGGAAAGTCACGGGCGAACTCGCCGCCCATCTCGCGCAGGTGCTGCAGTTCGCGCTCGTAGTAACGCAGCAGCCTGGCATTCATGGGCCGATGGCCGATTCGAGGGGATAGAGGTGCACCACACCGGCTTGCAGGTCGAACTCGGTCTTCAGGTACAGGCGCTCCGGCAAGGGCTGCCCCCAGAGCTCGCCAACGATCTCGAAGGCCACTGGCCTGGCCCGCGCCAGGCCGCCTGGGGGCGCCAGTGGCGTGACGCGCACACTGCCAGGCAGGATGCGCGGTTCGAAGGTTTCGATCACTTGCTGCAGGTGCCGGCCCAGGGCAAGGGGGTCAAGGCCACTGGCGGTCTTGCCGGCAAGGTCCGGCATGCCGAAATTGAGCACCGAGCGCCCCGCCAGCGGGTAGCCCGCCAGGTCGTGGGCAGCGCTCAGCGCGGTGCTGTTGAGCAGCCAGTCCAGGTCTCGCAGCACGGCCTTGCGCAGGGCGCGCATGGACAGCACGCGTTGCTCGCGCGGTTCTTGCAACTGCTCGCGGGCATCGTCGCTCAAGCGATCGAGCAACGACGGCTGCAAGCGTTCCCGGCTGGTCAGCTCAGCCATGGGCGATGGCACGGTCAAAGAACGGTGGGTTCATCGTCGACTCTCCAGGCAACCTGGCAGGCCGGCGCGTCAGGCCAACCTGCCAGGTCCATTGCGTCAGATCTTGGCGTTGGCTTGCAGGTCCCACTTCTTCGGCGTGCCGGTGGTGATCTTGCCGCCGCTGAACGAGTCGTACTGGTAGCTGATCTGGGTGAAATTGATCGAGAAGGTTTCGCTCGGGCGCTCGCCGTTGCTCATGATCGAGTAGGAACTGATGATCGCGTCCTCGAGTTCGATCTTGAGAAACACCTGATCCTTGGTGTCGGCGCCACCGGTCTGGATGAAGTGAATCTCGGCCTTGCCCAGGCTCATGCCGCACACACCCTCCATGAACAGGTCGGCCGACGCCAGGTCGGTGCTCTTGGTCAGGGTGATTTCCGAGAACGAGGGGTTGCTGGTATCGCGGTCGAGGCCCCCACCGCTGGTGGTGATGGCGCGCCCCACGCCCATCTGCATGGCATCGATGGTGATCCAGTCGGTATGGCCGGAGACGGTCGAGGTGCCTTTGATTTTCTTGCCGTTGAAGTTGAGCAGAATCATGGTCTGTGCCTTGTCAGTCGATCATTGAGGTGGGTCTTGCTGGCAGTGCCCGTCAGGCCTTGCCCGATGGCAGTCTGGAAACCAGGCGCAGCGACACCGTCAGCCCTTCGAGCTGGTAGTGCGGCCGCAAGTAGAACCTGGCTTGGTAGTAGCCGGGGTTGCCCTCGACGTCCTCGACCACCACTTCGGCGCCGGCCAAGGGTTTGCGGGCCTTGTCGGCATCGGTCGCGGTGGCGGGGTTGTGCTCGACGTAACGGCCGATCCAGTTGTTCAGCCAGACCTGCATGTCGCCGCGTTCCTTGAACGAGCCGACCTTGTCGCGCACGATGCACTTGAGGTAGTGGGCAAAGCGGCAGGTGGCGAACAGGTACGGCAGGCGCGCGGCCAGGTTGGCGTTGGCGGTGGCGTCGGGGTCGTCGTACTCGGCCGGTTTATGCAACGACTGCGCGCCGATGAACGCCGCCAGGTCGCTGTTCTTCTTGTGCACCAGGGGCATGAAGCCGTTCCTGGCCAGCTCCGCCTCGCGCCGGTCGCTGATGGCGATCTCGGTCGGGCAGGTCATGTCGACACCGCCGTCATCGGTCGGGAACGTATGCACCGGCAGCCCACCCACCGCGCCGCCCGACTCGATGCCGCGAATCTGCGAACACCAGCCGTAGTGCTTGAACGAGCGGTTGATGTTCACCGCCATGGCGTAGGCGGCATTGGCCCAGGTGAAGCTTTGCCCGGCCGTGCCTTCGGTGATTTCCTCGAAATCGAAGTCATCCACCGGGTTGGTCCTGGCGCCATAGGGCGCGCGGGCCAGGAAGCGCGGCATCGCCAGGCCCACGTAGCGCGAGTCCTCGGCGCTGCGCAAGCTGCGCCAGGCCGCGTGCTCCGGGGTCTGGAACAGCTTGCTCAGGTCGCGCGGGTTGGCCAGTTCCTGCCAGGACTCCATCAGCATCACACTGGGGTCGGCGGCGGTGATCAACGGGCAATGGGCAGCGGCGCTGACCTTGGCCATCTGGCTCAGCAGGTCGACGTCCGGCGCACTGTTGCCGAAGTAGTAGTCGGCCACGAATGCGCCGTAGGGCTCACCGCCGAACTGGCCATACTCCTCTTCGTAGAGCTTCTTGAAGATCGGGCTCTGGTCCCAGGCCACCCCCTTGAACTTGCGCAAGGTCTTGTGCACGTCCTGTTTGGAAATGTTCATCACCCGGATCTTCAGCGACTCGTCGGACTCGGTGTTGCTCACCAGGTAGTGCAGGCCGCGCCAGGCGCTTTCCAGCGACTGGAACGCGGCGTGGTGAAGGATGAGGTTGATCTGCTCCGAGAGCTTGCGATCGAGTTCGGCGATCATGCCTTCGACGCTGCCGAGCACGTCGCCGGCAATCAGTTGGGTACTCTGCAGCGCCTGTTCCGCCAGGCTGCGCACGGCGCTTTCGACGGCTTCCTGGGCCTGGTCTGTCTTGGGCCTGAAGGCTTTCTGCAAGAGGCTGGCGAAGTCACCGGCGTCGGTGTCGCCGGCCACCGCAGGCTCCATCGCCTGGTGCGCTTGGGGAGTGGACATTGCAGCATCTCTCGTGGGTTGGGATTGAGGCCTGGCGCTACCGCGCAGGGCATTCAGTCGGGGCTGGCTTCCGCCGGTTTGCCGGCACTGCCCAGCGCCTTGAGCAACGCGGGGTCTGCGAGCAAACGGGCGAGCAGTGCTTCGGCGTCGGTCTTGCCATCCATGTAGGTCAGCAGGTTGGCCAGCTGGGTGCGTGCTTCGAGCAGGGCCGCGAGTGCCGGGACCTTGCGCGCGACGGTGCCGGGGCCGAAGTCGTCCATGCGCTCGAAGGTGACCTCCACCGGCAGGTTGCCCTCGCCGGTCAGGGTGTTGGCGACCTGGAAGGCCACGCGCGGCTTCATCGACTTGAGGCGCTCGTCGAAGTTGTCGCTGTCGATCTCCAGGAACTTGCGCTCGGCCACGGGCGCGAGGGGTTCGGCCGGCGTGCCGGAGAGGTCGGCAAACACCCCCATGACAAACGGCAACTGCACGGTCTTTTCCGCGCCGTAGATCTCCACGTCGTATTCGATCTGGACCCGCGGTGCACGGTTGCGGGCGATGAACTTCTGACTGTTTTCAGCCATGGGGCTACTCCTGTGACGGGGGCATCGATGGGTCTTCTGGTACGCTCAGTCGTCGCTGCGGATGCCACTCACCTGGGCCATCTGCGCCAGCCCGTCGGGGGCCAGGTCCTGCAGCAGCTCGATGAAATTCAGGTCCAGCAACTTGCCTGCGCGCTGCAACAGCAGCGGCACCGGGCTGCCGGGCTCGTGCACGGCGAAATAGCGACAGAGCTGATCGAGGGCCTGGCGCACGTCCTCGCGGCTGTCGATCGGCCCCCTCGGTGCGGCGCCTGCGACGCTCGCGAGCGCCGCCTCGGCCGGCAGCGTGGCGGGCAACTGCGGCAGGCGCTGGCGCAAGCAGCCGGCGCCCCGCTGCAACAACGATGTCAAGGCGCTGAGGTCAAGGGCACGGCTGCAGCCGACCTGCTCGGTCAACAGCGCCTCGATGCGCCGGCTGGCCTGGCAGGCTTGTTCGAGCCACGCCAGGGTCGCGGCGAGCGGCCCATGCCCGGCTTGCTGGAACATGGCCTCGATCAGGGCCATGTCCTGCTCGCCTGCACGGCGTGGGTCGTCACTGCCCTGGTCGATGTCACGCAGGCTGGCCCGGCCCAGCCCCGCTACCTCGACCAAGGGTGTCGCACGCAGGTCGCGCAGCAGCCCGACGCCGTCGCACAGGCCAGCCAGGCTGTTGATGCGCAACTGCGGGTCGTTGTCTTCGTCGGGGTCCAGCTGCGGATGCACGTGCTGCCAATGCTCGGCCAGCAGCACCTCGATCAGTGCCAGGCCTGCTGCCAGGCCGGCGACGCCGTGAAGGTGCAGTTCGGCGCGGGTGAGGTACATGGCCAGGCGCAGGTCGCGGCTGCGCCTGCCCAGGGCCAGGGCCAAGCTGTGGACGCGCTTCCAGTCCGGGGCGACGGCCTCGGTCAGGGTCGCGCCGTACTCGACGTCCGGCGTGCCCTGGGCCGCGTACTCGAGGGCCAGGAAGTCGGCATCGTACTCAAGGTTTTCTCCGCACGGCGAGGCGGCACTCAAGGCGTCGGTCAACGCGGCCAGGTGGTCGCAAAGGTGCATCGGCGTACCCCGTCAGCAGGCAAATTCTGCGAAGAGAACAACCGGGGCCGAAGGTTTATTCCGGGGGCGGAATGAATATTTTCGCCGTGCCCAACCGGGGAAATGCTTGAGGGTTCCAGCCATCTGCGACGGGGTTCTTACTTCACACCCTGCAACAGACCGGCTCAGCGACAGTGATGTCCATGGGTATGCGAGGGGGCTCCGCCAGCCGGCAACTGACTGCCAGCCCCTCAATCATGAAAGCGAACGATCATGCCGAACACCGGTACCCACCTCGCCACCCTGCTGCCCCCCCTGGTTCCGCGCCTGCGAGCATTCGCCCTGCGCCTGTCCGGCGACCCCCACGACGCCGAAGACCTGGTCCAACTGGCCTGCGTGCGCGCCCTGGAGCGCGCGCACCAGCTCAAGCCTGGCTCCTCGCCCTTGAGCTGGACCTTCAGCATCGTCCATTCCATCTGGATCAACGAAGTGCGCTCGCGCCAGGTACGTGGCCGCGCTTGCGTGGAGTGGGACGACAGCACCATCGATGCCATCCGCGACCCTGCCGCACACCCGCCGGAATGCGCGCTGATGCACGCCCAGTTGCTCGAGGCGCTGTACCGGCTGCCCGAGCGGCAGCGCGAAGTGATGCTGCGGGTGGCCATCGAGCGCTTCAGCTATCGGGAAACCGCCGAGCAGCTGGGCATTCCCATCGGTACGGTGATGAGCCGCATTTCCCGCGCCAGGCAAACGCTCGGCGCACTCCACGAAGAGCCGCCGAGCGCCGCTGCCAGGGCTAGGCCGCCATCTGCCCGCTGACGATATCCATGTGCGCCAGGCGCAACGCTGCGTTGGCTTGCTTCATGGGGTTTCTCCTCAGGCATTTCTGGTTGTCTGGACCGGCCCGCGCAGCGCCACGCTGCCCAGCGCGTAATACAACGCGCCGCCGAGCAACGACCCGGTGAACCAGCCATAGTCGTAGAACCAGCTGAAACGGCTGTCGCCGATGGCCAGCACGGTCAGCGCCACCGGCAAGGCGAAGGCGGCAAAGCCCGCCCAGTTCCACGCCGGGTACACGTCATCGCGGTACAGCCCGGCCAGGTCCAGCTGCTGGCGACGGATCAGGAAGTAGTCCACCACCATGATCCCGGCAATCGGCCCGAGCAGGCTGGAATACCCCAGCAACCAGTTGGAATAGACACTTTCCAGGCTCAGGTCGGAGACGATCCAGCCAAGCTTCTTGAGCAGTTCATGGCCCATCAGCGCCAGGCCGATGAAGCCGGTCAGCCACACCGCGCGGCTGCGCCCGATCAGGCGCGGGGCGATGTTCTGGAAGTCGTTGGTTGGCGAGACGATGTTGGCGGCGGTATTGGTCGACAGGGTGGCGACCACGATCAGCGCCATGGCCAGCGCCACCCAGCCAGGGCTGTGGATCTTGCCTATCAGGCTTACCGGGTCGGACACCGTTTCACCGACCAGCTGCGCCGACGCGGCGGTCATCACCACGCCCAGCGCGGCGAACAGGAACATGGTGAGCGGCAGGCCGAAGATCTGCCCGAGGATCTGGTCCTTCTGGCTCTTGGCGTAGCGGCTGAAATCGGGAATGTTCAGCGACAGCGTGGCCCAAAAACCGACCATGGCGGTGAGCCCGGCGCAGAAGTAGCCGACCACGCTGGCGCCTTCCGGGCGCTTGGGCGGCTGCGCCAGCAGCTCGGTCATCGACATGTGCGGCAAGGCCCAGAACAGCAGGCCCAAGCCCACCGCCACCAGCAACGGCGCCGACAACGTCTCGAGCCACTTGATCGACTCGGCGCCACGCAGCACCACCCACAGGTTCAGCGCCCAGAACACCATGAAGCCGATCACCTCGCCGGTGCCGCCCAGGGCCTTCCAGCCGTCGAACAGCGAGCCAAGGAACAGGTGGATGGCCAGGCCGCCGAACATCGTCTGGATACCGAACCAGCCGCACGCCACCACCGCGCGGATCAGGCACGGCACGTTCGAGCCGAAAATACCGAACGACGAGCGCAGCAACACCGGGAACGGGATGCCGTACTTGGTGCCGGGGAACGCGTTGAGGGTCAACGGGATCAGCACGATCAGGTTGGCCAGCAGGATCGCCAGCAGCGCCTCGCCCACGCTCAGGCCGAAGTAGGCTGTGAGCACCCCGCCCAGGGTGTAGGTCGGCACGCAGATGGACATGCCCACCCACAGCGCGGTGATGTGCCACTGGTTCCAGGTGCGCTGGTGCACCTGGGTCGGCGCGATGTCGTGGTTGTAGCGCGGGCTGTCGAGGACGTCGCTGCCCGGGGACAGCTCGAACAGGCCATCCTGCTCGATCACTTGCGATCTGCTCTGTTGCATGGGGCCTTCTCCAGATTTCTTCTAGTTGTCTGCTCATCGGGCTGATGCGATGGCCGGAGTACACACCACCGTACTGCACCTCCGGTCCGGCCTGACGGTTGTGGCCGAACTCAAATTACGTGCCGGGTTGGCTTGCGCCCGCCCCGCCGGCCGCCGCCGACCGGAGGTAATCAACTGATCTGCAAAGCATTGTTGCGCGCCAGAAACAGGCACGCGGTACCTTGCGCCTGTTCCATTCGCCACCTTGGGCCGGCCCTGGCCCCCGCACCGTGTTTCAAAGCGGTGCAGCCCGGTCTTTCAACGGCGCCGCCTGCGCCTCGACACCGGGTTTCAAGCGGCTGATTTTGCATGGAAAATCTCGACCAGATTTTCATCTTGTCAAGTGCGTCAAAATGGTGAAAGGCCTCACCATTTTGGTAACTCATAATTTTTATTCATATAAATCAATGCTTTATAAAAGTCATAAGCTCATAAATTATTTTCTTGAACAATCGAGAGTTCGCATCTAGATTCCAATCTTGTCAGGTCTGGCAAGATTATTACCCTCTCCTCCAGCCCCTGACACATAACAATTCAAGAACCGGCACAGACCGGTCAGCCTGCGAGGAAGACGGCATGTCCCTGTTGATCCGTGGCGCCACCGTGGTCACCCACGAAGAGAGCTATCCCGCTGATGTCCTGTGTGTCGATGGCCAGATCCGCGCCATCGGCAAAGACCTCGAACCGCCCACCGACTGCGAAATCCTCGACGGCAGCGGCCGTTACCTGATGCCCGGCGGCATCGACCCGCACACCCACATGCAGTTGCCCTTCATGGGCACCGTGGCCAGCGAGGACTTCTTCAGCGGCACTGCCGCGGGGCTGGCCGGCGGCACCACGTCGATCATCGACTTCGTCATTCCCAACCCCCGGCAGTCGCTGCTGGAAGCCTTCCACACCTGGCGTGGCTGGGCGCAGAAAAGCGCATCCGACTACGGCTTCCACGTCGCCATCACCTGGTGGAGCGAGCAGGTGGCCGAAGAGATGGGCGAGCTGGTGAGCCAGCATGGGGTCAACAGCTTCAAGCACTTCATGGCCTACAAGAACGCCATCATGGCCGCCGACGACACCCTGGTGGCCAGCTTCGAGCGCTGCCTGCAACTGGGCGCGGTGCCCACCGTGCATGCCGAGAACGGCGAGCTGGTGTACCACCTGCAGAACAAACTGCTGGCCCAGGGCCTGACCGGGCCGGAGGCGCACCCGCTGTCGCGCCCTTCGCAGGTCGAGGGCGAGGCCGCCAGCCGGGCCATCCGCATCGCCGAAACCCTCGGCACACCGCTGTACGTGGTGCACATCTCCAGCCGCGAGGCGCTGGATGAAATCACCTACGCCCGGGCCAAGGGCCAGCCGGTGTACGGCGAGGTACTGCCCGGCCACCTGCTGATCGACGACAGCGTCTACCGCCACCCGGACTGGAGCACCGCTGCCGGCTATGTGATGAGCCCGCCGTTCCGCCCGCGCGAGCACCAGGAAGCACTCTGGCGCGGCCTGCAATCGGGCAACCTGCATACCACCGCCACCGACCACTGCTGCTTCTGCGCCGAGCAGAAGGCCATGGGCCGCAACGACTTCAGCCGCATCCCCAACGGTACCGCCGGCATCGAGGACCGCATGGCGGTGCTGTGGGATGCCGGGGTCAACAGCGGACGCCTGTCGATGCACGAGTTCGTCGCGCTCACCTCGACCAATACCGCGAAGATCTTCAACCTGTTCCCGCGCAAGGGTGCCATCCGCGTCGGCGCCGATGCCGACCTGGTGCTGTGGGACCCCCAGGGCACGCGGACCATTTCCGCCCAGACCCACCACCAGCGGGTCGACTTCAACATCTTCGAAGGCCGCACCGTGCGCGGCATCCCCAGCCACACCATCAGCCAGGGCAAGCTGCTCTGGGCCGATGGCGACCTGCGCGCCGAACCTGGCGCCGGCCGCTACGTGGAACGCCCGGCCTACCCCTCGGTGTACGAGGTGCTGGGCCGCCGCGCCGAGCAGCAGCGCCCGAGCCCCGTGCAGCGCTGAGGCCATTGGGGCTGCTGCGCAGCCCTTTCGCGATGCAAGGCCGCTCCTGCAGGAGATCGCGGTCCTTGTAGGAGCGGCCTTGTGTCGCGAAAAGGGCGCGTAGCGCCCTCAAGCCCTCAAACCAAGCCCCATGAACAAGAGAGGCTACCCACCGTGATCGATGCCCTGAACCACTTGCCGCGCCCACGCGCCGGCAGCGACCCGCTGGACGAGCGCTTCAGCGACCTCGCCCCGCCCCTCACCGCCCGCCAGGCCGCCGTGGAAAGCGCGCGCTGCCTGTACTGCTACGACGCCCCGTGCGTCAACGCCTGCCCCAGCGAGATCGACATCCCGTCGTTCATCCACCGCATCAGCGACGAGAACCTGCAAGGCGCCGCCGAACGCATCCTGTCGGCCAACATCCTCGGCGGCAGCTGCGCCCGCGTATGCCCCACCGAGGTCCTCTGCCAGCAGGCCTGCGTGCGCAACAACGCCCAGGAATGCGCGCCGGTGCTGATCGGCCAGTTGCAGCGCTACGCCCTGGACAACGCCGGTTTCAGCGAACACCCGTTCCAGCGCTCGCCCGCCACCGGCAAGCGCATTGCCGTGGTCGGTGCCGGCCCCGCCGGGTTGTCGTGCGCTCACCGCCTGGCCATGCACGGCCATGACGTGGTGGTGTTCGAAGCCTGCGACAAGGCCGGCGGCCTCAACGAATACGGCATCGCCCGCTACAAGCTGGTGGACGACTATGCCCAGCGCGAAGTCGAATTCCTGCTGGGCATCGGCGGCATCGAGATCCGCCACGGCCAGCGCCTGGGTGGCAACCTTGCCCTGGGCGAACTGCGCGACCAGTACCATGCGGTGTTCCTCGGCCTGGGCCTGAACGCCGTGCGCCAGCTCGGGCTGCCCGCCGAAGAAGCCCCCGGCATGCTCGCCGCCACGGCCTACATCCGCGAACTGCGCCAGGCCGACGACCTGTCGCAACTGCCGCTGGCCGACCGCTGCCTGGTGATCGGCGCCGGCAACACCGCCATCGACATGGCGGTGCAGATGAGCCGCCTGGGCGCCCGCGACGTCAACCTGGTGTACCGCCGCGGCCCTGCCGACATGGGCGCCACCGGCCACGAGCAGGACATCGCCAAGGCCAACCAGGTGCGCCTGCACACCTGGGCCCGGCCCGACGCCGTGCTGCTCGATGACGACGGCCGCGTGCGCGGCATGCGCTTCATGCGCACCGAACTGGCCGAGGGCCGCCTGGGCGATACCGGCGAAACCTACGAGCTGGCCGCCGACGCGATCTTCAAGGCCATCGGCCAGGGGTTCGACGACAGCAGCCTGGCCGACCCGCTGGCCGCGCAACTGGCCCGCGACGGCGAGCGCATCCGCGTCGACGCACAGATGCGCACCAGCCTGCCGGGCGTCTACGCCGGCGGCGACTGCACGGCGCTGGGCCAGGACCTCACCGTCCAGGCGGTGCAACACGGCAAGCTGGCCGCCGAGGCCATCCATGCCCAACTCATGCTCAACCTGGAGGCAGCGTAAATGGCCGACCTGTCCATCGAATTCGCTGGTATCAAGGCACCCAACCCCTTCTGGCTGGCCTCCGCGCCGCCGACCGACAAGGCCTACAACGTGGTCCGCGCCTTCGAGGCCGGTTGGGGTGGGGTAGTCTGGAAAACCCTTGGCGAGGACCCGGCGGCGGTCAACGTGTCGTCGCGCTACTCCGCGCACTACGGCCCCAACCGCCAGGTGCAGGGCATCAACAACATCGAGCTGATCACCGACCGCTCGCTGGAAATCAACCTGCGGGAAATTACCCAGGTGAAGAAGGACTGGCCCGACCGCGCGCTGATCGTGTCGTTGATGGTGCCGTGCGAGGAGGCGTCGTGGAAGTTCATCCTGCCGCTGGTGGAAGCCACCGGCGCCGATGGCATCGAGCTGAACTTCGGCTGCCCGCACGGCATGCCCGAGCGCGGCATGGGCGCGGCGGTCGGCCAGGTGCCGGAGTATGTGGAAATGGTCACCCGCTGGTGCAAGACGCACTGCTCGCTGCCGGTGATCGTCAAGCTCACACCGAACATCACCGACATCCGCCAGTCGGCCCGCGCGGCGCACCGTGGCGGCGCCGATGCGGTGTCGCTGATCAACACCATCAACTCGATCACCAGCGTCGACCTGGAGCGCATGGTCGCCCACCCCATCGTCGGCGACCAGAGCACCCACGGTGGCTACTGCGGTTCGGCGGTGAAGCCGATCGCCTTGAACATGGTCGCCGAAATCGCCCGCGACCCGCAGACCCGGGGCCTGCCGATCTGCGGCATCGGCGGCATCGGCAACTGGCGTGACGCCGCCGAGTTCATCGCCCTGGGCAGTGGCGCGGTGCAGGTGTGCACGGCGGCGATGCTGCATGGCTTTCGCATCGTCGAGGACATGCAGGACGGCCTGGCGCGCTGGATGGACCAGCAGGGGCATCGCAACCTGGAGGCGTTCCGCGGGCAGGCGGTGGGGCATACCACCGACTGGAAGTACCTGGACATCAACTACAAGTCGGTGGCCCATATCGACCCGGCAGCGTGCATTGGTTGCGGGCGTTGCCACATCGCCTGCGAGGACACGTCGCACCAGGCGATCGCCAGCACGCTCAAGGCCGATGGCACGCATGCCTACAGCGTGATCGAGGAGGAATGCGTGGGCTGCAACCTGTGCCAGATCACCTGCCCGGTGGAAAGTTGCATCGAGATGGTCGCGCAGGAGACTGGCAAGCCTTACCTGAACTGGACGCAGGATCCGCGCAACCCTTACCGTGAGGCCAGTTGAGGCTGATGACCAGGCCTTGTAGGAGCGGCCTTGTGTCGCGAAAGGGCCGCGAAGCGGCCCCGGATTTTCAGCTTCGCAGCAGATATTCCTGGGGCCGCTTCGCGGCCCTTTCGCGACACAAGGCCGCTCCTACAATGGGCCGTTTCAGGGTTCCAGGCCGATCCCGCGCAGGATCACACAGGTCACCGTCTGCACCGCTCGCTCGAAGGCCACGTCCGACAGCGGCTCACCCTCGTTGAGCAGCGCCACCTGGTAGCCGAAGTCGGCATAGTGCTGGGTCGAGGCCCAGATCATGTACAGCAACGCCGATGGCTCCACCGGCAAGATCCGCCCCTCCGCCACCCAGCGACGGATCTTGTCTTCCTTGAGCCTGGCCCAGGGCACCAGGCTTTCGCCCAGGCTCGCACCCAGCACCGGCGCCCCGTGCAGCATTTCCTCGGCCCAGATCTTCGAGCCCAGCGACCGCGATCGCGAATGGCCCATCTTGGCGCGAATGTAGCTGGTCAGCACCACCCTCGGGTCGTCGAAGTTCTCGAAGCACAGCGCATCCTGCTTCCAGACCTCCAGCAGGTCCTGCAGCACTGCGCGGAACAGTTCGTCCTTGGTGCTGAAGTAGTAATGCAGGTTGGAGCGCGGCAGCTCGGCCTGTTCGGCGATATCACCCATGGACGTGGCGCCGTAGCCCTTGTCGGCGAACACCTTTTCGGCGGCGAGGAGGATCTTCTCGATATTGCGCCGGCGGATTTCGATCTTGTGGTTGGCCATGGAGGGTCCGGAAGCGGCGGGAACCGCTCAAGGCTAACAGTTTTGCAGCCAACCGTGAGCTCGCCAGTGATGAACACGCGCGCCCTTTCGACGATCCGGGGCCGTGCACAGCTAGCCACAATTCGCCCTGTCCCGCACCGGGCACTGCGCCCGGTGCAGGTTCAGGGCACTGTTGATGATGCCGATATGGCTGAACGCCTGGGGGAAGTTGCCGAGCATGCGCCCGCCGACGGGGTCGTACTGCTCGGCCAGCAGGCCGACGTCGTTGCACAGGCCGGCGAGCGTTGCGTACAGCGCCTGCGCCTCGGCTTCGCGGCCCAGCAGCACATAGACGTCGGCCAGCCAGAACGAACACACCAGGAAGGTACCCTCCCCGGGCGTCAGCCCGTCGCTGCAGCTGTCGCTGTCGTAGCGCAGCAGCAGGCCGTTCTTCAGCAGGCGCTGCTCGATCCGCGCCAGGGTGCGCTGGAAACGCGGGTCGGCGGCGGGCAGGAAACCGGTCAGGGCGATCTGCAGCAGGCTGGCATCCAGCTCGCTCGAACCGTAGGCCTGGACGAAGTGCTGGCCTTGCGCATCCAGCCCGCGCGCGCAGACCTCGCGATGAATCTCGTCGGCCACCTGGCGGTAATGCTTGCCGCGCTCGCGGCCTTCCTCGGTGGTGTCCGCCAGGCCCGCGGCACGGTCGAAGGCCACCCAGGCCATGACCTTGGAATGCACGAAATGCTGGCGCCCACCGCGCACCTCCCAGAGCCCCTCGTCGGGCTCACGCCAGATGCGCTCGACATAGGGCAGGATCAGGCGCGAGATCGCCGCACTGCGCGGGTGGCGTGGCAAGCCGCCCTTGATCGCCTGGGCCATGGCATCGGCCAGTTCGCCGTAGATGTCCAGTTGCACCTGCTCCGACGCCGCATTGCCGACCCGCACCGGTTGCGATTGCTCGTAGCCGGCCAGCCACGGCAGGGTGTATTCCTGCAGATCACGCTCTCCGGCCAGGCCGTACATGATCTGCATCTGCTCCGGGTTGCCGGCCACCGAGCGCAGCAACCACTCGCGCCAGGCCTGGGCCTCGTCGAAGTAGCCCAGGTTCATGAACGCCAGCAGGGTCATGGTGGCGTCGCGCAGCCAGCAGAAACGGTAGTCCCAGTTGCGCTCGTGGCCGATGCGCTCGGGCAACGACGTGGTGATGGCCGCGACGATGCCGCCGGTGGGGGCGAAGGTCATGGCCTTGAGGGTCAGCAGCGAGCGACGTACCAGGCCCGTGTAGGCACCGACGTCCGGGCAACGGTCGGCGAACGCCTGCCAGTGCTCGTGGGTGTGCTGCAAGGCCTGGTCGATGTCGCAATCGGGCTGCACCGGCAGGTGCGAAGGCTGGTGACGCAGGCTGAATACCTGGCGTTCGCCGGCAGCCACGCGCAAGCGGGCGACGGTGTGATGGTCCTGGGCGTGGGTGGTGACGGTGCTGGCCAGGATCAGGCGGTCGGGGCCGGCGACCGCGCTGAGGGTCATCGGGTCGAGCTTTTCCACCCAGGGCACGCTGCGTCCGTAGTCGAAGCGCATGACCAGGTCCATTTCGAAATGGGTTTCCCCCGCAAGGCCCTCGACGATGCGCACCACCGAATTGACTTCGTCCAGGGGCATGAAATCCAGGACCCGGGCGCGGCCGCTGGCGGTGACCCAGGTGGTTTCCAGCACCAGGGTGTCGCCCAGGTACTGGCGGCTGATGTGCTCGACCGGGTCGCTGGGGGCCAGGCGCCAGCGGCCGTTCTCTTCGTTGCCCAGCAAGGCGGCGAACACTGCCGGGGCGTCGAAGCGCGGCAGGCACAACCAGTCGAGGGAGCCGTCGCGGCTGACCAGGGCGGCGCTGCGGCAATTGCCGAGCAGGGCGTAGTCTTCGATGTGGGCGGGCATTGCACCTCCTTGAATGGGGTTGCCTGCTCGGGCCTCTTCGAGGCGTCGAACCGCCGCGAAGAGGCCGGCACGTTCACCCCAGTTTGTGCCACTCCCGCTTGTCGCGGGTCAGCAGCTCATTACCAGCCTCCGGCCCATCCTCCCCAGCCGGGTATGGGTGCACATCACCGTCCTGCGCCCAGGCATCGAGAAACGGCTGCACCGCGCGCCAGCCGTTCTCGATGTTGTCGGCGCGCTGGAACAGGGTCTGGTCTCCGGTCAGGCAGTCGTAGATCAGCGTTTCATAGCCGGTCGCCGGGGTCATCTTGAAGAAGTCCTTGTAGGCGAAGCCCAGCTCGACGTTCTCCATCACCAGCTCAGGCCCCGGCCGCTTGGCCTGCAGGTCGAACCACATGCCTTCGTTGGGCTGGATCTGGATCTTCAGGTAGTTGGGCTTGGGCCGTTCCAGTTCCGACTCGCGGAACTGCGCGTAGGGCGCCGGCTTGAAGCAGATGGCGATCTCGGTGTCGCGCACGCTCATGCGCTTGCCGGTGCGCAGGTAGAACGGCACCCCGGCCCAGCGCCAGTTGTCGATCATCACCTTGAGCGCCACGTAGGTTTCGGTCTGGCTGTCGGGCGCGACGTTGGCTTCCTCGCGATACCCCGGCAGGCGCTTGCGGCCTTGCTTGCCGGCCGCGTACTGGCCGCGCACCGAGTTCTTCAGGGCCATCTTCGCCGACCACGGGCGGATCGCGCCGATCACCTTGGCCTTCTCGCCACGCACGGCATCGGCGCCAAACGCCGCCGGGGGCTCCATGGCGACCATCGCCAGGAGCTGGAACAGGTGGTTGGGGACCATGTCACGCAGCGCACCGGTGTTGTCGTAGAACGCACCGCGGGTCTCGACCCCGACCGTCTCGGCGGCGGTGATCTGCACATGGTCGATGTAGTGGTTGTTCCAGAACGACTCGAACAGCCCGTTGGAAAAGCGGCTGACCAGGATGTTCTGCACCGTCTCCTTGCCCAGGTAATGGTCGATGCGGTAGATCTGCCGCTCGCTCATCACCTTCAGCAGGCAGGCGTTGAGTGCCTCGGCGCTGGCCAGGTCGGTGCCGAAGGGCTTCTCCACCACGATCCGCCGAAAACCGCCGGCCGACTCGTCGAGCAGGCCGGCCTCGCCCAGGCGCTGGGCCACTTCCGGGAAGAAGCGCGGCGAGGTGGCCAGGTAGAAGATGGCGTTGCCATGGCGCGTCGCCTCGATGCGCCTGGCCAGTGCCGCGTAGGTGGCGGGGTCGAGGAAGTCGCCGGTCTGGTAGTCCAGGCGCTTGGCCAGGCGTGCCCAGAGCTTCTCGTCCAGGCACTTGGCGGCACCCTCGCCGGCCTTGTCGCGCGCCTGCATGAAGGCATGCAGGCGCTCGGTAAATTCGTCGGCCGTGGCCGGGTTGTGATCGACACCCACGATACGCAGGTTGCGGTCCAGCAACCCGTCACGGCTGAGGTTGTAGAGCGCCGGCATCAGCAGGCGCTTGACCAGATCACCGTTGGCGCCGAACAGAAACAGGGTGCAAGGCGGGGCAGCAGGAATGGTCTGTTGGGTCATCAGTCTTTTTTCTCGACGTGGCCACCGAAGCCCAGGCGCATGGCGGACAGGATCTTGTCGCCGTAGGTGCCCTGTTGCTGGCGCGAACGGAAGCGGGCGAACAACGCGCTGGACAGCACCGGTACCGGCACCGCCTGCTCGACGGCGGCGTCGATGGTCCAGCGGCCTTCGCCACTGTCGGACACCGAGCCACTGAACGCCGACAGTTGCGGGTCGGCCACCAGGGCATCGGCGGTGAGGTCGAGCAGCCACGAAGTGACCACGCTGCCCCGGCGCCAGACCTCGGCGATCTCGCCCACGTCGAGGTCGAAGCGCTGGTCTTCCGGCAGCTCGTCGCCGCCCTTGCTGCGCAGCAGGTCGAAACCTTCGGCGTAGGCCTGCATCAGGCCGTACTCGATGCCGTTGTGCACCATCTTCACGTAGTGCCCGGCGCCAGGCGGGCCGGCGTGGATGTAGCCGTGCTCGGCGCGCCCGTGCTCACCGCTGCGGCCGTGGGTGCGCGGGATGTCGCCGACGCCGGGGGCCAGCGTCTTGAACAGGGGTTCCAGGCGCTCGAACACGTCCTTCTCGCCACCGATCATCATGCAGTAGCCGCGGTCCAGGCCCCACACCCCGCCGGAGGTGCCGACGTCCAGGTAATGCAGGCCGCGCTTGGCCAGCTCGGCGGCGCGGCGCATGTCGTCCTTGTAGAAGGTGTTGCCGCCGTCGATGATCGCATCGCCAGGCTCCAGCAGTTCGGCCAGCTGGGCGATGGTCTGCTCGGTCGGCTCACCGGCCGGCAGCATGACCCACACCGCGCGCGGCGCCTTGAGCTTCTGCACCAGCGCACCCAGGTCATGGGCGCCTTGCGCCCCCTCGCCTTCCAGGCCGACGACGGCATCACGGTTGCGGTCGTGCACCACGGTGCGGTGACCGGCGCGCATCAGCCGCCTTGCGATATTGCCGCCCATGCGGCCCAGCCCGACGATTCCCAATTGCATGAGCAGATGCTCCTCTTGCGTAATAGATGACAACATTTTCAGCGTTTCAGATTAGTCCAGCACACCGCCCGAGGGTTCAGCGACGAACGGCGTGACCACGTTAAACAAAAAAGTTCCCAGGGGAAGCAAAAGAATTCAGAATGCGCGCCGCGTGAAGCGACTACGCTTTAACTGTCACCAGCCAAAACCGCGAGGTGTGCTCATGGGTACCTTGATGCCTGCTACCCCAACCCAGACCCTCTATGTCTCCGTGCGCCGCGACGAGCTGCGCCAGTTGAAGGACGAGCGTGACCAGCTGCGCCAGCAGGTCTCCCAGTTGCACAGGCTGCTGGAACAGGCGCGTGTCGAAGGCAAGCCCGTCAGCCTCTGATTCTTCCCTTCCCTGCGGTGGGGGCGTAATGCTCCCACATTGCTGCCTCTGCTGCACCAGCACAGTGCAAATCAGCGCCATCAGCCACACCTTGGCGCACTGACGAAAACCCCGCGCACCGCCTTCGAACACCCTCGTTCACATCCCGTCACATACGCCAACGTTTGCGTCTGGCCCGCGTCATAACGAAAGTGACCAGTGGGTCACCTTTTTATCTCCAGCTCTCCTACACTCAGGTTTCGGCCCGCCATTTGCTCAGAGGAAGAGCGACGTAAAAAAGTCGAACTTTTGGAAATGGTGGTGGGTCAGGAACTAAGTAGGCCAAACGCAAAGGGACTTCCCGCGCACGGCCCGCCAACCCCTACCAGTTCAATCGCCTTCGGCCGGAATGCCGATCGCGTCGTGCCTGTGCGCACGACTTCGGGGCATGGATTGCTACACGCATCTACAGAATCAGAGAGAACCAACACGATATAACGCAACGGGTGCCAGCCACCCGGCCAACGCTTAGGGACGGAGAGAAGTATGATCAGTGCCGCTGTCGAGCCTCACGTAGATTCATTCAACCCGGACAACCGCGAGCCGCTCACCCCGGACTTCGCCAAGACAGGCACGGCACCTGGCGCCCAGCGCCAGCACAACCCGAACAAACGCAAGATCCTGTTCGTCACCTCGGAAATCGCCGACCTGGTGAAGACCGGCGGCCTCGGCGACGTCTCCGCCGCCCTGCCCCGCGCCCTGGCGCACCTGCACGATGTGCGGGTGCTGATCCCTGGCTACCCGCAAGTGGTGGAAAGCGACAACCCGATCCATATCGTCGGCGAACTGGGCGGCCACGCCGCCCTGCCGCCATGCAAGATCGGCCGCATGGACATGGCCGACGGCCTGGTCATCTATGTGCTGATCTGCCCCGAACTGTACCAGCGCGAAGGCACGCCCTACGGCGCCAACAATGGCCGTGACTGGCCCGACAACCACATCCGCTTCGCCCGCCTGGGCCTGGCGGCGGCGGAGATCGCCGCCGGCGAAGGCATGATCCACTGGCAGCCCGAAGTGGTCCACGCCCACGACTGGCCCGCCGGCCTGGCCCCGGCCTACATGCACTGGCGCGGGCTGAACACGCCGACCCTGTTCACCATCCACAACCTGGCCTACCAGGGCGTGTACAGCCGTGGCTGCAGCCCGGAGCTGGCGATCCCCGACCATGCCATGCAGCAGGAAGGCATGGAGTTCTACGGCAAGCTGTCGTTCCTCAAGGCGGGCCTGGCCTACTCGAGCCACATCACCACGGTCAGCGCCACCTACGCCCGGGAAATCACCACAGCGGAATTCGGCTGCGGCCTCGATGGCTTCCTCGCCAGCAAAGCCCAGCAAGGCTTGCTTGGCGGCATTCCCAATGGCATCGACGAAAGCTGGGACTCGGCCACCGACCAGCACCTGCAGCACAACTTCAGCATCAACGACTGGGACGGCAAGGCACGCAATGCCGCCGCCGTGCGCCAGTTGTTCGAGCTGGAGGCGTCCGAAGGCCCGCTATTTGCCGTGGTCTCGCGGCTGGTCTACCAGAAGGGCCTGGACCTGACCCTGGGCGTGGCCGACTACATCGTCGAACAGGGCGGGCAGATCGCGATCATCGGCCGTGGCGAGCCGGAAGAGGAACAGGCCATGCGCGAGCTGGCCCTGCGTCACCCTGGCCGCATCGGCGTGCGCATCGGCTTCAACGAGACCGACGCGCGGCGCATGTTCGCCGGCAGCGACTTCCTGCTGATGCCATCGCGCTACGAGCCCTGTGGCCTCAGCCAGATGTACGCGCAGCGCTTCGGCTCGCTGCCGGTGGCACGCAATACCGGCGGCCTGGCCGACACCATCGAGAATGGCGTCACCGGCTTCCTGTTCGACGAATCGACCGTCGAGAGCTACCGCGAAGCCCTGGGCCGGGCCTTCTACATCTATGCCAAGAAGGACCTGCTCAACGCCATGCGCTGCCTGTCCATGACCCAGCCGTTCAACTGGTGCCAGGCGGTGGAACCCTACGCCCGCCTCTACGAGGACCTGGTCAAGCAGGCACAACTGGGCCACTACTGAGCGGGGATGGACGATGCACAGACATGGCGCACACCTGCTGGACGCCACGTCGGCGCGCTTCGCCCTGTGGGCACCGGATGCGCGCAGCGTGAGCCTGGAACTGGAGCAGCAGCCCTCGATCGAGCTGCAGCCCGAGGACAACGGCTGGTACACGGGGGTTGCCCCGTGCCAGGCCGGTGACCGCTATCACTACCGCATCGACGGCCGGTTGCAGGTGGCCGACCCGGCTTCGCGCTTTCAGCCCGAAGGCGTGCAGGGGCCGAGCCAGGTGGTCGACACCGCCGCCTACGCCTGGCAACACCCCTGGCACGGCCGCCCGTGGCACGAGGCGGTGATCCAGGAGCTGCACGTCGGGGTGCTCGAAGGCTACCCCGGCGTTGCCCGGCACCTGCCGCGCCTGGCGGCGCTGGGCATCAGCGCCATCGAACTGATGCCCCTGGGGCAGTTCCCCGGCGAGCGCAACTGGGGCTACGACGGCGTGCTGCCCTACGCGCCGCAGCACAGCTACGGCAGCCCCGAACAATTGTGCGCGCTGGTCGACCAGGCCCACGGCCAGGGCCTGATGGTGCTGGTGGACGTGGTGTACAACCACTTCGGCCCGGACGGCAACCACCTGCACCAGTACGCCAGCCCGTTCTTCCGTGAAGACCGCCAGACCCCCTGGGGCGCGGCCATCGATTTTCGTCGCCGCGAGGTGCGCGAGTACTTCATCCAGAACGCCCTGATGTGGCTGTGCGACTACC
Source organism: Pseudomonas sp. NPDC089401 (assembly GCF_044749485.1). Taxonomy (NCBI): domain Bacteria; kingdom Pseudomonadati; phylum Pseudomonadota; class Gammaproteobacteria; order Pseudomonadales; family Pseudomonadaceae; genus Pseudomonas; species Pseudomonas sp. NPDC089401. The sequence continues at coordinate 674,369 of NZ_JBIVIA010000001.1, read as the reverse complement.
GCTGCGACGGCCTGCGCCTGGATGCCGTGCACGCCATCGACCAGCCCGACTTCCTGGTCGAGCTGGCCCAGCGCGTGCGCGCCGCCGTCGAGCCCGGCCGCCAGGTGTGGCTGGTGCTGGAAAACGAACACAACCAGGCCTCCCTGCTCGAACAGGGCTTCGACGCCCAGTGGAACGACGACGGCCACAACGCCCTGCATGTGTTGCTGACCGGCGAAACCGAAGGCTACTACGCCGACTACCAGGCCAGGCCCATCGACAAGCTGGCCCGCTGCCTGAGCGAAGGCTTCGTCTTCCAGGGCCAGGCCAACCGCCACGGCACGCCGCGCGGCGAGCCCAGCGGGCACCTGGCGCCCAGTGCCTTCGTGCTGTTCCTGCAGAACCACGACCAGATCGGCAACCGCGCCCTGGGCGAGCGCCTGACCCGCCTGTGCCCGCCGCCGGCCCTGCGCGCGGCCACCGGCCTGCTGCTGCTGGCACCGATGATCCCGCTGCTGTTCATGGGCGACGACGATGGCAGCTGCCGGCCGTTCCTGTTCTTCACCGACTTCCACGACGAACTGGCCGACGCCGTGCGCGAAGGCCGACGCGGCGAGTTCGCCCACTTCAAGGCATTCGCCGACCCGGAGCAGCGCGAGCATATTCCCGACCCCAACGCCGAGCAGACCTTCGAAGCGTCACGCCCGACAAGCCAGGAGGTCATCGCCGGCTGGCACGGCCTCTACCAGCAACTGCTCGACCTGCGCCGACGCCATGTCATCCCGCACCTGCCCGGCAGCCAGGCGCTGGGCGCCGAAGTCCTCGGCGACAAGGCACTGACCGCACGCTGGCGCCTGGGCGATGGCAACACCCTGCGCATCGACCTGAACCTGGCGGCCACGCCCCAGGCCGTCGAACTGCCCAGCGCCGAACGCCGGCTGTTCGACAGCAGCGACACCACGCACCCCGATTCCGCGCTGTCCGCCCACTGCTGCGTGGTCAGCCTGCTTCCACCTGGCCAGGAGCGCCCATGAGCGAAACCGCCCTGCACCAACTGGCCGCCCGCGTCGGGCTGGCCCGCGACTGGATCGACGCCAACAACCGCCCCCAGCAGGTCAGCGACGAGGTGCTGCGCAAGGTCCTCGAGGGGCTGGGCCACCCCGCCGACGACGAACCGGCCATCCAGGCCAGCCTGCGCGCCGTGGAGGCCGCCGAAGACAGCGATCACCTGCCGCCGCTGCTGACCGCCGAGCAGGACCAGCCGCTGCCCCTGCACCGCTACTTCCCGCCCGGCAGTGCCGTGCGCTGCACCCTGGAAAGCAACCGCCTGCAGGACCTGACCCTGGATGCCCAGGGCAACCTGCCCGGCGGCCTGCCGGTCGGCTATCACCTGCTGCACATCAACGACCGCAGTTTCACCCTCGCCGTGGCGCCACCACGCTGCCACAGCCTGGCTGATGCCGTGGCCGAACCGCCAGCGCGGCTCTGGGGCCTGGCCGTGCAACTCTACAGCCTGCGGCGCACCGGCGATGGCGGCTTCGGCGACTGCCTGGCCCTGGAGCAACTGGCCCGCAGCGCCGCCGAGCGCGGCGCCGATGCCCTGGCGATCAGCCCGGTGCACGCGCTGTCGGCAGTCGACCAGCAGCACTACAGCCCCTACTCGCCGTCCAGCCGGCTGTTGCTCAATACCCTCTACGCCAGCCCCGCCGCGCTGCTGGGCGAGCGCGCCGTGCGCATCGCGATCGAGGCCTGCGGCCTGGAGCAGGTGCTCGAGGACCTGGAGCAGCGCCCCCTGGTCGACTGGCCACGCGCCGCCGATGCCCGCTTGCGCCTGCTCGAAGCGCTGTACCAGGATTTCAGCCAGGCCGACCACCCGCTGCGCAAGGACTTCGACAGTTTCCGCGAAGCCCGTGGCCAGGCCCTGGAGCACCATTGCCGCTTCGAGGTGCTGCAGGCGCAAGCCATGGAGCACGGCCTGGGCGCCGACTGGCGCCACTGGCCGAGTGCCTGGCACGACCCTTATCACCCGGAAGTCGAAGCCTTCGCCAACGCCTATCCGGCCAAGGTCGAGTTCCATGCCTTCTGCCAGTGGCTGACCGAGCGCAGCCTGCAACGTGCCCAGCACGCCGCACGCAGCAACGGCATGGCGATCGGCCTGATCGCCGACCTGGCGGTCGGTGCCGACGGCGCCGGCAGCCAGGCCTGGAGCCGCCAGGACGAGCTGCTGGCCGACCTCAAGGTCGGTGCACCGCCCGATATCCTCAACCGCTCCGGCCAGGACTGGGGCATCTGCGCCTTCTCCCCCGAAGGCCTCAAGCGCAATGGCTACCGCGCCTTCATCGAGATGCTGCGGGCCAACCTGGCCCACGCTGGCGGCCTGCGCATCGACCATGTCATGGGCCTGCGCCGGCTGTGGTTGATCCCGCGTGGCTGCAAGCCCAGCGAAGGCGCCTACCTGCACTACCCGCTGGACGACCTGCTGCGCCTGCTGGCCCTGGAATCGGTGCGTCACCAGGCGATCATCCTCGGCGAAGACCTCGGCACCGTGCCCGAAGGCCTGCGCGAGCAACTGGCGGCCAAGGCCGTGCTGGGCATGCGCGTGCTGCCCTTCGAACAGACCCGGCCGGGCCACTTCAAGCCGATCCTCGACTGGCCGGACAACGCCCTGGCCACCACCGGCACCCACGACCTGGCGCCCCTGGCCGGCTGGCTGCAGAGCCGCGACATCGACTGGAACCACCGCCTGCAACTGATCGACGCCGCCACCGAGCTGCACTGGCGCCACGAGCGGCATAAGGAAAGCGAAGGCCTGCGCCATACCCTGGAAGCCAACTACGGCCCGCAGCAGGACAACGACGCCGTGATCGATGCCGCCATCCGCTACGTTGGTCACACCCGCGCCCCCTTGGTGCTGATCCCGCTGGAAGACCTGCTCGGCAGCGACGAGCAGCCCAACCTGCCAGGCACCACGAGCGGCCACCCCAACTGGCGCCGCCGCTTTGCCGCCCCCGTGCGCGAACTGCTGGATGACGAACACGCCGCACGGCGCCTGGAGCTGCTGGCCCAGGCCCGCGAGCAAGCCTGGGAGCGCGACCGATGAAACCGTTGAGCGCCACCTTGCGCGTGCAATTTCACAGCGACTTCACCCTCGACGACGCGGTGCCGCTGGTGCCCTATTTCGCCCAGCTGGGCATCAGCCACCTGTATGCCTCGCCGATCCTCAAGGCCCGTGCCGGCTCGCGCCACGGCTACGACGTGGTCGACCCGACCCAGGTCAACCCGGAACTCGGCGGCGAGGCCGCGCTGCAACGGCTGGTGGCCGCGCTGCGCCAGCATGGCATGGGCCTGCTGCTCGATACCGTGTCCAACCACATGGCCGTGGGCGGCGCCGACAACCCCTGGTGGCAGAGCCTGCTGGCGTGGGGCAGGCGCAGCCCCTACGCGGAATTCTTCGATATCCAGTGGCACTCCAGCGACCCCCTGCTGGCCGGCCAGCTGCTGCTGCCGTTCCTCGGCAGCGACTATGGCACTGCCCTGAAGAACGGCGAAATGCCCTTGCAGTTCGACCCGCACCTGGGCCAGTTGCAAGTCGCTCACCACGAACATCGTTTCCCGATCTGCCCGCTGGACTACGGCTGGATTCTCGCGCAGAGCCCCGAGCCTGCGCTGGCGGCCCTGGCCGAACACTTCACCGCCCTGGGCGACGCCGCCGCCCCCCTGGCCGACGCCCTGCCCTTGCACGCCGAACTGGCACGCCTGGTGCGTGACGGCGCCGACCTGCAATCGGCCCTGCTCGCCTTCGACAGCCGCAGCGAAGCCGGCTTCAAGCGCCTGCACCTGCTGCTCGAACGCCAGACCTACCGCCTGGCCAGCTGGCGCACCGCCGCCGACGACATCAACTGGCGGCGCTTCTTCGACATCAACGAGCTCGGCGGCCTGCGGGTGGAGCGCGCGGTGGTGTTCGAGGCGACCCACGCCAAACTGTTCGAGCTGATCGAGCGTGGCCTGGTGGACGGCCTGCGCATCGACCACATCGACGGCCTGGCCGACCCGCGCGGCTACTGCCGCAAGCTGCGCCGCCGGGTCGACGGCCTGCTCGCCCGGCGCCCGCTGAATGCCGCGCTTGAGCACTTTCCGATCTATGTCGAGAAGATCCTTGGCGCCGGCGAGCACCTGCACCGCGACTGGCTCACCGACGGCACCACCGGCTACGAGTTCATGAACCAGGTGTCGCTGCTGCAGCATGACCCGGCCGGGGAAGCGCCGCTGACCGAGCTGTGGGCCACGCTCAGCGAGCGGCCGGACTTTGCCGAAGAGGTGCGCCAGGCCCGTCACCTGGTGCTCAACGCGAGCCTGGCCGGCGACTGCGAGTCGGTGGCCCAGGCCCTGCTGCAAGTCGCCCGCGACGACCTGATGACCCGCGACCTGACCCTCGGCGCCATCCGCCGCGCGTTGCAGGCGCTGGTCGCGCATTACCCGGTGTATCGCACGTATTTCAACGCCTGTGGCCGCCCGGCCGAGGACGAGCGGTTCTTCCAGCAGGCCCTGGCCAATGCCCGCCAGGACCTGGCCGAAGCCGACTGGCCATTGCTCGACCAGCTCGCCCAGTGGCTCGGCGGCCAGCCCTGGCGCCACCTGCCGCCGGGCCGCCCGCGCAAGCACCTGCGCCATGCCTGCGTGCGCTTCCAGCAGCTCACCGCGCCCAGTGCCGCCAAGGCCGTGGAAGACACCGCCTTCTACCGCTCGGCACGGCTGCTGTCACGCAACGACGTGGGTTTCGAGGCCGAGCTTTTCAGCGCCGCGCCGGCGCATTTCCACAACGAGGCCCAGCGCCGCCTGCGCGACTTCCCCGACTGCCTGCTGGCCACCGCCACCCACGACCACAAGCGCGGTGAAGACACCCGCGCGCGCCTGGCCGTGCTGAGCGAGCGCGGCGCCTGGTTCGCCAGCCGCGTCGAGCACTGGCGCGAGCTGGCCGCGCCGCTGCGCCAAGCCCTCGACGATGGCCTGGCGCCCAGCCCTGCTGACGAGCTGCTGCTGTTGCAGACACTGCTCGGCAGCTGGCCGCTGGCGCTGGACCTGCAGGATGACAACGCCCTGCGCCAGTACGCCGAGCGCATCCGCCAGTGGCAGCAGAAGGCCCTGCGCGAGGCCAAGCTGCGCAGCAGCTGGAGCGCGCCGAACGAGGCCTACGAAGCGGCCTGTGCCGCCTATGTCGATGGCCTGCTGCTGGATCGGGAAAACCAGCAACTGCGCCGCTCGCTGGCCGATGCGGCGCAACTGCTCGCCTGCCCCGGCGCCCTCAACGGCCTGGTCCAGGCCCTGCTGCGCATGACCGTGCCCGGTGTCCCCGACCTGTACCAGGGCAACGAGTACTGGGATTTCAGCCTGGTCGACCCGGACAACCGCCGCGCCGTGGACTACGCTTGCAGGCGTCGCACCCTGGACGACGCCACGCCGCCGGGCGAGCTGCTGGCGCACTGGCGTGACGGCCGTCTCAAGCAGGCACTGGTGGCCCGCGTGCTGGATTGCCGCCAGGCCCACGCCGAGCTGTTCCGCCGCGGCGCCTACCTGCCGCTGACCGTGCAGGGCCGGCATGCCGACCAGGTCATCGCCTTTGCCCGCCTGGGTGAAGACGAACGCGCCATCATCGTTGCACCGCGCCTGGCCAGCGGCCTGCTGGGCAGCGCCACGATACCGTTGATCCCGGCTCAGAACTGGGACGACACCCGGGTGATCTTGCCGTTTGCCTTGTCGCCTGCCAACTCGACTGGACTTTTTCCCAGCGCAGCGGTCAGCCCTTCTAGGGAGCTGATGTTGAGCGCCGTGCTGGCGGAGTTTCCGGTCAACCTGTTGATACAACAATCTTGAGCATCAGGAGCGTCATGATGAGTGTCGATGAAAAACGTATCCGCGAATTCGCTTACCAGATCTGGGAATCGGAAGGCCAACCCGCCGGCCAGGAAGACCGCCACTGGGACATGGCCCGCAAACTCGCCGAAGCCGAGGCGCTGGCACCCAAGGCGGCACCGCGCAAGCGCGCGCCGGCCAAGGCCAAGGCGCCTGCCGAGCCCAAGGTGACCGCCCTGCCGGCGGCAAAAACGCCTGCTGCGAAGAAGCCAAGGGCTGCGAAAAAGCCCGCTGCCGGCTGAAGCCTGTGCGGCCCTTTCGCGGGTAAACCCGCTCCCACAGGGCAGCGTGTGGGAGGGTTTACCCGCGAAGAGGCCGGTGCAGGTCCCCGCAACACTTCCTCCACCACGGCCAATCGAGGACCGCCATGAGCCCCCGCACCCCGAAGAAAACCCGCTCCGTCGCCCCGTCGCGCATCCGCGAAGGCCTGCCTTTCCCGCTGGGCGCCACCTGGGACGGCCTGGGGGTCAACTTCGCCCTGTTCTCGGCCAACGCCACCAAGGTCGAGCTGTGCCTGTTCGACTCCACCGGCGAGCAGGAAATCGAGCGCATCGAACTGCCCGAATACACCGACGAGATCTACCACGGCTACCTGCCCGACGCCCACCCCGGGCTGGTCTACGGCTACCGTGTATACGGCCCCTACGAGCCGCAGAACGGCCACCGCTTCAACCCCAACAAACTGCTGATCGACCCCTACGCCAAGCAACTGGTCGGCAGCCTGAAATGGTCCGAGGCACTGTTTGGCTACACCATCGGCCACCCCGACGGCGACCTGTCGTTCGACGAGCGCGACAGCGCGCCCTTCGTGCCCAAGTGCAAGGTCATCGACCCGGCCTTCACCTGGGGCCGCGACCAGCCGGTGCAGACCCCCTGGGAGCGCACGATCATCTACGAGGCCCACACCCGCGGCATCAGCATGCGCCACCCCGCAGTGCCGGAAAAACTGCGCGGCACCTTCGCCGGCCTGGCCAACGACGAGCTGCTCAGGCACATCAAGGAGCTGGGCGTGTCGAGCATCGAGCTGCTGCCGATCCACGCCTTCGTCAACGACCAGCACCTGCTGGAAAAAGGCCTGAACAACTACTGGGGCTACAACAGCATCGCCTTCTTCGCGCCACACCCGCGCTACCTTGCCAGCGGCAAGATCGCCGAGTTCAAGGAGATGGTCGCGCACCTGCATGACGCCGGCCTGGAGGTGATCCTCGACGTGGTCTACAACCACACCGCCGAAGGCAACGAGCGCGGCCCGACCCTGTCCATGCGCGGCATCGACAACGCCTCGTACTACCGCCTGATGCCCGACGACAAGCGTTTCTACATCAACGATTCCGGCACCGGCAACACCCTCGACCTGAGCCACCCGCGGGTCCTGCAGCTGGTCACCGACTCGCTGCGCTACTGGGCCGGCGAGATGCGCGTGGATGGCTTCCGCTTCGACCTGGCGACCATCCTCGGCCGCTACCACGACGGCTACAGCGAACGCCACGGCTTCCTCGTCGCCTGCCGCCAGGACCCGATGCTGAGCCAGGTGAAACTGATCGCCGAGCCCTGGGACTGCGGCCCCGGCGGTTACCAGGTGGGCAACTTCGCGCCGGGCTGGGCGGAATGGAACGACCGCTTCCGCGACACCGTGCGCGCGTTCTGGAAGGGTGACGAAGGCCAGCTGGCCGACTTTGCCTCGCGCATGACCGCCTCGGGCGACCTGTTCAACAACCGTGGCCGGCGGCCCTACGCTTCGGTCAATTTCGTCACCGCCCACGACGGCTTCACCCTGCGCGACCTGGTGTCGTACAACGGCAAGCACAACGAGGACAACGACGAGAACAACCAGGACGGCACCGACAACAACCTGTCGTGGAACTGCGGCGTCGAAGGCCCGACCGACGACCCTGAGGTCAACGCCCTGCGCATGCGCCAGATGCGCAACTACTTCGCCACCCTGCTGCTTGCCCAAGGCACGCCGATGATCGTCGCCGGCGACGAGTTCAGCCGAACCCAGCACGGCAACAACAATGCCTACTGCCAGGACAGCGAGATCGGTTGGGTCAACTGGGACCTGGACCAGGACGGCACGGACCTGCAGGCATTCGTCAAGCGCCTGACCCGCTTGCGCCTGGCCTACCCGGTGCTGCGCCGCTCGCGCTTCTTGGTCGGCGACTACAACGAGGCGATCGGGGTCAAGGACGTGACCTGGCTGGCGCCGGACGGCAGCGAGATGAGCGTGGAGCAGTGGGAGGACCCGCACGGGCGTTGCCTGGGCATGCTGATCGATGGCCGCGCGCAGGTCAGCGGTATCGCCAGGCCGGGCGCCGAGGCGACCATGCTGCTGATCGTCAATGCCCACCATGATGTGGTGCCCTTCCAGTTGCCGTCGGTGCCTGAAGGCGAGTACTGGAGCTGCCTGCTCGACACCGACCGGCCGGAAATGCGCAAGCCGCAGCACCTGCAATTCGACAGTACCTTCGAGGTCCAGGGCCGGTCGTTCCTGCTGATGGTGTTGCAGCGCGAGGAAGACTGATCCCGCCCGCCAGGTGCAAGCGCCTTGCGCAAGAGGTGCGCCTCTAGCAATGATTCGGCATAGTCGACGCCGGGCAAATAGCGAAGCCCGCTATACCCGGCTCGATTATCAGGATAATCAAGGCCTTGGCATCAGGCATCGTGCTTGAACGTGCCCTGCACATAATCTTGACGCAAGCGCCGACCTCTCCTTAGCTGAACAGTACCATCTACGGTAATTACTCATGCCGGGCCTCTAGCTCGCGCCTTTGCGCGCGCCAGCGGGCCTTCGCGTGCTGGTTTGGGTCGCCCTCTGTTTTTGTCGTACAGCTCGTGACACGCAGGCCAGATCCTTGGGCTGTACAACGAAACTCAGGAGATCCGCCATGAAAAACACCTCGATTTTCTGCGCGGTTTCCACGTCGCTGCTTCTGGCAACCCCGGTGGAAACCTTTGCCTACGAACTGCTGGAAAACACGGCAAATCCCACTGTCCGGCAACAGCCGGCGACGGTGCTGCGCACAGGCACCTTCGTCGGCCACGACAGCTTGCAAGGCAACCTCGAGGGGCCTCGCCCGCAGGTGGCCGACATGCAACGCAACGCGGTCAGCCTCAGCGGCGAGGGCCAGGGCGCCTACTGGAGCCTGACCCACGCGCAGGGCTGGCACCTGGATGCCGTGGCCACCGGTTCGCGCATCGATGGCGACCAGGGCCTTGGCGCCAATGGCAGCAGCCGCGCAACATCCTTCTCGGTGGAAGGCGGCTTCCCGATCAGCCTGGGCGGCAACTGGGTGATCGAACCCCAGGCACAAGTGGTCAACCAGCGCTTCTACCCCGGCGGCCAGGTACCGGTGGCCACCTCGCAGGCCTTCGACAATGCGCCCAGCTGGAGCGGCCGGGTCGGCGCCAAGCTGTCCGGGCGCTACGATGTCAACGGCATGCCGATCGAGCCCTATGTGCGCACCAGCGTCTGGTACGACTTCAGCAATGCCGACGAGGTGAAGCTGGACCAGGTCGACAAGATTTCCAGCTCGCGCTATTCGACCACGGTGGAACTGGGGTTGGGGCTGGTGGCGCGGGTGACGCCATCGGTGGCGTTGTTCGTCAGTGCCGATTACAGCAGCGATGTGGATGACAATGACATCAACGGGTTGATTGGCAGCCTGGGGGTGAGGATGCGCTGGTAGCCTGTGCCGGCCAGTTCGCGGGGAAACCCGCTCCCACAGGGACCGCACACTCCTTCACGGATGTGCAATACCTGTGGGAGCGGGTTTACCCGCGAAGAGGCCGACGCAGGCGAAAGATCAGGCCGGCTTCATCACCAGCACTCCCAGCGGCGGCAGGTTCAGGGCCAGCGACAACGGCTGCCCATGGCTGGCCACCTCGTCACTGTGCACCGCGCCCAGGTTGCCGACATTCGACCCGGCATACAGCTCGGCATCACTGTTCAACAGCTCCTGCCAACGCTCGCCGAACGGCACGCCAATCCGGTACCCCTCACGGGGCACCGGGGTGAAGTTGGCCACCACCAGCAACGGCTCGCCCTGGCTGCTCCAGCGCAGCCAGGCAAACACGCTGTTGTGCGCGTCATCGCCGATCAGCCACTGGAAGCCCTGGGGCTGGCAGTCCTGCTCGTGCAACGCCGGCAGCTCGCGGTACAGCCGGTTGAGGTCGCCGACCAGGCGCTGCACGCCCTGGTGTTCCGGATACTGCAACAGGTACCAGTCCAGTTGCTGGTCATGGTTCCACTCGCGCCACTGGCCGAACTCGCAACCCATGAACAGCAGCTTCTTGCCCGGGTGGGTCCACATGAAGGTCAGGTAGGCGCGCAGGTTGGCGAACTTCTGCCAGCGGTCGCCGGGCATCTTGTCGATCAGCGAGTGCTTGCCGTGCACCACTTCGTCGTGGGAGATCGGCAGGATGAAATGCTCGGAATAGGCATAGATCAGGCCGAAGCTCATTTCGTTGTGGTGGTAGGTGCGGTGCACCGGGTCGTTCTGGATGTAGTGCAGGGTGTCATGCATCCAGCCCATGTTCCACTTGTAGGCAAAGCCCAGGCCGCCCTGCTGGATCGGCTGGCTGACGCCCGGCCAGGCGGTGGACTCCTCGGCGATGATCAGCGCCCCCGGCGCTTCATGGGCAGCGATGCCGTTGAGGTGACGGATGAAGTCGATGGCCTCGAGGTTCTCGCGCCCGCCGTGGCGGTTGGGTACCCACTCGCCGGCCTTGCGCGAATAGTCGCGGTACAGCATCGAGGCGACCGCATCGACGCGCAGGCCGTCGACATGGAAGTGCTTGAGCCAGTGCAGCGCCGACGCCAGCATGAAGCCGCGCACCTCGTTGCGGCCGAGGTTGTAGATCAGCGTGTTCCAGTCCTGGTGGAAGCCTTCCAGCGGGTTGTCGTACTCGTACAGCGCGGTACCGTCGAAGCGCGCCAGGCCATGCTCGTCGGTGGGGAAATGCGCCGGCACCCAGTCGAGGATCACGCCGATGCCGCCCTGGTGGCAGGCATCGACGAAGAATGCGAAGTCCTCGGCACTGCCATAGCGCGAGGTCGGCGCGAACAGCGACAACGGCTGGTAGCCCCAGGAGCCGCCGAACGGGTGCTCCATGATCGGCAGCAGCTCGATGTGGCTGAAACCCAATTGCTGCACGTAGGGCACCAGGCGCTCGGCCAGCTCGCGCCAGTTGAAGTAGCGCGACACTTCGCCCACCTCGTCGAGCTCGCATTGCCAGGATCCGGGGTGCAGCTCGTAGATCGACAACGGCGCACTGTAGGCATGGCGCTGGGCACGCTGCTCCATCCATTCGTGGTCATGCCAGGCGTGGCTCAGCTCGCCGGCCACCTTCGACGCCGTGCTCGGTGGCAGCTCGGTGGCGCGGGCCAGCGGGTCGGCCTTGAGTGGCAGCACGCCGTCCTTGCCCAGCACTTCGAACTTGTAGGTTTCGCCCACGCCCAGGCGCGGCACGAACAGCTCCCAGACCCCGGCGCTGTGGCGCAGGCGCATGGGGTGGCGACGGCCGTCCCAGTTGTTGAAGTCGCCCACCACCGACACCCGCCGGGCGTTCGGCGCCCACACCGAGAAACACACGCCATCGACGCCATCGACCTGGCTGGGTTGGGCGCCGAAGCGCCCGGACAGGTCGCGGTGGTTGCCCTCGGCGAACAGGTAGAGATCCATGTCGCCCAGCTGTGGGCCAAAGCTGTACGGGTCTTCGGTGACCTGCTCGCCACCGGCCCAACCGACCTGCAGCAGGTACGGCTGTGCCTGGTCGAGGTGCGCGGTGAACAGCCCAGGCAGGCTGCCTTGCACCATTTCGGCGAGGATGCGCCCATCCTGGCGCGCCAGCACGCGCGCGCTCAGTGCACCGGGCAGGAAGGCGCGCACCCATTCACCATGTGGACCGAGCACGGCAAAGGGATCGGCGTGCTCGGCGCGGGCCAGGGCGTCCACGTCCCGTTGCCGAAGGCCACCGTTTTCACGCGTTGTAACGTTCATTCTGACTCTCCCCAGGTACTGATCAGTCCATGCAGGCCATGCAAGGGCACGGCCAGCCAGCTCGGACGGTTCTCGGCTTCGTATGTGATTTCGTAGGCGGCTTTTTCCAGGCAGAACAACTCCAGCGCGGCGCGCTCGCCCTCGGCCTGCTGCCAGGCATGGGGCATGGCGGCGGTGGCCAGGCCATAGGCTTCGACGAAGGCATGACGCGACTGGTGCAGGTACTGCCGGGCAACACGTTGACGAGCCTGACGCGCCGGGTCGCCAAGGTCGACCGCAGACGCACTGCGCAAGATCATCGCAGCAGCATAGTCGAAGGATCGCAACACGCCGCTGACATCCTTGTACGGGCTGTGTCTGGCCCGGCGTTCGTCCAGCGGCCGGGAGGGCTCGCCCTCGAAATCGATCAGGTAGGCATCACCCTGCACCACCAGCACCTGGCCCAGGTGCAGGTCGCCATGCACGCGCATCAGCAAGCCGCCGCGGGCCTGCTCGGCCAGCTTGGCGATGTGCTGGGCCAGGCCCTCGCGCTGCTGCAGGTCGTCGACCAGGGCCTGGCTGTCGCTGTCGAGGTGCTCGCGGTGCTGGGCCAGCAGGTCGAGGGCGTGGCTCAGCTCGGCGCTGATCTGGGTGCTCCAGCGGGCACTGTCTTCGCCGTCGCTGGGGCGTGGCTGGAAAGCCGCATCGGTGCTTGGCGCGGCCAGCAGCAGGTGCATCTCGCCCAGACGCTGGCCGAGCAGGCCGGCGAAATCGGTGAGTTCCGCCAGCGCATCGGTGTGCGCCTCGGCTTCGCCGCTGGAGGGTTCCATTTCGTCACGGATGGCCCGTTCCAGGGTGTTCTGGGTCCAGGCCCAGGCATCGCCCTGGTTGCTCAGGTAGCCCTGGGCGATCATCAACAGGTGCGGTGCGCCCTGCTCATCGATGCGGCTGACCCAGGCCAGCAGCGGTGAGATGTTGGCGAAGCCGGCGGCGGTCAGGTAGGCGCTCATTTCCAGTTCCGGGTGAATGCCTGGGTTGACCCGGCGGATCAGCTTGAGCACCACGCGGTCGGCGATCACCACCGAGCTGTTGGACTGCTCGGCGCTCAGGTAACGCACTGCGCTTTCTTCGTTGAGCTCAAGGCCGGCCAGTTGCTCGGTGCGGTCGAATTGCAGCTCACCCTCGCCATTGCCGCAAGGCAGGCGCATGCCCTCCTGGCAGGCGCGCAACACAGCGCGTATGAACGGTTCGAGGACGAAGGCATCGGTGATCAGGCCGACCTGGCGACCTCGGCGTACCCGCGACAGCGCCAGCTGCTGCGGCAGTGCGCTGTTGATCTGCTCTTCGGGCAGCAGACCGAACGGCAGCTGGTAATGATTGGCGACGCCATCGGCGTGCACTTCGATCTCGCTGAGCAACACCGGCGTGGTAGCAGTGCCAAAACGCACGCCGTAGCGCAGGCGTACCTGGTCGATCGGGCTTTCCTTGCCGGCGAACCAGCGCCGCTTGGGCAGGTACTGGGGCAGAACCGTCTGCTGCAAGGTATCGCTGGAGGGCGATTCGAGCAGTTCTTCCATGCGTTTGCGCAACACGATCGTGGTCAATTCCGGTAACCCCTCGGTGGCCTGGACGTGCCAGCTGGGCATGCGGTCATGGGAGGCCAGCAGGAACCAGTAGAAGGCATAGGGTGGCAAGGTGAGCAGGAACGGCAGTTGGCCGATCGGTGGGAAGGCGCTGCCGCCGAGCATCTCCACCGGCACTTTATCGGCGTACTGCGAAAGCTCCAGCTCCGCCGCCTGGGCAGCGCGGGAGACGTTGGCGACGCAGAGGATCACCTCGCTGTTGCCCTCGGCGTCGGTGTATTCGCGGATGTAGGCGAGGATGCGCCGGTTGCTGGGGGTGAGCGTGCGCAGGGTGCCGCGGCCGAAGGCCTTCTGCTGCCTGCGTACCGCCAGCAGGCGGCGGGTCCAGTTCAGCAGCGAGTGCGGGTCGTGGGCCTGGGCCTCGACGTTGACGGTCTGGTAGCCATACAGCGGGTCCATGATCGGCGGCAGCACCAGGCGCTGGGGCTCGGCCCGGGAGAACCCGCCATTGCGGTCCGGCGACCATTGCATCGGCGTGCGCACGCCGTCGCGGTCGCCGAGGTAGATGTTGTCGCCCATGCCCAGTTCGTCGCCGTAGTACAGGGTCGGCGTGCCGGGCATCGACAGCAGCAGGCTGTTGAGCAGTTCGATGCGCCGCCGGTCACGTTGCAGCAGCGGCGCCAGGCGCCGGCGGATGCCGAGGTTGATGCGCGCGCGGCGGTCTTCGGCGTAGTGGTTCCACAGGTAGTCGCGCTCGCGGTCGGTGACCATCTCCAGGGTCAGCTCATCGTGGTTGCGCAGGAAGATCGCCCACTGGCAGTTGGCCGGGATCTCCGGGGTCTGGCGCAGGATGTCGGTGATCGGGAAGCGGTCCTCCATGGCCAGGGCCATGTACATGCGGGGCATCAGCGGGAAGTGGAAGGCCATGTGGCATTCGTCGCCATCGCCTTCGCCGAAGTACGGGCGGGTATCCTCGGGCCATTGGTTGGCTTCGGCCAGCAGCATGCGGTCGGGGTAGTTGGCGTCGATCTCGGCGCGGATCGCCTTGAGCACCGTGTGGGTTTCGGCGAGGTTCTCGTTGTTGGTGCCGTCGCGTTCGATCAGGTAGGGGATGGCGTCCAGGCGCAGGCCGTCGACACCCAGGTCGAGCCAGAAGCGCATCACCCCGATCACCGCCTTGAGTACCAGCGGGTTGTCGAAGTTGAGGTCCGGCTGGTGCGAATAGAAGCGGTGCCAGAAGTACTGGCCGGCAACCGGGTCCCAGGTCCAGTTGGACGTCTCGGTGTCGAGGAAGATGATCCGCGTGCCGTCGTACTTCTGGTCGTCATCGGACCACACGTAGAAGTCCCGTGCCTTGCTGCCGCGCTTGGCGTGGCGGGCACGCTGGAACCAGGGGTGCTGGTCGGAGGTGTGGTTGATGACCAGCTCGGTAATCACCCGCAGGCCGCGCTTGTGCGCCTCGGCGATGAACCGGCGGGCATCGGCCAGGCTGCCGTAGTCGGGGTGCACGGCCTTGTACTCGGCAATGTCGTAGCCGTCGTCACGCCGTGGCGAGGGGTAGAACGGCAGCAGCCAGAGGGTGTTGACGCCAAGCTCGGCGATGTAGTCGAGCTTGCCGATCAGGCCGGCGAAATCGCCGATGCCGTCGTTGTTGGCATCGAAGAACGACTTGATGTGCAGCTGGTAGATCACGGCGTCCTTGTACCACAGCGGGTCATCGATGAAGGCTGCCGGGCGGGAACGCTTGGCCATGGGTGACTCCTTTCAGATTTCTTGGGCTTGCACGATCCCTGTAGGAGCGGCCTTGGGTCGCGAAAGGGCTGCGAAGCGGCCCCGGAACAGGCGCATCACTCAAGGTTGCCGGGGCCGCTGTGCGGCCCTTTCGCGACACGAGGCCGCTCCTACAGGGATTCACGTTGCATTACCGGGCCTTTTCGATGCGCCAGATGCCGAACGGCTGATGCCAGGGCTCGATGCGCATCCACTGGGTCTTGCCGTGCCAGGTCCAGCGGTGGCCGTTCATCAGGTCCTCGCCCAAGGTGTCGGCATCGTCGTCCAGCCCCAGCTCCCACAGTGGCAGCTCGAAGCTGGCTTCCTGGGCGTTGTGCGGGTCGAGGCTGATCGCCACCAGGATGTAGTTGTCGCGCTCGGGCGTGCGCTTGGCGAAGTACAGAATGTTGTCGTTCCAGCAGTTGAAGAAGGCCACCCCCAGGTGCGTCTGCAACGCCCGGTTATGCCGGCGGATGCGGTTGAGCTGGGCGATCTCGGCGATGATGTTGCCGGGCTGGTTGAAGTCGCGCGGGCGGATCTCGTACTTCTCCGAGTCCAGGTACTCCTCCTTGCCTGGCAGCGGCGTCGCTTCGCACAGCTCGAAACCCGAGTACATGCCCCACAGGCCCGAGCCCATGGTCGCCAGCGCGGCACGGATGAGGAAGCCGGCGCGGCCGCTGGTGTGCAGGAAGAACGGGTTGATGTCCGGCGTGTTGACGAAGAAGTTCGGCCGGTAGCAATCGCGCCACGGCGGCTGGTTGAGCTGCTCGAAGTACTCGCGCAGTTCCTGCTTGCTGTTGCGCCAGGTGAAGTAGGTGTAGCTCTGCGCATACCCGACCTTGCCCAGGCGCGCCATCATCGCAGGCTTGGTGAAGGCTTCGGCGAGGAAGATCACCTCGGGGTACTGGCTGCGCACATTGGCGATCAGCCATTGCCAGAACGGCAGCGGCTTGGTGTGCGGGTTGTCGACGCGAAAGGTCTTCACGCCCTCCTCGACCCAGCCGACCACCACGTCGCGCAGCGCCAGCCACAGGCTGGGCACCGCCTCGGCGGCGTAGAAATCGACGTTGACGATGTCCTGGTACTTCTTCGGCGGGTTTTCGGCGTAGCGGATGGTGCCGTCCGGTCGCCAGCTGAACCAGCCAGGGTGCTGCTTGAGCCAGGGGTGGTCCTGGGAGCACTGGATGGCGAAGTCCAGGGCGATTTCCAGGCCGTGCTCGGCGGCGGCGGCGACCAGGCGGCGGAAGTCCTCGCGCGTGCCCAGCTGCGGGTGGATGGCCTCGTGGCCGCCCTCGGGGCTGCCGATCGCGTAGGGGCTGCCGGGGTCGCCGGGCTCGGCGCGCAGGGCATTGTTGCGGCCCTTGCGGTGCTGGGTGCCGATCGGGTGGATCGGCGGGAAGTACAGCACGTCGAAGCCCATGTCGCGGATCATCGGCAGGCGTTCGTGGACGTCGTTGAAGGTGCCGTGGCGCTCGCGGCTGTCGGTGATCGAGCGTGGGAACAGCTCGTACCAGCTGGCGA
Source organism: Pseudomonas sp. NPDC089401 (assembly GCF_044749485.1). NCBI lineage: Bacteria > Pseudomonadati > Pseudomonadota > Gammaproteobacteria > Pseudomonadales > Pseudomonadaceae > Pseudomonas > Pseudomonas sp. NPDC089401. The sequence continues at coordinate 657,628 of NZ_JBIVIA010000001.1, read as the reverse complement.
ACTGCGCCGCCGGGCGGTCGACGTCGACGGGGAACTCGCGGCTGCGGGTCAGGTAGCTGCGGTGCTCGGCGTCGGCCATCAGGCCTGCGGTATCGGGGTGCAGCAACAGTGCCACCTGGTCGTCGGGCGACAGCGACGCGAGCTTGTCGCACAGGGCTTGGATTTCCTCGCGCAGCGCGCCTGCGCTGAGGTCCACGCCCTTGCCGAGCAGCAACCGCCCTTCCTCGAGTTCCAGCTTGACCTCGACCCCGGCGTGGTACTTCTTCTCCAGGTCGTGGCAGTAGGTGGCGAACGGGTCGATCCAGGCTTCGATGCTGAACAGGTGCGGGCCGAGTTCGCTGGGGGTGAACTCGGCCAGCCACACATCGTTGCCCGGCGAGTGCATCGGCACGCAATGCCAGCGGCGGCTGTGGGCCTGGCGCCAGTTGAGCGTCACCGCCAGGCGGTCGTGGCCGTCGCTGTAGACCTTGCTGCTGACCGCGACCGGCTGGCCGCTGATGGCCTTGGCGGCGAACGTACCGGCATCGAGCACGGGTTGGCTGTCCTCGATCACGATGCGCGGCGCCAGCAGCGCCTGGGACAGGCTGATGGCCTGGTCCGGGTGATCGTTCGCCATGGGCACGCTTTCAAAGGGCTCGTTTCGTGACATCGACCTTGCTCCCTCAGGCTGATTGGCGGTAAGGGTTCAGAGCCGGGCACCAGCGTGGGGTTCAAAAAAATGGAGCGAACGGCAGCTGCCAGCGGTCAGAGCCTGCAGTACCTCTTCACACCACCCCTGCGAGGTCAGGCAATGAACATTCCCATTCCACCGGAGACACCCGACCCCAATATCGACGACCCGAGCCTGCCGCCGCCCGTGCCGGAGGAAGATCCGGACGAGCTGCCGATCAAGCCGACCATGCCGCCGACGGTGGGCGATCCGCCCAATGAAGAGCCCCCGGTGAAGGCTTAAGGGTAGACGATGGCAACTGATTCTTTTGCCAACTGATATTTTTGCCAGTAGCCGCGTTTGTCGGTAGCGCTGAAGATGAGGGCTCCCCATTCAGGACCTGGAGCCCTATTTATCGTGGCGAGCGAAAAGCGTGAGGTGTGCGAGCGTCAGGTGGTCGATACCTTCCAGAATGCAGGCGTGGTCGACCCGTCGCTGCATACCCGCTTGAAGTATGTGGACCAGGCCAAATGCCAGTCGGCATTGAGCGCGCTGGCACAGCGATATGGCCTGTCCCTCAGCCGTGATTACCAGACCCTTGCCGACGTCGCGGGCGATATCTGCACGACGAAGCGTCTGTGCTGACCCCTTCGCGGGTAAACCCGCTCCCACGGGGCCGGACAAGCCAGTAGATCAACCGGCCATTGCAGCCGATAGCTCCGCCACACTGATCTCGCGCATCCGAAACTTCTGCACCTTCCCGGTCACGGTCATCGGGAACTCGTCGACGAAGCGAAAATGCCGCGGCACCTTGAAGTGCGCGATACGCGCCTTGCACCAGCCCTGCAGCTCCTCCACCGTGGCGCTGTGGCCCGGGTGCAGCTTGATCCAGGCGACGATTTCCTCGCCATAGCGGCTGCACGGAATGCCGATCACCTGGGCATCGGCCACCGCCGGGTGGGTGTAGAAGAACTCTTCCAGTTCACGCGGGTAAATGTTCTCGCCCCCGCGAATGATCATGTCCTTGTTGCGCCCGACAATACGCACATGCCCCTGCTCGTCCATCACCGCCAGGTCGCCGGTGTGCATCCACCCGGCCGGGTCGATGGCATCTGCCGTGGCCTGGGGGTTGTCCCAGTAGCCGAGCATCACGCTGTAGCCACGGGTGCACAGCTCGCCGATCTCGCCACGGGCGACGATGCAGCCGTCGGCGTCAACCAGTTTGTTTTCCAGCTGTGGCTGGGTGCGGCCGACGGTGGTCACGCGCAGCTCCAGCTCGTCGTCCGGGCCGGTCTGCAGCGACACCGGGCTGGTTTCGGTCATGCCGTAGGCAATCTGCACTTCGGCCATGTGCATCTGCTCGATGACCCGGCGCATCACCTCGATCGGGCAGGTGGCACCGGCCATGATGCCGCTGCGCAAGGTCGACAGGTCGAGCTGCCGGCGCGACGGGTGGTCGAGCATGGCGATGAACATGGTCGGCACGCCATAGAGGATGCTGGCGCGCTCCTCGGCCACGGCGCGCAGGGTGAGCTCGGCGTCGAAGGCATCATTCGGGTAGATCATGGTACTGCCATGGGTGATGCAGCCGAGGTTGGCCATGACCATGCCGAAGCAGTGGTACAGCGGCACCGGGATCACCATGCGGTCGCGCTCGCTGAGGCCCAGGCTCTGGCCGACCATGAAGCCGTTGTTGAGGATGTTGTAGTGGCTGAGGGTGGCGCCCTTGGGCGCGCCGGTGGTGCCGGAGGTGTACTGGATGTTCACCGGCTGGTCGAACTGCAGGGCCCGCTGGCGTGCCGAGCAGGCTTCGGCCGAGGTCTGCCCTGCCCGCTCGGCCAGTGCCTGCCAGGGCAGGAAGCCACTGGGCGGGCTGGCCGCCAGGCTGATCACCCCGCGCAGTTCGGGCAGGCGTTGGCTGGCCAGCTCGCCGAGACTGGCGGTCGCCAGCTCCGGCACCAGTTCCTGCACCATGGCCTGGTAATCAGAGGTCTTGAAGGCTTCGGCGCATACCAGCCAGCGGCAGCCGGACTGGCGTAGCACGTACTCCAGTTCGCCCACGCGGTACGCCGGGTTGATGTTGACCAGGACCGCGCCGACCTTGGCGCTGGCCAGCTGCAGGATGCACCACTGGGCGCAGTTGGGCGACCAGATGCCGACCCGGTCGCCGGTGTTCAGCCCCAGAGCCATCAGGGCCCGGGCATGTATCTCGACCTGCTCGGCCAGCTGCCGCCAGCTGTAGCGCAGGCCCTGGTGGCGAACCACCAGGGCTTGCGCGTCGGCGCAACGGGCGACGGTGGCATCGAAGGCCTGGCCGATGGTCAGGGTCAGCAGCGGTTGGTCCTGGCGACCGCGGGTGTAGCTTGGTTGACTCATGGGTGTCCCTTCTTGTGGTTGTTCTGGGCACGGCTGAAGCGAGCTGCGGATACTCTGGCGCAGATTTACGTTTACGTAAAGGTGATGAGTAGATTGACAGTCACCAGAGGCAGGTTTACGTTAACGTAAAGGTGATGAACGACACCGGCCACAGGATTCGGCCCCCGCCCCTTGAGCTACGGTGTTACCCATATTTCAAGAACAACAAGGTGCCCCCGCATGCATTACCCCACCCTGAACTTCGCCCTGGGCGAGACCATCGACATGCTCCGCGACCAGGTACGCACCTTCGTCGCCGCGGAACTGGCGCCGCGCGCCCAGCAGATCGACCACGACAACCTGTTCCCCGCCGACATGTGGCGCAAGTTCGGCGACATGGGCCTGCTCGGCATCACCGTGCCCGAGGAATACGGCGGTGCCGGCCTGGGTTACCTGGCCCACGTGGTGTCGATGGAAGAGATCAGCCGCGGCTCGGCCTCGGTCGCCTTGTCCTATGGCGCCCACTCCAACCTCTGCGTCAACCAGATCAACCGCAACGGCACCCATGAACAGAAGCAGAAGTACCTGCCCAAGCTGATCAGCGGCGAGCACATCGGCGCCCTGGCCATGAGCGAGCCCAACGCCGGCTCCGACGTGGTGTCGATGAAGCTGCGCGCCGAAAAACGCGGCGACCGCTACGTGCTCAACGGCAGCAAGACCTGGATCACCAACGGCCCCGACGCCAACACCTATGTGATCTACGCCAAGACCGACCTGGACAAGGGCGCGCACGGCATCACCGCCTTCATCGTCGAGCGCGACTGGCAAGGCTTCAGCCGCAGCAACAAGTTCGACAAGCTGGGCATGCGCGGCTCCAACACCTGCGAGCTGTTCTTCGACGGCGTCGAAGTGCCGGAAGAAAACATCCTCGGCCAGCTCAACGGCGGCGTGCGGGTGCTGATGAGCGGCCTGGACTACGAGCGCGTGGTGCTCTCCGGCGGGCCGACCGGCATCATGCAAAGCTGCATGGACCTGGTGGTGCCGTACATCCACGACCGCAAGCAGTTCGGCCAGAGCATCGGCGAATTCCAGCTGATCCAGGGCAAGATCGCCGACATGTACACCCAGCTCAACGCCAGCCGCGCCTACCTGTATGCCGTGGCCCAGGCCTGCGACCGCGGCGAGACCACCCGCAAGGACGCCGCCGGGGTGATCCTCTACAGCGCCGAACGCGCCACGCAGATGGCCCTGGAAGCGATCCAGATCCTCGGCGGCAACGGCTACATCAACGAATTCCCGGCTGGCCGCCTGCTGCGCGACGCCAAGCTGTACGAAATCGGTGCCGGCACCAGCGAAATCCGCCGGATGCTGATCGGCCGCGAATTGTTCAACGAAACCCGCTGAACACAGGGGACGGGCGCACATGGCTACCTTGCACACCCAGATCAACCCGCGTTCGGCAGAGTTCGCCGGCAACAGCGCGGCCATGCTCGAACAGGTCCAGGCACTGCGCAGCTTGCTCGCCCAGGTGGCCCAGGGCGGCGGGCCCAAGGCCCAGGAGCGGCACACCTCGCGCGGCAAGCTGCTGCCGCGCGAGCGCATCGACCGCCTGCTCGACCCAGGCTCGCCGTTCCTCGAGATCGGCCAGCTGGCCGCCCATGAGGTGTACGGCGAAGACGTGCCGGCCGCCGGGGTGATCGCCGGCATCGGCCGCGTCGAAGGCGTGGAATGCATGATCGTGGCCAACGACGCCACGGTCAAAGGCGGCTCCTACTACCCGCTGACGGTGAAGAAGCACCTGCGCGCGCAGACCATTGCCCTGCAGAACCGCCTGCCGTGCATCTACCTGGTGGATTCCGGCGGCGCCAACCTGCCGCGCCAGGACGAAGTGTTCCCCGACCGCGAGCACTTCGGGCGGATCTTCTTCAACCAGGCCAACATGAGCGCCCTGGGGATCCCGCAGATCGCCGTGGTGATGGGCTCATGCACCGCCGGTGGCGCCTACGTGCCGGCCATGGCCGACGAAGCGATCATGGTGCGCCAGCAGGCGACCATCTTCCTCGCCGGCCCGCCGCTGGTGAAAGCCGCCACCGGTGAAGTGGTCAGCGCCGAGGACCTTGGCGGCGCCGACGTGCACTGCCGCACCAGCGGGGTCGCCGACCACTATGCCGACAACGACGAGCACGCCCTGGCCATCGCCCGGCGCAGCGTCGCCAACCTCAACTGGCACAAGCTCGGCAAGCTGCAGCGCCAGGCACCGCTGGCACCGCTGTACAATGCCGAAGAGCTGTATGGCGTGGTGCCGGCCGATGCCAAGCAGCCGTTCGATGTGCGCGAGGTGATCGCACGGCTGGTCGACGGCTCGGTGTTCGATGAATTCAAGGCGCTGTTCGGCACCACCCTGGTGTGCGGCTTCGCCCACCTGCACGGCTACCCGGTGGCGATCCTGGCCAACAACGGCATCCTCTTCGCCGAAGCTGCGCAAAAAGGCGCGCACTTCATCGAACTGGCCTGCCAGCGCGGCATCCCGCTGCTGTTCCTGCAGAACATCACCGGCTTCATGGTCGGCAAGAAGTACGAAGAAGGCGGCATCGCCAAGCACGGCGCCAAGCTGGTGACCGCCGTGGCCTGCGCCCAGGTGCCGAAGTTCACGGTGATCATCGGTGGCAGCTTCGGTGCCGGCAACTACGGCATGTGCGGCCGAGCCTACGACCCGCGCTTCCTGTGGATGTGGCCCAACGCGCGGATCGGCGTGATGGGCGCCGAGCAGGCCGCCGGGGTGCTGGCGCAGGTCAAGCGCGAGCAGAGCGAACGCAGCGGCCAGGCCTTCAGCGCCGAGGACGAAGCCCGGCTCAAGCAGCCGATCCTCGACCAGTACGAGCACCAGGGCCACCCCTACTACTCCAGCGCCCGGCTGTGGGACGACGGTGTCATCGACCCGGCGCAGACCCGCGACGTGCTGGGCCTGGCGTTGTCCGCCGCACTGAACGCGCCCATCGAACAGAGCCGCTTCGGCATTTTCCGGATGTGACCCATGAGCGATTTCAGCACCCTCGAAGTGACCCGCGACCCACGCGGCTTCGCCACCCTGTGGCTGAGCCGCGAGGACAAGAACAACGCCTTCAATGCACTGATGATCCGCGAGCTGATCAATGCCCTCGACCAACTGGCCGAAGACACTAGCCTGCGCTTCCTGTTGCTGCGCGGCCGTGGCCGGCACTTCAGCGCCGGTGCCGACCTGGCCTGGATGCAGCAGTCGGCGCAGCTGGACTTCAACACCAACCTCGATGACGCCCGCGAACTCGGCGAGCTGATGTACGCCCTGCACCGCCTCAAGGCGCCGACCCTGGCCGTGGTGCAAGGGGCGGCCTTCGGCGGCGCGCTGGGGCTGATCAGCTGCTGCGACATGGCCATTGGCGCCGAAGACGCCCAGCTGTGCCTGTCGGAAGTGCGCATCGGCCTGGCCCCGGCAGTGATCAGCCCGTTCGTGGTCAAGGCCATCGGCGAACGCGCCGCACGCCGCTACGCCCTCACCGCCGAGCGTTTCAGCGGCGTGCGGGCCCGCGAGCTGGGCCTGCTGGCCGAGGTCTACCCGGCCAGCGAACTGGACGCCCAGGTCGAGACCTGGGTCGACAATCTGCTGCACAACAGCCCGCAGGCCCTGCGCGCCACCAAGGACCTGCTGCGCGAAGTGGACGATGGCGAGCTCAGCCCGGCCCTGCGCCGCTACTGCGAAAACACCATCGCCCGCATCCGCGTCAGCGCCGAAGGCCAGGAGGGCCTGCGCGCCTTCCTGGAAAAACGCCGCCCTGCCTGGCAAACCGACGACAAGAAGGAGCCGCGCCCATGAGCCGCCCCGTACTGACCACCCTGCTGGTCGCCAACCGCGGCGAAATCGCCTGCCGGGTGATGCGCACCGCCAAGGCCATGGGCCTGACCACCGTCGCCGTGCACAGCGCCACCGACCGTGACGCCCGCCACAGCCGCGAAGCCGACATCCGTGTCGACCTGGGCGGCAGCAAGGCCGCCGACAGCTACCTGGTGGTCGACAAGATCCTGGCCGCTGCCAAGGCCAGCGGCGCCCAGGCCATTCACCCGGGCTACGGCTTTCTCTCCGAGAACGCCGGCTTCGCCCGCGCCATCGAGGAGGCCGGGCTGATCTTCCTCGGCCCGCCGGCCAGCGCCATCGACGCCATGGGCAGCAAGTCTGCGGCCAAGGCGCTGATGGAAGACGCCGGGGTGCCGCTGGTACCCGGCTACCACGGCGAGGCCCAGGACCTCGACACCTTCCGCGTCGCCGCCGAGCGCATCGGCTACCCGGTGTTGCTCAAGGCCAGCGCCGGTGGCGGCGGCAAGGGCATGAAGGTGGTCGAGGAGCAAAGCCAGCTGGCCGACGCCCTGGCCTCGGCCCAGCGCGAGGCGCAGTCGTCGTTCGGCGACGCGCGCATGCTGGTGGAAAAGTACGTGCTCAAGCCGCGCCATGTGGAGATCCAGGTGTTCGCCGACCAGCACGGCAACTGCCTGTACCTCAACGAGCGCGATTGCTCGATCCAGCGCCGCCACCAGAAGGTGGTCGAGGAAGCGCCGGCACCGGGCCTTTCCCCTGCACTGCGCCAGGCCATGGGCGAGGCGGCGGTACGCGCGGCCCAGGCCATCGGCTATGTCGGTGCCGGCACCGTGGAATTCCTGCTCGATGCCCGTGGCGAGTTCTTCTTCATGGAGATGAACACCCGCCTGCAGGTGGAGCACCCGGTCACCGAGGCTATCACCGGCCTTGACCTGGTGGCCTGGCAGATCCGCGTGGCCTGCGGCGAAGCGCTGCCGATCAGCCAGCAGCAGGTGCCGCTGATCGGCCATGCCATCGAAGTGCGGCTGTATGCCGAAGACCCGGGCAACGAGTTCCTGCCCGCCACCGGCACCCTGGCGCTGTACCGCGAGTCGGCGCCGGGCGATGGGCGGCGGGTCGACAGTGGGGTCAGCGAGGGTGACGTGGTGTCGCCGTTCTACGACCCGATGCTGGGCAAGCTGATCGCCTGGGGCCAGGACCGCGAACAGGCGCGCCTGCGCCTGCTGGCGATGCTCGACGAGTTCGCCATTGGCGGGGTGAAGACCAATATCGCCTTCCTGCGGCGCATCCTTGCGCATCCGGCATTTGCCGAGGCCGAGCTGGATACCGGGTTCATTCCCCGGCATCAGGCGCAGTTGCTGCCAGCCCCCCAGCCGCTGCCAGCCGGCTTCTGGGAGGCGGCGGCCGAGGCCTGGCTGCAAGGCCAGGCAGCGCACCAGCGCGGTGACGATGCCTGTTCGCCCTGGGCAGTGCGCAATGGCTTGCGCCTGGGGTTGCCGGCGCGTAGCAGCCTGCACCTGGTGAGTGGTGGAGAACGCCAGGCGGTGGCGCTGGAGCGTTCGGCAGAACCGGCCTGGCAACTGCACGGCGAGCAACTGCAGCACGATGACCAAGGCATTCGCCGCCGTTACCTGGCGGCACGCCGGGGTGGCACGCTGTATCTGCGCTGGGACGGCGAAATGCTGGCGATCGAGGCCTTCGATCCGATCGCCGAGGCCGAAGCCAGCCACAGCCACCAGGGCGGGTTGGGGGCGCCGATGAACGGCAGCATCGTGCGGGTGCTGGTGGAGCCCGGGCAAGTGGTCGAAGCCGGCACCGCGCTGGTGGTGCTGGAGGCGATGAAGATGGAGCACAGCATCCGCGCCCCCCATGGCGGGACGGTGCAGGCGCTGTTCTGTCAGGAGGGGGATATGGTCAGCGAAGGGACGGTGCTGGTCGAACTGGTGGAATGAGGGCATGGGGCCGCCTGGCGGCCCCGACAATCTAGACGCTGCCGTGCACCTGCACGACCACCCCGAGAAACTCGCACCCCTCTTCACACACCAGCGCTGGGTACGTGCTGTTCAGCGCCTTGAGGTAGCGCTGCCCGCCTTCCTCGGCCAGCTCCCGCAAAATTGCCGTTTTCCCCGGCTGGCGGGCAATCACCAGGCGGCCTGGCACCGCCTCCAGGCCGCAATCCACCAGAATCCGCATGCCCTGTGGCACGCTGCGACCGCTGGCGGAGCTCATGGCGTCGTTTTCCACGGTCAGCCAGAACGCCCTGCCCTGGGCGAAGTAATCGGTCTGTTCGAACACCGTGCCCTGCTCGGTCACCTCCAGCTCGTCCCAGCCGCGTACCGGGTAGCGGAAGCTGACGATGTACTGCATCAGGTCGACACCGTCATCTTCGTCATCCAGCAGGTAACGGCCACTGTCCTCGCCCACCTGGCCGAGCACACGCAGTTGCAGGCTGACGTGGTAATGGGGCATGCCCAGCTCGACAAACACCTTGTTCATCGAGTCGACCCGCGGCTGGCGCCGCTTGCCCAGCCAATGGCCCACACTGCCCTGGGACACCCCGACACGTTCGGCGAGCTGCTCCTGGGAGATATCGAGTTCCTCGATCCGGTCACGGACGAGGGCAATCCATTTATCCATATTCATCGCTGGCACGATACGGACTGCCTTCTGCCGCTCAATAAACATTCAGTATTATTTGTAAAAAAGCGCATCGCTACTTTAAGTATTAAACTCGAGCTGAACCTTTTCCCTACTGGCCATGAGCAGGTATCAGGATGAAACCACCGAAAAACGACGTAACAGATCTCGACAGCGATGCAGCCCGCCGCGCCCTCGACTACTACCTCAACCCCAACCCGCCGAGCGCCGGCCAGCATCATCCGATCTGGACCTTGCACAAGGGCGTCACCGCCGAGCAGGCCCAGGACCACGCCATCGCCCTGCTACGCTGCGCCGCCGCCACCGCCCAGGAAACCGCCGTTCATCAGGACGGCAGCACCCGGGAGCTGACCTTCGCGCTGATGCACATGATGGACATGGCCAGAGCCCTGCTCGAGCACAACCGCGCCGTGCACAAAGGGCTCTAGACAGAACAGGGAGGGAGAGGCGTGATGGCCCGCAAGGGAGGATGGCAGCCTGCAAAAGGCTCCATTTGCCGGGACAAGGAAGTGCTCCGGTAAAACTTTTTTACCGGATGACAGAAAAATCATTTGACTGGCAAATGATAACGATTATTATTGCACTCAGCGGATCGCGAGATCTGCTGGATAACCTGAAAGCTTAGGTCGCTCTCAGATTATCTCCTCATCAGGCTAATCACGGTTTTTGACCCGGCTTTTTGCCGGGTCATTTTTTTTGGCTCTTCAGGCTAATGAAGATCGTTGATGGCCGCCATGATAGCAAATGTGTGTCAGAGCGTGAACGCTCATTACAAAACTTTGCGGAATCAGCACTTGAGAATCAATCTCGTTTCGCTTAGTCTGGTTTCGCATCACGGATGATGCCCCCATCCCACCCTTGAGCAAGGAGCTGTTCATGACCCGTCTGCTGCTGCCCCTTGACCACCCCACGCCTTCTCGCGAGCAGGCTGCTGACGACGTACTGCTGCATGGGCTCAAACGCTTGCCCCGTCGCGTCCAGCAAGTGTTCCTGCTCAACCGCCTTGACCAGCTGGATTTCGCCAGCATCGCCAAACGCCTCGACCTGCCGCTGCTGAGCATCGAACGCAACATGAACCAGGCCCTGCAGACCACACGCCCACGCGGGGATGCCGTGGCCAGCATGGCCGGCCAATGGTACGTGCGCTTGCAGAGCCCCGAGGTGACCTCATGCGAGCGCATCGACTTCCGTCGCTGGCTGGATGCAGACCCGGCACACCTTCAGGCTTTCCATGACACCGAACTGCGCTGGCGCAGCCTGCTCGCCCCGGCGCGGGAGCTGGGGCAGGATGGCTGGTACCGGCAAGGGCGCGCGGCGATTTCGTTGGGTGGGTGTTCGGTCGCGGTGGGCTTGGGTGTGGCGGCGTTGCTGCTGTTTGGCTACTGGGCCTGAGCGAGCGCGTCTTGCTGCCGGGCTGCACTCACCTGCAACGGCTGATCCAGCAAGGTACGGGGCAACTTGAACCCCTTGAAGGGCTGCTGGGTGATCGGATTGAAGGTCTTTTCCGAGCGCAGCTTGTAACGCATCGCGCCGTCCCCCGCCCTGAAGGTCAGGTCCACCGTGGTATCGGTGCGCCCATTCAACCCTCCCCTGCTGAGCAGACGGAACATCGACCAAGGCCCGCGATACTCCAGGCTGCTGCTGTTGCCGTTCTGTCGCAGCAAGGTCAGCGTGCTGCGCATGTGTTCCGGGTTGGGCCAGATGACCCCGATCATCTGTCGAGGTGCATGGGTGTAATGGACCTGCTGGCCGGCCAGTTCCAGCAAGCTGACGCGCTGATTGGCACTGAGCCCAAGGGGTTCGATGCTGAACTGCACGCTGAGGTTGCCGCGACTGTCGAAAAAGCTTTCGCGAATACGTGACGCGCTTTCCAGTTGCTCGATCACGCCTGGGTGAATCAGGGCGCCACTGCGGTTATCGGCCTGCAGCGCGCTGAGGTTTTCTGCCAGGAAGGTGTCCAGGTATTTGTCCTGAAACTGCTGCAGCCGCCCCCTGGGGCCGAAGAACGCCTCGAAATCATCCAACGCGGCATCCTCCGCCCGTACCCGGAAGGGATAGCGCCCCGCCAGGCGTTGCTCGAAGAAACTGTACACCTCGGCCTGCCAGCGCCGCTCCAGCTCCTGCAATGCTTCGATCATCAGCACCTGGGCCGTTTGCTCGGCCACCGTCGTGACCTGTTGCCGGATCGGCTCAGGCAGGCCGATCGCAACCCGCTGCAAGGTGGCGATCGGGTCGGCGCCCTTCGCCGCAAACTGCTCGAGCACGGCATCAAGCGCCGCCCTGCCCCGGTCCGGGCTGTTCTGCACAGCCCTGGCATAATCGTGCACGGCTTTGAGGGCGTTGAGGGTTTCCTCGTAATAACTGGGGCGCTCGCCCTTGGGCTCCAGGGTCTCGTTCAAACCGGCAAAGGCCAGGCGAATATCTGCCATCTGGTTGAGGCGATGGGAAATGGCGGGCAAGCCCTGGGCTGCGAGCAATGGCCCTTCAGCTGAGTCAGTCGGGGTCGCGGGCTGGACGGTTGTGTTGTCGCGCACGGTCTCCAATAGCCGACGCAGCGGCGCCGCCGGCCCGGTCAGCTGTGCCAGTACCGCAACGGCATGGCCAAGGTCATGGAAGTCGGTCACCTGCAGCTGGTACAACGCTTGTTGCCAGCTGTCGATGTAGTCGGCGCTGTACAGGTTGTGCAACTGTTCGGCCAGCGCGGCTCGGTCAGCGTCCGAATGATCCGGTTGCTGGCGCTCACCCAGGGCCCAACGGTCGATCATGGCCATCTCGCCGAGTTGCTGGCTGCGCGGCGCGAAAAACGTACTGAAACCCTTCGCCGTCAGCAACGGGGCCAGGCGTGTGTGCTCGGCAGTCAGGTAGATGACATCGAATGCCGGCCCGACCTGATGACGCAGATCCACGCCTGCCTGCAACCTGTGTTCTGCATCGCGCTTGAGGCTGGCATACAGCCGCTGTTGCAGCGGCACCTTGCGCAGCGCCTGCTGGACCGCAGCGACCCGTTGCGTGAACGGTTGCAGATCCGCATCGGCATAGGCCATGGCATATTGCAGGTGCCGCATCAGGTCCCGCTGCACCTGGCCTTCACCAGGGAAGGCCAGCTGCCAGCGATCGGCCATCCAGGCCTCCACCCAGGATGCCCGCCGGTTCTGCCGGTCCTCGATCATGCGATAGATCCGCAGTGCCGCCATCTGCTGCTCGCTGCCCGCGGGCGCCGCTTCCATGGCATCCACCAGGCCGCTGGCCAGCGCCGGCAGAAAGCGCCGTGACAGCAGGCTCAGATAGGCCTCGTCGACCATCGGGCCAATGGCCCGGCCTTGATAGAGGCCCGCATCGGCCACCCCGGGCCAGGCCGAGCGATAGTCGCCGAACACCGAAACGGCATCGCGGATCTGCTGCAACGGCGCCAGCAGGTTGCGACCGGTCGGGTCGAGATGGTCATCCACTTCGCCGGCACTGAACGCCCGGCTCTTGACCAGGACGCTACCGGCGTTGGCCTGGTTGAGCGTGGAATAGTGGTGCAGGCTGGTGCCGGCGACCACGATGGCCAGCAGGCTGACGCCGGAGCCTAGCCAGAGGGCGCGGCGCTTCTGCTGGGAGACCTTGATGTTGTCGCCTGCCAGGCCGGCTTCGGGGTAGAGAATATGCTGGAAGATCTGCTGGGTGAAAAAGGGGGAAGCGTTTGGGGCGGGGCGCCTGCCCTCGCGCAAGGGGCGCAAGGTCTTGAAACCCAGCGCGCTTTCGCGGACGAAGGCATTTTCAATTTCGCCGTGCTGCTCGGCGGATGACCAGTACAGGCCCCGCACCAATGCCGGGGTGGTGAAACGGTCACTGGCCAAAGCTTCTTGCAGAAAAACCTGCAAGATCGGTTGCAGACCCTCCAGCTGAGCCTGGAACGACAGCAGTCGCTTTCGCTCCTCGGTCGTCATTGATGTAGCGAGCCCACTCACCGCATGCTCCTGAATCCGCTCGATCAGCTGCGCATAATGACTGATGAATTCGCTCAGCCACGCATTTCGCTGAACGCTCGCCTTCACCTCGAAGGTGAAACCAAGCAGCTGACTTCGCAGGCTCCGAGGAAGCTGGCCGAAAAACCGGTCGAAGCCATCCAGCAAATCAACCTTGCTCAACGCCACGTACACCGGCAATTGCATGCCCAGCTGGCTGCTCACTTCATGGAGCCGGGTACGCAGCTGGTGCGCCAGGGCCATACGCTCCTCTCGCGAGGCATGCAACAGTGCCGCGAGGTCGACCACCAGCAACATGCCGTTAAGCGGCCTACGACTGCGGCAGCGCACAAGCCAGCCCAGCAGGTGCATCCACAGCTTGGCCTGCGTGCCCGTCGGCAGCTTCGGCCTTTTCAGGTTGTCGGTATTCTGTCGGACGGCAGGATTGGCTCCTTGGGTGATGAAGTCGCCCGGCGGGTCGATGAACACGGCATCATCGCTGATCCACCAGCTCACGCCATAGGCGGGCGTTTCCCCTTTCAGCCCAGAAGCCTGGGCCTTGTCGATGCAGGTCAAGGAAAAACGCTGGCCGGAGTGTTCGACAAGCCTGCTTTTACCAGCGTTTCCGGCCCCCAGAACCAGATAGAACGGCAATCGGTACAGTCCACCTGCTTTGTCCAGGTAGTTGGCAAGTTGCCTGTTCAGCGCGTGCTCCTGCCCCTGCACAAACGACAAGCTGGGGTCAGACTCGGCAGCCACCGCTTGCTCACGTTCGCATGCAAGCCGTCGAAAACGCGAACGCAGCACCATCGACCAGCACAGCAACGGCAGCACGACCAGCAATACACTTGCGAGACCGCGCCACTCCACACTGGCCAGTGGACGATGTCCGCGCCAGGTCCACTGTGGGCCTGACCACCAGATCGCCATCAACAGCAGGGCAGTCGCCATCACCAGCAAGAGGGGCATGAACAGATTCATACGTGCGGCCAATACCAAGCCCCAGCGTTTCAAGGGCTTCCATAATTCGTTCATTGGGGCTCCTGCTCAATATTGACACACACCAATAACGGCATCAGAAATGACGCCGACTTGACGTACTCATAATCCAGACATACCAAATAGTACGGGAAAGACTAGGACAATCGACCGCATCGCACAATCAAATATAAATTTACACTTTTCCACTCGACCAGCGCACACTTCTACGCGCATGGTTTTTATGTCAACCACAAAAAAACAAGATTATCGAAACAATAAAACACAACTCACAAAGACTATTCCTACAAACGTCGCCGCAATTTTTTAATAGCATGTAAATTTCCTACAAAAACAGTTGAAACACCCACTAGCCGAAACATTAACTTGCATCATTGCCATCCGGAGCGAACAACAAGATGTCATCTCTAGACAGGGAGTCAGTAGCAGCCCGCCAAGGCCTCAACAGTCGGATTGAGTCATTCAATGACGCCGCCTACCCTCCCGGCTGTGCTTCGGATTGCCCGACCGATCCAGATTTCCAGCTGCGTAGCAAATTCATGAACCCCATGTGTGGCGCAGCCATGCCTCTGATCGGGCTGGCGATGCGCCTGGACACGCTGGACAAGCTCGACGACATGGCTGAACTGCATCGCCAGGTGCACATCAGCATCGATAACCTCGTGGCGGAAATGAACCAGCTTCGCTACGAGCCCGCGCAGGTTTCTGCCTACTCGTACGCGCTGTGTCTGTTCCTCGATGAAACCGTGATGCGCAGACCATGGGGCAAGCATTCACTGTGGAGCCATCGATCGATGTTGGGGGAGTTTCATGGCGACACCCATGGCGGCGAAAAAATTTTCACCCTCCTTGCCCGCATGGAACAAGAGCCCAAACGATTCAAGGATGTGCTGGAGTTCATTTACCTGGTCTTGTGCATGGGCCTGAAGGGCAAGTACGCACTCGCACCCGATGGCGACACCGCGCTGCAAGCCCACATCACCCGATTGCACAAAAGCATCCGCGAGTTGCGCGGCCCCTTGCCGGCGCTATTTCAGGATGCGTCGAACAATGTGGCGCCGCACAAATTCCGCATGCGTCGTTCGTGGCCATGGTGGAGCCCGGTATTGATTGCCGCCGGCATTATTGCAGCGCTGTACGGCTATTACAGTTGGCGCCTGCAACTGATCACTGGCGAAGTGCTGGATTCGCTCAACCGCATCTTGCAGCAGTAACTCTGCGCTTGCCTGAAATGCCCTGCCTTAGCACATCGTTACTGGAGTCAACATGCCTAGACAGTCCGATCTGCGTTACAGCTTCGAACCCCTGGCCGCGCGCATCGACCTCGAGGTGGTATCGTTCGAACTGCTGGAAGCCCTGAGCGAACCCTTCCAGCTGAAACTGGAGCTCATCAGCTTCGACGACGACATCGATTTCGGCCAACTGCTCGACAAACCCGCCCTGTTCACGATCTACAACGGCGATCACCCGGTGCGCTACGTGCACGGCCTGGTCAGCAGCTTCCGCCAGGGCGACAGCGGCTTTCACCGCACCCATTACCACGCCGTGGTCGAGCCCCAGCTGGCCCGCGCGGGGCTGCGTTCGAACTGGCGCATCTTCCAGCAGAAAACCGTCCCGCAGATCCTCGAACTGATGCTCGAGCGCCAGGGCATCCTGCGCTACGAACTGGGCAGCAGTTTCGATCACCAAGTCCGCGAATTCTGCGTCCAGGCCGGCGAAACCGACCTCGCCTTCATCGCCCGCCTCGCCGGGGAGGAAGGCTTCGTCTACGGCTTCGAGCACAGCGCCAAGGAACACAAGCTGCTGATCACCGACCGCCTGCTGTCGCTCGGGCTGATCAGCCGCGGCACGATCGAGCACGAAGACGAGGACGAAGGTTTCTTCGAGGCCGAAGCCGAAGACGACATCGGCCGCAACCACGTGCTGTACCACCACAACAGCGGCGGCGACCAGGCCAGGCCCTGCCTGTGGCGCCTGCACTACAGCGAGAACGTGCGCACCGCCCGCCAGGCCCAGCGCGACTACACCTTCACCCACCCCGCCTATCGCCTCGACCAGCGCGCCGACGTCATGGGCGAGGTGCACCAATCCAAGGACTACGAGCGCTTCGACTACCCCGGGCGCTACAAGCGCGAGGCGGTCGGCATCCCCTTCACCGAAACCCGCCTCACCGGCCTGCGCCACGATGCGCGCATCGCCGAAGTGACCGGTGACGACGTGCGCCTGCAGCCCGGCCAGGCCTTTACCCTCACCGGCCACCCGCGCGAGGACCGCAACGTGCTCTGGCGGGTGACCCGGGTCAGGCACGAGGGCAGCCAGTTCACCAGCCTGCAGGACGCCTGCGCCGACGCCAAGCAAGGCACCCACTACGAGCAGAGCGCGGTGCTGGTCCCGGGCATGGCCGAATGGCGCCCCGCCCCCCTGCCCCGCCCGCGCGTCGACGGCCCGCACATGGCCACCGTGGTCGGCCCGCCCGGCGAGGAAATCTTTTGCGACCAGTGGGGCCGGGTCAAGGTCAGCTTCCCTTGGGACCGGGAAAGCAACAGCAACGAATTCAGCTCCTGCTGGGTGCGCGTGTCGCAAGGCTGGGCCGGCGGCAGCTGGGGCTCGATGGCCATCCCGCGCATTGGCCAGGACGTGATCATCCAGTACGTCAACGCCGACCCCGACCAGCCGATGATCACCGGGCGCACCTACTGCGGCGACCAGCTGCCGCCGTACGACCTGCCCGAACACAAGACGCGCATGACCATCAAGAGCCAGACCCACAAGGGCGATGGCTTCAACGAGCTGCGCTTCGAGGATGAACTGGGGCGCCAGGAGGTGTTCATCCATGCCGAGCGCGACCAGAACAACGTGGTCAAGCACGATGAGACCACGCAGGTCGGGCGTAACCGCACCGAGCAGGTCGACCACAACGAGACGATCACCGTCGGTTGCGACCGCGTGGAAACGGTAGGTAACAACGAAAAGGTCACCATTGGTCAGCATGCCACGCTAAACATTGGCGAAAACCAATACATCAGCATTGGCAAGGACCGCGTCGAAACCATTCACAACAACCGCGAGGACACCATCAAGGTCAATCATACGGTGCAGGTGGGGGGCATGTTCCAGCAACAGGTCGAGGGCCAGATTAATGTCACTGCGGGAGAAGCGATCCGGCATCACACTCAGACGTTCGAGATCAATGCCGCGCAAAGCATCACGTTGAAAGCTCCGGGCGGCACCCTTTGTATCGATGCAGATGGCATCACGCTGGATGGAACAACTCTGCGGCTCAAGGGGCAGATGGACAAGCTGGAGTCTGGCTCCGGAAACTCGTTATCTGCCAGCAGCCTACCCTTACAGACGCGTCAACGCTGCGAGGGCTGAACGACATGAGCCTGGAGCGAGTTTGCGACCTAATCAACCAGCACCGTGTGGATCAAGAAAATGTCTACCTGTTGCTGGACCCAGTCGTCAGCTGCAATGCGCGGCATCCCTTGAGCATTCCATCACTCACAAAAGCCCTTGGCAACGAAGCGGTGGTACGCGTTGCACGTGCCGACATGGTCAATACCCCAGAGCTTTGGCCCGCCTTGGTCTGTCTGGCCAGACCTGAAGAGGATATGCCAGAGCAGGCAAGTTTCAGTGGAGAACATGCCGCGATGGAAAGCGCAGAAAACAGGCGCTATGTGTGCGGCTGGCTGTTGAGCGAGCAATCATCCGAGGTGATCGCCAGTCACATTGCTCAGGAATGCCAGACCTTGCGGCCAGCGTGCAAAGAGACATTTGCGCCATGGTTCGAACCTGCCCGCCTTGCCCTGCTGCATTCGGCAACAAAAAAAGCAGGCGAGGCACTCGGCCCCATCCGCAGTTGGCTATATCCCGACGCGAGGGGAGATGCGATACAGATCGTGGGACTACCACCGCCCGATCAACGGGTCATTCCGGCTATCGTGCGAGACGTCCAGATCTTCACGCCTCACGTCATCCAACTGCTCGCAGCCTGGCGTCGTCTGAATTCCTCAAAGCATGCCTATGCGCCTGACTGCTATACAGGCAGTCGGGGGCTCCCCGAGCAAGCACCCTCCTATGCATTCAATTTTATCCATGAGGTCCATCAACAAGGGCTCCGTGATAGCGCCGACGTTCAATGCCTGTGCCTACACATGGCCATGATCCACCCCCACCTCCTCCTTCATCCCACCATCCAAAACGATGTCGCCCAAGCCGTCGCTGGCAAACAGCAACTCGTCTCGCGTTTCGCCACTTACGACGACTACGCATGGCAGCAGATCGTCGCCGCACTGCCCCCCGCAAGGAGCCATTCATGAGCATCAGCAAAGCCATCAGCATCGCCATGCAGGAAGAAATCCCCAACCCATATGGCACCTGCAATGCCTGCGAGCGTTCAGGCTTGCCCATCCTGCTGCTGCGCGAGGCCTATGCCCCGCGCCCGCGCGACACCCAGTCCTACCTCGTCGCCTACGACAGCGAGATCACCCACACCCCGCTGCACCCGAACCAGTTGCGCGTCCTGCGCCAGGGTTATGTCTACGTGCTGCTCGACCAGGAAATCTGGCACGCCTACCAGGTCACCCCCGAAGGTGCCCTGCGGCGCTTTCCCGTTTCACAGATGCCGATGGCGCCGGGGGCGTCGCTGCACAAACACTGCGAAACCAAGGATCACGATGTCATCGCCTCCTTCATCAACATCCACACCCAGCTGTTCAGCAAGGCGTGGATCGCCTTCGCCAACGACCCTTGGCCGCGTGACGTGCTGGACCGCTATCGCGACGGGATTGCCGCCGGCACGCCAAAATACCTCGAACGCTTTGTCGAACTGGACCTGAACACCGTTCGCAACGACCCGGCCAGCCTCGGCATCGCCATGACCGACGCCGAACTCGGCCTGGACGACGTGCTGGAGTACAGCACCTACTCCCCCGGCAAGTTCGTCAGTTGCCATGGCTACTATCCCCGCCTGAGCCGGCTGTTCGCCACCCTCACCCATGTGCGCACCACCATCCAGAAGGAGCAGCTGCCGAATGGCGTGCTGGCCCTGACCCTGCCCGATCCGGTCGGCCTGGTCATGGAAGCCAACGCCCAGCGCACCACCTGGTTCCGCAGCATGCAGGAATGGCGTGCCGAACCCCAGCGTCACTTCGAATTGTTCACCTCACAGGCACTGTTGGGTATTCGCGAGCTGAACGAGGCCAGGGCGGCAATACAAGCGGTGAAAGACACCGAGAATGAAGCCAAGTACACCCAGGAATGGAACGAAAATCCGATTGGCTTCAAGGCCTACCTGCCGCCTGTGGACATCGAAGCCAAAGCACCACGCAACATTGAGCGTAAACAACAGGAAGCCCGTGAACGTCTGGAAGACCGTTATGACGAAAAGGCCCGGGCCAAGTTCCAGGCAGCCTATGACCGTGAACTGAAACTTTGGCAATCAATGGTCGATCAGGTCGGAGCGCTCTACACACACTTTTACGTCCAACGGGCCTTTCAACGCATCGGTCACCTGGACTACAGCGCCACCAGTCGCCTCTCGGCAGAATATTTCATCGGCATGATGTCGGCCTGTCTTGCAGGTGGCCCAACCGAGTTACCCGTCCATAAGGATGCGGAGCTAGAACCTACCCAGGAACTCTGGCAGCAACTGCTCGAAGACCCCAACAGCCTGCTTTACCAGGCGCTGATGGCCAAGCATCAGGACCTGATGCCACAGATTGTGCATGGCCTCACCGGCGATGACCTGTACAAGCTGCATGACTCGATCAAGGGGATCATCGCCACCAGTGAAGGCAAACGATTCATGATCCAGCCGGTGCAGGACGCCATCGGCCAACTGCTCGCCGCGGCCAACAGTGCAAGTAATACAATTGGTCAACACATCACTGCACAGACCAAAGCATTGATCGGTCACGTACACCGCGCAGCGTTTCTGCTTTTTGCCGGACAGTCAGTGACTCAAATCAGACTTTCGCTGACCCTCGGCGAATACATGAGCCTGCTCAATGAAAGTTTGCAAGAGCGGACCAATGCCTACCTCAGCAAGCTCGATGAACAGTTCCGCAAACCCGCTGCACGCAAGATACGGGCCATGGTGCTCAGCGGCGCCATAAACCTAGCGGCGCCCGGCAATCGCCATCAGTTAATCGAGGTAATGCTCTGGACTTTTGAAAGTACTGAGAACCTGCAGTCTCGAATATTGAAATTGCGTGAAAGTGGATCTGGCAGCGTCAGTGAACTAGTCCGAGATATTGCCATAGGCACAAAGCTTACGACACAGAGTGTGAAAGTGAGTGCGGAAGCGGCAAGACATTTAGCTAGTGAAGCATTTCAGAGCATACGTGGCGCGGCAACTGGGGCTGGACAGAATGGATTTTTATTGATGCTAGCCTTAGGCAGTCTCTGGTTCAACAAAGACAGCCTGGACACAAACTATCAAGCGCTACTCAAAACCTCAAACACTAATCCGGAAGCGCTTGCAGCAATTGGATCATCGTCATTTGGTGTGCTGGGCGCAAGCATTGAAGGCGCGGGATTTGCCGTAAAAATCTTGAGGCCTGAGCGCATTTTGCCGGAGGCAAGCAATGCTCTTTCACTGGGGGCCAGAATTTCAAACTACGGCACTGCCGTAGCAGCACTTGCGGGTGCCTTCGATGCAACACAATATGCTCACGCAGCCTTGAGAACAATGAAGCAAGGAGATAAATCAGCTTCATTGAGATATATAACTGCCAGTGGACTTGCTGCAAGCAGTGCTGTAGCTGGAATTATGGGAATTACGTTTACAACGCTACTCGGCCCACTAGGCTTTGCTATTCTCGCCGGGTTGATTGCCTATGGCATGGCATCATCAGCGAAGCGTGAAGAATCAAATCTGCTAGAGCTGTGGGCTCGCCGTAGCAAATGGGGAATCCCCTACGACTCTCAGAACTGGCTTCTCGCAAGAGATCTAGATGTATCAATAGGTGCCCTGAATGCGGCGGCTCTCGGAGTTACCGCTGACGTCTCTATAGCAATCCGTTTGGGATATAGCACCCAGGCGTCGACCGGCATAGTATTCAGCGACCCCTCGGCGGTTCCCGCTGCATTCGTTTTGAGCTACTTCCTCTGCCTACCAAATTATGAGTTTGGTACTTCGCGTTACGAGTGGTCACTCAATATCTACGGAGCAGGCGAAAATAGAGGACTTACTCTTTCTTCAAGCGACAGTTCTGCCTCGGGCTTGTACATTTCACCTCCATCACAGATAAAAAATTTCTTCCCTGACGCAATACTAGCCCAACCCACAGTCAAGTTAGAAACGGAGAGCAATAGCCTTACAATTCAAGGGGAGCTTATTCTTTCGGAAAATCATTCAATTCAAGCAATAGAACTTGCTCTAACCTACTGGCCTGACACGGCTGACGAGAAAGGCTTTGCAAAGCTAATCACCCGAGAAGACAAAATCAAGCCACAAAAAATAGGTTATTAACGATGCAACCAAAGCTAGACCCACCATGCCCAGATTGGAAAGAAGATCTACCTAACCCCTATGAGACACCCAACACCATCAAAAACACAGGAAATCAAGTACCTAACCATTCAGATGCGATATACCTAGAAATACCTCGCACAACATCAAAATGGAGAGGAGCTATCTCAATAGCTATAATCCCAACTGCTTTGTTTACGTTGATCGCTCCGCTGCTAGTACTTGAAGTCATTCAAACTCGAGATTTTTCAATCTTGCCAGCTGTACTGTTCGCAGCATTTTCCAGTTCATGGATCACGCTGGTCGGCTTACGCATTGATCTTTGCCCTCCTCGAGATCAACCCATTCGCTTCAATCGTGCCCGGCAGAAAATTTACGCCTACAATTTCGTCCATTGCTGGTGGAATCCACTGGGCGATTGGAAGGTTCTACATGTTTCCTATGACTGGTCACAGGTACGCGCCGAAAGATGGTTACAGCGGGTCGGTTCGATGATGAAGCAGGGTGTAGTGCTCTCAATAGTGGATCCGAGATCAAATAAAGTGATTGATCGATTTCCTCTTACTTGCATGGGATCAGATCAATACGCCTGGGCCTACATCTGTACCTATATGCAAGAAGGCCCCTCTGCCTTACCGCCACCCGGCATACCCAAGGACCACAATGATGTGCTGTGGTATGAATTCGCATTACGCTTCGCCCCAAAGGTAATGTGGCCCCCTGAAATGGATCTGGAATCACGCACAGCTCCTTGAAAAACACCCAACCTAAGTCCCTCTTCTAACCCCGATCATGACCAAAGCTGCCAGAGCTCAAATGAAACCCATCACACCCGAATAAAACACTGCCAACTAGTACATTCAATCATGACCCGACCATTATTAAACCCCCCATGCCCAAACTGGAAAGAGGACCTACCGGACCCTCATGCCAAGCCCAATAATAAAAAATTCACAGGCAGACAGACACCCAACCATATTGACACCGTATACCTAGAATTTCCACGCTCATCATCAACATGGAGGGGGGCTGTTTCATTAACGTTAATTCCAGCCTTTTACCTACTCCTCGGCGCCCCAAGATTAATCATTGACATAATATCAACCAGAGAGCTTACAATCTTACCACTAGCAATAGTAAGCTACCTCTTCCTGACTTGGTTAATACTAATCGGCTTGCGCATGGACCTATGCCCTCCCCGAGACCAGCCAATTCGCTTCAATCGTATCCGCCAAAGAGTATACGCTTACAATTTTATCCACTGCTGGTGGAACCCTCTGGGCAACTGGAAAGTTTCACATGTTTCCTATGAGTGGTCACAGGCACGCGCCGAAAGATGGTTACAGCGGGTCGGCTCCATGACAAAGCAGGGTGTAGTGCTCTCAATAGTGGATCCGAGATCAAATAAAGTGATTGATCGATTTCCTCTTACTTGCATGGGATCAGATCAATACGCCTGGGCCTACATCTGTACCTATATGCAAGAAGGCCCCTCTGCCTTACCGCCACCCGGCATACCCAAGGACCACAATGATGTGCTGTGGTATGAATTCGCATTACGCTTGGCCCCTAAGGTAATGTGGCCCCCTGAAATGGATCTGGAATCACGCACAGCACCTTGAAAGAATCGCAGCCTCACTGCCTCTTCTAGTCCCGATAACGAACAAGCCTACAGAGCTCAAATGAAATCCATATTCCTCGGTTAAATCACAGCTGCTGAGCACATTCAATCATGACCCGACCATTATTAAATCCTCCATGCTCTGGCTGGAAAGAAGACTTGCCTCTCCCTGATGCGTCTCCTTTGGAGAACAAAGGGTTGGGTAAAGATACCCCAAACCACATTGATGAAGTTTATCTTGAAATACCCAGACGAACCATTTTTTTCCGGAACGCATTCTTCTTATTGATGATCGCGTACACCGCATTCTCATTAGTTATGCTATTTATTGAAACAAACTATATGCACGACAGCCCTGCAACCTTCCTCGCCGCATTGATACTTTATCCCAGCAGCACTTGGCTCATCTGCTACGGATTTAATGTCAGCACCAACACACCAAGAGACGAACCAATTCGTTTCAATAGAGCTCGCCAAAAAATCTACGCCTACAACTTCAAACTCGGATGGTTGAATCCATTGGAAAAAGGCCGCATCACCCCAGTAAGCTACGACTGGTCTCAAGTGCGCGCCGAACGCTGGTCAAAGACTGGAGCGATGTCTAATGGGGGAATAATTTTTAAAACTGGAGTCATGCTGTCCATTGTCGAACCGGGAACCAATACCGTCATAGATCGCTTTAGCCTCACGGCCATGGGTGCAGACGAATACGCGTGGGCGTATGTCTGCACTTATATGCAAGAAGGACCTTCCGCTTTGCCGCCACCCGACGAGCCAAAAGATCACAACGATATCCTCTGGTGTGAAATCGCTTCTCGCCTGGCACCGAAAGTTGAATGGCCGACTGAAATGGACCTGGAATCACGCACAGCCCCTTGAAAGAATCGCAACCTCACTGCCTTTTCTAATACTGATAACTAACAAGCCTACAGAACTCGAATGAAACCCATAGCCCTCGGATAAATCACAGCTGCTGAGCACATTCAACCATGATCCAACCATTATTAAATCCTCCATGCTCTGGCTGGAAGGAAGACTTGCCGCTCCCTGATGCGCCTCCCATGGAGCACAAAGGGTTAGGTAATGACACTCCCAATCACATGGATGAAATATACCTAGAAACACCAAGAAAAACCGTTGCCTTCCGAAATACATTATTCCTGGCGAATATCGCATGCACAGCATTTATATTAAACCTGCTATTCTCCACAACAAACGACGCACCCACTTCGCTCGCAACACTCTGCACAGAAATTATTGGCTTAGTGAGCTGCACATGGACAATCAGTCTATTATTTAGACTCAGCACCAACCCTCCAAGAGACGAACCCATCCGCTTCAATAGAGCACGTCAGAAAATATACGCCTACAACTTTAAATGCAGATGGTGGCATCCACTGGATAAAGGGCGCATCACCCCAATAAGCTACGACTGGCTTCAAGTTCGCGCCGAACGCTGGGAAAAGAGAGGAGTGATGCCTAATGGAGGAATAATCTTCAAAACTGGTGTGATGCTTTCCATTGTCGAACCGGGAACCAACACAGTAATAGACCGCTTCAGCCTCACTGCCATGGGCGCAGATCAATACGCCTGGGCATATGTCTGCGCCTACATGCAAGAAGGCCCCTCTGCCCTCCCACCACCTGGCGAGCCTAAGGATCACAACGATATCCTCTGGTGTGAAATAGCTTCTCGCCTGGCACCGAAAGTTGAATGGCCGCCTGAAATGGATCTGGAATCACGCACAGCCCCCGAAAACCAATCAACAACCCAAGCGCTTCTTCAAGATCCAACCCTTCAGGAGCCCCAATGAACCCCATCGTCCTAGTCGGCCACCGCCACGACTGCCCCCTCCACGGCCAATCCACCGTCACCACCGGCGCCGCCTCCGCCACCGTCAACGGCGCTGCCATCGCCCGCGTCGGCGACCTCACTTCCTGCGGCGCCATCATCGAAACCGGTGCCGCGCACCTGATCATCGAAGGCCAGCCCGCCGCCCGGGTCGGCGACACCACCAACCACGGCGGTACGCTGATCGAAGGCGACCCCAGCTGGCTGGTGGAGTGACCCGGCGCACTCACTGAGCGCCCAAGCGGTGTACAGTACCCCCACAACAAATCCCAAGGAGCCCGCCCATGACCGTGACGCTGTCCCCCCTGCAGATCGACTGTGACTTCGATTCCGGCAACATCCAGGTCCTGGATGCCAGCAACCCGGCCCAGGTGCGCCTGGCCATTCGCCCGGATACCCACAGCGGCCACTTCCAGTGGTTCCACTTCAAGGTCAGCGGCCTCACGCCGGGGCAGGTCCATCGCTTCAGTTTGGACAACGCCAGTGAGTCTTCCTACAAGAACGCCTGGGCCGGCTACAACGCCGTGGCGTCCTACGACCAGCAGAACTGGTTCCGTGTACCGAGCCAGTTCGATGGCAAGGCGCTGTCGTTCGAGGTCGAGGCCGAGCAGGCGCAGATCTGGTTCGCCTACTTCGAACCCTACCCGCGCGCGCGCCACAACCAGCTGGTCGAGCGTGCCCAGCAGATTGCCGGCGTGGAGCTGCTGGCCCACGGGCGCAGCGTCCAGGGCCGGGATATTCCGTTGCTGCGCGCCGGTGACGGCGCCACGAGCAAGCGCAAGCTGTGGCTGATAGCCCAGCAGCACCCCGGCGAGCACATGGCCGAATGGTTCATGGAGGGGGTGATCGACCGGTTGCAGGCCAACGATGCGACCGTGCAGCAGTTACTGGCGAAGGCCGACCTGTACCTGATCCCGAACATGAACCCGGATGGCGCGTTCCTCGGCCACCTGCGTACCAACTTCAAGGGCAAGGACCTGAACCGGGCGTGGCAGGATGCGAGCGTCGAGCTGAGCCCGGAGGTGTTCTTCGCCCAGGCGCAGATGAAGCAGTATGGGGTGGATGCGTTCATCGATGTGCATGGCGATGAGGAGATCCCCCATGTGTTCACCGCGGCCTGCGAGGGCAACCCGGGATATACGCCGCGGCTGGCCAAGCTCGAAGAACAGTTCCGCACCACGTTGTGCAGTGTGACCCGGGATTTCCAGACGGTGCATGGCTACACCCGCGACGCGCCAGGGCAGGCCAATACCACGCTGGCGTGCAATGCGGTGGGAATGGCCTATGACTGCCTGTCGCTGACGCTGGAGATGCCGTTCAAGGACCATGACGATGCGCCGGAGCCGGTGGCCGAGTGGTCGGGAGCGCGGTCCAAGGCATTGGCAGGGGCGGTTCTGGACACGCTGTTGAAAATGGTTGGCGATTTGCGCTGAGCAGGTCCGGCCTCTTCGCGGGTAAACCCGCTCCCACAGGAATCGCGCCGCACTTGAGGGCAATGCAGTCTCTGTGGGAGCGGGTTTACCCGCGAAAGGGCCGGTACAGAAATCCCCGATCAGAACGCCACATCCAGAATCACATTGTCGAGATAACTCGCCGCCGGCGGCGTCGTCTGGTCGGTGTAGACCTTGGCGTTGTAGTTGAACACCTGGCTCCCCGTCCCGGTGCCGTTGCCGGGGTTCACGTCGGCATCGCTGCTCGAACGCCGGGCCGTGGTCAGCGAGCCCCAGCGCGTGGTGCCGGCGCTCTTGAAGATGTCATAGGCCAGGTAGTTGCCCGCGGTGGACTTCATCCGCCGCCGCCCGCCCGAGACGTTCTCGCCGTCATTCAGGCCCACTGTGAAGGCACTGCCCTTGGTGCACGACAGGCTCACGCTCTGGCTCACCGTGCCGAACCCGGCCACCACCGGCGCACTGCCGAAGCTGATGTTGGGCGTGGTGATCTGGCAGTCGTTGCTGACGGTCAGGCTGACGTTCAGCGTCTGGGTCCCGGAGCCGATGTCGCGCCCCAGGCAGATGCTGCCGATGCCGATGCCTGAGCAGTAGTTCCAGCTCCAGGCGACGGTGAGGTTTTCCTGGTACAGGCCGGCCGCAACGTTGCTGCCGACTTGGGTGCGCAAGTACAGCGGCACGGCTTTTGGGGTGGTGCCGTTGAGCAGCCCGAGCAGGTCGAGGATGCCATTGCGGGCAAAGTCGAAAGCCACGCCGCGGGTGATCGGGTAGCTGGTGCTGTTGTCGGCGTACAGGGTGTAGCCGATGACATCGCCGCTGGGGCCGACCAGGCCGGTGGTGCCCGTGGCCGAGGTGATGGTGGCGTAGAAATGGTCGCCGGAGCTGAGCAGGCTCAGCAGCGAACCGGTGCACTGCAGCCCCGAGTTGGTCGATGACGCGGTCTGCACGTTGGTGCGCACCAGGGTCGAGTTGATCGTGCCGAACGCCGCCGGCAAGGTCGCCACGGACGAACACAAGGCCCAGGCGGAGCCGGCCGGCAGCATCAGCAGCGCACACCCTAGCCACTTCATCGGCACACCAGCGGGCCGATCAATGGGACGGTGCCTTGCGCATCGGGCAACACGAATTCGACCTGGCACTGCCCTCCTCCTTCCAGCGTCACCTGCAGGCGGTTGTGCGGTGCCAGGTTCTCCAGGTACACCAGGCCATCCCAGCCCACCACCGCCTGGCCACCGCTCTCCTGGTGGACGACCTTGCTGCCAAGCTTCAGCGGCTGCTGGTTGGCGTCGACCAGTTCGATACTGGCCGCAAGCACGCGCTTGAGCGGGAATTCCAGCAGGTAGCCACTGCCGCGGCGCACCGCGACACGCTGCTCGACCTCGGCAGCCAGCACGTCGGGCGGCAGGTTCATCGGGTCGATCTCGTACTTGCCGCGGTAGTAGCCGCTGCTGTAGGGCACCAGCAGGTGACCGCTGCGGTCGGTGCGGCCGATTTCCTGGTTCTCGTAGCGCACCGGCACATCGGCATAGCCGCTGGTGCTGACCACCACGAAGGCATCGTCGATGCGGTTGGCGGCGTACACGCCGCCATCCATCCACACCAGCGAACCGCTGGCGTCGGCCCAACGGGTCATCTCGCCACTGCTGCCGTATACGCCGGCCTGCAATTGCACCGACTGCAGGCGCCAGGTGACGTCGGCCTGGCGATAGGCATCGCGGTTGCTGCCGCTGGCATAGCCGAGGTTGTAGCCCACGCCCCCCCCCATCGGCACGGCGCGGCTGTAGTTGACCCGTTGCAGGCTTTCGCCGTCCTTGCTGCGTTCGGTACTCAGCGCCAGGGTGCTGCCGAAGTCGAACGGGATCACCACCTGGGCCTGCACCGCCCAGTGGCTGTCGCCGACCTCGCGGTTGGCCGACAGGTACAGGCTGCTGTTGCCCCACAGCGGCTTGCTCCAGCTCAGGTTGATGAGCCGGGTGCGGGTACTGTCGCCGGCGCGCACATCGAAGTAGCCGGCGCCGAGGCTGCCGTACTGGTTGAGGTTGAGGCTCAGGGTCACCTGCTCGCTGCGCTGGCTCAGCTGCATGTCGGGGATGTCGACCCGGGTCAGGTCGGCGTAGTCGCCATGACGTTGCAGGCGCTGGTAGCTGAAACCGATGCGCTGGCTGTTGTACTGGTAGCCGAGGGCGACCTGATGGCCCTTTTCACCCTCGAACTGGCTCTGTGCCAGGGCGGCATTGAGCACGCCGAAGGTGCCCAGGCGCAGGTTGCCGCCCAGGCCGCCGAGCAGCAGCGATTCGGCGGTTTCGACATGGCTCTCCAGGGTGAAACTGTCGCTGACGCCATGGCGCAGGCTGGCCGAGGCGACGCCAGGACCGTAGCTGAAGTCCTTCACGGCATAGTCACGGCGCAAGCTGCCGGCGGCCACCGAGTAGTCCGACAGGCCCTTCTGCAGCAGGCTGCTGGTGACGTAGAACGGCAAGGTGGTGGACACCTGCCGGCCAAGGGCGTCGGTGGTCACCACCACCGCTTCGCCGGCGCCGTTGATGAACGGCACATTGGTCAGGGTGTAGGGACCGGGCTGCAGCTCGGTGGTGCTGGACTTGTAGCCATTGATGAACAGGTCCAGCGAGGTCGGCACCGCCGCCTCGCCGGCGAAGGCGGGTAGCGGGTAGGTGACCAGGTCGGGACGGGCGCCGAAGTCGCGCGACAGTTGCAGGCCCCCGACCCGCACCGAGCTGGTCCAGGGCAAGGCGCCGGTGACGAAGTCGCCGGCTTCGAGCGTCAGCAGGCGCTGCTCGTCGGTGAAGCGCCAGGTGGTGTCGTAGCGCAAAAAGCCCTGGCGGTTGGCATCGTTCTGCACGCCGTTCAAGCGCTGGCGCCACTGGCCAGTACTGGACAAGGTGCCCCAGCTGTCGAACAGCCGCAGCTCGTTCCAGGCGGCGAGGTAGGTACCGCCGTCGTCGGTGTCGTTGAGGTAGATGTCATAGTTGAACAAGGCACCGAAACTGCTGCGGGCCTCGCTGGGCGGGTACAGGTTGCGATCGCCCAGTTGCTGGTCCGGCAGCCAGGCCGGCGGCACCTGCAGCAGCAGCCGCTGGTTCTGGCTGTCGTAATCGCTGTGCAGGCCTGCAATCTGCTCGAGCGCCACTTCGCCCTGGGGGTTGCCTGGCAAGGCGATGCCCGCCGCGCGCAACACCTCGCTGTCCAGGTACAGGTACCCGGCGCGCTGTTGCACCGGCACCAGCTCAGCCCTGGGCACCTGGTTCACCAACAGGTCGAGATACAGCGTGGCGTCGGCCACGGCGGCGGCTTCCGTGGGTGGTGGCGGCAGGTCGTCGGCCACGGCCAGGCAGGGGCCGAACACGGCCAGCCCCAGGCACCAGCGGCGCGACACCCGCCACAGCCCTTTCACACACGGATTCCGACCATCGCCGGGTCCTCCCTGGCCCCTGACTCTCATTCAGTGGCGCACTCATTGCCCTTGCCGGATCGCTTCGGCCGTTTCCTGGCCGTTCACCCTGCCCTTGATCACGCTGGCGGCATTGGCTGCCAGCGGTGCAGGCCAGCGCATGCTGGCGCCAGGCAACACATAGCCGAGCAGGCCTTCGGCCAGCGGCCTGGCCTGGCCGCCCTGCTGCACCACCACGTCGGTCAGGCGTGCGTGCACCGGGCCGGTGTTGCGCATTTCCACGTAGGGCTTGCCCTGCACCATCACCGGGCGCCAGCTCAGTTGCGGCTTGCCGACCCCGGCAGCGTCGCGACGGCCCTCCGGATCGGCCTTGCCCCACAACCCTTCGCCGTAGACGAACAGCGGCACCGAATAGCGCATCTGCAGGCGGATCGCCGCCGTGGTGCCCTGGCCGCCGGCATCGGTCGGCAATGGCGAGGGAATTTCATCGATGATGATGCGGTAGGCCTGCTCCTGGCCGGCCGGCGAGCTGCCGGTGCGGGTCAGGCGGATCAGTTGCTTCTGCCCCGGGGGGATGTTGGCCACCGGCGGGCTGCCAATGATCTCGCGCTGGGCCTGGAACTGTTCCTGGTAGTCCCCCTGACGCCAGGCGAACACCCGCACCTGCAGGCTGGCCGGGGCCGAACCGCGGTTTTCCAGCCACAGCGCGCCGGCCTTCTGGTCGGCCTCGAGCACCGGGTCGATCGGCCAGATCAGTACCGAGGTTGCCGCCCCCGCCGGCAGGCTCGCCATCAGCAACAGACCGATCACACCTTGCGCCCACTTCGCGCCTACCCGCATGCCACTCTCCTTTCGCTCTTTTTCTTGGGTGCCGGTGGGTTCACCAGGTCACCGATACTTGCACCACATCGGTGTAGGTCCCGGCCGGCAAGGTGCCGGGCAACTGGGTACGGCCATACACCGGCAATTTGATGGCCGTGGCGTCGGTGTAGCTCACCGTCACGCTCTGGCCGATGCCCAGGGCCTGGCTGTAGGCCGCGTCCCGGTACAACTGGTAGGCCAGCACCTGGGTGCCGCCCGTGCGCTTGAGGTTGCGCGTGCCGCTGGCGCTGTTCTGGCCACCGTCCAGGCTCATGCTCAGGGCCACGCCCGGGGTGCACTGGAAGGTCACCGTGGTACCGCCCAGGGCGGTGCTGAGGATGCCGGTGGACAGCGCCGACTGGGTGCCGAAATTGAGCACGCCATAGCTGGTCACCCCGCCCACCACCAGGCAGCCGGCGACGATCTGCGCGCTGACCTGGAAGGTACTGGTGGTCGCCGCATCCAGGGGTGCGGCCAGCAGCAGGCCGAACCCTGTCAGGCAGCTGCCGAGCCAGGTACGCGGGCCGTTGCGCATGGCTCAGAACGACAGCTCGACCGCCACCGTGTCGGTATAGGTCCCGGCCGGCAGGCCCGCCTTGCCACGCGCCTGGCCATACAGGTTGACGGTCTGCGCCACGCCGGTGCTGGTCGGCAGGGTGATGGTGCCGTCGATGGCCAGCAGCGTGGTGCGCCCGGCATCGGTGTAGAAGTCGTAGGGCACGAAGTTGCCGGCGCCGTCGGCCAGCGCGCGGGTGCCGCCAGCGGACTGGCCATCATGGGCCCCGGCGCGAACGCGGATCGCCGGCACCGTCCCGGCCGAGCACAGAATGCTCATGGCACCGCCGCCACCGCCCAGCACCTGGGCGTTGGCGGTGGTGAACAGGGCCTCCTGGGTGCCGAAGTTCAAGGTACCGAAGTTCAGCCCCGAGGTGCCGCCAGCGCCGTTGACCTGGCAGGCAGAGGTCAGGATCAGGGTCGAGCTGATGGTCCCGGTCACGGTGGCGGCCTGGGCCTGGGAAGCCAAGGCCAGTCCGAGGCCGGCGAGCATGCAGCGGGTGAAAGTCGTTCGCATCGGAGTCTCCTTGCGTCGTTTACCAGTCCAGGGTCACTCTCAGGGTGTCGCGGTACAGCCCGGCCGGCAGTGCGCGCGGTTGCGCCACCACCACGCCGTAGATGGGGATCGGGATCTGCGCGCTGGTGCTGATGGTGAAGGCGCGGGCCTGGCCGATGTCGTAGCGGCTGTTGCCGCCGGGGTCGATCGCCAGTTGATAGGGGATCATCTCGCGGCCGTTGCTGAGCCGACGCACGCCGTCGCTGCCGTTCTGGCCGCCGTTGATGCGCACGTTGAAGGCGCGCACTTCGGGGGTGCAGCTGATCTGCAGGCTGCCTTCGCCGCCCGCCTCGTCGACCCGGGTGCGCAGTGGCTGGTCCCAGTTCGGGCCACGCTGGCCGAAGTCCATCAGGCCAGGGTTGCCCAGGGTCGCGGGCGGCTGGTCGCCGCTGTTGATCTGGCAGGCGGCGCTGATCACCAGGCGCGCCTGGATGAAACCGCTGGTGCTGCCATGGGCACCACTGGGCAACAGCAGCGGGCCAAGGGTGAGCAGCAGGATCGATGTGCGGTTCATGGCGTGACGTCCTTGTCCATGGCGGCCTCGCTACCAGGTGACCGTGACTTTGAGCAGGTCGGCGTACTGCCCGGCGCGGGGCACCCAGGCCAGGCGGTCGATACGCGCGTACAACGGCAGCTCCACGGTGCCGCTGTCGGGCACTCGCTCGGCATGGGTTTCATTGACCACCACCGGCTCGCGCCAGGCAGCATCGCGGTACAGGCGATAAGGAATCGGACGGCCCCTGGCAGTGTCGCTGGCGAGAAAGCGCAGTTCGCCCACACCTCCGTGCTGGCCGCCGTCGATGCGCACCTGGTAAGTGGTGTCGGGGTTGCATTCCAGCCTGGGCGGGTGGCGGGTCATCATCACGCCGCTCAAGGGCGCATCCGGGCCATCCAGGCGCGAAGCGACGCCCAGGTCGATCCGACCCAGGGCCTGGGCACCGGCATCGCGTTGCTGGGCGACCAGCATGCAGCCTCGCTGCACCAGTACCCGCACTTCGACCAGGAAGTCCGCCGCCACGGCACCGCCGCTGAACAACAGGCCTAACAACGCGGCCAACAAGCGTTCCGTCACAGGATGTTCCTTTGTTCCTCTATTCTGCATTTGAGCGTAGCAGCCAGCAGCCAGGCCGTGATGGCAGGGAGCCATACTTTTGTGTTAGCCAAAAAGCGCTAGACCTGACCCCGACGATCGCTCCGGCAGCCCGGGCCGCCGGGGTTCACGGGCCGGCAAAACGGCCTGCATTCTGTTACGGTGCAGGGGTACGAGTGGCCGGCAAGCCCTGCGCATGCGGCACGCATGGAAGAACAGGACAGGAGCGTTTCCATTGACGACAGCAGACGAGACACTGGCCGCAGCCTTGGAACGCTGCGCCCAGGAACCGATCCAGATACCCGGCAGCATCCAGCCGCACGGTTTCCTGCTGGTGCTGGACGAACAGGACCTGCGCATCCTCCAGGCCAGTGCCAACGCCGAACAGTGGCTGGGCATGCCAGCCAGGGAGCTGCTCGGCTGCACCTTCAGCGAAATGGTCAGCGAAGGTTTCGACCTGCGCCGGCAACTCCAGCGCATGCCCGCCGAGGAAGCCTTCCCCTTCCACATAGGCGACGTAGGCCTGCGCCAAGGTGCGCCCTTCGGCGGCACCCTGCGCCTGCTCGCTCATCGCCACGACCAGGTGCTGATCGCCGAGTTCGAACCTTCGCGCCAGGCGCCGGGCCTTGACGACCAGGGCGACTACTACCCGTTGGTGCGCAGCTTCATCGGCAGCCTGCACAACGCCGACAGCCTCGAAGCCCTGCTCCAGCAGTGCGTGGAGCAGATCAAGCAGATCACCGGCTTCGGCCGGGTCAAGGCCTACCGCTTCGACGCCGAGGGCCACGGCCAGGTGCTCGCAGAGGTGGCCGATGCCGGCTACCCGCGCTACCTGGGCCTGCACTTCCCGGCCTCGGACATCCCGCGCCAGGCCCGGGAGCTGTATCGGGTCAACCGCATCCGTGTGATCGAGGACGCCGGCTACCAGCCCTCGCCGCTGTTGCCGGTCAACAACCCGCGCACGGGCCAGCCGCTGGACCTGAGTTACGCCGCCCTGCGCAGCGTATCTCCGGTGCACCTGCAGTACATGCGCAACATGGGCACCCTGGCGTCCATGTCGCTGTCGATCGTGGTCGATGGCCAGCTATGGGGCCTGATCTCCTGCCACCACGCCCAGCCACGCGCGGTCGAGCTGCGCACCCGCACCGCCTGCGAGCTGCTGGCCAGCGTGCTGTCGCTGCAGATCGAATCACGCCAGTCCCACGCCAAGACCCGCCAGTTGCTCGACCTGCGCCAGCACATCGTGCGCATGATCTCGTCGATGGCCGACCATGACAGTGTCAGCGAAGGCCTGCGCGACCTGCCCGAGGTGCTGCTGGACTTCGCCAGCGCCACAGGCGCCGCGGTGATTTCCGCCGAGCGCTGCGAGCTGATCGGCCAGACCCCACCCAGCGCCCAGGTCAATGCCCTGGTGCACTGGCTTTCCCAGCGCGGCGACAGCGCCGTGTTCCACAGCGACAACCTTGGCCGCGACATCGACGAACTGCCCGAACTCGCCGCCCATGCCGGTGGCGTGCTGGCCGTGGCAATCTCGCAGATCCACTCGCACTACCTGTTGTGGTTCCGCCCCGAGCACGTGCGCAGGGTCGACTGGGCCGGCCGCCCGGACAAGGCCATCGGCGCCCAGGGTGTGCTCAACCCGCGCCACAGCTTCGAGCGCTGGCAGGAACAGGTCAGCGGCTACTGCGAGCCCTGGGACCCGCTGCTGCTCGAAGCCGTGCTAGAACTGCGCAGCGCGGTACTTGGCATCGTCCTGCGCAAGGCCGAGGAGCTGGCACAGCTGGCCAACGAATTGCGCCGCTCGAACAAGGAGCTCGAGGCCTTTTCCTACAGTGTGTCCCACGACCTGCGCGCACCGCTGCGCCACATCGCCGGCTATACCGAGCTGATCGGCGAAATCGAAGGCCAGGCCTTCAGCGAGCGTGGCAGGCGCTTCCTCCAGCACATCGAGGAGGCCGCACGGTTCGCCGGCAGCCTGGTCGACAACCTGCTCAACTTCTCGCAGATGGGCCGCTCGGCGCTGCGCCTGTCGGACGTCGACCTCAATACCCTGATCGAGGCCATTCGCCAGGACCTGGCGCCCGACTATGAAGGCCGTGAAATCACCTGGGACATCGCCGCACTGCCGAAAGTGATCGCCGACCCTGCCTTCATCAACCTGGCCCTGCACAACCTCATCGCCAACGCCATCAAGTACACCCGCGGTCGCGCCTGCGCACGCATCGAGATACGCGCGCGCCAGCGTGCCAACGAAACCGAGGTGTGCATCCAGGACAATGGCGTCGGCTTCGACATGGCCTACGCCAACAAACTGTTCGGGGTGTTCCAGCGGCTGCACCGCATGGAGGACTTCGAAGGCACCGGTATCGGCCTGGCCAGCGTGCGGCGCATCATCGAACGCCACGATGGCCGGGTCTGGGCCGAGGGCCAGGTCGACCAGGGCGCCAGCTTCCACTTCACCCTTCCACGTCATCCAGCGCTTTCCTGAGGCCCCCGTACCATCATGCTCAAGCCCATATTGCTGGTCGAAGACAACCCCAGGGACCTGGAACTGACATTGCTGGCCCTGGAGCGCAGCCAGTTGGCCAACGAAGTCATCGTCCTGCGTGACGGCGCCGACGCCCTGGACTACCTGCTGCGCCGCAATGCCTATGCCGCGCGCGACGATGGCAACCCGGCAGTCCTGCTGCTGGACCTGAAGCTGCCCAAGGTCGATGGCCTGGAAGTGCTCAAGGTGGTGCGCGCCACTGCGGAACTGCGCAGCATCCCGACGGTGATGCTGACCTCTTCGCGCGAGGAACCCGACCTGCTGCGGGCCTACGAACTGGGGGTCAATGCCTATGTGGTCAAGCCGGTGGAGTTCAAGGAGTTCGTTTCCGCCATCTCCGACCTCGGCATGTTCTGGGCGGTGCTCAACGAGCCGCCACCCGGTTCGCTGCGCCTGAACCGCCGTGGCAACCACTGAGGCCAACGCGAAGATGTTGCCAACTCCTCTGAAACTGCTGATGGTCGAAGACAGCTCGATGGACGCCGAGCTGACCTTGATGCGCCTCGAGCGCAGCGGGTTGCAGGTGCAGCCGCAGGTGGTGTTCGACCATGTCGGCGTCGAGCACGCCCTGCTCACCGGTCACTACGACCTGATCCTCTGCGATTGTGTGCTGCCTGGCTCCTCTGGCCCCGACGTGCTGGCCATCGCCCAGCGCCTGGCACCGGACACACCGTTCATCTTCCTCTCTGGTATCTATGGCGAAGAGCATGCGGTGGAAATGATCCGCCTCGGCGCCACCGACTACTTGCTCAAGAAAAACCTGCCGCTGCTACCCAAGGCTGTGCGCCGGGCCCTGACGGAGGTGCAGGAGCGCCAGCGCCGGCGCCACGCCGAAGAGGCACTGGCCGACGTCGAGGCACGTGCGCGGATTGCCATCGATGCCGCCGGCATGGGCACCTGGGACTTCCGACCGGTGCAAGGCACCCTGGTCTGGGACGATCGCTGCAAGCGTCTGTTCGGCGTGCCGGTCGAGACCGAGATGAACCTCGACCTGTTCTATGCCGGCATCTATCCGGATGACCGCAGCAAAGTGCGCGAGGCCGTGGACCAGGCCATGCGCCCGGACAGCGACGGCTTGTACCGGGTCGAATTCCGCATCAGCCAGCCCGGTGGCCTCGAGCCCCGCTGGCTGCTCAGCAGCGGCCAGTGCCAATTCGTCGAGGGCCGATGCACCCGGTTCACCGGCGTGCTGCAGGACATCCACACCCAGCGCCAGGCCACCCAGGCGCTCAAGCAGCTCAACGAGATGCTCGGCGAACGGGTGGAACGGCGCACCCGTGAACGCGACCGCGCCTGGGAACTCTCCCAGGACCTGCTGGCGGTGCTCAACAAAGACCTCACCCCGGTCGCGCTCAACCCGGCCTGGGAGGCCAGCCTGGGCTTCTCCCGCGAGCGCCTGAGCCAGGCCTCGCTGCTGCACCTGCTGCCCGAAGCCGACCAGGAGTCGCTGCTGACCGAACTCGCCGCCCTCGCCCATGGCCGCACCAGCGCACGCTTCGTCGGCCGCATCCAGCATGCCAGTGGCCAGTTGCGCTGGCTGTCGTGGGTGGTGGTGCCGGAAGACACCCTGCTGTACGTGGTGGCGCGCGACATCACCAGCGAACGGGAAACCGCCCTGGGCCTCGCCGAGGCCAACACCCGCCTGCGCGAGCAGATCACCGAACGCGAGCGCGTCGAGGCGGCGCTGCAGCAGATGCAGCGACTGGAAGCGGTCGGCCAGCTCACCGCCGGCGTCGCCCACGACTTCAACAACCTGCTGACGGTGATCCT
Source organism: Pseudomonas sp. NPDC089401 (assembly GCF_044749485.1). NCBI lineage: Bacteria > Pseudomonadati > Pseudomonadota > Gammaproteobacteria > Pseudomonadales > Pseudomonadaceae > Pseudomonas > Pseudomonas sp. NPDC089401. The sequence continues at coordinate 619,986 of NZ_JBIVIA010000001.1, read as the reverse complement.
CGCCGGCGCCAGCTTTCTCGAAAGCGACCTGGAAAAAGGCGACCTGTACAAGGCCCGCAGCCGCCTGACGCACATTCGCGAGGCCGGCGAGCGCGGCGCCAAGCTGACCTCGCAACTGCTGGCGTTCTCCCGCCGCCAGCGCCTGGAGCCGGTGGCGCTGAACCTCAACCGCACCCTCACCGGCCTCGAGGAACTGCTCAGCCGCACCCTGGGCGGCAGCATCGCCGTGCGCCTGGACCTCGACCACAGCCTGTGGCAGGCGCTGACCGACCCGACCCAGACCGAGATGATCATCCTCAACCTGGCGATCAATGCCCGCGATGCCATGCCTGACGGCGGCCAACTGACCCTGGCCACCCGCAACATGTGGGTCAAGGCCCGCCCACAGCGCCCGGAAGACCCGGAGCCAGGCGAGTACGTGATGCTGAGCATCCGCGACACCGGCTGCGGCATGAGCGAAGACGTGCTGGCCAAGGTGTTCGAGCCGTTCTTCACCACCAAGGACATCGGCAAAGGTTCGGGCCTGGGCCTGGCCCAGGTATTCGGCTTCGCCAAGCAGTCCGGCGGTGGCGTGCGCATCGACACCGAGCCGGGGCATGGCACCCAGGTGGCCGTGTACCTGCCAGCGGTCAAGCAGGCACCGCACAGCGTCCCGGCGGCTGCGCTGGTGCGGCAGTCGATCGCCGACAGTGGCCACAACCGCACCGTGCTGCTGGTGGACGACGACCACCTGGTGCGCGACATGCTGGGCGACGTGCTGCGCCAGTACGGCTACCAGGTGCACCAGGCCCACAGTGGCGAGCAGGCGCTGGCGCTGCTGGACGATAGCATCGATCTGCTGCTGACCGACTTCGCCATGCCGGCGTTCAACGGTGGCCAGTTGGCGCTGGCCGCGCGGGATCGCTACCCGCAGTTGCCGGTGGTGTTCCTGACCGGGTATGCGGAACTGGAGGGCTTGCAGGTGCCGGGGAGCCTGGTGATTCAGAAGCCGGTGCAGGCCGATGAGCTGGCGCGGGTGCTGGATGAGCTGTTGCGGGTTGCCGGATAGGGTTGCTTCGCCCGTACCGGCCCTTTCGCGGGTGAACCCGCTCCCACAAGTACAGCGCGAAAGGGCCGGTACAGATGAACGGAAACGGCAAAACCCAGCGCCGATGTTCATCTGCACTGAATCAGGAAATGGGTATTTGAAAAAATGGCAGGGGCGGCTGGATTCGAACCAACGCATGGCAGGATCAAAACCTGCTGCCTTACCGCTTGGCGACGCCCCTGTATCGGATGCAGCTGATGCTGCTCTGACAATTCCAACTGAGTGACAACTGGGTTGTTGTCTTGGAATGCGCGGCACTTTAACAACAAAGTTTCAGTCTGTGAACCCCCCATGTGAAAAAAAATGCTTTAAAACAGCAAGTTAGTGTTCCAGATCGATTTTCATCGGTCGTCAGGCAACCGCCCGTCGTTTTTCTCCCGCTCCGCTTCAACACAATCGCATTCCTCCCTTCCAATCAGGTAAGCAAACTGCATTGACCAAGGAGGACTCCATGCCTGTCTCCCACGACCTCTACCAGGACCTGCACTACCCACGGGAAATCGTCCAGCAGCGCCGCCAGCAGGACCCGGCCCTTGACCGCCTGCTCGACGAGTACATGGACATCGACAACCAGGTGCTGGCCGCCGAATCGATCTCGGCCGGCAATTTCGTGGACGAGGACCTGCGCCACCTCAAGGAACGCCGGCTGACGGTCAAGTACATGATCGAGCGCCAGCTGGAGCGCAAGGCCTGAATCATCGTGCCGGGCGATAGATACCTGGCACTTTTTGTATTGGTCAAATCCGCTCGCCTCGGGCAAGCTGCGCGCAGCCCTGCCATCGCCCAAGGAGGCTTTGCCTTGTCCGCCTGGATCCCTGCCCCGCTGCGCCAGCTCGGCCAGCGCCTGCGCACCGCCGCGCCCGCGCAATGCGAACTGCTCGCCTGGTTCGAAGACAAGGCGCGAAGCCGTGGCTACACGCTCAGCGATGGCCAGCGCCGGGTCATCCACAGCATGGCCGTGCAGCTCGCGCTACTCGAGAGTGGCCAGCCACGCTGCCTCTACCTGCATGGTTCGGTGGGCCGCGGCAAGAGCTGGCTGCTCGATGGCTTCTTCCAGGCCGTGCCGGTCGAAGCCAAACGGCGCCTGCATTTCCACGACTTCTTCGCCCGCCTGCACCAGGGCATGCACCAGCACCGCCTGCTGGACGACGCCCTGGGCGCGACCCTCGATGAACTGCTGGGCGACTGCCAGGTGTTGTGTTTCGACGAATTCCACGTCCACGACATCGGCGACGCCATGCTGCTGACGCGGCTGTTCAACGCCCTGTTCTCCCGTGGCATCTTCCTGCTGGTGACGTCCAACTACGCGCCTGAAGGGTTGCTGCCCAACCCGCTGTACCACGAGCGCTTCCTGCCGGTGATCCGCCTGATCAACAGTTCGATGGAAGTGCTGGAAGTCGGTGGCGACACGGATTTTCGCAGCCTGCCGGCCAACCGCGAGCACCAGCGCTTCACCCAGGGGCACTATGTGTGGCCGGGGGATGCGGCGCAGCGCCAGGCGTTGAACCTGCCTGTCGAACAGCCGGTGACGCTGGACGTGAACAAGCGCCCGCTGCGCGCCCTGGCCATCGACGGCCAGCGGATCGTGCTGGCGTTCGATGACCTGTGCGAGAAGGCTACCGCGGTGATCGACTACCTGGCGCTGGCCAAGCAATACGACGCGTGGATCATCGAGGGGCTGGATGACCTGTCGGAATGTTCGCTGGCGGCGCAGCAGCGCTTCGTCAACCTGGTGGATGTGCTGTATGACCAGGATCGGCAGGTCACGCTGATCGGCAAACGGCCGCTGGAGCAAAGCCTGGGTGGACCATTGGCCGACCTGATGCGCACCCGCAGCCGGTTGGGGCAGTTGCATCAGGTCGGGCCCACGTCCCCTGTTGCCTGATCCGGCCTCTTCGCGGGGCCAGGTTGTCACCCAGCCCTGGGCAAGTCCGCCAGCACCGCCTCGATCTCCGCCAGCACCGCCGGGTCATCCAGGGTCGAGGGCGGCACGTAGGCCTGCCCATCGGCCATCTTGCGCAACACCGCCCGCAGGATCTTCCCGGAACGCGTCTTCGGCAGCCGCTTCACCCGCCGCACCTGGTTGAAGCACGCCAGCGCGCCAATCGCCTCACGCACGTGGCCTGTCAGCTCGGTGCGCAACTGCGCCTCGGCAATCGCCTCGCCATCCTTGAGCACCACCAGCGCCAGCGGCACCTGGCCCTTGATCTCGTCGTGCACGCCGATCACCGCACACTCGGCCACCGCCGGGTGGCTGGCCACCAGGTCTTCCATCTCGCCGGTGGACAGGCGATGGCCCGAGACGTTTATCACATCGTCGGTGCGGCCCATGATGTAGACGAACCCGTCATCGTCGAGGAAGCCGCCGTCACCGGTGTGGTAGTAGCCCGGATAGGTGTGCAGGTAGGCCTGCAGGTAGCGCTGGTGATCGCCCCACAAGGTCTGGCTGCACCCCGGCGGCAGCGGCAGCGCGATGACGATGGCGCCCTGCTGGTTGGGCCCCAGCAGGTGCCCGTCGTCATCCAGCACGCGCACGTGATAACCGGGCACCGCACGGTTGCTCGACCCGGGCCGCGCCGCGCTGCCTTCCAGGCCGACACAGGGCGCGGTCACCGGCCAGCCGGTCTCGGTCTGCCACCAGTGGTCATGCACCGGCTTGCCGGTGGCTTGCTGCAGCCATTCATGGGTGCTGGAGTCGAGTTTTTCCCCGGCCAGGAACAGTTGGCGCAGCGAGCTCAGGTCATGCTGGCGGATCAGCTCGCCCTGCGGGTCCTCCTTGCGGATCGCGCGCATGGCGGTCGGGGCGCAGAACAAGGCATTGACCCGGTACTGCTCGACCACCCGCCAGTACGCCGCAGCGTCCGGCGTGCGGATCGGCTTGCCTTCATAGAACACCGTGGTGCAACCACTCATCAACGGGCCGTAGACGATCAGCGAATGGCCGACCACCCAGCCGACGTCGGAAATGCCCCACCACACATCGCCCGCCTGCATACCGTAGACATCCCGCATGGCGTAGCACAGCGCCACGGCATTGCCGCCGTTCTCGCGGACGATGCCCTTGGGTTTGCCGGTGGTGCCGGAGGTGTACATGATGTACAGCGGGTCCGTCGCCTCCAGCGCCACGGGCGGCACCGGCTCGGCACTGGCGATTGCCTGCTGCCAGTCCAGGTCACGCCCGGGCTGTAGCGCGGCGCGGGCCTGGGGCCGTTGCAGCACCAGCACATGGCGCGGCTGGTGGCGGGCGGCCTGCAAGGCGCGATCGACCAGCGGCTTGTATTCGATCACGCGGTCGAACTCCAGCCCGCAGGAAGCGGTGAGCAACAGCGTCGGCCGGGCATCGTCGATGCGCAGGGCCAGCTCGCTGGCGGCAAAGCCGCCGAACACCACCGAATGCACCGCGCCGATCCGCGCACAGGCCAGCATGGCCATGGCCGCCTGGGGCACCATGGGCATGTAGATGATCACCCCGTCGCCCTTGCCGACACCCAGTTGGCGCAATAACCCGGCCAGGCGCGCCACCTCATCGCGCAGCTGGTTGTAGGTAAACGATTGCTGCACGCCGGTCACCGGCGAGTCGTAGATCAGCGCCAGCTGCTCGCCACGGCCCAGTTCGATCTGCCGGTCCAGGGCCAGGTAGCAGCTGTTCAGGCGGCCATCGGAGAACCAGCGGTGGGTACCGTCGGCGTTTTCCTGCAGGGTCAGCAAGGGCTTGCGGTACCAGGCCAGGGCCTGGGCCTGATCGGCCCAGAAGGCGGCAGGGTCGGCAATCGATTGGGCGTAGCTATGCTGGTAGGTCATGTGCTTGAAAACCCGGTATTTGTTGTTATTGAAGGGCGAACCCTGAGTATGGCCCGCCACACCGGGGCTGCCAGGGGACTAAAGTCACAACCGACCTGCAAATTTGCATGCTTGGCAAAACCGCCCCAGAACGGTGCAAAGCCTCTAGAATAGGCGCCCCTCTTCGTCACAGAGCAGCTCATGGACATCGATCAGGCCCGAACCTTCCTGGAAATCGTCCGCTGCGGCAGCCTGGTCGCCGCCGCCGAACGCCTGTTCGTGTCGCAGACCGCCATCACCGCGCGGGTGCAACGCCTGGAGCAGCAACTGGGCTGCCAGCTGTTCGTGCGCAGCCGCAACGGTGCCAGCCTGACCAGCGATGGCGAGGCCTTCGTCAGCTATGCCAACCAGCTGGTGCAGACCTGGGAAGCGGCGCGCCGCGACCTGCCGCTGCCCGAGGGCTGTCAGCAGGTGCTGCACGTGGGGGCGGAGGTGAGCCTGGGCAACCCGATGCTGCTCGACTGGGTCAGCGCCCTGCACCGCGAACTGCCCAGCCACGCCATCCGCAACGAGGTGAGCGATGGCGAATCGTTGCTGCGCAAGGTGGAGATGGGCCTGCTGGACGCCGCGCTGGTGTACCAGCCGACCTACGGCCCGGGGTTGCAGGTGGAGCAGTTGATGGAGGAGAAGCTGATCCGCGTGCGCCGGGTCGACCTGCCCGAGCCGTACATCTACATCGACTGGGGCGAGGCGTTCCGCCGCCAGCACGACGCCGCCCTGCCCGACTGCGCGCGCCCGGCGCTGAGCTTCAACCTCGGGCCGCTGGCGCTGCAGTTCATCCTCGACCAGGGAGGCAGCGGCTATTTCCGCACCCGCGTGGTACAGGCCTACCTGGATAGCGGGGTGTTCGAGCGGGTGCCGCAGGCGCCGGAGTTCACCTACCCGACCTACCTGGTATACCCTCGCAAGCGCGACAGCGAGGCCTTGCAGCAGGCCTTCGCGGTGCTGCGCCGGCTGGTGGCCGCCGGCGCCAGCGACTGGTCACAACGCTGGGACCCGGTGATCTGAAGCAGCGCTGAGCAACTGGCGCTTGAGGCCGGCCACCAGGTCGGTCTGGGTGACCACCCCCACCAACTGCTCACCCTCGAGCACCGGCAGGCAGTGCAGGCCCTGCTCGCTCAACAGCGGCAACAGGCGCTCCAGCGGGTGCTGGCTGCTGACGCTGACGACCCGCCGGCTCATCACCTGCTCCATGCGCACGGCCTTGCGGCCGAACAGGCCACGCCAGCTGAAGCGCCCGCGCTGCATGGCCGGGCCGACCAGGTCGCTGAGGCTGACGATGCCCACCAGCTTGCCCTGTTGCAGCACCGGCAGGGTTTTCAGGTGGTGGCTGGCGAGCATCTTCCAGGCTTGCTCCAAGGTGGTGTCGGGCGAGGCGAACTGCACGTCGCGGGACATCACCGAGGCTGCGGTAATCCCGCCAAGGCTGCGCTGCAATGCATGCTGCTCGGTGGCGAGGATGATCCGTTCCAGCTCGTCGCGGGTGACATCGACGAACTCGCCGAGCTCTTCCAGGGCCTGGTCCAGGTCGGCGCCACGGATACCCACACGCTCGCTGGGCAGCGGGTCGTGGGTGTGGTGCAGGTCCTTGCGCGGCACGGCGCGTTGCGCATAGCGCACGCCGGTCAGGCGGTTGTAGACGATCGCCACCGCCACCAGGATCAGCGCGTTGAGCAGCACCGGCTCCAGCAGGTGATCGCCCATGGCGGTCAGCCCCGGGTCGGCCAGCACCGCGCTCACCGCCACCCCGCCACCGGGCGGGTGCAGGCAGCGCAGCAGGCACATCACCAGGATCGACAGGCCCAGGGCCGCGGCGGCCACCCACAGCTCGGCGCCGAAGCCCTGGCGCATGGCCAGGCCGACCGCGCCGGCCAGGGCATAGCTGCCCAGCACCGGCCAGGGTTGCGCGAGCGGGCCGGAATGCACGGCGAACACCAGCACCGCCGAGGCGGCCAGCGGGCCGAGCAGGTGCAGGGCGATGCTCGGGCCGTAGGCCAGGCTGGTCAGCCAACCGGCGAGGAACAGGCCGAGCAAGGCGCCGATACCGGCACGCAACCATTGCTTGGGGGGAATATTGAGCGACGCCGGCAACAACCGCTGCAGACGACTTTCGGAACGCGAGGCAGACATTTGAATAATCAGGATCTGTAGTTTTCTTGTTTAAAAAGAAAGCCCAGCCGAAAAGGCCTGGGCCTCGTATTGCGGATGCAATAGCACAAGGGGCTCCGTCCATGGAGAGATGGAAACCGTTCGGTTTCGTGAGAAGGATTGTGCCGGGCGGGGGGCGATAGGGCTAATTCAAAAAAATGCGCCTGTACTGCAATTTTTTTGCAGTGCTGATCCGTGCGCAGAACCCGAAGCCGGTGCAATCCCTGTGGGAGCGGGTTTACCCGCGAACACGGGCGAAGCCCGTGCCATGCACCGCGGTGTCTTCTTCGCGGGTAAACCCGCTCCCACAGGGATCGCGCCAGCTTTCAGAAATTGAGCAACACAGTTGCTCCCACTGGGCCCTCTGCCACAGCCCGTCCCGGCGTCATCGAACCTTGCGGGGCAACTCGATGCTTACCCGCAGCCCGCCCAGGGTGCTTTCCAGCAGCGCCAGCCGCCCGCCCCAGGCCTCGACGATATCGCGCACGATGCCCAGCCCCAGGCCGTGCCCATCGACCTGCTCATCCAGCCGCGAGCCACGCTCGAGCACCTGCAGCCGCTGCCCTTCAGGAATTCCAGGACCGTCATCGTCGACCCACAGCCGATAACCGTCGACCGTCGGCGCAATCCCCAGCCGCACCTCGCTGTCCGCCCACTTGCAAGCGTTGTCCAGCAGGTTGCCGAGCAGCTCCAGGAAATCCTCCCGATCCCACGGCAGCAGCAACCCCGGCGGCACATCGCGCTGCAGCAGCAAGCCTTCGCCATGGATCATGGCCAAGGTTTCGAGCAAACCGGGCAACTCGGCATCACAGTCGAACTGCGCCCCCGGCAACGCATCCCCGGCCAGGCGTGCCCGGTTCAGCTCGCGGGTCAGGCGTTGCTGGATCTGCTGCAACTGTTCGCGCATCTGCACCTGCACCTCGGGCAGGCCCTTCAGGCGCTCGCTGGAGGCCAGGCTGAGCAGCACCGCCAACGGCGTCTTCAGGGCGTGACCGAGATTGCCCAGGGCATTGCGCGAACGGCGCAGGCTGTCTTCGGTGTGGCTGAGCAAATGGTTGATCTGGCCCACCAACGGCGCCAGTTCGCTGGGCACCTCGTCATCGAGCTGGGAGCGCTGCCCCTGCTGTAACTGGGCGACCTGCCGACGGGCACGCTCCAGCGGGCGCAGCGAGCGGGTGACGGTGATGCGCTGCAGCACCAGCACGAGGATCAACGCCACCAGGCCCATGCCCAGGCCGATTTGCTGCAGGCGGCGGAAGCCGTCACGCACCGGCGAGTAATCCTGCGCCACGCTGATCGAGATGTCCTGCCCCAGGCGCCGGTAATCGGCCCGCAAAGCCAGCAGTTGCTGCCCCTCCGGGCCCAGCTCATGGCTGTCGGAGAGCCCCGGCGTGGCGGGCTTGGGCATGTCCAGGTCCCACAGCGAGCGCGAGCGCCAGGTGCCCTGGTCGAAATCGATGCGGAAGTAGTACCCCGAGAACGGCCGTTGATAGGCCGCGGAAATGCGCCGCTCGTCCAGCTGCAAGCCGGACGGGCCGCGCACCAGCGCCACCAGCAGGTTCTCGCTCTCCTTGCGCAGGCCATTTTCCAGATAGCGCTGCAACCCTGCCTCGAACAGCCACAGCGTGAGTTGCGCGAGCACCACGCCGACCACCACCAGCACGGCGACGAGGCCGAGGCTCAGGCGCGCCTGGATCGACTTCACCCGGTGCTCCCGGCGTACAGGTAACCCTGGCCGCGGCGAGTCTCGATGACGCTGCGGCCGAGCTTGCGGCGCAGGTGGTTGACGTGGACTTCCAGCACGTTGGAGTCGCGCTCGGTTTCGCCGTCGTACAGGTGCTCGGCCAGGTGGCTCTTGGACAGGATCTGCTGCGGGTGCAGCATGAAGTAGCGCAACAGGCGGAACTCGGCGGCGGTGAGCTGGATGTCGACACCCTCGCGGCTCACGCACTGGCGGCTCTCGTCCAGGTGCAGGCCGGCGGCCTCCAGCGTCGGCTGGTTGGCCAGGCCACGCGCGCGGCGCAGCAGGGCCTGGATGCGCAGCTGCAACTCCTCGGGGTGGAACGGCTTGCTCAGGTAATCGTCGGCCCCGGCCTTCAAGCCCTCGATGCGCTCGGCCCATGAGCCCCGCGCGGTGAGGATCAGCACCGGCGTGGCCAGGCCGCCGGCACGCCATTGCGCCAGCACCTCGAGCCCCGGCAACCCCGGCAGGCCGAGGTCGAGGATGATCAGGTCATAGGGTTCGGTCTGCCCCTGGTACACCGCATCGCGGCCATCGGCCAGCCAGTCCACGGCGTAGCCCTGGCGCTGCAGGCCGGCGGTCAGTTCATCGGCCAGGGGCACATTGTCTTCGACCAGCAACAGGCGCATGTCAGTCGTCTTCCTCGTCTTTGAGCAGGGCCCCGGTGCTGGCATCGAGCTTGATCTCGCGCACCACGCCGTCCGTGGTCAACAGCTCGACTTCATATTCGTAGCGGTCGTCGTCCTCTTCCAGCTCGGCCTCCAGCAGGCGCGCCCCGGGGTAACGCCCCAGGGCGGTGTCCAGCAGTTGCTCGAGCGGCAGGATGACGCCCTTCTGGCGCAGCTTGAGCGCTTCATCCTGGTCCAGATCGCGGGCCGCGGCCAGGGAGCAGACGGCCAGCAGCGACAATGCCAGATAGCGTGCCGGCCGAGGTACGTGAATCATCAGCGGTCCTGTTCGTCCTTGAGCACTTCGCCAGTCTTGGCGTCCAGGTCGACGTCCCACTCGACATTCTGAGTATCGCGCAGCTCGACCTTGTAGATGTAGCGGCCGTACTCGTTCTCAAGCTCCGAGTCCTTCACGGTGGAACCCGGGTGCTTGGCCACGGCGGCAGCCTTGAGCTCATCCAGCGACTTGATGGTCTTGGCGTTGACCAGCTTGACCACTTCGTCAGGCTGGACGTCCTTGGCGAAGGCGGCATTGGCGCCCAGGGCAAGGGCGGCGGCGGTGAACAGGGCAGTCAAGGTTTTCATAGGTTCTCTCCACAAGAGACGTGCAAGTTGTCTACGGGCTCAAGATTACTCGGCGGTCCTTAATTCAACCTGAAAACAGCTGGCCGCATGATAGCGCAGCCCGAGCTGCATCAAGCCCTTATAATGACCTGCACGTTGTCCACGAGATCCGTCATGAGCGCCATCCACATCAAATTCCCTGCCCTCACCTTCAAGGCGGGCCAGCGGGCCTTGCGCCAGATTCGCGAAAAGGGCCTGCAGGCAGCCGATGTGGGGGTGCTGCCCGGCGCGGCGGGCGGCCCCAAGCCATTGGGGATCCAGGGGCTGGACCTGGCGCTGTTCGGTGAATGGCTGCCGTCCGCGCCGCGCCAGCGCGCGCTGATCGGTGCGTCGATCGGCTCCTGGCGCTTCGCCAGTGCCTGCCTCGATGACCCGCTCGCCAGCATCCGCCGCCTGGGCGAGCTGTACACCGAGCAGGACTTTGCCAAGGGCGCCACCCCGGCCGAGATCAGCCGCAGCTGCCAGCGCATGCTCGACGACCTGCTGCAAGGCTGCGACGGGCAAATCCTCGCCAACCCGCTTTACCGCCTGAACATCCTGGTGGTGAAGAGCCACGGCCAGCTCGCCCACGACCACCGCGGCCGCCTGGGCATGGGCCTGGGTTCGGTGATCGCCAGCAACCTGTTGGGCCGCGCACGCCTGGGGCGGCACTTCGAGCGCGTCATCCTGCACGATGCGCGCAGCGCGCCACCCCTCGATGCGCTCACCGACTTCCCTTCGCGCTGCCTGCCGCTGGACCTGGCCAACCTGCGCCACGCCCTGCTCGCCTCGGGCTCGATTCCGATGGTGATGGAGGGCGTGCGCGACATCCCCGGCGCCGGTTCCGGCACCTACCGCGACGGCGGCCTGCTCGACTACCACCTGGATCTGCCCTACCGCGGTGACGACCTGGTGCTGTACCCGCACTTCACCGACAAGGTGGTCCCCGGCTGGTTCGACAAGGCCCTGCCCTGGCGCAAGGGCGATGCCACGCGCCTGCAGAACGTGCTGCTGCTGACCCCGTCGCCGCAGTACCTGGCTGCCCTGCCCTACGGCAAGCTGCCAGACCGCAACGACTTCAAGCGCTTCATGGGCGATGCACCGGCGCGCAAGCGCTACTGGTACCAGGCGATCGCCGAAAGCCGGCGGCTGGGCGACGAGTTGCTGGAGCTGATTGCCACCGGGCGGCTGCACGAACGCCTGCAAGCCTTGTAGCGGCCATGCTGGTAGACTGCGCGCATTATTGATTCATGCAGAGTTACGACAGTGGAAATCTTCAAGGAATTTACATTCGAATCGGCCCACCGCCTGCCCCACGTGCCGGAAGGCCACAAGTGTGGCCGCCTGCATGGCCACTCGTTCAAGGTCGGCCTGCACCTGACCGGCCCGCTCGACCCGCACACCGGCTGGATCCGTGACTTCGCCGAGGTCAAGGCGATCTTCAAGCCGATCTACGAGCAGCTGGACCACAACTACCTGAACGACATCCCGGGCCTGGAAAACCCCACCAGCGAAGTGATCGCCAAGTGGATCTGGGAGCAGGTCAAGCCGCTGATGCCGGAACTGTCGAAGGTGCGCATCCACGAAACCTGCACCAGCGGCTGCGAATACACCGGCGACTGAGGCGCTGCGCTCACTGGCCCTGCGCGCTGCCCATGGCGTCGCGCAGGAAGCTGGGGGCGATGTAACGCTGGTAGTGGGCCTCGGAGAGCAGGAAGAATTCGCGGTCGATGGCGTCGCGCAACTGCGGCAACTCCCAGTCGCGAAACTCCGGCAGCAGCGCCATGCCGTAGGCCTCCAGGTCGCGAATCATCCGCGCTCCGCGGGCTATCAGCTGATAGGCCCAGCAATATTCCGACTGTTGCTCGACGTAGCGGATCGAGCGCTGCTGCAGCTGCTGGCGCAGCAGGCCTTTGTCGAACACTTCCAGCTTGGCCATCATCACCTGCACCAGCAGTTGCTCCAGGCGCAGCCACACCGCGCGCTTCTGCTCGTCGTCGTAACCGTTCCAGTTGATCACTTCGTGGTGGAAACGCTTGCAGCCACGGCACACCGTGTCTCCGTAGACGGTGGAGCAGAGGCCGACGCAAGGGGTCTTGATGGACTGGTTGGACATTGGAAAACAACGGCTTGGCGGTGGAACACGGGGTCATGTTAGCCCTTTGTCTAACCAGGGTCACCCGTTAAAGTCATGTTCAGCGCCTTACCTTCGGGATTTTTTTGCCGTAGAATCATCCCGCCTTTTCAAAGGCAACAATGTCCGTTGGAAGCTGTTTTCAAAGCGTCACGAGCACAGTTCATCCGGTAGAACGGCGTTGGCCCGGGCCATGCACCCCTCGCATGCCCGCGCCAGCCCTCATCAGTTTCCGTTCTGCAGGCGTAAAACTTTGAAAGCAGCTTCTGTAAGGATTCTTTGCGACCCTGGCTGGGCGGCCCAAAAAGCCGTGACCGCGCATGGGTGCATCGAATGCTGGATGAGCGTCCCGGACTCCCTTTAGGGACCACTGATGAGGGTAATAACTGTGCTTGAAGCCTACCGCAAACACATCGAAGAGCGTGCCGCCCTGGGTATCGTGCCCCAGCCGCTGAACGCCGAACAAACTGCAGGCCTGGTCGAGCTGCTGAAAAACCCGCCGGCCGGCGAAGAAGCCTTCCTCGTAGACCTGATCACCAACCGCGTTCCGCCAGGGGTCGACGAAGCTGCCTACGTCAAGGCCGCTTTCCTCTCCGCCATCGCCAAGGGCGAAGCCAAGTCGCCACTGCTCGACCGCAAGCACGCCACCGAGCTGCTGGGCACCATGCAGGGCGGCTACAACATCGAGACGCTGGTCGCGCTGCTGGACGACGCCGAACTGGGCGCCGTCGCGGCCGAACAGCTCAAGCACACCCTGCTGATGTTCGACGCCTTCCACGACGTGGCCGAAAAGGCCAAGGCCGGCAACGTTCACGCCAAGGCCGTGCTGGAATCCTGGGCTGCCGGCGAGTGGTTCACCTCGCGCCCGGCGATCGCCGACAAGTACACCCTGACCGTGTTCAAGGTGCCAGGCGAAACCAACACCGACGACCTGTCCCCTGCCCCGGACGCCTGGTCGCGCCCTGACATCCCGCTGCACGCCCTGGCCATGCTGAAAATGGCCCGTGACGGCATCGAGCCGTCGCAGCCAGGTTCGGTCGGCCCGCTGGCGCAGATCGAAGCGGTCAAGGCCAAGGGCTTCCCGGTTGCCTACGTCGGTGACGTGGTCGGTACCGGCTCCTCGCGTAAATCCGCCACCAACTCGGTGCTGTGGTTCTTCGGCGACGACATCCCGAACGTGCCGAACAAGCGCGCCGGTGGCTTCTGCTTCGGCACCAAGATCGCCCCGATCTTCTACAACACCATGGAAGACGCCGGCGCCCTGCCGATCGAATTCGACTGCACCGACCTGGCCATGGGCGACGTCATCGACGTCTACCCGTTCAAGGGTGAAGTACGCCGTCACGGCAGCGACGACCTGGTCACCAGCTTCGCGCTGAAGACCGAAGTGCTGCTCGACGAAGTCCGCGCTGGCGGCCGTATCCCGCTGATCGTCGGCCGTGGCCTGACCGAAAAGGCCCGTGCCGAACTGGGCCTGGGTGCTTCCGACCTGTTCAAGAAGCCAGAGCAGCCTGCCGACTCCGGCAAGGGCTTCACCCTGGCGCAGAAGATGGTCGGCCGCGCCTGCGGTCTGCCGGAAGGCCAGGGCGTGCGCCCAGGTGCCTACTGCGAGCCGAAGATGACCACCGTCGGCTCCCAGGACACCACTGGCCCGATGACCCGCGACGAGCTGAAAGACCTGGCGTGCCTGGGCTTCTCCGCTGACCTGGTGATGCAGTCGTTCTGCCACACCGCGGCCTATCCGAAGCCGATCGACGTCACCACCCACCACACCCTGCCAGACTTCATCCGCACCCGTGGCGGCGTGTCGCTGCGTCCGGGCGACGGCATCATCCACAGCTGGCTGAACCGCATGCTGATGCCTGACACCGTGGGCACCGGTGGCGACTCGCACACCCGCTTCCCGATCGGCATCTCGTTCCCGGCCGGCTCCGGCCTGGTGGCTTTCGCCGCCGCCACCGGCGTCATGCCGCTGGACATGCCAGAGTCGATCCTGGTGCGCTTCAAGGGCAAGCTGCAACCAGGCATCACCCTGCGTGACCTGGTGCACGCCATCCCTTACTACGCCATCCAGAAGGGCCTGCTGACCGTCGAGAAGAAGGGCAAGAAGAACGCCTTCTCCGGCCGCATCCTGGAAATCGAAGGCCTCAACGACCTGACCGTCGAGCAAGCTTTCGAGCTGTCCGACGCCTCGGCCGAACGCTCCGCTGCCGGTTGCACCATCAAGCTGCCAGAGAAGGCCATCGCCGAGTACCTGCAGTCCAACATCACCCTGCTGCGCTGGATGATCGGCGAAGGCTACGGCGATGCCCGCACCCTGGAGCGTCGCGCCCAGGCCATGGAAGCCTGGCTGGCCAAGCCTGAGCTGCTGTCGGCCGATGCCGATGCCGAATACGCCGAAATCATCGAGATCGACCTGGCCGACGTCAAGGAGCCTGTGCTCTGCGCGCCGAACGACCCGGACGATGCCCGCCTGCTGTCCTCGGTACAGGGCGAGAAGATCGACGAAGTGTTCATCGGTTCGTGCATGACCAACATCGGTCACTTCCGCGCTGCCGGCAAGCTGCTGGACAAGGTCAAGGGCGGCATCCCGACCCGCCTGTGGCTGGCCCCGCCAACCAAGATGGACGCCCACCAGCTGACCGAAGAAGGCTACTACGGCATCTACGGCAAGGCCGGTGCGCGCATGGAAATGCCAGGCTGCTCGCTGTGCATGGGTAACCAGGCACGTGTGCAGACCGGTTCGACCGTGGTCTCCACCTCGACCCGCAACTTCCCGAACCGTCTGGGCGACGCCACCAACGTGTACCTGGCCTCGGCCGAGCTGGCGGCGGTCGCTTCGATCATCGGCAAGCTGCCGACCGTCGAAGAGTACATGCAGTACGCCAAAGACATCGACAGCATGGCTGCCGACGTCTACCGCTACCTGAGCTTCGACCAGATCGCCGAGTTCCGCGAAGCGGCAGCCAACGCCAAGATCCCGGTGGTTCAGGCGTAAGCATCGGTTGTAGGCTGTAAAACAAAGCCCCGGCAGAAATGCCGGGGCTTTTTGTTTCTCCTGTACTGGCCTCTTCGCGGGTAAACCCGCTCCCACAGGTTGATCACAAACTTGAAGATCTGTGCAGCACCTGTGGGAGCGGGTTTACCCGCGAAGAGGCCGGCACAGGCATCCTCAGATCACGAACAGCTCCACAAAGCTGTGCACCGCCATCTGCTCCAGCGCCTGCTGGTCCTTGCACAAGTCGAATATCCGCTGGCACCGCTGCCGCGCGAACCGTGTCGCCAGGTTCTCCCTGAACTTGGCCTCCAGCAACGGTATCCCTTCCCCGCGCCGGCGCCGATGGCCGACCGGGTACTCCACCAGCACCTGTTCGGTGCTGCTGCCATCCTTGAAGAACACCTGCACGGCATTGGCGATCGAGCGCTTGTCCGCCTCCAGGTATTCGCGACTGAAACGCGGCTCCTCGACCACCTCCATCTTCTCGCGCAGGCGGTCGATGCTGGGGTGGTTGGCATGGAAGGCATCTTCATAATGCTCGGCCACCAGGTGCCCGAAAATCAGCGGCACCGCCACCATGTACTGCAGGCAGTGGTCGCGGTCGGCGGCGTTGGCCAGCGGGCCGCTTTTGGAAATGATGCGGATCGCCGACTCCTGGGTGGTGATGACGATACGGTCGATCTCATGCAAGCGGTTGCGCACCAGCGGATGCAAGGTCACGGCCGCTTCGCAGGCGGTCTGGGCATGGAACTCGGCAGGGAAGCTGACCTTGAACAGCACGTTTTCCATCACGTAGCTGGCCAGCGCCTGGGGCAGGCGCAGCTCGTACTGGCCGGCAGGCTTGAGGGCGAGGTCCTTGTTGGTATGGCTGAACGACACCTCGTAGAAGCCCCACTGCGGCGCGGTCAGCACGCTCGGCACGCCCATCTCGCCACGCAGGGCGATGTCGGCCAGGCGCACGCCGCGGCTCGACGCATCGCCCGCTGCCCAGGATTTGCGCGAGCCGGCATTGGGCGCATGGCGGTAGGTGCGCAGCGCCTGGCCATCGACGAAGGCGTGGGACAACGCCGACAGCATCTGCTCGCGGTTGGCGCCCATCAACCGGGCACACACGGCCGTCGAGGCAACCTTGACCAGGATCACGTGATCGAGGCCGACCCGGTTGAAAGCGTTCTCCAGCGCCAGCACGCCCTGGATCTCGTGGGCCATGACCATGGCTTCGAGCACATCGCGCATCAGCAGCGGCGCCTCGCCCGCCGCCACACGCTTCTGCGACAGGTGATCGGCCACCGCCAGGATACCGCCCAGGTTGTCCGACGGGTGCGCCCATTCGGCGGCCAGCCAGGTGTCGTTGTAGTCCAGCCAGCGCACCGTGCAGCCGATGTCCCAGGCAGCCTTGACCGGGTCGAGGCGGTAGGACGTGCCGGGGACACGGGCGCCGTTGGGCACCAGGGTGCCTTCGACCAGCGGGCCGAGGAGCTTGGTGCATTCGGGGAAGCGCAGCGCCAGCAGGCCGCAGCCGAGGGTGTCCATCAGGCAGTTGCGCGCGGTGTCCAGGGCCTCGGGGGATTCGACCTGGTAGGTGAGGGCGTAGTCGGCGAGGGTTTGCAGCACCCGGTCGTAGTCCGGGCGGTCGTTCAGGTCCACGTTGGCGCTCATATTCACTCCCTTTGGGATTGCTGGGGGCGCTTTGCGCCCCTTTCGCGACACAAGGCCGCTCCTACAGGAGATCACATGCCTTGTAGGAGCGGCCTTGTGTCGCGAAAGGGCTGCAAAGCAGCCCCGACCAACTAAAGCCGAGCGCCAGGGGTGCGTCAGAAGCTGTCGCCAGGCACGCGAACCCAGCCTTCCATCAGCACGCGAGCACTGCGGCTCATGATTGCCTTGGTCACCGTCCATTCGCCATCCACCTGACGCGCCTCGGCACCGACCCGCAAGGTGCCGGACGGATGCCCGAAGCGCACCGCGCTGCGCTCGCCCCCGCCCGCGGCGAGGTTGACCAGCGTCCCCGGAATGGCCGCGGCAGTACCGATCGCCACGGCTGCGGTGCCCATCATCGCGTGGTGCAGCTTGCCCATGGACAGCGCACGCACCAGCAGGTCGATGTCGGCCACCGCGACGGCTTTGCCACTGGAGGCAGTGTAGGCGCTCGGCGGCGCGACGAACGCCACTTTCGGCGTGTGCTGACGCCCGGCGGCCTGGTCGACGTGTTCGATCAGGCCCATGCGCACGGCGCCATGGGCGCGGATCGTCTCGAAGCGCTGCAACGCCTGGGGGTCGCCGTTGATCGCATCCTGCAATTCGGTGCCGGTGTAGCCAATGTCGGCAGCGTTGACGAACACGGTCGGGATACCGGCGTTGATCATGGTCGCCTTGAAGGTGCCGATGCCCGGCACTTCCAGGTCATCCACCAGGTTACCGGTGGGGAACATCGCGCCGCCAGCACCCTCCTCGTCGGCAGCCGGATCGAGGAATTCGAGCTGCACCTCGGCGGCCGGAAAGGTCACGCCGTCCAGTTCGAAGTCACCGGTTTCCTGCACCTCGCCTGCACTGATCGGCACATGGGCGATGATGGTCTTGCCGATGTTCGCCTGCCAGATGCGCACGGCGGCCATGCCATTGCGCGGGATGCGCGCCGGGTCGACCAGGCCGTTGCCGATGGCGAACGCCCCCACGGCGGCGGAGAGGTTGCCGCAGTTGCCGCTCCAGTCGACGAAGGCCTTGTCGATGGCGACCTGGCCGAACAGGTAGTCGACATCGTGGTCGGGGCTGAGGCTTTTCGACAGGATCACGGTCTTGCTGGTGCTGGAGGTGGCGCCGCCCATGCCATCGATCTGCTTGGCGTAGGGGTCGGGGCTGCCGATTACCCGCAGCAACAAGGCGTCGCGGACCGGGCCGGGGACCTGGGCCGGTTCCGGCAGGTCCTGCAGGCGGAAGAACACGCCCTTGCTGGTGCCGCCACGGATAAAGGTGGCGGGAATCTTTACTTGCGCTGCATGTGCCATGTTCAAGTCCTGTTCAAGCGGTCGCTTCGAGGAAGTCCTGGGCGAAGCGCTGCAGCACCCCGCCCGCTTCGTAGATCGACACTTCCTCGGCAGTGTCCAGGCGGCAGGTCACCGGCACTTCAAGGCGTTCGCCACTGCGCCGGGTGACCACCAGGGTCAAGGTCGCCCGCGGCTTGCGCTCGCCGAGCACGTCATAGGTCTCGCTGCCGTCCAGGCCCAGGGTCTTGCGGTCGGTGCCCGGCTTGAATTCCAGCGGCAGCACGCCCATCCCCACCAGGTTGGTGCGGTGAATGCGCTCGAAGCCTTCGGCGACGATCGCCTCGACCCCGGCCAGGCGCACGCCCTTGGCCGCCCAGTCACGGGACGAGCCCTGGCCATAGTCGCCACCGGCAACGATGATCAGTGGCTGCTTGCGCGCCATGTAGGTCTCGATGGCCTCCCACATGCGGGTCACCCTGCCCTCCGGCTCGATGCGCGCCAGCGAACCCTGGCGCACGCTGCCGTCGTCCTTGCGCACCATCTCGTTGAACAGCTTGGGGTTGGCGAAGGTGGCGCGCTGGGCGGTCAGGTGGTCGCCACGGTGGGTGGCGTAGGAGTTGAAGTCCTCTTCCGGCAGGCCCATCTTCGCCAGGTATTCGCCGGCGGCGCTGTCGAGCAGGATGGCGTTGGACGGCGACAGGTGGTCGGTGGTGATGTTGTCCGGCAGCACCGCCAGCGGGCGCATGCCGCGCAGGGTGCGCTCGCCGGCCAGGGCACCTTCCCAGTAGGGCGGGCGACGGATGTAGGTACTCATCGGGCGCCATTGGTACAGCGGCGCCACCTTCGGCCCGCGGTCTTCCTCGATGGCGAACATCGGAATGTAGACCTTGCGGAACTGCTCGGGCTTGACCGCCGCGCGCACCACTTCGTCGATTTCCGCATCGCTCGGCCAGATGTCCTTGAGGCGGATTTCCCGGCCGTCGACCACGCCCAGCACATCCTTCTCGATGTCGAAGCGGATGGTGCCGGCGATGGCGTAGGCCACCACCAGCGGCGGCGAAGCGAGGAATGCCTGCTTGGCATAGGGGTGAATGCGCCCGTCGAAGTTACGGTTGCCCGACAGCACGGCCGTGGCGTAAAGGTCGCGGTCGATGATCTCCTGCTGGATCACCGGGTCCAGCGCGCCGGACATGCCGTTGCAGGTGGTGCAGGCAAAGGCGACGATGCCGAAGCCCAGTTGCTCGAGCTCCTTTTCCAGCCCCGCCTCTTCCAGGTACAGCTGCACGGCCTTGGAGCCCGGCGCCAGGGACGACTTGACCCACGGCTTGCGCGCCAGGCCAAGCCGGTTGGCGTTGCGCGCCAGGAGGCCTGCGGCGATCACATTGCGTGGGTTGCTGGTATTGGTGCAGCTGGTGATGGCGGCGATGATCACCGCACCGTCGGGCATCTGCCCCGGTACTTCTTCCCAGGCCCCGGCGATGCCCTTGGCCGCCAGCTCGCTGGTGGCGACCCGGGCGTGCGGGTTGGACGGGCCGGCCATGTTGCGCACCACGCTCGACAGGTCGAAGCTCAGGGTGCGCTCGTATTCGGCCTTGGCCAGGCTGTCGGCCCAGAGGCCGGCGACCTTGGCGTAGGTTTCCACCAGCTGTACCTGCTGGTCGTCGCGGCCGGTCAGCTTGAGGTAGTCGATGGTCTGCTGGTCGATGGCGAACATCGCTGCCGTGGCACCGTATTCCGGGGCCATGTTGGAAATGGTGGCGCGATCGCCCAGGGTCAGCGCGCGCGCCCCTTGGCCATGGAATTCGAGGTAGGCGCCGACCACCTTCTGCTTGCGCAGGAACTCGGTCAGGGCCAGCACCAGGTCGGTGGCGGTGATGTTCGGCGCCAGGCGGCCGGTCAGCTCGACGCCGACGATCTCCGGCAAGCGCATCCACGAGGCGCGGCCGAGCATGACGTTCTCGGCTTCCAGCCCCCCGACACCGATGGCGATCACGCCCAGGGCGTCGACATGCGGAGTGTGGCTGTCGGTGCCGACGCAGGTGTCCGGGTATGCCACGCCGCGGTCGTTGTGGATCACCGGCGACATCTTCTCCAGGTTGATCTGGTGCATGATGCCGTTGCCCGGCTGGATCACGTCGACGTTCTTGAACGCCTTCTTGGTCCAGTTGATGAAATGGAAGCGGTCCTCGTTGCGCCGGTCTTCGATGGCGCGGTTCTTGTCGAACGCCTGCGGATCGAAACCGCCGCATTCCACGGCCAGGGAATGGTCGACGATCAGCTGCACCGGCACCACCGGGTTGACCTGGGCCGGGTCCCCGCCCTTGTCGGCGATGGCGTCGCGCAGGCCGGCCAGGTCGACCAGGGCGGTCTGGCCGAGGATGTCGTGGCACACCACCCGGGCCGGGAACCACGGGAAGTCGAGGTCGCGCTTGCGCTCGATCAGTTGGCCCAGCGAGGCGTCGAGGGTGGCCGGGTCGCAGCGGCGCACGAGGTTTTCGGCGAGCACGCGGGAGGTGTACGGCAGGCCATCGTAAGCACCGGGCTTGATCGCCTCGACGGCGGCGCGGGCATCGAAGTAGTCCAGGGCGGTGCCTGGCAGGTTCTTGCGGTAGGCAGTGTTCATATCGTTATCAGGCTCGGCACGGTATTCGGTAAGCAGGTCTGGCCCTTGGGGGCGCTGCGCGCCCCTTTCGCGACGCAAGGCCGCTCCTACAGGGGCTGCGCAGCAGCCCCGGCGATCTATGACTCAACGTTGCTCGATCGGCACGAACTGGCGCTGTTCGACGCCGACATACTCGGCGCTCGGGCGGATGATGCGGTTGTTGGCACGCTGCTCGAATACGTGCGCAGCCCAGCCGGTCAGGCGCGAGCAGACGAAGATCGGGGTGAACAGCTTGGTCGGGATGCCCATGAAGTGGTACGCCGAGGCATGGTAGAAGTCGGCGTTGGGGAACAGCCGCTTCTGCTCCCACATGGTCTTGTCGATGGCTTCGGAGACCGGGTACAGCAGTGTGTCACCGACCGCGTCGGCGAGCTGCTTCGACCAGCCCTTGATCACCTCGTTGCGCGGATCGGACTCTTTGTAGATGGCATGGCCGAAGCCCATGATCTTGTCCTTGCGCTCGAGCATGCGCAGCAGCTCGGCGGTGGCCTCCTGCGGGCTCTGGAAGCGCTCGATCAGCTCCATCGCCGCCTCGTTGGCGCCGCCGTGCAGCGGGCCGCGCAGCGAACCGATGGCGGCGGTGACGCAGGAATACAGGTCGGACAAGGTCGAGGCGCAGACCCGCGCGGTGAAGGTCGAGGCATTGAATTCGTGCTCGGCGTAGAGGATCAGCGAGACGTTCATCACCTTGACGTGCAGTTCGCTCGGTTTCTTGCCGTGCAGCAGCTGCAGGAAATGGCCGCCGAGGGTGTCTTCGTCGCTGCTGCAATCGATGCGCACGCCAT
The DNA here is from genome assembly GCF_044749485.1 of Pseudomonas sp. NPDC089401. Classification (NCBI taxonomy): domain Bacteria; kingdom Pseudomonadati; phylum Pseudomonadota; class Gammaproteobacteria; order Pseudomonadales; family Pseudomonadaceae; genus Pseudomonas; species Pseudomonas sp. NPDC089401. Next base: position 598,336 of record NZ_JBIVIA010000001.1, on the reverse strand, counting down.
GGTGGGTGAAGCGGTACCAGTAGCACATCACCGCCGGGAACAGCGCCAGCAGGCGGTCGGTCTTGTCGCGCTGCTGCTCGAAGGTCAGTTCGGGCTCGAGGGTGCCGAGCACCGAGCAGCCGGTGCGCATCACATCCATCGGATGGGCATCGCGCGGAATGCGCTCGAGCACTTCCTTCAGCGCCTGGGGCAGGTCGCGCAGGCCTTTGAGCCTGGTTTTGTAGTCGGCAAGTTCGGCCTTGCTCGGCAGCTCGCCGTACAGCAACAGGTAGGCGACTTCCTCGAATTCGGCGTCGGCGGCCAGGTCACGGACGTCGTAACCCCGGTAGGTCAGGCCGGCACCGGCCTGGCCGACGGTGGACAGCGCGGTCTGGCCGGCCACCTGGCCGCGCAGGCCTGCGCCACTGAGTACTTTTGCTTCGGCCATGGTGTTTCTCCTTTCTTGAACTTGTTATAGGAATCTTTCTGGCTGATCGGCTTTGCCTGTGCCGGCCTCTTCGCGGGCAAGCCCGCGAAGAGGCCGGCACGTTTTCAACTCTTCTTCTGGGCAAACAATGCATCGAGGCTCTGCTCGAAGGCGTGGTAACCGATGGCATCGTAGAGCTCCATGCGGGTCTGCATGGTGTCGATCACGTTCTTCTGCGTGCCGTCGCGGCGCAGCGCGGTGTAGACGTTGTCGGCCGCCTTGTTCATGGCGCGGAACGCCGACAGCGGGTACAGCACCAGCGACACGTCGACCGAGGCCAGCTCTTCGGTGGTGTACAGCGGCGTTGCACCGAACTCGGTGATGTTGGCCAGGATCGGCGCCTGCACCCGGTCGGCGAAGGTCTTGTACATCTGCAATTCGGTGATGGCTTCCGGGAAGATCATGTCGGCGCCGGCTTCGATGCAGGCTGCGGCGCGGTCCAGCGCGGCATTCAGGCCTTCCACAGCCAGGGCGTCGGTGCGCGCCATGATCACGAAGCTGTCGTCGGTACGGGCATCCACCGCAGCCTTGATGCGGTCGACCATTTCCTGCTGCGAGACGATCTCCTTGTTCGGCCGATGGCCGCAGCGCTTGGCGCCGACCTGGTCCTCGATGTGGATCGCGGCGGCGCCGAACTTGCTCATCGAGCGCACGGTGCGGGCGACGTTGAAGGCCGAGGCGCCGAAGCCGGTGTCGACATCCACCAGCAAGGGCAGGTCGCAGACGTCGGTGATGCGGCGCACGTCGGTGAGCACGTCGTCCAGGTTGCTGATGCCCAGGTCAGGCAGGCCCAGGGAGCCCGCGGCCACGCCGCCACCGGACAGGTAGATGGCCTTGAAGCCGGCGCGCTTGGCCAGCAGCGCATGGTTGGCATTGATCGCGCCAACCACCTGCAAGGGGTGCTCGGCGGCAACGGCATCGCGAAAACGCTGACCGGGGGTGCTCTTCACAGTCATTTCTCACCTCGTGGGCTGTTGTTGTGGGCGTCCAGGTAGTGACGCTCGATATTGCGCTTGGAGGCGCCGATGTGGCGGCGCATCAGGAGTTCGGCCAGCTCGCCGTCACGCTCGGCGATGGCATCGAGAATGCGGTGGTGTTCGGCAAAGGCCTGGCGCGGCCGGTTGGGCGTGGCGGAGAACTGGATGCGGTACATGCGCACCAACTGGTACAGCTCGCCGCAGAGCATCTTCACCAGGGTCTGGTTGCCGCTGCCCTGGATGATCCGGTAATGGAAGTCGTAGTCGCCTTCCTGCTGGTAGTAGCCCACCCCAGCCTGGAACGCGGCATCGCGCTCATGGGTGTCGAGCACCCGGCGCAGCTCGTCGATGTCGGCCTGGCTCATGCGCTCGGCGGCCAGGCGGCAGGCCATGCCTTCCAGGGATTCGCGGATTTCGTACAGTTCGATCAGCTCGGCATGGTTGAGCGACACCACCCGTGCGCCGACATGTGGCACCCGCACCAGCAGGCGCTGGCCCTCCAGACGGTGGATGGCTTCGCGCAGCGGGCCGCGGCTGATGCCATAGGTGCGCGCCAGTTCTGGCTCGGAGATCTTGCTCCCCGGGGCGATCTCGCCCTTGACGATCGCCGCCTGGATGCGCCGGAACACATGCTCGGACAAGGTTTCCGTTTCGTCGGAGGTTGCCGGGCTTGGCGTGGAGAGGTCCAGCATATTGTCGACACCTTACTGATCGCTTGAGCAGAAACTAGCGAATCAGATGAATCCAGTCAAAGACAAAATCAATATTGTCGACAATCGTCTAAGAACGAACTTACCCGATGATGGCGTTGTCAGATCGCGACGCGCTGGCGTCAAGGCATCGGCGTGATAGAATGCCGCGCTTTCCAATGGAGTATGGAAGTGTGTCCGTCTTCAATTGAGGTTGTTGACAGATTTACGAGGAAGCTTGCGCAGCCGTTGCCAGTCACCTTGCCCCGATCCCTGCACAGCACCGCGCCAGGACTATGAGACTTACACCCGTTTTATTGCTGCTATGCCTTTCTCTGCTGCCGGCCCTTGGCCAGGCGGCCGGCAAGACCGTGTACGGTCTGAACGAATACGCCCGGCTTGGCGACCTCGACCTGGAGGTAGCCGCCAAGCTCGACACCGGCGCCAAGACCGCTTCGCTCAGCGCCCGCGACATCAAGCGCTTCAAGCGCAATGGCGAGAGCTGGGTGCGCTTCTACCTGGCCATCGACGCCGCCCATTCGCACCCCATCGAACGGCCCCTGGCGCGCGTGAGCAAGATCAAGCGCCGCGCCGGCGACTACGATGCGGAGTCGGGCAAGGCCTATACTGCCCGTCCGGTCATCGAACTCGAAATCTGCATGGGCCAGGCCCGGCGCACCATCGAAGTCAACCTCACCGACCGCAGCGCGTTCCAGTTCCCGCTGCTGATCGGCTCCGAGGCGCTCAAGCACTTCGACGCGCTGGTCGACCCAAGCCTTAAATACGCGGCCGGCAAACCTGCCTGTGCCACCGACGCTCCCAAAGCAGAGTAATCCCGATGCGCTCTCTTACCCTCCATCTGAAAGTCCTGATCACCGTGCTGGTGCTGCTCGGCGTGGCGGTCACGGCTTATCAGATCTTCGTGCTCGGCATCCCGGTGACCGAGGATGAAACCGACGACCTGTGGAACATCGACGCCAAGGTCGAGTTCGTCGCCAGCACCAAGGATCCGGTCAAGATCCAGATGTTCGTGCCGCCGCTGAACCGCGACTACGTCAGCCTCAACGAGAGCTTCATCTCCAACAACTATGGGGTCAGCGTCAACCGCGCCGATGGCAACCGCAAGGTGACCTGGTCGGCGCGCCGCGCCAGCGGCAACCAGACCCTGTATTACCGCCTGGTGCTGACCAAGCGCTACAGCAACGAAAAGACCACCATCAAGGGCCCGACCTTCCGTGACAGCCTGGCCATCGAAGGGCCCGAGAAGATCGCCGCCGAAGCCCTGATGGCGCCGATCCGCCAGCACTCGGCCGACGTCGAGACCTTCGTCAGCGAGACCATCAAGCGGGTCAACAACCTCAACGACGACAACGTCAAGTTGCTGCTGGCCGGCGACACCTCGCCGATGAAGAAGGCCCAGGTCATCGACCTGCTGCTGTCGATCGCCCATGTACCGATGGAAAAAGTCCACACCATCCGCCTGGTTGCCGACACCCCACAAACGCCTGAACTGTGGCTGCGCAGCTTCAACGGCAACGACTGGCTGTACTTCAACCCGGACACCGGCGAGCAGGGCCTGCCGGCCGATCGCCTGCTGTGGTGGACCGGTGACGACAACCTGATCACCGTCGATGGCGGCAAGAAGGCCAACGTCACCTTCAGCATGAACAACAGCGAGATGAACGCCATCCGCCTGGCCAAGCTGACCGACGAGAACACCGACGCCGACTTCCTCGAGTACTCGCTGTACGGCCTGCCGCTGCAGACCCAGCAGACCTTCATGATCATGGTGATGATCCCGATCGGCGTGCTGGTGATCCTGATCCTGCGCAACCTGATCGGCATCCAGACCCTGGGTACCTTCACCCCGGTGCTGATCGCCCTGGCCTTCCGCGAGACGCAGCTGGGCTTCGGCATCGTGCTGTTCACGGTGATCACCGCGCTGGGCCTGTCGCTGCGCTCGTATCTCGAACACCTGAAGCTGCAGATGCTGCCGCGGCTGTCGGTGGTGCTGACCTTCGTCGTGGTATTGATTGCCGCCATCAGCCTGTTCAGCCACAAGCTGGGCCTCGAGCGCGGCCTGTCGGTGGCGCTGTTCCCGATGGTGATCCTGACCATGACCATCGAACGCCTGTCGATCACCTGGGAGGAACGCGGTGGTGGCCATGCCATGAAAGTGGCCATCGGCACCCTGTTCGCCGCCTCCCTGGCGCACCTGCTGATGATGGTGCCGGAGCTGGTGTACTTCGTCTTCACCTTCCCGGCGGTGCTGCTGGTGCTGGTGGGCTTCATGCTGGCGATGGGTCGCTACCGCGGCTACCGTCTGACCGAGCTGATGCGCTTCAAGGCATTCGTGAAGAAGGCGGACGCCTGATGTTCGGCCTGATCAAGACGTGGAAAGCCCTGGAGGCCCGGGGCATCATGGGGATCAACCGGCGCAACGCGGACTATGTGCTGAAGTACAACAAGCGCAGCCTGTACCCGATCGTCGACGACAAGATCATCACCAAGGAGCGCGCCCTGGCCGCCGGCATCCATGTGCCGGAGATGTACGGCATCATCGAGACCGAGAAGCAGATCGAAACGCTTCACGAGATCATCGGCGGGCGCAACGACTTCGTCATCAAGCCGGCGCAAGGCGCTGGCGGTGATGGCATCCTGGTGATCGCCGACCGCTTCGAGGACCGTTACCGCACGGTGTCGGGCAAGATCATCAGCCACGAGGAAATCGAGCACCAGGTGTCGAGCATCCTCACCGGCCTGTATTCGCTGGGCGGGCATCGCGACCGTGCGCTGATCGAGTACCGGGTGACCCCGGACCAGATCTTCAAGAGCATCAGCTACGAAGGCGTGCCCGACATCCGCATCATCGTGCTGATGGGCTACCCGGTGATGGCCATGCTGCGCCTGCCGACCCGCCAGTCCGGCGGCAAGGCCAACCTGCACCAGGGCGCCATCGGCGTGGGCGTGGACCTGGCCACCGGCGTGACCCTGCGCGGCACCTGGCTGAACAACATCATCAGCAAGCACCCGGACACCACCAACGCGGTGGACGGCGTGCAACTGCCGAACTGGGACGGGTTCATGAAGCTGGCGGCCGGCTGCTACGAGCTGTGCGGGCTGGGCTACATCGGCGTGGACATGGTCCTGGACCAGGACAAGGGGCCGTTGATCCTGGAACTCAACGCCCGCCCGGGCCTGAACATCCAGATCGCCAACGACACCGGGCTGACTCAACGCACCCATGCCATCGAGGCGCACATCGAGGCGCTGGCCAGGGACGGCATCACCGAGGACGCCGAGCAGCGAGTGCGGGTGGCCCAGAACCTGTTCGGGCACGTGCACCCGCGCTGATATCACCGGGGCTGCCTTGCAGCCCATTCGCGGGCAAGCCCACTCCCACAGGTATCGCACTGCTCTCAAGGCCTGCATTCCCCTGTGGGAGCGGGTTTACCCGCGAAGAATACGACGCGGTGTATGGCACCGGCTGCGCCGGTGTTCGCGGGTAAACCCGCTCCCACAGGGCTAGGCGCATTTCCCGCACAGGTCTACAATCGCCCTCCTCGCTTTTTACATCGCCGTCCACACTGATGCCGACCTGTACGCTCCACCCCCTGCCCTACCAGCCCGACCCCGCCGCCTATTTCGCCCGCCTGCGCCAGGCCCCCGGCGCGATCCTGCTCGACAGCGCCCGCCCCGGTGCCGAGCGTGGCCGCTTCGACCTGCTCAGCGCCTGGCCGGTGCAACACCTGCAAGCCCAGCCCGACGAGGACGGCCGCGCCTTCCTCCAACGCCTGCGCGCCGGTTTGCAGCAACTGGGCGAGGCGCAACTGCCCGCCGGCCTCGAACTGCCCTTCGCAGGCGGCCTGATCGGCTACCTGAGCTACGACTTCGGGCGTCGCCTGGAACAGCTGCCGAGCCTGGCCGTCGACGACCTCGGCCTGCCCGATGCGCAACTGGGCCTGTACGCCTGGGCCATGGTCAGCGACCATCGGCTGGGCACCAGCCAACTGGTGTTCCACCCCAGCCTCGCCCCTGAAGAGCGGACACGCCTGGTCACCTTGTTCGAAGCTGTCGACAGTTCGCCCCGTGGCGACTTCGAGCTGCTGGCGCCCATGCGGGGCGACCTGCAACCGGCGCAGTACAAGGCGGCCTTCGACCAGGTGCAGCGCTACATCCAGGCCGGCGACTGCTACCAGATCAACCTCACCCAGCGCTTTCGCGCACCCTGCCAGGGCGACCCCTGGCACGCTTACCAGGCCCTGCGCGAAGCCTGCCCGACACCGTTCTCCGGCTACCAGCAACTGGCCGACGGCAGCGCGCTGCTGAGTTTTTCCCCTGAGCGCTTCATCCGCGTCAGCCAGGGCCAGGTGGAGACCCGCCCGATCAAGGGCACCCGCCCACGCTCGGCCGATCCGGCAGAAGATGCGCGCAACGCCGAAGCGCTGCGCCACAGCCCCAAGGACCGCTCGGAAAACCTGATGATCGTCGACCTGCTGCGCAACGACCTGGGGCGCACCTGCGAGATCGGCTCGGTCAAGGTGCCGGAACTGTTCAGCCTGGAGAGCTACCCCAATGTCCACCACCTGGTCAGCAGCATCACCGGCCAGCTGGCCCGCGACAAGGACGCCCTGGACCTGATCGGCGACAGCTTCCCCGGCGGCTCGATCACCGGCGCGCCGAAGATCCGCGCCATGCAGATCATCGACGAGCTGGAGCCCGCCCGCCGCGCGCTGTACTGCGGGTCGCTGCTGTACCTGGACGTGCGCGGCGAAATGGACAGCTCCATCGCCATCCGCAGCCTGCTGGTCAGGGACGGCCAAGTCAGTTGCTGGGGCGGTGGCGCGGTGGTGGCCGACTCGGACTGGCAGGCGGAATACGAAGAATCGATCGCCAAGGTACGGGTGCTGATGGAGACCTTGCAGGGCTTGTGAGTGGCGCCGCCCTCTTCGCGGGCAAGCCCGCCCCCACAGCTAGCGCGCATCGCTGAAAGCCTGCGCTGTACCTGTGGGAGCGGGCTTGCCCGCGAAGCAGGCGACACCGATCTCGGTCCGTCTACCCCGCCATTTTTTGTTACCATCACCCCATTACGAGCGCACAGCGCCACAGCCAAGATGGAAACCGCCTGATGAGCCAACCCTTCGACGTCGCCGCCCTCGCCGCGACCTATGCCAACAAGTCCCCGCAGGACATCCTCAAGCTCGCCTTCGAGCACTTCGGCGATGACTTGTGGATCTCCTTCAGCGGCGCCGAGGATGTGGTGCTGGTCGACATGGCCTGGAAACTGAACAAGCAGGTCAAGGTGTTCAGCCTCGACACCGGCCGCCTGCACCCGGAGACCTACCGGTTCATCGACCAGGTGCGCGAGCAATACAACTTGCCGATCGAGATCCTCAGCCCGGACCGCGCCAAGCTCGACCCGTTCGTCAAGGACAAGGGCCTGTTCAGCTTCTACAAGGACGGCCACGGCGAGTGCTGCGGCATCCGCAAGATCGAGCCGCTGCGGCGCAAGCTCGCCACGGTCAGCGCCTGGGCCACCGGCCAGCGACGTGACCAGAGCCCGGGCACCCGCAGCCAGGTGGCGGCGCTGGAAATCGACGGCGCCTTCTCCACCCCCGAGCGCACCCTGTACAAGTTCAACCCGCTGGCGCAGATGAGCAGCGAGGAAGTCTGGGGCTACATCCGCATGCTCGAGCTGCCATACAACAGCCTGCACGAACGCGGCTTCATCAGTATCGGCTGCGAGCCGTGCACGCGCCCGGTACTGCCGAACCAGCACGAGCGTGAAGGCCGCTGGTGGTGGGAAGAGTCGACCCAGAAGGAATGCGGGCTGCACGCCGGCAACCTGATCAGCAAGGCCTGATTCACAGGCAAAGAAAAACCGGCCCTCGGGCCGGTTTTTTCATGCCGCCTGATCAGGCCTGGCAGACTCAGTGCACCGGCAGCTCGACGCCTTCGAACAGCTCTTCGAGCTCCTGCTTGTTGTGGCACTGGATGGCCTTGGCCATCACTTCGCGGGTCAGGTGCGGGGCGAACTTCTCGATGAAGTCGCACATGAACCCACGCAGGAAGGTGCCACGGCGGAAGCCGATCTTGGTGATGCTGGCTTCGAACAGCTCGCTGGCGTCCAGTGCCACCAGGTCATTGTCGAGCTTGGCGTCCACCGCCATGCCGGCGACGATGCCGACGCCCAGGCCCAGGCGCACGTAGGTCTTGATCACGTCGGCGTCAGCCGCGGTGAACACCACCTTCGGCGTCAGGCCACGGTGGTTGAAGGCTTCGTCCAGCTTCGAGCGGCCGGTGAAACCGAACACGTAGGTGACGATCGGGTATTCGGCGACCGCTTCCAGGGTCAGCTTCGGCAGCTTGGCCAACGGGTGCCCCTGGGGCACCACCACGCAGCGGTTCCACTTGTAGCACGGCATCATGATCAGGTCGCCGAACAGCTCCAGCGCCTCGGTGGCGATGGCGAAGTCGACGGTGCCGTCGGCGGCCATCTCGGCGATCTGCATCGGCGAGCCCTGGTGCATGTGCAGGGCCACTTCCGGGTACTGCTTGATGAAGCTGCTGATCACCGGCGGCAGCGCATAGCGCGCCTGGGTGTGGGTGGTGGCGATGGACAGCGTGCCCTTCTTCTCGTTGGAGAACTCCTGGGCGATCTGCTTGATGCTCTCGACCTTGCGCAGGATCTCGCCAGCGGTGTTGATGATGCGCTCACCGGCCGGGGTCACGCGGGTCAGATGCTTGCCACTGCGGGCAAAGACTTCAACACCCAGTTCGTCCTCGAGCAAGCGGATCTGCTTGCTGATCCCCGGCTGCGAGGTATACAGGCTCTGCGCCGTCGCGGAGACGTTGAGGTCATGGTGCGCCACTTCCCAGATGTAGCGCAGTTGTTGAAGCTTCATAGGTTTCCCTCGAATCGGCGGTAGGTCAGCGGCAGCAGGCAGCGACGGGATATAACTATATTAGTGGTTCCGGAAATAAAACTAGAACTATTTTGTTACATGCGTTTCTGAAAAATCCTACATACAGCTTCACGATTTCCTGCGCCCCAGGTGCTGCGAGAGCGGCACCATGTACACCGGCACCGGTGCCAGCTGCAGCAACCGCACCGCCGTGCGGCCAAGCGGCACATCCACCCCGGCGCCCGCACTGTGGCTGCCGAAGATCAACAGGTCGACACTCAGCCGCTGCGCCTGGTCGAGGATGACCTGGGCCGGATCACCCTGGCGCACCCGCACCGCCTTGATCAAGGCCAGGTCGGCATCCTCGCCCAGTTCGTCGCGGAAGTTTTCCAGCACGCGTTGCTCGATGTTGGCCATCACCGTGTTGACGCCCTCGCTGTGCAATGCGTCCAGCGTCTGCTCGTCGAGGTAGCTCTGCAACAGGGACTCGGCGAACTGCCCCATGGGCTCCACCGCGTGGATCACATAGAGCTCGGCATTGAAGGTACGGGCCAGGGTCAGGGCGTGCTGCATGACAAAAGGGGCGTAGACACCGAGGTCGGTGGCATACAGCATGGAGCGGATCATTCGACCTCCTCGACTGCCGCTGCGGCAGAGCAAGCTTCAGCTTAGCAGTGCGCCGGGCCCACGCCTGGCCGTCCGGCGTACTGCTGCCGCGGGCTGCAGAGGATTCAGCCGGCGCGATTGGCGCGTTCGATGAAGGCCAGGGCCTGGTGCAACATCTGCATGCGCGGCAAGCTGCAACCGGCCGCCTGCGCCCGGGCCAGCGGCTCGGCGTAGATCGCCTGCAACTCCAGCGGGCGTTGCTGGGCATGGTCGTGGTACATGCTCGGCCAGTAGTCGGGCATCTGCTCGGTGATGCGCAACAAGTGCTCGGCATAACCTTCGGGCAACGCATGGCCACACGCGGCGGCGCCCTGCACCACTTCGGCCATCAGCGCCTGGATCAGCTCGCGGCTATCGGCATCGGCCATCAGCGCCGTGGTGCTGGCACCCAGCAACACCGACAGACCGTTGTAGGGCACGTTCCACACCAGCTTCTGCCAGCGCGCCTGGCCGAGGTCGTCCATGGCCTGGGAGTCGATGCCCGCGGCACGGAACAGCCCCGCCCCGGCCTCGGCAATGGCCCCGCCGCCACCCTCGCCAGGGCCACTGTGATAACCCAGGTTGACGGCGCCCAGCGCCTGGTGGCGAATCACGCCCGGAGCCTGGCGATTGACACAGATGAAGCACAGTCCGCCAAGCAAATGCAGGTCATCGCGCAGGCTCGGGCGCAACTGCTCTTCGACACCCAGACCGTTCTGCAGCAGCACGACGTTGGCGCCAGGTGCCGCGGCCTGGACGATCAGGGGCGCCAGCTCGGCATTGCTGGTGGCCTTGGCCCCCACCAGCAGCCAGTCGCACGGCGGCATGTCGGCCGCGCTGGCGTAGGCCTGCACCGGCATCTGCACGGCCCCGTGCACGGCACTGTCCAGCGTCAGCCCGTGAGCGCGAACCACGTCATATTCACTGCGCAGGAGGAAATGCACATCGAAGCCGGCCCGCGCCAGCATCAGCCCGTAAAAGCCACCAATGGCACCGCTGCCGATGATGCCGATGCGAGGTTTGCGAAGGTCCATGCTGTGCTCCCGGGAGGTTTTCAGTGCGCTTTTTTACACCGTTTGGGCTGTTCTGCGCACCCCAGTCGCGCCATCAACCCCACGCACCAGGGAAAAACCCTGCAAGCGCAGGGCTCAAGCCATTGTCGCGCCCCCTGTAACGCGCTAAGGTTCGGCTCCCCGCTGCGAACATTCTTGCTGCTGGGCCGCACGGGGAAAGTTGGCGGCCGGCACCCGTGACCTGACGAGTAACACGATGGCTGATTTACCGATCGACGACCTTAACGTTGCCTCCAACGAGACCTTGATCACCCCCGATCAGCTCAAGAAGGAAATCCCCCTCAGCGCCAAGGCCCTGCAGACCGTGACTGCCGGCCGCGAAGTGGTGCGCAATATTCTCGACGGCAAGGACCATCGCCTGTTCGTGGTGGTCGGCCCCTGCTCCATCCACGACATCAAGGCCGCCCACGAATACGCCGAACGCCTCAAGGTGCTGGCCGAGGAAGTCTCCGACACCCTGTACCTGGTGATGCGCGTGTACTTCGAGAAGCCACGCACCACCGTCGGCTGGAAAGGCCTGATCAACGACCCGTACCTGGATGACTCGTTCAAGATCCAGGATGGCTTGCACATTGGCCGCCAGCTGCTGCTGGACCTGGCCGAGATGGGCCTGCCGACCGCCACCGAAGCGCTCGACCCGATTTCCCCGCAGTACCTGCAGGACCTGATCAGCTGGTCGGCCATCGGCGCCCGCACCACCGAATCGCAGACCCACCGCGAAATGGCCTCGGGCCTGTCCTCGGCGGTCGGCTTCAAGAACGGCACCGATGGCGGCCTGACCGTGGCCATCAACGCCCTGCAGTCGGTCTCCAAGCCGCACCGTTTCCTCGGTATCAACCAGGAAGGCGGCGTGTCGATCGTCACCACCAAGGGCAACCCCTACGGGCACGTGGTGCTGCGTGGCGGCAACGGCAAGCCGAACTATGACTCGGTCAGCGTCGCCCTGTGCGAGCAGGACCTGGCCAAGGCCAAGATCAAGGCCAACATCATGGTCGACTGCAGCCACGCCAACTCCAACAAGGACCCGGCCCTGCAACCGCTGGTCATGGAGAACGTCGCCAACCAGATCCTCGAAGGCAACCAGTCGATCATCGGCCTGATGGTCGAAAGCCACCTGAACTGGGGCTGCCAGTCGATTCCGAAGAACCTCGACGAGTTGCAGTACGGCGTCTCGGTCACCGATGCCTGCATCGACTGGTCGGCGACCGAAAAGACCCTGCGCAGCATGCGCACCAAGCTCAAGGACGTGCTGCCGCAGCGCAAGCGCGGCTGACCCTTGCGGCAAAAGAAAACGCCGGGCATTGCCCGGCGTTTTCGCATCTGGCGACTGGCGCCGCGTGTTCAGGCCTTGCTCGAGTGGCGCTGTTGGCGCTCCATGTAGCGCTCAACGTACGAGCAGGACGGGATTACCGTGTATCCCATCTGTTCGGCGTATTCCAGGGCCTTTTCGGTCAACGCCGCCGCAATGCCGCGGCCACGCAGGGCGTTGGGTACGAAGGTGCGATAGATGTCCAGCGTCTGCTTGCCAAGGTCCATGTACGTCAGGTAGGCACGATGACCGTCCACGTTGGTCTCGAACTGATGACCGGCCTGGTCATGGTGGATGGTCAGCGCTTCACTCATCACTACTCCTCGCAGGTCTTCTTGGCAGACCCTAACCTTAACCGAAAGTGGTTTATCCGGCGGAGGAACCTCTACGCCACCTCTTGGCCCTTCGACCCCGGGTCGACGGTATTGGTTCGACCTGGCCGGGCACTCCCAAATAGTAGGCGCGGCAAGCCGGATTGCTCAAGGTGGGGCGCTTAAAAAGTCGCCAGACGCCGCGTCGGGCCTGAGCCCTGACAGCGCCCACAACATCAGCCGGATGTACTGGGCTTAAGACGCCCAAAGACAGTTAAAGTCACCGTTAGTTCAACAAAAAAGTTACGCTACTACAGGCGCTTGCGAGCGCTGCACAGGTTTTTCACAAATCCCCTACAATTCTTGTCGGCTAGCCGGCTTGCAACATATTTTTTTGCAGTTCTTGCGCTCAGTCAGTTTACTTACTACAAGTAATGGGTACTATGTACGCCGGCCAGTTTCTCTTTTCCGAGAGATGGCTATTTAATAGAAAGTCCTTGAAGGGGAACACGATGAACAACGTTCTGAAATTCTCTGCTCTGGCCCTGGCCGCAGTTCTGGCTACCGGTTGCAGCAGCGTCTCCAAAGAAACCGAAGCCCGTCTGACTGCGACTGAAGACGCAGCTGCTCGCGCTCAAGCCCGTGCTGACGAAGCCTACCGCAAGGCTGACGACGCTCTGGCCGCCGCTCAGAAGGCTCAGCAGACCGCTGACGAAGCCAACGAGCGCGCTCTGCGTATGCTGGACAAAGCCAGCCGCAAGTAATAATCCTCACGGATTGTTGAGAAGCCGACCCACTTGTGGGTCGGCTTTTTTATTGCCGCCGAAAAGCCCGGCGCGGAAACGAAAAAGCCCGCAGCAGGCGGTTAACCTGAGCGGGCCCCGAGGTGTTGCAACAAGGTTACTGCAGTTCGAGCGGAATGCTCGAAACCACCGGTGCGGCGCCCTGGTTACCGACCGGTACGGCAATTTCCACCGGCAGGCCATCTTCCGCCGCCACCACATCGCGAACCGTATCCCAGTTCATGCGCAGGTTGTTGGCCAGGTCTTCGCGCTTGAGCAAGGCATTGATAACGGCAGTGTGCTTGTCGACCACCGATGGGTTGCCATGATCATCCAGCGGCGTATGGGCCTCGAGATAAACCTTGCCACCACTGATACCGAACTTGTAAGGCTCATTCATGATGCGCACCGGCGTACCGACCGGCACCAGCTTGGAGAGTTCGAGCACGTTGTTGTTGAGCATGCGGAAACAGCCATGGCTGGTGCGCATGCCAATACCGAACTTCTTGTTCGAACCGTGGATCAGGTAGCCCGGCACACCGAGGGTGAACTTGAACGGGCCCAGCGGGTTGTCCGGGCCGGCAGGTACCACGGTCGGCAGGATGTCACCGTCGGCGGCGTGCTCGGCACGGATCGAGGCCGGCGGCGTCCAGGTCGGGTTTGGCGTCTTGGCGGTGATCTTGGTCTGCGCGATCGGCGAACCCCAGCCTTCGCGGCCGATACCCAGCGGGAAGGTGTACACCACGTTCTGCCCTTTCGGGTAGTAGTACAGGCGGTACTCGGCGAGGTTGATCACCACCCCTTCCCGCGGGCCCGGCGGCAGGATGTAGCGGGTCGGCAGGACGATCTCGGTGCCGGCACCCGGCAGCCAAGGGTCGACGCCAGGGTTGGCGGCGATCATTTCCAGGTAGCCGAGGTCGTTGGCGGTGCCGATGTCGGCGAAGGTGTCTTCGTACTTGGCCTTGATCGTGTGGACCTGGCCAACGACGTCTTCACCGGGAGGCGGCAGCGGCAACTCCAGCGCAACGGCGGGGCCCGTGGCCAGCAGGGCGGCCAGGGTCAGGCAACGGGTGACGGCGGGAAAGCGCGGCAACATCCGGTAAATCCTTCGAAAGGTGAGTCAAGAGGCACGATTGTACACCCGCCTCGCTGCAAGCGGGAGGCATTGGCGGGTTACATGCGTTTCAGATGATGAAAGGTGAGCGCCGTTGCGCGTCAGGGCGCCGGCTCAGAGCTCCGGCCAGATCGGCCGCATGCCACGGCGCTGGGCATCGAGGATCGCCCGGCACAGGTCGCACAGTCGGTTGTCACGATAGATACCACGAGGCACGCCGGACCAGCGTGGTTGCGCAGGCAGCAGGCCACCGCACAAGGTGCGGTCGACCGGCACGCCGAGTTCGAGCTGACGGGCCACCAGGTGGACGCGGATTTCCTGGCAGGCGAACAGGTCGAGCTGCTCATCGGGCTCGATCAGTTGGTAGGCATACAAGGACCAGGCAGGGCGCGGCATCGGGGGCTCTCGAAACGGGGGGCGCAACCTTAGCCGAAAGCCCGCTCCGTTTAAAGCGTCAGAGCAAGGGTTTTATCGCCGGCCAGGCATTTTCCAGCAAACGCTGCTGGGCTCCCTGGGCCGGGTGGATGCCGTCAGCCTGCATCATCGCCGGCACACCACCGACCCCTTCGAGGAAGAACGGCACCAGCGGCACCTTCTGATCGGCCGCCAGCTGCTCATAGACCTTGGCGAACGCCGTGGTGTATCGCACGCCATAATTGGGCGGCAGGCGCATGCCCAGCAACAGCACCTTGGCCCCCGAGCGGCGCGCGGCCTCGATCATCGAGGCAAGATTTTGTTGCAATTGCTGTGGCGGCTGCCCGCGCAGGCCATCGTTGCCCCCCAACTCCAGCACCACCAGGCTCGGCGTGTGCGCTGCAAGCAGCGCCGGCAGCCGCGCCCGGCCTCCGGCACTGGTGTCGCCACTGATCGAGGCATTGACCACGCGATCGTCGAAACCTTCGTCCCTGAGCCGGGTCTGCAACAGAGAGACCCAGCCCTGACGGGTATCCAGGCCAAAACCGGCGCTGATACTATCGCCAACCACCAGCAATGTTCCCGCCGCCGCGCTCTGGGCCAGGCAATACAGGGCCAGGCCGGCACTCAACCACCACACTCGCATCGGATTCTCCATGGGCCCCAGCATTCTCGTTGCGCAGAACCTTAGCAAAGTGGTCCCCAGCGCGGAAGGTGACCTGACCATCCTGCACGCCCTCTCCCTGGACCTCGCCCAGGGCGACAGCCTGGCCATCGTCGGCGCTTCGGGTTCGGGCAAGTCGACCCTGCTCGGGCTGCTGGCCGGCCTCGACCGCCCCAGCGCCGGCCGGGTGGTGCTCGCCGGGCATGACCTTGGCCCGCTGGACGAGGACCAGCGCGCCCGGGTACGTGCCGAACACGTCGGTTTCGTGTTCCAGTCGTTCCAGTTGCTCGACAGCCTCAACGCCCTGGAAAACGTCATGCTGCCGCTGGAGCTCGACGGCCGCCGCGATGCCCGTGAACATGCCCGCACCCTGCTCGGACGGGTCGGCCTGGGCCAGCGCCTGACCCACACGCCCCGGCAGCTGTCCGGTGGCGAGCAGCAACGGGTGGCGATCGCTCGCGCCTTTGCCGCGCAACCGGCGGTACTGTTCGCCGACGAGCCCACCGGCAACCTCGACAGCCACACCGGCGAGCGCATCAGCGACCTGTTGTTCGAACTGAACAAGGAGCGCGGCACCACCCTGGTGCTGGTGACCCACGATGAACGCCTGGCCCGTCGCTGTCGGCGCCAGATTCGCCTGGATGCGGGCCGCCTGGTGGCGCCGGTGGAGGCCTGATGAAACACATGCCGCTGTCCCGCCTCTGCGGCCTGGGCCTGCGCCAGCTGCTGCGCGACCTGCGCGCCAGTGAAGTGCGCGTGCTGTTCTTCGCCCTGTTGGTGGCGGTCGCCGCCAGCACCGCCATCGGCTACTTCGGCGCCCGCCTCAACGGCGCCATGCAATTGCGCGCCAGCGAATTCCTCGGTGCCGACCTGGTGCTGCAAGGCAGCGCGCCGGCCCGCGAGCAACAGATCAGCGCAGGCAAGGCACTCGGCTTGCGCCATGCCCAGGTGGTTGAGTTCACCAGCGTGGTGGGCGGCGACAACGGCATCCAGTTGTCGAGCATCAAGGCCGCGGACGCCGCCTACCCGCTGCGCGGCCAGGTACGCAGCGCCGCCGCGCCCTATGCTGCGCAAGAGACACCCGGTGGCGGCCCGGCGCCCGGCGAAGCCTGGGTCGAGCCACGCCTGCTGGCCGCCCTCGGGCTCAAGGTCGGCGACAGCATCGACGTCGGCATGAAGACCCTGCGCATGAGCCGGGTGCTGACCTACGAACCGGACCGCGCCAACAACTTCTACAGCCTGACCCCGCGGGTGATGATGAACCTGGCCGACCTGCCGGCCACCGGCGTGATCCAGCCCGGCAGCCGGGTCAGCTACCGCGACCTGTGGCGCGGCGACACGCCTGCCCTGGCCCAGTATCGCCAAGGCCTGGAAGGCACCCTGGCGGCCAACCAGCGCCTGCTCGACACCCGCGACGGCAACCGGCAGATCGGCGGCGCCCTGGGCAAGGCCGAACGTTACCTGAACATGGCCAGCCTGGTGGCCGTGCTGCTGGCGGGCGTGGCCGTGGCCCTGTCGGCCAGCCGCTACGCCGCCCGCCGCCTGGATGCCAGCGCCCTGCTGCGCTGCCTGGGGCTGTCGCGGCACCAGGCACTGGGCCTGTATTGCCTGCAACTGGCCATGCTCGGGGTGGTCGCTGCCGCGGCGGGCGCCCTGCTCGGCTGGCTGGCGCAGCTGGGCCTGTTCCGCCTGCTGCAAGGCCTGCTGCCGAACGAAGTGCCGGGCGGCGGCGTGGTGCCGGCCCTGGCCGGCATCGCCACCGGGCTGGTCGCCCTGGCCGGGTTCGCCCTGCCGCCCCTGGCCGCCCTGGGCCAGGTCCCGCCATTGCGGGTATTGCGCCGCGACCTGCTGCCGGTCCCGCCGAGCAGCTGGCTGGTGTATGGCGCCGCCCTGCTCGCCCTGGGCCTGATCATGTGGCGCCTGAGCCTCGACCTGCTATTGACCTTTGCCCTGCTCGGCGGCGGCCTGGTCGCCGCCCTGCTGTTGGGCGGCCTGCTCCTGCTCGGCTTGCAGAGCCTGCGCAAGGCGCTGGCCGGCGCACCGCTGGCCTGGCGCCTGGGGCTCGGCCAACTGCTGCGTCACCCCACGGCCGCCGCCGGGCAGGCCCTGGCCTTCGGCCTGATCCTGCTGGCCATGGCCCTGGTCGCCCTGCTGCGCGCCGAACTGCTGGACACCTGGCAAGCGCAACTGCCCAAGGACGCCCCCAACCATTTCGCCCTGAACATCCTGCCCGAAGAGCGCGATCCGTTCGCCCAGCGCCTGCGCGAGGTCAATGCCAGTTCGGCGCCCCTGTATCCGGTGACGCCTGGCCGGCTGACCCAGATCAACGACAAGCCGGTGCAGCAGATCGTCAGCAAGGACTCCGCCGGCGAGCGCGCCGTGCAACGCGACCTCAGCCTGACCTGGGCAGGCGAGTTGCCCGCTGGTAACCAGCTTGTGGCCGGGACCTGGTGGCAGGCGCTGCCCTCGGACGCCGAAGTCCCCGGGGTGTCAGTGGAGGCGCAACTGGCCGGCAGCCTGAACGTGCAGTTGGGCGACCTGTTGACCTTCGACATCGGCGGCGAGCAGCGCCAGGCACGGGTCACCAGCCTGCGCAGCGTGCACTGGGACAGCTTCCAGCCGAACTTCTACATGATCTTCCAGCCCGGCACCCTGCAGGGGCTGCCGACCACCTACCTGACCAGCTTCTACCTGGCGCCGGGGCATGACCTCGACGTCGTGGCGCTGTCGCGGGCATTTCCGGCAGTGACCATCCTCCAGGTCGATGCCCTGCTCGACCAGCTGCGCGGCATCCTCGCCCAGGTCACCCTGGCCGTCGAATACGTGCTGCTGTTCGTGCTGGCGGCAGGGTTGGCAGTGCTGTTCGCCGGGCTGCAGGCGACGCTCGACGAGCGCGTTCGCCAAGGCGCGCTGCTGCGTGCGCTGGGGGCGGCGCGGCCGTTGCTGGTGAAGGCACGGCGCATCGAGTTCGGTTTGCTGGGTGCGGCCAGTGGCGCATTGGCGGCGTTGGGGTGCGAGCTGATTACCCTGGTGCTGTACCGCTATGCGTTCGACCTGCAGTGGAGCCCGCATCCGTGGTTGCTGGTGTTGCCAGTGGTGGGGGCGATGCTGGTGGGCGGGGCTGGCGTGCTGGGGACGCGGCGGGCGCTGAATGCCAGCCCGTTGGCGGTGTTGCGCGAAGGATGATGGTTGTCTGTGCCGGCCTCT
Organism: Pseudomonas sp. NPDC089401; assembly: GCF_044749485.1. Lineage (NCBI taxonomy): Bacteria > Pseudomonadati > Pseudomonadota > Gammaproteobacteria > Pseudomonadales > Pseudomonadaceae > Pseudomonas > Pseudomonas sp. NPDC089401. Next base: position 579,780 of record NZ_JBIVIA010000001.1, on the reverse strand, counting down.
TCGCGGCTGAAGCCGCTCCCACAGAGGTCACCACAGGATTCAAGGCTGGCACTGTACCTGTGGGAGCGGCTTTAGCCGCGAAGAGGCCGGTACAGCCAACATCAATTCATTGACCGTAATGGATGCTGTTCACATACCACGTCGCTTCCCCGGTCGGTGTGCGCACCACCACCTCATCCCCCTCCTCCTTCTTGAGCAGGGCCCGCGCCATGGGCGAGTCGATCGAGATGTAGTCGTTGCGGCCATAGATCTCGTCATAGCCGACGATGCGGAACTTCAGGGTCTCGCCGTCATCGTTCTCGATCTCGACCCAGGCACCGAAGAACACCTTGCCCTCCTGCTGCGGCGAGTAGGCCACCACCTTGACGTCCTCGAGGCGCTTGCGCAGGTAGCGGACCCGGCGGTCGATCTCGCGCAGCAGCTTCTTGTTGTACTGGTAGTCGGCATTCTCGCTGCGGTCGCCCAGCGACGCGGCCCAGGTGACCTTCTGGGTGATTTCCGGGCGATACACCCGCCACAGGTGGTCCAGCTCCTTCTTCAGGGCTTCGTGGCCTTCCTGGGTGATGATGTTGGTGCTCAACGGCGCGCTCCTCAGCGTCGGGTGATCAGGCCCTGGCGTGCGATGCGGGTCAGGTGCCCGATCACCTCGGCGGCGTCTTCCGGCGCCGGCGCCTGGATCACGGCCAGGTCGAACCGGTCGTTGCCATACTGCCCCAGGGCGCAGGCGGTTTCGGCGAACTGGATGAGAAAGGCGCGGGCCTGGCCCTTGCGGCGCGACAAGCCTTCGAGATGACGCAGGAGGGTGGGCTGATGCTGGCCACCGAGCAGGATGCGCGGTGTGCGGGAGGCCTGGTGGGCAGGCAGGGGGCTCAAACAGACACTGGTACGTGGGCAACTCATGGAGTCTCTCTCCGCCTCGCGAATCCCGCTGGGCAGCGGTGGGAGGCGTCACCGAACCAGCGCTTTAGCGGTATTTCGGAGGGTCCACGCAAGGGGGCCGTCCCGCGCCCCGCAAGTAGCTGTTTAAATCGGCGCAGGCGGTATCCTAGAGCCTGACGCGGCAAGCTGCAAGTAGACCTTCATCGCAGCGTGCCGCCTGTCAGCGGCTGACCACCCGCTCCAGCGAGGGACGCTCGCGGTTGAAGGCCAGGAAGTACTTGTTGACACTGTTGACGAAGTTGACCGGCCCCATGCCCACCTGCTCCATGGCCACCCGTTCGGTCTGGAAGAACCACTGGTTGCCGTTGAGCCCACGCTTGCGCGCCTCGGCGCGCATGGCCTGGACCCGCTCGGGGCCGAGGTTGTAGGCGGCCAGCACGAACGCCATGCGCTCACGCTCGTTGATCTGCGGGCTGGCGAAGAACTTGCGGCGGATCAGCGCCAGGTAGCGTGCGCTGGCCTGGACGTTGCCATCGACCGTCGCGGTGTTGCTGACCCCCACGCGTTGAGCCGCGGACGGGGTGATCTGCATCAGGCCATGGGCCCCGCCGCTGCCTCGCGCCTTTGGATCGAGGGTCGACTCCTTGAACGCCAGCGCTGCCAGGTTCAGCCAGTCGATCTGCTGCGCCTGGCCATGCTTCTGCAGCACCGGGCGCAGCGCGGTCAGGCGTTGCCGGTCCTTGCGCGCCAGCGGGTTGTGCACGCGGTACTGGCGGCGGTAGATGCGCTCGAACGCGGCATCCTGGTTCTCGGGGGCACGGTAGCCCTGCAGGAAGCGGTCGACGCTCGCCAGCAGCATGCTCGCGTCGCGCCGTACGTACCAGCGCAGGGCCTGGGGCTGGCCCAGCGGCAAGCGGGTTTCCACGCGCAGCTTCGGCATCACCCTGGCCCAGCGCTGGGCGATTGGCCGCTCCACCATGGTCAACGGGTAGATCCCGGCCTGGACCATCTCCAGCACATCTTCCACCGCCAGGGTCGAATCGACCCATTCGATCTTGATCGGCGGCCGCTTGCGCAGTGCCAACTGCTGGTTGAGCTGCTGGATCACCGCCCCTGCGGCGCTGGCACTGGTCAGCGCCACGGTGCGCCCGGACAGTTGGTCGATGCGGGTATAGCCGCGCCCGCCCTTGCGCCCGACCAGCAGCAGCGGCACCTGGTCGAGCACCGGTGCGCTGCCGTTGACCCCGCCCACCAGGCCCGGGTCGAGCAGCTCGCCGGGCACGGCCAGGTCGCCCTCGCCGCGCTGCAGGGCACCGAGCAACTGTTCCTTGGCCCGCGGGATGATCTTCAGGCGAATCTGCTGGTTATCACCGGCGCGGGCATTGAGGTAATGCTCGAGGCCGCGCAGCCGGTAGTACTCGATACCCACCGGTTCGCCCTTGATCTCGCCGGAACTGTTGCGGCTCTGGTTGACCAGCACGCGCAGCACCTTGCTGCTGCGGATCTGCTCCAGGTCGCGGGCCTTGCTCGTCGGCACCTGCTGCTGCGGCCCAGGCAGGCGCGCGCAGGCCGGGCCGGCGGCGCAGAGCCCGAGCATCAGCAACAAGGTCAGCAGGTATCGCAGCATGCGAAATCGTATCCGTGGTCGGTAGGCGGCATCCATGGCGCTGGCGCCATCTTCAGAAGTGACGGCAAAAGACCACGGCAAACGTTTGAAGTTCTAGGTTTTTTCCGAATTTCACGGACTTTGCTAGACTGGCCGCCCCGCGGCACGAGATAGCACCATGCAACTGATCGATATCGGCGTCAACCTGACCAACAGCAGTTTCCACGGCCAGCAGGCGGGCATCGTCGAGCGCGCCCTCGAGGCCGGCGTGGTGCAGATGGTACTGACCGGCACCAGCCTGGAGGTCAGCGAACAGGCCCTGGAACTGTGCCAACAGCTCGATGGCGAAGGCCGGCACCTGTTCGCCACCGCCGGGGTTCACCCCCACGACGCCAAGTCATGGGACGGCAACAGCGAGCGACAACTGCGCCAGTTGTTGAATGAAGCGCGCGTGCGCGCCGTGGGCGAATGCGGGCTGGACTTCAACCGCGACTTCTCCCCTCGCCCACTCCAGGAAAAGGCGCTGGAAGCCCAGCTGGCACTGGCCGCCGAGTTGCGCCTGCCGGTGTTCCTGCATGAGCGCGACGCCAGCGAACGCCTGCTGGCCATCCTCAAGGATTACCGCGACCACCTGCCCGCCGCCGTGGTGCATTGCTTCACCGGCGAGCGCGAAGCACTGTTCGCCTACCTGGACATGGACCTGCACATCGGCATCACCGGCTGGATCTGCGACGAACGCCGCGGCACGCACCTGCATCCGCTGGTGGGCAACATCGCCGAGGGCCGGCTGATGCTGGAAAGCGACGCCCCCTACCTGCTGCCGCGCAGCCTGCGGCCAAAGCCGAAGAACGGGCGCAACGAGCCGGCGTACCTGCCGGAGGTCCTGCGTGAAGTGGCCCTGCACCGCGGCGAGCGCCCGGAGCATTGCGCCCAGCACACGACGGCGACCGCCAAGGCGTTCTTCCAGCTTCCTTGACCCATGTCATGACAGTTTCTCGGAAGGGCGGACACAATGATGGCACCTTGCCAATATTGTTTCCGCTCAACTCAGAGAAGACCTACCCATGGGTGCCTGGCTTAGCAACATTTCCTTGAAGTACAAATTCTGGGCCGTCAACGCGGTGGCCTTCGTCACCACCCTGTTGCTGGTGCTCTATGCCGTGCACCTGGAGCAGCGCGCCCGCGCCGACAGCGCCCAGGCCCAGGCACAAGCCCAGGCCGCGCTGCTGGCCGCCTGGCCTGCCGGGCAGCCCCTGCCCCGCCCGGCCAACGTGATCGCCTGGCAGCCTGGCCAGACTCCGAGCCTTGCCGGTGAGACGCTGGAGGCCCTGGGCGATGCACAAGGCTGGGTCGCGCTGCCGGCCAACAGCCTGCTCGGCGACAACCCGCTGCTCGGCGCCCAGGTGCTGCGCCACGGCGACCAGCAGTTGGCCGTGCTGGCCCAGGCACCGAGCCTGCGCCAGGTATTCCTCGAACGCTTCAGCAACTACGCAGCCTGCGTGCTGATCCTGATGCTGGCCATGCTCGGCGCCTCGCAACTGCTGATCCGCTTCCTGCTCAGCCAGCTCAACACCCTCAAGGACGTGATGCTGCACGTGGAAAAGACCGGCGACCTGTCGGCCCGGGTGCCGCTGGCCTGCGGTGACGAAGTCGGCCAGATGGCCGGCGCCTTCAATGCCATGCAGGCCACCTATCACCGCGTGGTCAGCACCGTTGCCCACACCGCCGCACAACTGGACTCGGGCGCCGCGCGCCTGGCCGCGAGCATGAACGAGGTGCGCCACGGCATGCTCGGCCAGCAGAGCGAAACCGACCAGGCCGCTACTGCGATCAACGAGATGACCGCCACGGTGCACCATATCGCCCAGCACGCCGGTGCCACCCGCGACCTGTCGCAGACTGCCGACACCCTTGCCGGCGGCGGCAAGGTGGTAGTCAGCCGCGTGCAGGACTCGATCGCCGGGCTGTCCAGCGGCGTTCAGCAGACCGCCGACATGATCCGCCAGCTGGCCGAGGACAGCCAGAAGATCAACAGCGTGGTCGGGGTCATTCACAGCATCGCCGAGCAGACCAACCTGCTGGCCCTTAACGCCGCCATCGAAGCCGCCCGTGCCGGCGACCTGGGCCGTGGCTTCGCCGTGGTCGCCGACGAGGTGCGCAACCTGGCCAAGCGCGTGCAGACCTCCACCGACGAGATCACCCACATGGTCGCCGACCTGCAGGCCGGCACCCGCGATGCGGTGGAGTTCATGCAGGAGAGCTCGTACAAGGCCGATGATTGCGTCAAGCAGGCCCAGGAGGCCGGCGCGGCGCTGGCCGAGATCACCGACGCGGTGGCGCAGATGCGCGAGAGCAACACCCAGATCGCCGTGGCCGCCGAGCAGCAGAGCCAGGTGGCCGAAGAGATGAATCGTGCGGTGGTGAGCATCCGCGATGTCACCGAAGAAACCGTGCAGCAGACCGTCGGCTCGGCCACCACCAGCAACGAGCTTGCGACCCTGGCCGGCGCGCTGAACAAGGCGATAGGCCAGCTCAAGCTATAATTGCCATAGCCAGCCTCGATTGGCCCCGATTGCGGGGCCGCACTAAGCTTTGGGCATGATTTCGCTGAAGAGCGCGTTGCACAGCGCGAGGAAACGCCCATGAGCAAACGACTGCCCAACCTGCCCGCCTGGCAATGGCGCGGCTACCACCACAACCACCGGCACCCGACCAATCTGGTCCTGCACCTGATCGCCGTGCCGCTGTTCATCGTCGGCGCACTGCTGGTGCTGTCGGGCCTGTTGGCGCTGGACCTGGGGCAGATCGCCGTGGGCGTCATTGCCCTGATCGCCGGCCTCGGCCTGCAGCGCCAGGGGCATCGTCTGGAGGCCGAACAGCCGGAACCGTTCGCCAACCGCAAGGATGCCGTGCAGCGGCTGCTGACCGAGCAGTTCGTCACCTTTCCGCGCTTCGTATTGAGCGGGGCCTGGTGGAAAGCCTGGCGCGAGCGGCACAGGCATCGCCACTGATAGCCCCGGACTGATAGCCCCGGCTAGGCGAACACGGTCACGGTCTGGCGGCTGAGGGCCAGCAACTCGCCTTCAGCTGTCCACAGCGTCGCCGCCGCATGGCCGTAACCGTCCCGGGCATGCTCGGTCTCCACGCAATAGCGGCACCAGTCCAGGGTCGACAGCTGCACCACCGGCTGGATGAACTCGATGGTCCAGGTCAGTGTGCTGCCGGCGGCAGGCTGCTTGAGAAACGGCATCAGGCTGGGCGGCCAGGCATCGACCAGGGCCAGCAGGTGCGCCTCGTTGACCGGCTCCTGCGCCACATCACGCAAACGCACCCAGCCGCCCATCCTGCGCGACGGATTACCACTGAACGGCAACCCGCCTATCGCCCAGCGCAACGCCACATGACGCATGAATTCCGGCGTGACGCCGGGGATATGGGGCAGCTCCGGGGCGGATTCTTCCAGCGCTTTCATGTCCATGGCCGGCAACGCCGGCACGTCGACCACCGACGGCCGGCCCGCGCCGAAGTTACCCTGCACCAGGGTCACCACCTGGCCATCCTGCACGGCACGCCCAAGCAGCGTGCTGACTGCCTTGCCTTCGCGCAGCACTTCGACCTCGAAGCGCGTCGGCACATCGGCGGCAGCCGGCGCTACAAAGCTGATCGCCAGCGAACGCACGGGACGGTTGTCGGCGAGCTTCAGGCGCATGGCCTCGAAGACCATGGCGGCCATCAGGCCACCAAAGACCGCGCGCCCCTGGGCCCAACTGGGCGGGATACTGACCGCCTCGGGATTGGCCCGCACGGCGTCGAGCAGTTGGTTGAAATTCATGGGCCAGCTCCTGCGGGCAGCGATGGATGTCTGCCCATACTAGCCAGCAACGCCCAAGCTAACAGCCCGCATATCGGTCATTTGCCGGGCTGGCGGTGCTCCAGCGCAGCGTGCAAGGCTTCCAGCGTGACGTCGGACTTGCGCTCCGCCTCATGCAGCTCCTGCTCCCAGTCGATCTTGCAGGGAGCAAGATCGGTATGGTCGCGAGCCTGCAGCAACCACTGCAGGCGGTCGTGCCAGTCGCCCAGGTCGCCCTGGGCGGCCTTGAGCAGCCGGCGAAGTTTCCTGCCGGCATGGTCGAGCTGCGGGTAGGCCTCGTCGCCGTAACGCGCCCGCTTGATCAGCAGACGCAGGCGATGACGGTCATGAGCCGGGTCCTTGAGTGCCTCACCCAGTTTTTTCCATTGCTTGACCAGGCGTTTGTCGATGCGCTTTTCCAGTGACTCGGCCAGGCCTTCGCGATCAGCTGCCCGCAAGAACAGCGGAAATGCATCGACTATTGCCAACACCCGGGTCAGTTGAGGGCTGGCGGCAACGCTGGCGAAGGTGCCGGCCCGCCCTTGCAGGCGCCGTTGCCCGGCCTCGGCAAGACCACGCCCGATCAGTTCGGCCGCCAGCACCTCTCGGTCGCGCAGCGGCGTGGTCAGCGTGCCCAGCGACTGGGCCGCATGTTCCAGCTGCTCCGCCCCCGGCATGCCGCGCAAGGGGCGCAACAGGCTGCGCAGGCGCCGCACACAGATGCGCAGGTCGTGCAGGGCCTCGCTGTCGGTATCGGCCGCCAGGCGCTCGCGACAGGCCAGCAGGCGCACCTGCACGGTCAGCATCTGGGCAACCACATGATCGAGCATGGCAGACATAGGGTGCCCTCTGGTCAACGGCCCGCGCGCGACTCACGAATGTAGAAGCGCGCCTTTTCGGACTTCCTGGTGCAGCCTTCATAGCCCTCGAACTGTTGCTGGGTCTTGGCCCCGGTCAGCAGCGACAACGCCTTGGAATAGCTGACGGTGCCGGCAAAGCCTTCGGCCTTGGCCAGGTCCAGTTCCTTCCACGCAGCATCCAGCTGGGACGCGCAGCTGTCACGGTAGGCTGTCTTGGCCGCGCAGCCGGCCAGCGCCAGGGCAATCAGTGGAAGGCAGATCCAGGCTTTCATCGGTAATACCTCAAAGAATAAAGAGTGGCTGTTCGACGCGCCGGCACGGCAAAAGTGCCCTGCCAGCGATGCTGGGCGTGGATGCTCTCAGCTTAGTTCAGCGCGGTCTACATTGAAGCACAGGCAACGATGCGTGCATTGTAGGACGATGGTTGCACGACTTGAGGAAATGCTCATGAGCAAACGCGTGGCACTGGTGTTGGGGTCGGGGGGCGCCCGGGGCTACGCCCATATCGGCGTGATCGAGGAAATCGAACGGCGCGGTTATGACATCGCCTGCATCGCCGGCTGCTCCATGGGCGCGGTGATCGGCGGAATCTACGCCGCCGGCAAGCTCAAGGACTACCGCAACTGGATCGAGAGCCTGGACTATCTGGACGTGCTGCGCCTGGTCGACGTCAGCTTCCGCCTGGGGGCCATCCGCGGCGACAAGGTGTTCGGGCAGATTCGCAAGATCGTCGGCGACATCAACATCGAGCAGCTGCGCATCCCCTATACGGCGGTGGCGACCGACCTCACCAACCAGCAGGAAATCTGGTTCCAGGAAGGCTGCCTGCACCAGGCGATGCGTGCCTCGGCGGCGATTCCAAGCCTGTTCACCCCGGTCATGCAGGGCAACCGCATGCTGGTCGATGGCGGCATTCTCAACCCGCTGCCGATCGTGCCGGTGGTGTCGAGCCACTGTGACCTGATCATCGCGGTCAACCTCAACGCCACCAACCAGAAGCAGTACCAGTTGCCAGTAATCGAGCGGCCGGCAGCGTTCCGGATGCGCTTCGACGCCTTGCTCAGTTCGCTGGGGTCGCGTCTGCCGTTTCGACGCAAGCCGGCCGAGGAGCTGATTCGCATCGAGCAGGAGATCGTCGCAGAGGGGCTGGCGCCGCCCAACCCGTGGCTCGCCGATGCCGCTGCGCCGGAGGCTCAGCAACCGGCGGCGGCACCTGAACGCGAGGGCGCACCGAAGTCGGCGACCGGGTCGTTCATCATCGACAATGTCGGGCCGGCGTCGCTGCTAGACTTGATCAACCAGAGCTTCGAAGTGATGCAGACCTCGCTGGCGCAGTACAAGATCGCCGGGTATCCGCCGGACGTGCTGATCAACGTACCGAAGCGGGTGTGCCGGTTTTTCGAATTCTACAAGGCGCCGGAGCTGATCGCCCTGGGGCGGGAGATTGCGCGGGATACACTGGACAACTACGAAGGGGTCAAGCGCTAGGCCTGGTGTTGCCTGTGCGGGCCCCTTCGCGGGTAAACCCGCTCCCACAGGTACGGCACAGCCTTCAAGAGCGCTGCAGTACCTGTGGCATCACAGGTACGGCACAGCCTTCAAGAGCGCTGCAATATCTGTGGCAGCACAGGTACGGCACAGCCTTCAAGGGCGCTGCAGTACCTGTGGCAGCACAGGTACGGCACAGCCTTCAAGAGCGCTGCAATATCTGTGGCAGCACAGGTACGGCACAGCCTTCAAGGGCGCTGCAATATCTGTGGCAGCACAGGTAAGGCACAACCTTCAAGAGCGCTGCAATATCTGTGGCAGCACAGGTAAGGCACAACCTTCAAGAGCGCTGCAATATCTGTGGCAGCACAGGTATGGCACAACCTTCAAGAGCGCTGCCGTACCTGTGGGAGCGGGTTTACCCGCGAAGGGGCCGGTACAGGACGACAGAAATGAAACAGGCCGCTGAGAGCGGCCTGTTTCATCGTGCATCCAACACTCAGTAGCGAGTGATGTCGGCAGTGCCTTCCAGCTGCTTGCGGTACGCCGCAAAGTCCTGCTGGCCTGCACGCGAGGCGAGGTAGCGGCGGATCTGCTGCTTCTCGTCGTCGCTGGCGGCGGCACCTTCGTTGACACCCTTGAGCTGCAGCACGACCAGGCTGCCATCGGCCAGGACCACGCTGCCATATACCGGCTTGTCCTTGGCTTGTGGCTTGGCCAGGCGGAACAGCGCCTGCAGTTCGGCCGGGTCGATACCGTCCTGACCGCGGGTCACCGCTTCGTGAGCCTGCCAGGCCTGGCCGTCGTGGGCACCTGCAGCGGCGATCGAACCGTCGCGCAGGCCGGCGATCAGCTTGTCGGCCTTGGCCTTGAGCTCGGCAGTCGCCTTCTCCTTGGCCAGGTGCTCGCTGATGTTCTTGGCCACGGCTTCGAGCGGCATCTGCTCCGGCTTGCGGTGCTCCTTGACGCGCAGCACCACGGTGGTTTCCGGGTCGAGTTCGATGGCGGTGCTGTTGGCACCTTCATCCATCACTTCCTCGGAGAACGCCGCCTGGATCACGCCACGGTTGGCGGTGATGCCCTCACCGCCTTCACGGCCGAACGGCTTGGAGGTCTGCACCTTGAGGTTCAGGTCCTGGGCCGGCTGGGCCAGGTCGGAAGCCTCGTAGGCAGCGTCCTGCAGCTGCTTGGCAGCATCGACGTAGCGCTGTTCGACCAGCGGGGTCTTCAGGTCACGGGTCAGCTTGTCCTTCAGGCTGGCGAAGCTCGGCACTTCCGGCGCCTGCTTGCCCAGCAGCTTGATCAGGTGGTAACCGAACTCGGTGCGCACCGGTGCCGACACCTGGCCATCGCCAAGCTTGTACAGGGCGGTTTCGAACGCCGGGTCATACACCCCCGGGCCGGCGAAGCCGAGGTCACCGCCATTGCTGGCCGAACCTGGGTCCTGGGAGAACTCCTTGGCCAGCTTGGCGAAATCTTCGCCCTTGGTCAGGCGCTGTTCGATCTCTTCGGCGCGGGCCTTGGCCTGGGCGTCGGTGACCTTGTCGTTGACCTCGATGAGGATATGCGCGGCGTGGCGCTGCTCGGCGAGGTTGGCGATGTCCTTCTCGTACTGCGCCTTGAGCTCGTCTTCGCTGACCTTGACCTGGTCGAAGAAGGCCGACTTCTTCAGCTCGATGTAGTCGATGACCACCTGGTCCGGCGTCATGAACTCCTTGGCGTGCTGGTCGTAGTGCGCCTTGATCTCGTCATCGCTGACCTTGACGGCGGCCGGGTTGGCCTTGAAGGTCAGGGCGGCGAAATCGCGGGTCTGGTTTTCCAGGCGGGCGAAGGCGTCGACCTGCTTGTCGGTGACGAAGCTGCTGCCGGCGATGCCGGTACGCAGCTGGCCGATCAGCATTTCCTCGGCGAGCATGTCGCGGAACTGCATGCGGCCATAGCCCATCTGGCGAATGACCTGGTCGAAACGTTCGGCGTTGAACTTGCCGTCCACCTGGAATTCCGGCGTCTGCAGGATCACCTGATCCAGCGCGGCCTCGGAGAAGGCGAACTTGGCGTCCTTGGCCCCTTCCAGCAGCAACTTGCGATCGATCAGGCCTTTGAGCGCGGCATCGCGCAGCAGCTTCTCGTCCAGCAGCGCCGGGTCGAAGTCCTTGCCCAGCTGTTGCATCAGCTGGCGGCGCTGCATGTCGGCGGCCTGGCCGAGCTCATTCTGGCTGATGGTCTCGCCGTTCACCTTGGCCGCGTCCTGGCTGTGGGTGGCGGCCTTGAAAATGGCATCGAAGCCGGTCAACGCCATCAATACGACGATGAGGCCGATGATGGTCTTGGCAATCCAACCTTGTGAATTGTCCCTGATATTTTGCAGCATGCGTCCCCCAGAAACGGCTGTACCACTGCGTCGACAACCGCGGAGCGTGGGTAGAAACCTGATAAAAGAAAGGCGCATCCAAGGATGCGCCTTTGCTTAGCAAACGTGTCAGGCGGGAACGTTTGCGCCCCGCCTTCACCGTGCTCGGACCAGGCCAGGCCGGGTCCGGCTGAAAGACGACTTAGTTGACGGCGTCTTTCAGGCCTTTGCCTGCCTTGAAACCTGGAACCTTGGCAGCAGCGATCTTGATCGCCTTGCCGGTTTGCGGGTTACGGCCAGCGCGCTCGGCGCGCTCTTTGACCGAGAAGGTGCCGAAGCCAACCAGAACGACGTCGTCGCCTGCTTTCAGGGCGCCAGTCACGGAGTCGATCACAGCGTCCAGAGCCTTGCCGGCGGCAGCTTTGGAAATGTCAGCCGATACAGCGATAGCGTCAATCAGTTCCGACTTGTTCACTCTAAGTCCCCTTATTTCTCTATTGAGTTTGTTTCTAAGTATGTAATGAAAAGCTTATCAAACGTGCGCTGGGTGGCCTGTCGACAATAGCGTGCCGCTTTATAGCAAGGCCCCGAAAAAACTGTCAAGGAAAGCCCCCCAGCCAAAAACTACTAATGCGTGCTGATTCTTTCCTTAGCATCGCCGTCGCGCTTTTCATCTTTCGCGACAATCTCAGGAGCCACATCTGGCAAGGGCTCCGGGGCGTATTGCAGCGCAATTTGCAGGACTTCGTCAATCCATTTGACCGGCTTGATCTGCAGATCCTGTTTGATATTTTCCGGAATCTCTTTCAGATCGCGAACATTCTCCTCCGGAATGATCACGGTCTTGATCCCGCCCCGGTGTGCCGCCAGCAGTTTTTCCTTCAGCCCGCCAATGGCCAACACCTGGCCACGCAAGGTGATTTCACCGGTCATGGCCACGTCGGCACGTACCGGAATCTGCGTCAACGCCGACACCAGCGCGGTGCACATGCCGATACCGGCACTCGGGCCGTCCTTCGGCGTGGCGCCTTCCGGCATGTGGATGTGCACGTCGTGCTTCTCGTGGAAGTCGGCGGCGATCCCCAGGCTGCGGGCACGGCTGCGGACCACGGTTTGCGCGGCAGTGATCGATTCGACCATGACATCGCCCAGCGAGCCGGTCTTGATCAGTTGGCCCTTGCCGGGGATGACCACCGACTCGATGGTCAGCAGCTCGCCGCCCACCTGGGTCCAGGCAAGGCCGGTGACCTGGCCGATCTGGTCCTGCTGTTCGGCCAGGCCGTAGCGGAACTTGCGCACGCCGAGCAAGTGCTCGAGCTGCTCGCTGGCGACCTTGACCTTGACCTGCTTCTGCCCGGTGTGTTCCTTGACCACCTTGCGGCAGACCTTGGCGATCTGCCGCTCCAGGCCACGTACACCGGCTTCGCGGGTGTAGTAACGGATGATGTCGCGAATCGCCGAGACGTCGATCTCCAGCTCTTCCTTCTTCAAGCCGTTGGCCTTGACCTGCTTGGGCGTCAGGTACTTGACCGCGATGTTGATCTTCTCGTCCTCGGTGTAGCCCGGCAGGCGGATGACTTCCATGCGGTCGAGCAGCGCCGGCGGGATGTTCATCGAGTTCGAGGTGCACAGGAACATCACGTCCGAGAGGTCGTAGTCGACCTCCAGGTAATGGTCGTTGAAGTTGTGGTTCTGCTCGGGGTCGAGCACCTCCAGCAGCGCCGAGGCCGGGTCGCCACGCATGTCGCTGCCCATCTTGTCGATCTCGTCGAGCAGGAACAGCGGGTTGCGCACACCCACCTTGGTCATCTTCTGGATCAGGCGGCCTGGCATGGAGCCGATGTAGGTGCGGCGGTGGCCGCGGATCTCGGCCTCGTCACGCACGCCACCCAGGGCCATGCGCACGAACTTGCGGTTGGTCGCGGCAGCGATCGACTCGGCCAGCGAGGTCTTGCCCACGCCAGGCGGGCCGACCAGGCACAGCACCGGGCCACGGATCTTCTTCACCCGCTTCTGCACGGCGAGGTACTCGAGGATGCGTTCCTTGACCTCTTCCAGGCCATAGTGGTCGGCATCGAGGATTTCCTCGGCCTTGGTCAGGTCCAGGCGCACCTTGCTCTGGGCCTTCCACGGCACCTGCACGAGCCAGTCGAGGTAGGACCGCACCACGGTGGCCTCGGCCGACATCGGCGACATCTGCTTGAGCTTGTTCAGCTCGGCCTGGGCCTTGGCCAGGGCGTCTTTCGGCAGGCCAGCGGCTTCGATGCGCTTTTTCAGCTCTTCGACTTCGTTGTGGCCTTCGTCGCCATCGCCGAGCTCCTTCTGAATGGCCTTCATCTGCTCATTCAGGTAGTACTCGCGCTGGCTGCGCTCCATCTGCTTCTTGACCCGGCCACGAATGCGCTTCTCGACCTGCAGCAGGTCGATTTCCGCGTCCAGCAGGGCCAGCACATGCTCGACCCGCGCCGTCAGGTCGACGATCTCGAGGATTTCCTGCTTCTGCTCGATCTTCAGCGCCATGTGCGCCGCCATGGTGTCGACCAGGCGGCCAGGCTCTTCGATGCTGTTGAGCGACGAGAGCACTTCGGCAGGGACTTTCTTGCCCAGCTGGACATACTGCTCGAACTGCGACAGCAGCGTGCGCACGAACACTTCCGACTCGCGCTCGGCGGCGTCGGTTTCATCGATCAGGGAAACTTCGGCACGGACGTGCCCTTCGACTTCGGTAAAGCGCTCCACGGCGCCGCGCTGCTCGCCCTCGACCAGCACCTTGACGGTGCCATCGGGCAGCTTCAGCAGTTGCAGCACGGTGGCGACGGTGCCCACGCGATACAGGGCGTCTTCGCCCGGATCGTCGTCGGCCGGGTTCTTCTGGGCCAGCAGCAGGATCTGCTTCTCGCCCGTCATCGCGGCCTCGAGGGCTTCGATGGACTTCTCACGCCCCACGAACAGTGGGATGACCATGTGCGGATAGACGACGACATCGCGCAATGGCAAAAGAGGCAAGTCGAGGGTGGTCTTCATGATTTCGCCTCTACAGCGGCCTTATGGCCGGAAACCGGTGGAAATGATGCTTGGACCTAATGTGGGGGCACGCCCTGGAAATTACAAGCGCTTGTACAGGAAAAGCAGAAAGGGGCCCGTAGGCCCCTTTCTTGCTTGCTGCCAGCACCCGGCAACCGCCTGAATCAGGCGTCGGGCGCGGCCTTGGCTTGCGGCTCACTGTTCTCGTAGATCATCAGCGGCTGCGAAGTGCCTTCGATGACGCTCTCGTCGATCACCACCTTGCTGACATCCTTCTGCGAAGGAATCTCGTACATGGTGTCGAGCAGCACGCCTTCGAGGATCGAACGCAGGCCACGGGCGCCAGTCTTGCGCTCCAGGGCCTTGCGAGCGACCGCCTTGAGGGCGTCGCTGCGGAACTCGAGGTCCACGCTTTCCATCTCGAACAGCTTGGCGTACTGCTTGGTCAGGGCGTTCTTCGGCTCGGTGAGGATCTGCATCAGCGCAGCCTCATCCAGCTCGTCGAGGGTCGCCAGCACCGGCAGACGGCCGACGAACTCGGGGATCAGGCCAAACTTGACCAGATCGTCCGGCTCGACTTCGCGCAGCGATTCGCCGACCTTCTTGCCTTCTTCCTTGCTGCGTACTTCGGCGCCAAAGCCGATGCCACCCTTGGTGGAGCGGTTCTGGATGACCTTTTCCAGGCCGGAGAAGGCGCCACCGCAGATGAACAGGATATTGCGGGTATCGACCTGCAGGAATTCCTGTTGCGGGTGCTTGCGGCCACCTTGCGGCGGTACCGAAGCGACGGTGCCTTCGATCAGTTTCAACAGCGCCTGCTGCACGCCTTCGCCCGATACGTCACGGGTGATGGACGGGTTGTCCGACTTGCGCGAGATCTTGTCGATCTCGTCGATGTAGACAATGCCCATCTGGGCCTTTTCCACGTCGTAGTCGCACTTCTGCAGCAGTTTCTGAATGATGTTCTCGACGTCCTCACCCACATAACCGGCTTCGGTCAGGGTGGTGGCGTCAGCAATGGTGAACGGTACGTTCAACAGGCGTGCCAAGGTTTCGGCGAGCAGGGTCTTGCCCGAGCCGGTAGGCCCGATGAGCAGGATGTTGCTCTTGCCGAGCTCGACTTCGTCGCCCTTCTTGTCACGCTGGTTCAGGCGCTTGTAGTGGTTGTACACCGCTACGGCCAGCACCTTTTTCGCGCGCTCCTGACCAATCACGTACTGGTCCAGGATGCCGCTGATTTCTTTCGGCGAAGGCAATTTGTGCGCGCTGCTCTCGGCCTGGGCTTCCTGCACCTCCTCACGGATGATGTCGTTGCACAGGTCGACGCACTCGTCGCAGATAAATACCGAGGGCCCGGCAATCAGTTTGCGCACTTCGTGCTGGCTTTTGCCGCAGAAGGAGCAATAAAGCAATTTGCCGCTGTCCTCGCCGTTACGGGTGTCAGTCATTCGATCGATCCAATCCGGTAGGCTTGCAACACAAGATGAAGGCAATTGCGGGCTTTTTCAAGTCCGCAGGTAGGCGCTTTCGGCACCTACCTGCTCTGACACCTGGGTTCAGGAGGCCAGTTGCCGCTTGTCGTAAACCGAGTCGATCAGGCCGTACTCGGCCGCGCGCGAGGCGCTCATGAAGTTGTCACGCTCAGTATCACGCTGAATGGTCTCGAGATCCTGGCCCGTGTGGTAGGCCAGCAACTCGTTCAGACGCGCCTTGATGCTGAGGATTTCCTGGGCGTGGATCTGGATGTCGGTAGCCTGGCCCTGGAAGCCGCCGAGCGGCTGGTGAATCATGACGCGCGAGTTCGGCAGGCAGTGACGCTTGCCCTTGGCACCCGCGGTCAACAGGAAGGCGCCCATGCTGCAGGCCTGGCCGATGCAGATGGTCGAGACATCCGGCTTGATGAACTGCATGGTGTCGTAGATCGACATGCCAGCAGTGACCGAGCCGCCTGGGGAGTTGATGTAGAGATGGATATCCTTGTCCGGGTTTTCCGCCTCGAGGAACAGCATCTGTGCCACTACCAGGTTGGCCATGTAATCCTCTACTGGGCCGACCAGGAAAATCACTCGCTCCTTCAACAGGCGCGAGTAGATGTCGTAGGCACGTTCGCCGCGGGCGGACTGCTCGATAACCATCGGGACCAAGCCGCCTGCGGCCTGGATGTCAGAGCTCTGCTGAATATAAGAATTGCGGGACATGTCCTGCGCTCACTCCCAAATAGTCATGGCTTGAATACGCACAAGCCAGCTCGAAGGCTGGCTTGTGGGGGTTTCCTACGAGAGTAGCCTGTTACTCAGCGTCGGCTTGGGCCTGGGCTGGCTTAACGGCATCTTCGTACGAGACCGACTTGTCGGTCACAGTCGCTTTCTGCAGAACAGTATCTACAACTTGTTCTTCCAGCACAACCGAACGCACTTCGTTCAGTTGCTGGTCGTTCTTGTAGTACCAGGAGATGACCTGCTCAGGCTCTTGGTAAGCCGAAGCCATTTCTTCGATCATTTCGCGAACCTTGCCTTCGTCAGGCTTCAGCTCGAACTGCTTGACCACTTCGGCAACGATCAGGCCCAGCACCACGCGGCGCTTGGCTTGCTCTTCGAACAGCTCGGCCGGCAGTTGCTCAGGCTTGATGTTGCCACCGAACTGCTGAACAGCCTGGACGCGCAGGCGGTTGACTTCGTTTTCCAGCAGGGCTTTCGGCACTTCGATCGGGTTGGCGGCCAGCAGACCGTCCATGACCTGGTTCTTCACCTTGGTCTTGATGGCCTGGCGCAGTTCACGCTCCATGTTCTTGCGAACTTCGGTGCGGAAGCCTTCCAGGGTCGATTCCTTGATGCCGAACTGGGCGAAGAATTCTTCGTTCAGCTCTGGCAGCGCAGGGGCCGATACGCTGTTGACGGTGATGGTGAACTCGGCGGCTTTGCCAGCCAGGTCCAGGTTCTGGTAGTCCTCGGGGAAGGTCACGTTGACAACGCGCTCTTCGCCCGCCTTGGCGCCTACCAGGCCGTCTTCGAAGCCTGGGATCATGCGATTGGAGCCCAGTACCAGCTGGGTGCCCTTGGCCGAACCACCGGCGAACACTTCACCGTCGACCTTGCCGACGAAGTCGATGTTGACCTGGTCGTCGGTCTGCGCGGCGCGCTCGACAGCCTCGAAGCGGGTGTTCTGCTTGCGCAGCACTTCCAGCATGTTGTCCAGGTCGGCGTCGGCCACTTCGGCGCTCAGGCGCTCGACGTTGATCGAGTCGAAACCGGCAACGGTGAACTCAGGGAACACTTCGAAGATGGCGACGAATTCCAGGTCCTTGCCCTTTTCGAAGGACTTGGGCTCAACGGCTGGAGCACCGGCCGGGTTCAGCTTCTGCTCGACGATGGCTTCGTAGAAGGAAGCCTGGACCAGATCACCGAAAGCCTCTTGACGGGCATCGGCTTCGAAACGCTGACGGATCACGCTCATCGGCACCTTGCCTGGGCGGAAGCCCGCGACCTTGGCGCGCTTGGCAGTCTGCTGCAGACGCTTGTTGACTTCGTTCTCGACGCGCTCGGCCGGAACGGCGATGGTCATGCGGCGCTCGAGAGCGGAAGTGTTTTCAACAGAAACTTGCATGGATATTCCTCGTTGCACAGACGTTAGCCGGCGATAGCCCGACTCCAGAATCAAGGGCAAACATTCTAGTGAGTCACGCACCAGAAGTCACCCCACCCGGAACGACGGTAGCCCACGCCGGTCGATTGGCTTGCAAGGCCGGCACACCTGAAGTGCCGGGCCTCTCTATATAGAAGGTCGCGCTCCACCCTGGAGGCAGCACGCAACCGTAAAACGCTGTCAAACAACTGCCTGACCGAGCGCAACCCCGCTTTACTCGGGATCGATCTCGTTGAACTGGCAGTATTCTTCCCATTCCAGCCCCAGCGCCTCGGCCACCTCACGATGGGTTTCCAGGCGCATGGCCTTGAGTTCTTCCGGGCTTTCGGCGATCAACTGCAACGCCAGCTCCCAGGGCTGAAGCCCCTGCTCGTCGGCAGCATCCTCGAACGCCCACTCGATCTGCTGGGCCTGCTCACGCGCATCCAGCTCGCGAATCTCTTCGAGCAGCTGCGGGTTGGCTTCGGCAAAACGCTGCAATGCCAGGGCCTGGCGGGCTTCTTTTGCAATCATTGGGGTGTTCCTCTGCCGGCCAATTGGGCCGGTGTTTCAACCGGCTGAAATCTAACAGCTTTTATTGGGGTGCCACCAGAGGATTACAAGGGGCGCCTAGGATCTTTGCGAAAGAACTTTCCCACAAACCCGAAGGACTGCACCGATACCCCGCAAATCGCAACATCGCTTGAATGAAGTACCTTTTTTGGTACGCTCTCATGAACAACGAAGCCCCCACCCTGACGGTCTGCTTTTACCGCACAGGAGCAGGCAGCGAACCAGTCCGCGACTGGCTCGCATCCCTACCCCGAGAACAGAAGCGACTGATTGGCACGCACATCATGACCGTCCAGATCGGATGGCCGGTCGGCATGCCTCTGGCCAGGAAGCTGGAAAAGGCGCTCTGGGAAACCAGGATCAACCTGGAAGACACCACCGCACGCGTACTCTTTACCGCCAAAGGAAACACGACGGTCCTGCTTCATGGCTTTATCAAGAAAAGCCAGAAAACACCGACTGTCGAACTCGAAACCGCCAGACGACGCCAAGCAGCCCTGGAGCAATACATATGACCAACCCACACATCGGCTCCGACTTCGATGACTTTCTGTGCGAACAGGAACTGGCAGAAGAAGTGACCGCCGCAGCCCTCAAGCGCGTGATTGCCTGGCAAATTGCCGAAACCATGAAGCACCAGAACATGACCAAGAAAGCCCTGGCCGAACGCATGCACACCAGCCGAACTGCCGTAGATCGCGCACTGGACCAGAATGACTCCAGCATGACCCTGGCCACCCTGGCCAGCGCCGCTCGCGCCTTGGGACAACGAGTGGAAGTACGCCTGGTGCCCGGCTGCACCACCACCTGAGCAGGCTGCACACAGACCGACATCGCAACCCTTCAAGACCCAAAAACAACAAAGGCGCCCGATCTCACGATCAAGGCGCCTTCGAAAAATATGGGGTGGACGATGGGAATCGAACCCACGACAACTGGAATCACAATCCAGCGCTCTACCAACTGAGCTACGCCCACCATAATGCGGTGTGTTGCGGTACAACCCTACAGAAGCATGGTGCGGACGAAGAGACTCGAACTCTTACAGCTTGCGCCGCTGGAACCTAAATCCAGTGTGTCTACCAATTTCACCACGTCCGCGTAACGCTTAAAACAAAGGCGCCAGATCGTTCAATCCAAGGCGCCTTCGTCGAATATGGGGTGGACGATGGGAATCGAACCCACGACAACTGGAATCACAATCCAGCGCTCTACCAACTGAGCTACGCCCACCATATTGCATTACAGCCTTACTTGCTTGCCCAAGCTGCCTAATGGCGCACCCGGCAGGACTCGAACCTGCGACCATCCGCTTAGAAGGCGGATGCTCTATCCAGCTGAGCTACGGGCGCTTAAGCTTCAAAGCCTAACTGAACAAGAACTTAACAGCGAACTGTCAAACCACTCATTCTGCCCGACTAAGCCAACCAGTGCTAGGCTGTGCCCGACAAGTGCGGCGAATCTTATAGGCGAGCCCCCAGGTCGTCAACACCTTTTTCAAAAAAATTTAAATTATTTAAGGGGTTAGGGGATTTGCCCGACCACCCGCCTTTGCCCTCGGGCTGTGTCGTGCGAGAATGCGCCCTCTTTATTGTTCCTTTCTCGATGGTTAATCACGCGTCTATGACTGCACACCTAATCGATGGCAAGGCGATCGCCGCCAACCTGCGCAAGCAGATCGCTCAACGTGTCGAGGAGCGTCGCCAGCAAGGCCTGCGCACGCCGGGCCTGGCGGTGATCCTGGTCGGCACCGACCCCGCCTCCCAAGTCTATGTCTCGCACAAGCGCAAGGACTGCGAAGAGGTCGGCTTCATCTCCCAGGCTTTCGACCTGCCCAGCGATACCACGCAGCAAGCCCTGACCGAGCTGATCGACCGCCTCAATGACGACCCGGCCGTCGACGGCATTCTGCTGCAACTGCCGCTGCCGGCGCACCTGGACGCCTCGCTGCTGCTTGAGCGCATCCGCCCGGACAAGGACGTCGACGGCTTCCACCCGTACAACATCGGCCGCCTGGCCCAGCGCATCCCGCTGCTGCGCCCGTGCACGCCGAAAGGCATCATGACCCTGCTGGAAAGCACCGGCCAGGACCTGTACGGCATGAACGCGGTCATCGTCGGCGCCTCCAACATCGTCGGTCGCCCGATGGCCATGGAACTGCTGCTGGCCGGCTGCACCGTGACCGTCTGCCACCGCTTCACCAAGGACCTGGCCGGCCATGTCGGCCGTGCCGACCTGGTGGTCGTGGCCGCCGGCAAGCCCGGCCTGGTCAAGGGCGAGTGGGTCAAGGAAGGCGCGATCGTCATCGACGTCGGCATCAACCGTCAGGACGACGGCAAGCTGGTCGGCGACGTGGTCTACGAGACCGCCCTGCCCCGCGCCGGCTGGATCACGCCGGTACCGGGCGGCGTCGGCCCGATGACCCGCGCCTGCCTGCTGGAGAACACGCTGTACGCAGCCGAAGAACTGCATAAGTAACGCAGCGCGAACAATGAGAACGGCACCTCTGGCAGGTGCCGTTTTTTTTGCCTGCACGTTTTGTCAAAGGCATCTTGGCAAGCTGATTGCAGCAGTGAACCCGGCATTGAGCATGGCCTGGTTCCTTCACCAACTGGCAGCGCACCCCGCCGCGCCGCCATGCACCGAACTAGAGCCGGACCGCCGCCAATGCGCCATAACTGGTCAGACCGGTAAGGCCAAAATCCCTTGCAAAGTGGTTTTTTTCGCGCTTTTATGATCCCGCGCTGAACAAACCGGTAAGACCACAATAATTAAGTCCTGCGCTCTTTCGCCCCGTGCGGCTACCGAAGCAAGGACACCGATCAAGAGATCCCTCCCATGCTCAAATGGTGCTCGCGTTCGATCTTCCTTCAAGTCGTGCTCGGCCTTGCCCTCGGCATCGCCTGCGGCCTCAGCTTCCCCGACCTTTCCCTGCAGCTCAAGCCCCTGGGCGACGGCTTCATCAAGCTGATCAAGATGCTCATCGGCCTGATCGTGTTCTGCGTGGTGGTCAGTGGCATTTCCGGTGCCGGCGACCTCAAGAAGGTCGGGCGGATCGGCCTGAAATCGGTGATCTACTTCGAAGTGCTGACCACCATAGCCCTGCTCATCGGCCTGGTGTTCGCCTTCAGCAGCGGCATCGGCAGCGGCGCCAACATCCACCTCGACCAGCTTTCCAGCGCCGACGCCAGCAGCCTGGCCGAACGCGGCCAGCACATCCACGGCGCCACGGCGTTCTTCATGGACCTGATCCCGACCTCGGTGATCGGTGCCTTCGCCGACAACAACATCCTCCAGGTGCTGCTGTTCGCGGTGCTGTTCGGCAGTGCCCTGAACCTGGTGGGCGACTCGGCCGCCGGCATCTCGCGGCTGATCAACGAACTGAGCCATGTGGTGTTTCGCATCATGGGCATGATCGTGCGCCTGGCGCCGATCGGCGTGTTCGGCGCCATCGCCTTCACCACCAGCAAGTACGGCATTGAATCGCTGCAGCACCTGGGCGGCCTGGTGGCGCTGTTCTACCTGACCTGCGCCGGCTTCGTGCTGATCGTGCTGGGCACGGTGATGCGCCTGTCGGGCCTGAAGCTGCTGCCGTTCATCAAGTACCTGCGTGAAGAACTGACCATCGTCCTCGGCACCGCCTCCTCCGACGCCGTGCTGCCGCAGATCATGCGCAAGCTCGAACACCTGGGCATCGGCAGCTCCACCGTGGGCCTGGTGATCCCCACCGGTTACTCGTTCAACCTCGACGGCTTCTCGATCTACCTGACCCTGGCCATCGTGTTCATCGCCAACGCCACCGGCACGCCGCTGGAAATGACCGACCTGCTGACCATCCTGCTGGTGTCGCTGGTGACTTCCAAGGGTGCTCACGGCATCCCAGGCTCGGCGCTGGTGATCCTCGCCGCCACCCTGACCGCCGTGCCGGCGATTCCGGTGGTGGGCCTGGTGCTGGTGTTGGCGGTGGACTGGTTCATGGGTATCGGCCGGGCCCTGACCAACCTCATCGGCAACTGCGTGGCCACCGTGGCCATCGCCCGCTGGGAAAAGGACATCGACCTGGAACGCGCGCAGAACGTGCTCGACGGCAAGCCTGGCTTCGCCCCGGCCACGCGCAAGCAGGCCAGCGCTCATCAACAGGAAATCTGAATACCCTGTGGCCGGCGTCGACGCCGGCCCTTTCAGGAGCGAACCGTGATCAGCTCATCGACCGTCGTCACCTCCGTGGTGGACAAACTGCGCAAGGCCCTGGCCCGCGGCCAGTGGCGCAGCGGCGACATGCTGCCGGGCCAGCGCGAACTGGCCGAACAACTGGGCATCAGCCGCCCGAGCCTGCGCGAAGCGGTGACCGTGCTGGAAACCCTGGGCCTGGTGCGCTCGCTGCCAGGCAAGGGGGTGCTGGTGCTGGACGCCGATGCCGCCACCCAGGAACCGCTCCGCGAAAGCACGGCGTCGGCCAGCCTGGCCGACGTGCTGGAACTGCGCTAC
Source organism: Pseudomonas sp. NPDC089401 (assembly GCF_044749485.1). Lineage (NCBI taxonomy): Bacteria > Pseudomonadati > Pseudomonadota > Gammaproteobacteria > Pseudomonadales > Pseudomonadaceae > Pseudomonas > Pseudomonas sp. NPDC089401. Next base: position 557,041 of record NZ_JBIVIA010000001.1, on the reverse strand, counting down.
ACCCTCGAACCCTTCATCGTCGGCCTGGTGGCGCAATCGGCCAACAGCCAGGACATCGGTCAGTTGCGCCTGACCCTGATGGACATGCGCGAAGCCCTCGACGCCGAGGACAGCGAAGCCGGCGCCAGGGCCTACATCGCCTTCCATGAGGCACTGTTCGCCCTGACCACCAACCCGATCTTCCAGAGCGTGGTGCAGCAGACCGGCAATGCCCTCAAGCAGAGCGCCGACATGCTGCGCAACTCGCCCGAGCACCTGGCCGCGCGGCTCGAAGAAAACCAGGCCGTGGTGCGCGCCATCCGCGAGCGCAACAGCGCCCAGGCCAGTGCCCAGATGCGCCAGCACATCCTCGCCGAGGGGCAGCGCATGGGCATCCCACTCAACATTCCGGACGAACAGCCCGGCCCATGACCCCAGGAGAGCGACCATGACCGCCTGCGCCCACACCGTCCCCGGCTTGCCTGCCCTGCTCGCCGCCGGCGAAACCCGCCTGTCGGCCGAACAGATCTACCCGCGCCTGTTCGACGCCATCCTCGAGCAGCGCCTGGCGCCCGGCAGCCTGCTGCCGGAGCAGGCCCTGGGCAATGCCTTTGGTGTCAGCCGCACGGTGATCCGCCGGGTGCTGGGCCGCCTGTCGGACCAGCAGGTAGTGGTCCAGCGCCCGAGCCACACCGCACACCTGGCCGCGCCAGATCCGCAGCAGGCGCGCCAGGTGCTCAGTGCCCGGCGCCTGGCCGAAACCACCTTGATCAGCCTGGCCGCGCAGCGCGCCCGGCCGGCGCAGATTCGCCAGCTGCGCCAACTGGTGGAACGCGAGCGCCAGCACCACGAGCGTGGCGAACGCTGCGCGGCGATCCGCCTGGGCGGCGAGTTCCACCTCAAGCTCGCCCAGGTGGCAGCCAATGCGCCGCTGGCGCGCTTTCTCAACGGCCTGGTGCCGATGACGTCGCTGATCATCGCCCGTTATGAATCGCCCTGCTGCGACCACTGCGCCTGGGAAGAGCATGCGTTGATCATCGATGCCGTGGAGGCCGGGGATGCGAACGCGGCGCTGGCATTGATGCATGAGCACCTGGACCGCCTGGAAGACAAGCTCGACCTCGAATAGGCCGGGGCGGCGCTGCAGCCCCCCTGGCGCCACCCTATACTCGGAAGAAACCCCGCCTCTACTCCGGGAGGCAGCCGAGTGAGCCCACGATCGCTGATCCTGCCCTGCCTCCTGCTGGCCCTCGCCGGCTGCGCCGGCAAGCGCCCGCCCGCGCCGCCGCCGGCGGCCGTGCTCACCCCTGCCACCTGGCAGCGCATCGACCAGGAACTGCTCGAAGCGTCGGTCGGCGCCGCAGGCTCGGCCAACGACTATGCGCGGCGTTCGATGCGGGTCTGGAAGGAGCAGGTGCAGCAGCGCACCGAGCGCGACTTCATCCCCTGGTTCACCGGCTACTGGACCCAGCAATGGCTGACCATGAAGGTGGCCTGGTACAAGCTCGACAGCGGTGAAGGCCGTGAACCCGCGGAGAAGCGCCTGGCGCTGTACCTGCAGGAGCAGTACCACGAACGGGTGATCGAGCCGGTGGCCGAGCAGATCAACCCCGAAGGCATTCGCGACCGCGCCAGCGAAATCTACCTGCAACTGCTTGGCCAGCAGTTGCCGGTCATCATCCAGCGCTACAACGCCCCGCCCGACCAGGTCAGCCAGCGCCTGAACCGCATCCCGGCGATCAACCTCGGGCCACCGCCGGCGCGCGATGCCTCGCTGTACCAACTGCTGCGCGCCAAGCCACTGGAACAGCAACCGGCCTGGCTGGCCTTGCGCGAGCATCTGCGCCAGCTGGCCGCCAAGGGCCCGGGCAGAACCGACGCGGGGCTGTCATCGGTCGCCACCGATGCCAGCGAAAAGCTCGCCGCCACCCTCGCCCCGCGCGGGGTTGCCAGTGCCGTGGCAAGCGCCGTGGGCAAGGTGGCCGGGGCCATGATTTCGGTCGTGGCGACCGGCTATGGCATGATCAGCCACAGCCACGAACAGCCGCAGATGGTCGAGCAACTGCGGGTCATCCTCAACGTGGCGCTGAACCAGGAATGGCAGGAGCTGATGGACAATCGCCAGAGCGGGGCCATGGCGGGCGTGTATTACCTGTCGGGGCAGGTGGAGGACAGCTTGCTGGCCACCGCCCCTCAACCGCAAGTGGAGCAAGCGCCGCAAGAACCCTTGTTGATTCGCCTGCCGCCTTGACCTGCACTGGCCTCTTCGCGGGCAAGCCCGCTCCCACAGGGATAGCGTCCAGCCCGAGGGCCGCGCAGTACCTGTGGGAGCGGGTTTACCCGCGAAGAGGCCAGGCCTGCTGTGCTCAGGCGGTGGCCACGGCCGAAGTGGGCAAGCCGAAGATCCGGTCGAACGCCCAGTTGTAGGCAAAGGTGTAGCACGGCACCAGGATGATGAACGCCAGGTCCACCAAAAACGCCTCCACCAGGCTCATGCCCAACCACCAGGCAATCAGCGGAATCAGGTACACCACCAAAGTCAGCTGGAAACCGATGGCATGCGCCACCCGCCGCGCCACGCTGCGCCCGCGTGTGGCCTGGCGGCTTTCCCAGCACTCGAACAGGCTGTTGTAGATCAGGTTCCAGAGCATGGCGATGGTGGTGATCATCACCGCCAGCGGCCCGGTATGCGAAGCCTGGGTGTCGGACAGGTAGGCCAGCCCCAGGGTCGACATGCACAGGCCGATCAGTTCGTAGAAGGTCACGTAGACCAGTTTGCGTTTCATGCCCTGCACCCGGGATTACCTCATGTGGCGAGTAGTGATGGGGCGCGAGGATGATTCAATGTTCTTGACAGGAAAAGTCAGCAGCTTTCAGATTGGCTGACAGGAGGCTGCCATGAACTTTTCCAGCGACAACATCCAGCTGTTTCTTGCCGTGCTCGATCGCGGCTCCTTTTCCGCTGCGGCACGCACACTCGGCCGCGTGCCATCGGCGGTCAGCATGGCCATTGGCAACCTCGAGGCAGAACTGGGCTATACCCTGTTCGAACGCGGCTCTCGCGAAGTCCGCGCCACAGCCCAGGCGCTGGCGCTCGAACCCCATGCCCGCCTGATCGCCGAGCAGCTGGGGCTGCTGCAGGTGCATGCGCTGGAACTGTCCCAGGGCCTGGAAAGCAGCCTGGCGATTGCCGTGGTCCCCGACATCGACCACCGCCCATTGCTGGCTGCCATCGCCCGGCTTGGCGAGCGCTATCCGCTGCTCGACATCCAGTTGCTCAGCGCGCCCCAGGAAGAAGCCTTGCACCTGCTCGACAGCGGCCGCGCCGACCTGTGCCTGGCCTTCGCCGGCCTTCAAGTCGATGCCCGCCGCGGCTTCCAGCACATCGGCACGGAGTCGCTGGTGGCCACCCTGTCACCTGCCCACCCGGCCCTGCGCAGCGGCCGTATCCACAACCTGGAGGACCTGATCAACGTGCGCCAGATCCTGGTGCGCAGCCGCGACCTGCCCCTGAGCGACCCACGCGCCCTGATCGGCGCCAGCCACTGGTGCACCGACAGCTTCGACCTGGCCTTGCAGATGGTCGAGGCCGGGCTCGGCTGGGGCGACCTGCCCCTGGCCAGGGTCGCGCCGTTGATGGCCGCCGGGCGGCTGGTGCGCCTGCAATTCGGCAACACCCGCAACGCACTCGAGCTGCCGGTCCACGCCTTGTGGCGCAAACAGCAACCGCTGCGCCAGGCCGCCCGATTGCTGATCGAACTGCTCGCTGCACGCTAGCCCACCGTCCGTCGAAATGGGCTCAGGAGAATGCCGCAAGTGCTTCAATCTTTTACCCCTTGAGCCGATATCCCAGCTGACAGGCCGCCACCGCGTCACAAGCGCGCGGCGCCTCCCCTCCCTGGCCCAAGGTCTCGAAACATGAACCTGAAATTTCGCCACAAGATCCTCCTCAGCGCCTGCGGTGTCGTGGTGCTGGCGTTTGCCCTGTTCACGCTCTACAACGACTACCTGCAACGCAACACCCTCCGCCAGAACATCGAGTCGTCCATGCAGCAGTCCGGCGCGCTGACTGCCAGCAGTGTGTCGAACTGGATGAGCGGGCGCATCCTGGTGCTGGAAAACCTGGCCCAGGACATTGCCCAGCAGGGCGCCGGCGAAACCCTGACCGGGCTGATCGAGCAACCTTCCTACACGCGAAATTTCCTCTTCACCTACCTGGGCCAGGCCAACGGCGTGTTCACCCAGCGCCCCGACACGCAGATGCCCGCCGGCTACGACCCGCGCCAGCGCCCTTGGTACGGCAGCGCCGCCAGCGCCGGCCAGACCGTGCTCACCGAGCCCTACCAGGGCGCTGTCGGCGGCTTGATGGTAACCATCGCCACGCCGGTGAAAAGCCGCGGTAATGGCGAGCTGATCGGCGTGGTCGGCGGCGACCTGACCCTCGACACCCTGGTCGAGATCATCAACTCGGTGGACTTCGGCGGCCTGGGCCATGCCTTCCTCGCGGACAGCAACGGCCAGGTGATCGTCAGCCCGGCCAAAGACCAGGTGATGAAAAACCTCAAGGACATCTACCCCGGCAGCGGCCTGCGCGTGACCACCGGCCTGCAGGACGTGACCCTCAACGGCCAGCAGCGGCTGATCTCGTTCGCCCCGGTCAGCGGCCTGCCGTCGGCGCAGTGGTACATCGGCCTGTCGATCGACAAGGACAAGGCCTACGCCGCCCTCAGCCAGTTCCGCACCTCGGCGATCATCGCCATGCTCATTGCCGTGGCCGCCATCGCCGGCCTGCTGGGCCTGCTGATCCCCGTGCTGATGCGCCCGTTGACCACCATGGGCCGTGCCATGCGCGACATCGCCGAGGGCGAAGGCGACCTGACCCGGCGCCTGGACGTGCAGCAGCAGGACGAGTTCGGCGAACTGGCCAGCTCGTTCAACCGTTTCGTCGAGCGCATCCACACCTCGATCGCCGAAGTGTCCTCGGCCACCCGCCTGGTGCACGACCTGTCGGAGCAAGTGGTCAATGCGTCCAATGCCTCGATCAGCGGCTCCGAAGAGCAGAGCATGCGCACCAACAGCGTGGCGGCGGCGATCAACCAGCTGGGCGCCGCCACCCAGGAAATCGCCCGCAACGCCGCCGATGCCTCGCAACACGCCAGCGGCGCCAGCGAACAGGCCCACGGTGGCCGCGAAGTGGTCGAACAAGCGATCAGCGCCATGACCGCGTTGTCCCAGCGCATCAGCGAATCGTGCGAGCAGATCGAGACGCTCAACGCCAGCACCGACGAGATCGGCAAGATTCTCGACGTGATCAAGGGCATTTCCCAGCAGACCAACCTGCTGGCGCTCAACGCCGCCATCGAGGCGGCACGTGCCGGTGAGGCCGGGCGCGGGTTCGCCGTGGTCGCGGACGAAGTGCGCAACCTGGCGCACCGCACCCAGGAGTCGGCCGAGGAAATCCACCGCATGATCACCAGCCTGCAGGTGGGCTCGCGCGAGGCGGTGCACACCATGAACACCAGCCAGGTGTCGAGCGAGCAGACCGTGCAGGTGGCCAACCAGGCCGGCGAACGCTTGGCCAGCGTGACCCAGCGCATTGGCGAGATCGACGGCATGAACCAGTCGGTGGCCACCGCCACCGAAGAACAGACCGCCGTGGTCGAGAGCCTGAACCTGGACATCACCCAGATCAACGCGCTCAACCAGCAAGGGGTGCAGAACCTCAACCAGACGCTGCAGCACTGCGATGCACTGGCCCAGCAGGCCGGGCGGCTGAAGCAGTTGGTGGGCAGCTTCAGGATCTAGGTCATATCCCACAGGCACAGCCACGCTGCACCTGTGGGAGCGGGTTCACCCGCGAACACGGGCGTAGCCCGTGCCAACCACCGCGGTGACGCCTTCGCGGGTAAACCCGCTCCTACAGGGATCGCGTAAAGGCAGAGCCGCTGTGGTTATAACCTAATAACGAACAAGTCTATTTGGCTATAAAAAACTCCCTATATGCTGGCACCCATCCGATAACGGGCAAAGCTGGGCAGTCGAGTAGCGTATGGATGTAGGTTCTTTCGGTTTCACCATTGCCGGACTGGTGGTGGGCTTCATCGTCGGCATGACCGGCGTCGGTGGCGGCTCGCTGATGACACCAATCCTCTTGTGGTTCGGCATCAACCCGGCCACTGCAGTCGGCACCGACCTGCTCTATGCAGCCATCACCAAGGGCAGTGGCGTCTTCGTGCATGCCCGCAACAAGAACATCGACTGGAAGATCACCGGCCTGCTGAGCCTCGGCAGCGTGCCGGCAGCGGCGCTGACCCTGTGGTTCCTCAGCACCCTGCACACCGACACCTCGGCGCTCAACGGCATCATCAAGCAAGGCCTGGCGGTGGTGCTGATCCTCACTGCCCTGGCGATCCTGTTCAAGTCGCGCCTGCAAGCCTTCGCCAACCGCCATGCCGGCGACCACTACCACCTCAGCGATCGCAGCCTGAAGACCCTGACCGTACTCACCGGCGTGCTGCTGGGGGTGATGGTCACCCTGACCTCGATCGGTGCCGGCGCGCTGGGTACCGTGGCGCTGTTCCTGCTCTACCCGTTCCTGGCCACCCGCCGGCTGGTCGGCACCGAGATCGCCCACGCCGTGCCGCTGACCCTGGTCGCCGGCATCGGCCATGCCGGCATGGGCAACATGGACTGGTCGCTTCTGGGCTACCTGCTGCTGGGTTCGCTGCCGGGCATCTACCTGGGCAGCCACCTCACCGGGCGCATTTCCGACCGCGTGCTGCGCCCGTGCCTGGCCGGCATGCTGCTGCTGATCGGCTACAAGCTGGCGTTCTGACCCGCGCTGCGGCGCTCGTCAGCCCAGACGCAAGCGCCACTGCCCGGCATAGCTCAGTTCCAGCCGTGACAGCGGCAACACATCGATGCGCCCGGCGGCGCCCAGCGGACACTCCAGCAGCGTCATCAGCACGGCACGCATCACCCACGGGTGCGTGACCGCCAACCATGCTCCCGGCCTGTCGAAGGCCGCAAGCCACGCCCCTACCCGCTCGCACAACCGGGCGAACGATTCACCGCCATGGGGTGCGCTGTGCGGGTCGCCCAACCAGCGCGCCAAGGCCTCCGGCTCCTCGGCCTGCAAGCGCTTGAGCGGCATGCCCTGCCAGCGGCCCAGGCAACAGTCGGCCAGCGCCGGCTCGACCTGCACCTGGGCCGAGAAACCTGCAGCCGTTTCACAGGCCCGCCGTTCCGGTGCCGTCAGCACCCGTACCTCGGCGGCGAGCCCCTGGGGCGAGTGCGCCAGCGCAAGTATGCCGTCGTCGGCGTGGGCCAGGCAGCCGGACTTCTGGGCCTGGGTCAGGGCGTGGCAGATCAGGGTCAGGCGGATGGCTTTCACCGGTAGGCGCTTGCTGTCGGGTCGGGCCCAACGGTTTATCACGCTGGCGGATTTTTTACCGCAACAATGTCACGCCAAGGTGGAACGCCGGGTTAGCATCGTCACTCCAACCTAGGCAAATTGCCAGCAGAGTCCGAACGATGCCCACCCGCACTACCGCCCCCAGCCCCTTGCTGCTCGCCCTGCGCGAAGGCACCCGTGATTGCCACAAGGCACTGGAAGCCCGCCTGCCGTTCTTCAGCCCCGCGTTCGACAGCACCGCCTACCGCCGCCTGCTGCAGGCCTACTACGGCTTTCATGCCCCCCTGGAAGCCCGCCTCGGCAGCTACCAGGAAGCCCGCCGCGCCAAGACGCCGGCCTTGAGCCTGGACCTGCAGGCACTGAACCTCAGCAGCGCCGACATCGATGCCCTGCCCCTGTGCCAGGCCCTTCCGGCCATCGAAGACGAAGCCAGCGCCCTGGGCGTGATGTATGTGCTCGAAGGTTCTACCCTGGGTGGCCAGGTGCTGAAGAAAGCCATGGCCGAACGCTTCGATTTCGGCCCAGGCAATGGCGCCAGCTTCTTCGACGTGTATGGCGAGCTGACCGGCAGCTACTGGCGCAGTTTTCTCGAACGGCTCGGCCAGGCGCCTGCTGCACCGGCGGCCCAGGCCGCCACCGTGCAAGCCGCGGTCGCGACTTTCGCATGCTTCGAACAATGGCTTGGCCAACGCGACGTCCTGAGCTAGAGGCTGTCGAGGTTTGCAACTTCATGCAGGACCCACGGATGTCCAAAGCCGGTACCCCCGTTCACCGACCTCGGCAGCCCTCGCCCATGCTCCCAGCCGCATTGATCTTCCTGTTCACCCTGACCTTGGTCATCTGGCAGCCCAGAGGCCTCGGCGTTGGCTGGAGCGCCAGCCTCGGCGCCCTGTTGGCGCTGCTGTTCGGTGTGGTCTCGCTGCACGATATCCCCACGGTCTGGGCGATCATCTGGAACGCCACCGCCACCTTCATCGCCCTGATCGTCATCAGCCTGCTGCTGGACGAGGCCGGGTTCTTCGAATGGGCAGCGCTGCATGTGGCGCGCTGGGCGCGTGGCGACGGGCGTCGGCTGTTCGCCTTCATGGTGCTGCTGGGTGCGGCAGTGTCAGCGCTGTTCGCCAATGATGGCGCGGCGCTGATCCTCACCCCGATCGTCATGTCGATGCTGCTGGCGCTGCGTTTCTCCCCCGCCGCGACCCTGGCCTTCGTCATGGGCGCGGGCTTCGTCGCCGACACCGCCAGCCTGCCGCTGGTGGTGTCGAACCTGGTGAACATCGTCTCGGCGGACTACTTCGGCCTGGGATTCAACGCCTACGCGGCGGTGATGGTGCCGGTGAACTTGGTGGCGGTGGCGGCGACCCTGCTGGTGCTGTGGCTGTACTTTCGCCGCGACATCCCCGCCGCTTACGCCGTCGACGACCTCAAGCTGCCGGCCCTGGCCATCCGTGACCGCGCCACCTTCCGCGTCGGCTGGGTGGTGCTGGTGGGGTTGCTGGCCGGGCTGTTCGTGCTGGAGCCGCTGGGCATCCCGGTCAGCGCCGTGTCCGCCGCTGGCGCGCTGGTGCTGTTCGCGGTGGCGGCGCGCGGACATGTGATCAGCACCCGCCGCGTGCTGCGTGAGGCGCCGTGGCACATCGTGGTGTTTTCCCTGGGGATGTACCTGGTGGTGTACGGGTTACGCAACGCCGGCCTGACCGACTCGCTGACCCACCTGCTGAACGGCTTGGCCGAGCATGGCGTCTGGGCCGCTGCGCTGGGCACCGGGCTGATCGCGGCGCTGTTGTCGTCGATCATGAACAACCTGCCCAGCGTGTTGATCGGCGCGCTGTCGATCCACGCCAGCGAGGCCCAGGGCGTGGTGCGCGAGGCGATGGTCTACGCCAACGTGATCGGCTGCGACCTGGGGCCGAAGATCACCCCGATCGGCAGCCTGGCGACCTTGCTGTGGTTGCATGTGCTGGCGCGCAAGGGGGTGACGATCGGCTGGGGGTATTACTTCAAGGTCGGGGTGTTGCTGACGGTGCCGGTGTTGCTGGTGACCTTGGCGGCGCTGGCATTGCGCCTGAGCATCTGAATGGGGTTCCACAGGGGATAAGCTCCAGCAACCATTCGGGAACAGCGAGCTAACGGGCAGTGACATGCCTGCGCAGTTCGTCGGCAAAGAAGCTGACCGCGGCAGAGGGCTCACGCATGCCCTGGCGCAGCTCGATGATCACATTGCCCAACACCGGCAACCCCGCCTCGCCGACTTCCAGAAGCTGCCAACCCGGCTGAATCAAGGGTGTCGACGTCGCCGCGATGGCCAGCCCGCTCTCCACCGCCAACTGCACCCCGGTCACCCCCGTGCACTCGAAGGCCACTTCATAGTCGATCAGGCTCGCGCTCAGCGCCGCGAGAATATGCCGCCGATACCCGCAGCCATGGGGATACAGCGCCAAGGGAATCGGCACGCTGCGATCCAGGGTAAAGCCGGCCGCGCCCACCCAGCGCAACGGATCGCAGCGCAATACCTCGCCCTTGCCATCCGCCGCCCGCTGGGTCACCAGCGCCAGGTCCAGTTCACCATCCTCAAGCGCCGTGAACAGGTTCTGGCTGATGTCGTTGCGGATTTTCAGGCTGACCTTGGGGTAGCGCCGGGTGAATTGCCGGATCACCGGCGGCAGGAACGCGCCGGCATAGTCGTCCGGGATGCCGAAGCGCACGGTGCCGCACACTTCGCCCTTGGTGAAATGGGCCATGGCCTCGTCACTCAGCGCCAGCATCTTGCGCGCGTATTCCAGCAGGCGCTCGCCATGGGCGGTGAGCACCGTGCTCTGATGCCCGCGCTCGACCAGCCGTTCGCCCACCAGCGCTTCGAGCTTTTTCAGCTGGATGCTCACCGCCGCCTGGGTTTTATGCAGCCGCTGGGAGGCCACCGAGAGGTTTTTGGATTCGGCGATTGTCTTGAAACTGTGGAGCAAGGCAAGGTCAAGAAGACGCACGAAACGCACCTCGGCAGATGGGCCTGAACCGCTTTGAAGGGCATTAGGCCGACCATTGAAAAGCCCTGTCAAACCCGCCTGCGCCCTGCGCCTGCCCAGTAACGACGCGACCTGAGGGCATAAATGTTATTTATGCCCGGCTTATTTTTTATTCGATACCCGGCAACCACTGCCCTCGCTAGATTGGCCCTGACGGGCTTGGCCGTGTGTGCTGGAGAACAACAATGAAAGCCGAATTCGATTATGTGATTGCCGGCGCTGGATCGGCAGGCTGCGTGCTGGCGCGTCGGCTTTCCGATGCGGGCCACCAGGTCCTGCTGCTGGAAGTGGGCCCTTCCGACCAGTCGTGGATCATCCGCATGCCCGCCGGCCTGCGCTCGGCGTTCAAGCCGACCTCGAAGTACAACTGGTGGTACTACACCGAAGCCCAGAAGCACCTCGACAACCGGCAGATCCAGCAGCCGCGCGGCCGCGTGCTGGGCGGCTCGTCGTCGATCAACGGCATGACCTGGCTGCGTGGCCATCCGCTGGACTACGACGGTTGGCAGGCGGCCGGCGCGAGTGGCTGGAGCTGGGCAGACTGCGCGCCGTACTTCAAGAAGATCGAATCCAGCGCCATCGGCGGCAGCCACCGAGGCGACCAGGGCCCTATCCGCGCCCAGCGCCAGGAACACCTCAGCCCGCTCAATGCCGCGTTCCTGCAAGCGGGTCAGCAGGCCGGTTTCACCCTGACCGACGATGTGAACGGCTACTGCCAGGAAGGCGTCTCGCGCTTTGAAATGAGCGTGCGCGATGGCATCCGCAACAGCGCGGCCTACGGTTATCTCCATGCCCTGGGCGAGCACCCCAACCTGACGATCTGGCTGGGTTGCGAGGTGCAGCAGATCAACCTCGAAGGCCGCCAGGCGACGGGCTTTCGGGTCACCCGGCAGAACCGCGTGATCGAGGTTCGCGCCCGGCGCGAGAGCATCGTCAGCTGCGGCGTGTTCGGCTCCGCGCAACTGCTGATGCTGTCGGGCATCGGCCCCGCCGACCACCTGCGCGAGCACGGCATTGCGACAAAGGTCGACCTGCCAGGGGTTGGCGAAAACCTGCAGGATCATCTGGAGTGCCACATCCAGATCGAAACCAAGGAGCCCGTCTCGCTGAACAAGGAGCTGCAACCGCACCGCATGCTGTGGGCGGGCATGCAGTGGTTCGGCTTCAAGAAGGGCGTGGCCGCGGTCAACCAGTGCCATGTCGGCGCGTTCCTGAACAGCTCGCCCGGCACGCCGCACCCGGATATCCAGTTCCACTTCTTCCCGGTGTTCTTCGACAAGCACTGGATCCCGCTCAGCACCACCTACGGCTACCGCATCGGCGTCGGCCCCATGCGCCCGACCAGCCGCGGCAACGTGCGCCTGCGCAGCGCCAAGGTGTCCGACCCGCTGCGCATCGACCCCAACTACATGGCCAGCGAAGAAGACTGGCGGGTGATGCGCGAAGCGATGCGCCTGGGCATCGCGTTCTCCGAGCAAGCCGCCTTCAAACGCTACAACTACCGCGAGGACACCCCGGGCAAGCACATCCGTTCGGGCAAGGCGCTGGACGCCTTCATCCGCGAAGACGCCGCCAGCGCCTACCACCCCTGCGGCACCTGCAAGATGGGCAGCGACGACGACCCCATGGCGGTGCTCGACAGCCAGCTGCGCGTACGCGGCATCCAAGGCTTGCGGGTGATCGATGCGTCGGTGTTCCCCAACGTGCCCAGCGCCAACATCAACGCCGCCACCATCATGCTCGCGGAAAAGGCCAGCGACCTGGTACTGGGCCGCCCGGCCCTGCAGCCCGAGGCCCTGCCCTACCACAGCCAGCTCACCTCAGGTGCTGCGCACAAGGCGTCGGCGTGAGCGCGACAGGAGAAGCCCAATGACCACCATCAGCAAACGCCAGGCCACGCCCGAGGAGCAGCAAGGCTGTCAGGCCTGGGCGCTGTGGGAAAGCGGCGACACCGACCGCTTCGCCTACCAGTACGACCAGGACGTGCAGTTCGTCGTGCAATGCGGCGAAGCCGTGATCCATAGCCCCGGCAACCCACCGGTGGCCATCGCCGCCGGCGACCACGTGACCATCCGCAAAGGGCTCGACGGCCTGTGGGCCATCAGCGCGCCGGTGGTGAACCGCTACCAGTACCTCTGAAAGCTTGCCAGCCATGGGATGGCTGTAGCGAACAACAACAAGGGACAGCGCCAATCATCAATCTGCCAAACCCGACTATTACAAGAAATGGAGATGCCCGATGATCCTGAATCTCGTCAACAAGCGCACCGCGGGCCGATGGGCCGTGGGCCTTGCGTTAGCCTCGCTGGCCACCCTGGGCCAGGCCGAGGACAAGCAACCCGTGGTGGTCGGCTGGGTCAACTGGGCCGACGCCGAAATCACTACCAAGCTGGCCAAGCTGGCCCTGGAAGACCAACTGCAGCAACCGGTGAAACTGGTGATGGCCGACATCGGCATCCAGTTCCAGGCCCTGGCCGCCGGCAAGGTCGACATGATCCCCATGGCCTGGCTCACCTACAGTCACAAGCCGTTCTGGGACAAATACAAGGACAGGCTCGAAGACCTTGGCGTGCTGTACGAAGGCCGCCTGGGCCTGGCCGTGCCGGCCAGCATTCCGGAGCGTGAAGTCAAAAGCATCGAGGACCTGAACAAGCCGCAAGTGCGCGCCAGATTCGCCGGCAAGATCCTCACCTCGGAGGTCGACAACGGCCAGTACAAGACCGCGACCCGGGCCATCGCCGACTACCAGCTCGACGGCTACAAGCTGGTGGCCTCCTCCGAGACCGGCATGCTCAACCAGTTCGACCGCGAGCTCAAACGCGGCCAGTGGGCCCTGCTCAACGCCTGGAGCCCGCACTGGATGTTCTCCACCTGGCCGCTGCGCTACCTGGATGACCCCAAGCAGGTGTATGGCAAGGCCGAGCAGATCCACGCCGTCGCGCGCCAGGGTTTCAGCAAGGATTTCCCCCAGGTGGCGAGCTTCTTCGCCCACTACAGCATTCCGCTCAAGGACCTCGAAGGCATGATGAAGCAGGCGCGGGAAACATCTGCCGACCAGGTCGTCGCCGCTTACTACGCCGCGCACAAACCGACCTTCACCGCCATGTTCCAGCCGGCGGCGAGTGCACCATGAGGCACGCGCAAACGTCCATTGAAGACGTCCCCCTGAACCCCTTTCACCAACGCCTTACCCTGCGTTCGGGAGGTGGCTCGTTCGTAGACGGTTACGTGCTGAGCATCATCGGCGTGGTGATGCTGCACCTGTCCTCGGCGCTGCAGCTCGATGGCTTCTGGGAAGGCATGATCGCCGCCTCGGCGCTGCTGGGCATCTTTTGCGGCGGGTTCATCGGCGGCTGGCTGACCGACGTGTTCGGCCGCAAGCGCCTGTTCCTGGTCGGCCCGGTCATCTTCGTGCTGGCATCGCTCGCCCAGTGCTGGGCGGACACTGCGCTGGCGCTGTTCCTGCTGCGCTTGCTGATCGGCGTGGCGGTGGGCATCGAGTACCCCGTGGCCACGGCCATGCTCGTCGAGTTCCTCCCCAGGCAATACCGCGGCCCTCGGCTGGCAGCACTGGCGTTGCTCTGGTTCGTCGGCGCAGCCTGTGCCTACGTGGCAGGTGAGCTGATCCTGCGCAGCGGCGCCGAACAGGCCTGGCGCTGGGCGCTGGCCAGTGGCGCGGTGCTCGGCGCGCTGCTGTTGCTGGTGCGCCTGGGTACGCCCGAATCGCCGCGCTGGCTGCTGAGCAAGGGGCGCACGCTTGAAGCCGAAGCGGTCATCAAGCAGGTCTATGGCCGCGACTTTTCCCTTGCCAACCTGCCGGAACAGGCGCAGGCGCGCAAGCTGCCGCTGCGGGCCCTGCTGCATTCCGGGTACGGCAAGCGGATGCTGTTCGTGGTGGTGTTCTGGACCTGCTCGATCGTGCCGGTGTTCGCGGTCTACGCCTTTGCGCCCAAGGTGCTGGCGGCGCTGAAGCTGACCGGCGACTTCGGCTCGCTCAGTTCGGTGGCGATTACCCTGTTCTTCGTCATCGGCTGCCTGATCGCCACCCGCCTGATCAATACCGTGGGGCGGCGCAACATGCTGATCTGCAGCTTTCTGTTCTCCGGGCTGGCGTTGCTGGGCCTGGGTGTCTACAACAGCAGTTCGGGCGGGTTGATCCTGCTGTTCTTCTCGCTGTATGCGCTGTTCATCGGCGGAGCACAGGTACTGACGCTGGTCTACCCGAACGAAATCTTTCCTACGGAGATGCGCTCGATGGCGGTGGGCATCGGGACGTCGTTCTCCCGGGTGGGCGCAGCGGCCGGGACCTACCTGGTGCCGGCTTCGCTCAGCGGAATCGGGGTGGCCAACACGATGTATGTGGCGGCGGTGATTACCCTCGTCGGCCTGGTGGTGTCGTGGTTCTGCGCGCCCGAGACCAACGCCCTGAGCCTGCGTGAAGCCGCTGCGCTGGATTGACGCGGCCCCTGTGGGAGCGGGTTTACCCGCGAACACCGGCAAAGCCGGTGCCATGCACCGCGTTGCCTTCTTCGCGGGTAAACCCGCTCCCACAGGTCCACCGCCGGTCTCAAGATCTGCGCTACCCCTGTAGGAGCGAGCGTTGCTCGCGATGGGCTGCAAAGCAGCCCCGGCGTCCTCAAACCCCACCCCTGCCTCAGCAACCCCTCGATACAACCTCCCGCTTCCAGATCAAAGACCCGCCAAGCAAAATACCTACGCCAAAGACGCAGCACGCGCTGCGCAAGATTGCCAAGGAGCTCACCCATGCCCCTGACTGAAAAAGAACTGATGCTGCGCGATGCCAGCCGCAACATCGGCGAAGAGTTGCTGGAATCCATCCGCGATGTGAAAGCGGGCCGCCATGGCGCGATACGCCAGGTCGATGCGAGCGAAGTGGTCGAGACTCGCAGCAGGATAGCGTGGACAGTCCCTCAGGCCACGGGCTTCAAGCTGTAATCCGCCACAATCCCTCCACCTGCGTGGTAAACCCGGCACTCATCAATTCCCTGCGCATCGCCCCTGCCCCAGCGCTCGTGGATATCATCGATCACCCCCATCACCCGCTCAGCCTGCAGTGCCTGCCGGTGGAGGCGTTCGAATGGTTTTCGGTGGGCAAGGCGGTGGGGAATGTGCGTAATGAAGGGGCTGAGCTGATCGTGATGATGGGGCCTGAACCTGTGTGAGCAGGGCCGGCCTCTTCGCGGGTAAACCCGCTCCCACAGGGTTTTATGCAAGACCCGAGGCTTGCGCGATACCTGTGGGAGCGGGCTTGCCCGCGAAGAGGCCGGTCCTGCAGAACCTAGGCCAGCACCTCCTGCGCCAGCAGCGACCACCCACCCTGCCCGTCCACTTCCAGCCGATGGGTATGGAAGTCGCCCAAGGTACTGCGATGCCCCACGCTCACCAGCAAGGTATCGGCCATTTCCCGGCGCAGCAGCGCATACATCGCATGCTCCAGCCCTTCGTCCATCGCCGAGGTCGACTCATCGAGAAACACCACCTGCGGCCGGTTGAACAGTACCCGGGCAAACGCCAGGCGCTGCTGCTCGCCCACCGACAGGATGTTGGCCCAATCCCCGCTCACCTCCAGCCGTTCGGCCAGGTGCGCCAGGTTGACCTGGCGCAGCACCTGCTGCATGCGCCCCGCGTCCTCGGGCTTGCCGTCCGCCGGGTAGGCAATCGCCGTGCGCAGGTCGCCCAGCGGCAGGTATGGCCGCTGCGAGAGGAACAGCGCCTGGGTGCCCAGTGGCCGCCGGACCTCGCCCTCGGCATACGGCCACAGACCTGCGAGCGCACGCAGCAAGGTGGTCTTGCCGCTGCCCGAAGGGCCCTTGATCAGCAGCGCCTGGCCGCTGTGCAGGCGCAGGTCGAGGTCGGCGATCAACGCGTGGCCATCCGGGCGCAGCACCTGCAGGCCGCTGATGTCCAGGGCATGGGCCTGCTGCCGGGTGGTCACCTGGGGCAGGCTGCTGGCCTGCTCGTTGGCATCCAGGAAGCCGGTCAGACGGTCGAGGGTGGCGCGGTACTGGGCGAACGTATCGTACGACTCACGGAAGAACGACAGCGCATCCTGCACCTGGCCGAACGCCTGGGATGTCTGCATCACGTCGCCCAGCTTGATCGCCCCGCTGAAGAAACGCGGCGCCTGGAGGATGAACGGGAACACCACGGCCACCTGGCTGACGCCAAGGTTGAAACCGCTGAACTTGAGGTTCCGGAACACCAGCGCCCAGACGTTGACGATCAGCGCGCCGAAACGCCCGAGCAAGGTCGTGCGCTCGACCTGGGCGCCCTGGTAGAAGGCGATGTTCTCGGCGTTCTCGCGCAGGCGCATCAGCGCGTAACGGAAGTTCGCCGTGAGTTTTTCGTTGAGGAAGCTCAGGCGGATCAGCGGCCGGCCGATGCGGAAGGCGATCCAGGTGGCGATCAGCACATACACGTAGACCGCGAACACCATGGCCCTGGGGATTTCAAGGCCGGCCACGCTCAAGGGTGCCGACAGCCCCCAGAGGATGCCGGTGAACGCCACCAGCGACACCAGCGAACTGACCGTACCGAGCGCCAGGCCCACCGAATTGCTGACGAAGGCGCTGATGTCCAGCTCGATACGCTGGTCAGGGTTGTCCACGGGCTCGGCGATGAAGCGCCCGCGGTAGTAGGCATCGCCCTTCATCCAGTCGCCGGTCAAGCGCTCGGTCAGCCAGACCCGCCAGTGGATGCTGAAGGCCTGGGTCACATAGGAGGTCAGCAGCGCGCGCAGTACGTGGATGGTTGCCAGCACACCGAACACCCCGAGCAGGTACCAGAACGCCGTCTGGTCGAGGGCCTGCAGGGCGCTGTAGAAGCCGTTGTACCAGAACGAGAACAGCACGTTCATGCGCACCGAGAACAGCGTCAGCACCAGCAGCACGCCGAACACCAGCAACGGCCGCCAGCTGCGGCGGAAGGTGAAGTACGGGCCGGCCAGCTGCCAGAACTGCCGGCCCCAGCGCGTGCAGCGCACGGCCAGCGAGGCAGCGGCGGTGAAGCCGATGAGGGTGATGAACGAGGCGATTGCAAGCCAGCTCAGGCTCTCTTGCAGGGCCTGGTGCCAGTTCATGTCCATGGGGATTGTCCGTGACGAGTGTTTCCGCGAGCGTAGCATTGCGGTGGGGATGGTCTTGCATACATGACGGACATTTCATTTTTCCTGGGCCGGCCCTTTCGCGGGTAAACCCGCTCCCACAGGGTCCGCCACATGCCTTGAAAGCTGTGAGGTACCTGTGGGAGCGGGTTTACCCGCGAAGAGGCCGGTTCAGGAGATCCCTAAGCCAAGGCTTCAATCACCTTGGCATCCAGCCCCTCCCGCCCATGGGCCTGCACCCACTCCCCCAGCTGCCGGCGCATCGCCGGGGTCCAGAAGCTGTTCAGGTGCTGGCGCACCCCCTGCACCGCCAGCGCCCGGTCCGGCTCGCTGTCGAAGTAGTGGGCGATCTGGTTGGCCATCTTGACCAGGTTGTCGCTGCTCATCGGCGCACCTCGGCTTTTTCCGTTGTGCGGCGCTCCTTGAGCAGGCGCCGCTGTTGATCACTGAAGTCCTGGTAGCGCTTCTGCCATTCCGAGGGGTGGAAAACCTTCACCACCTCCACCGCCGTGACCTTGTATTCCGGGCAGTTGGTGGCCCAGTCGGAATTGTCGGTGGTGATCACGTTGGCGCCCGACTCGGGGAAGTGGAAGGTGGTGTACACCACCCCCGGTGCCACCCGCGCGCTGACCTTGGCGCGCAGCACGGTCTGCCCGGCGCGGCTGCCGATGCCGACCCAGTCGCCCTCGCGGATGCCACGGCTTTCGGCGTCGCTGGGGTGGATTTCCAGGCGGTCGGCGTCGTGCCAGGCGGTGTTGCCGGTGCGCCGGGTCTGGGCGCCGACGTTGTACTGGCTGAGGATGCGCCCGGTGGTCAGCAGCAACGGGAAGCGGCTGTTGACCTTCTCGTCGGTGGGCACGTAGCCGGTGAGCATGAAGCGCCCCTTGCCGCGCACGAACTGCTCGATGTGCATGGTCGGCGTACCATCGGGAGCTGCGTCGTTGCACGGCCACTGCAGGCTGCCGTGGCGGTCGATCTCGGCGTAGCTGACCCGGCGGAAGGTCGGTGTCAGGCGGGCGATCTCGTCCATGATCTCGCCGGGGTGGCGGTAGTTCATCGGGTAGCCAAGGGCATTGGCCAGGGCCACGGTGGCCTCCCAGTCGGCCTTGCCGGCCAGCGGTTCCATGACCTTGCGCACCCGCGAAATGCGCCGCTCGGCGTTGGTGAAGGTACCGTCCTTCTCGAGGAACGAGCTGCCCGGCAGGAACACGTGGGCGAACTTGGCGGTTTCGTTGAGGAAGATGTCCTGCACCACCACGCACTCCATCGCCCGCAGGGCGGCGGTGACGTGCTGGGTGTTGGGGTCGCTCTGGGCGATGTCCTCGCCCTGGCAGTACAGCGCCTTGAAACTGCCGTCCAGCGCGGCCTCGAACATGTTGGGGATCCGCAGGCCCGGGTCGGGCTGCAGGGTCACGCCCCAGGCCTGCTCGAACTCGGCGCGCACCCCTTCGTTGGAAATGTGCCGGTAGCCGGGCAGTTCGTGGGGGAACGAGCCCATGTCGCACGAACCCTGCACGTTGTTCTGCCCGCGCAGCGGGTTCACCCCGACCCCTTCGCGGCCGATGTTGCCGGTGGCCATGGCCAGGTTGGCGATGCCCATCACCGCGGTGCTGCCCTGGCTGTGCTCGGTCACCCCCAGGCCGTAGTAGATGGCCGCGTTGCCGCCGGTGGCATACAGCCGGGCGGCCTCGCGGATCTGCTCGGCGGGCACGCCGCAGACAGGCCCCAGCTGTTCCGGAGCGTTTTCCGGCAGGCTGACGAATTCGCGCCAGCGGGCGAAGTCCTCGGTTTCGCAGCGGGCGTCGATGAAGCGCTGGGCCAGCAGGCCCTCGCTGACGATCACATGGGCCAGGGCATTGAGCATGGCCACGTTGGTGCCCGGGCGCAGTTGCAGGTGCAGTTCGGCGCGGGCGTGGGGCGAGTCGACCAGGTCGATGCGCCGCGGGTCGATGACGATCAGCCGCGCGCCCTGGCGCAGGCGGCGCTTGAGCTGCGAGCCGAACACCGGGTGGGCGTCGGTGGGGTTGGCACCGATCACCAGGACCACGTCGGCCTGCATCACCGAATCGAAGCTCTGGGTGCCGGCGGACTCGCCCAGGGTCTGCTTCAGGCCATAGCCGGTGGGCGAATGGCAGACCCGCGCGCAGGTGTCGACGTTGTTGTTGCCGAACGCCGTGCGCACCAGTTTCTGCACCAGGTAGGCTTCTTCGTTGGTGCAGCGGCTGGAGGTGATGCCGCCGATGGAATCGCGCCCGTACTTGAGCTGGATGCGCCGGAACTCGCTGGCGGCATAGGCCACCGCCTCGTCCCAGCTGACTTCCTGCCACGGGTCTTCCAGGCGTTTGCGGATCATCGGTTTGGTGATGCGGTCCGGGTGCGTCGCGTAGCCCCAGGCGAAGCGGCCCTTGACGCAGGCGTGGCCGTGGTTGGCGCCGCCGTTCTTGTCCGGGACCATGCGCACCAGCTGGTCGCCCTTCATCTCGGCGCGGAACGAGCAGCCGACGCCGCAGTAGGCGCAGGTGGTGATCACCGCACGCTCGGGTTGGCCCAGCTGGACCAGGCTCTTCTCGGTCAGGGTCGCGGTCGGGCAGGCCTGCACGCAGGCGCCGCACGACACGCATTCGGAGGCGAGGAAGTTGTCGCCCCCCGCCGCCGCCACCCGCGAGTCGAAGCCACGCCCGGTGATGGTCAGGGCAAAGGTGCCCTGGATGTCTTCGCAGGCGCGCACGCAGCGGCTGCAGACGATGCACTTGCTCGGCTCGTAGTCGAAGTACGGGTTGGAGGTGTCCTTCTTCTCGGCCAGGTGGTTGGCACCGTCATAGCCGTAGCGCACCTCGCGCAGGCCGACCTGGCCGGCGACGGTCTGCAGCTCGCAATTGCCGTTGGCCGAGCAGGTCAGGCAGTCCAGCGGGTGGTCGGAGATGTACAGTTCCATCACGTTGCGCCGCAGGTCGGCCAGGCGCGGGGTCTGCGTGCGCACCACCATGCCTTCGCTGACCGGCGTGGTGCAGGAGGCCGGATAACCGCGCATGCCGTCGATCTCGACCATGCACATGCGGCACGAGCCGAAGGCTTCCAGGCTGTCGGTGGCGCAGAGTTTGGGGATGCTGGTGCCGAGCATGGCGGCGGCGCGCATCACCGAAGTGCCGGCCGGCACGCTGATGCTGCGGCCATCGATGCTCAGGCTGACCTGCACGTCGCTGTCACGGGCTGGCGTGCCCAGGTCTGTTTCAGGGTCGAAGTAATTGATCACTTGGCGGCCTCCGCAGTGGTCAGCCCGAAATCGGCGGGGAAGTACTTGAGGGCGCTGGCCACCGGGTAGGCGGTCATGCCGCCCATGGCGCACAGCGAGCCGTACTGCATGGTGTCGCACAGGTCGCGCAGCAGCAGCGCCTGGTCGTGGCGCTCGGTGAAGTCGCTGCTGGCGATCAGCCGGTCGACCACCTCCATGCCGCGGGTCGAGCCGATCCGGCACGGGGTGCACTTGCCGCAGGATTCCTCGGCGCAGAACTGCAGGGCGAAACGCGCCATGCTGGCCATGTTCAGGGTGTCGTCGGCCACCACCACGCCGCCGTGGCCAAGCATCGCGCCCATGGCGGCGAAGGCCTCGTAGTCCAGCGGCGTGTCGAAGTGGCTGGGCGGCACCCAGGCACCGAGCGGCCCGCCGACCTGGGCGGCCTTGAGCGGCCGACCGCTGGCGGTGCCGCCGCCGTACTCCTCCACCAGCTCGCGCAGGGTCAGGCCGAAAGCGCGTTCGACCAGGCCACCGTGGCGGATGTTGCCGGCCAGCTGGAACGGCATGGTGCCCAGCGAGCGGCCCATGCCGAAGTCGCGGTAAAACGCCGCGCCGCGGGCCAGGATGATCGGCACCGAGGCCAGGGTGAGCACGTTGTGCACCAGCGTCGGCAGGCCGAACAGGCCTTGCAGGGCCGGCAGCGGCGGCTTGGCGCGGACGATGCCGCGCTTGCCTTCGAGGGATTCGAGCAGCGCGGTTTCCTCGCCGCAGATATAGGCGCCGGCGCCGACCCGCACTTCCAGGTCGAAGGGCCGGCCGCTGCCGGCCACATCGCGGCCGAGGTAGCCGGCGACCCGGGCGATGGCGAATGCCTGGTCGAGCACACGGATCGCGTCGGGGTACTCCGAGCGCACATAGATGTAGCCTTTGTCGGCGCCCACGGCGAGGCCGGCAATGATCATGCCTTCGATCAGCAGGAAGGGGTCGCCTTCCATCAGCATGCGGTCGGCGAAGGTGCCGGAGTCGCCTTCGTCGGCGTTGCACACCACGTACTTCTGCCCTGCCCCGGCGTCACGCACGGTGCGCCACTTGATCCCCGCCGGGAACGCAGCGCCGCCACGGCCACGCAAGCCGGAATCGAGTACCGCAGCGACCACGGCAGCACCGTCCATCGCCACCGCGCTCTCCAGGCCCTTGAAGCCGCCATGGGCGCGGTAGTCGTCCAGCGACAGTGGCCGGGTAATGCCGGCGCGGGCGAACAGCAGGCGTTGCTGGGTCTTCAGGTAAGGGATCTGCTCGACCGCACCGAGCGCCAGCGAGTGGCCGCCGGGCTCGCCGGCCAGGGCGTCGAGCAGCGACGGCACGTCTTGCGCGCTGACCGGGCCGAAGCCCTGGCGCCCTTGGCCGCTGTCGCATTCCACCAGCGGCTCCAGCCAGTACAGGCCGCGCGAGCTGGTGCGTTGGATTTCGATCGGCAGCTGGCGGCGCTCGGCCTCCCGCTGCAAGGCCTCCGCCACCTGCTCGGCACCCACCGCGCGGGCCACCGAATCTGCCGGGATGAACACCTTCAGCATGCTTGATCCTCCAGGCAACCGTTCACCAGCGCCCGCAGGCGCTCGGGGGTGAGGCGTGCGTGCAACTGGCCGTCCAGCTCCAGGGCGGGCGAGCAGGCACAGGCGCCCAGGCAGTACACCGGGCGCAGGCTGATGGCACCGTCGGCGCTGGTGCCGTGATCGTCCAGCGCCAGCTGCTCGCGCAACTGCGCGGCCAGGGCCTCGCTGCCACGGCTCTGGCACGACTCGGCGCGGCACAGGCGCAGGGTGTGGCGGGCTGGCGGCGAGGTGCGGAAGTCGTGGTAGAAGCTGATCACCCCGCGCACCTCGGCGAGGCTCAAGTTCAGGGCGTGGGCGATTTCGTCGACGGCGGCTTGCGGGATGAAGCCGATGGCGTCCTGCAGGGCGTGAAGAATCGGTAACAGCGCGCCGGGGGTGTCCTTTTCGCGGGCGAGGATGCTCTGGATTACGGGCAGGTGAAGCAGTTCATCAGGCATACAGCGGACCTCGGCATCACGGCCCCTGCCAGAATTATTGTGGAGGCAGGTAACCGGCGTGTTCTGCTGTGGCGTACCGGCCACGTCACGGCTGGCGTGGGCGCGGAGGCCTCCTTGCCGATGGCCGTGCGTCTGCGCGCACTGGGCTCATGGCATCTCCTAAGCATGGCACTTGTGGCGGCAAACGGTAGTGTGCGAGCGACCAAGCGCATTCTGAAACCGACCTGGGGATTTGCGTTGAATTTACGGGCCCTTTCGCGGGTAAACCCGCTCCCACAGGGACCTCACGGGTCTCAAGTGTTGTGCAGTACCTGTGGGAGCGGGTTTACCCGCGAAAGGGCCCTTCAGCCAAGCACCACATGCGGCAAAAACCTGGAACTGTCCTTGGTGATCAACGAATCATCCTCACGAATGCCAATCCCCGATGCCCGGTCCCCCACCACCCAGGACCCAATCAAGGTATAGCTGTCGCCAAACCTGGGCAGCGGCGCAAACGCTTGCAGGATGTAAGGCGCATCGTCGTAAGGCCCATCCTCGAACACCCGCTCCCCTTCATCGGTACGGATCTCCACGTTGGCCCCCTCCCGCGAGAAGTACGGCTTGCGCACCCAGCCCTTGGGCACCGGCGCCTGCGGGTTGCCGTCGACGAACGCCGGCAACAGGTTCGGGTGGCCCTCATGCCACTCCCACAGCAACGGCAGGATGCCCTTGTTGGATATCAACGCCTTCCACGGCGGCTCGATGAACTGCGTGCCGCTACCGGCAATCGCCCGGCCGAAATCCTCGTGGAACATGTGCTCCCAGGCATGCAGCTTGAACAACCGTGGAATCGGCCGCCCCTGCACATCGACGAAGCGGCCATCGTCGCTCAGGCCGATGTCCTCCAGGTCGATGTGCCGGGTGCGGGTGCCCGCATGTTCGGCCATCTTGCGCAGGAAGTCGGTGGTGCCGCGGTCCTCCAGCGAGCCGGAGATGGTCGAGAAGTAGAACGCGCCCTGCCCCGGCAGCGCGGCGAAGGCCTGCACCAGATCCTCGGCCAGGGTGTTGAACTGGCTGGCGTCGGCTGGCAGGACGCCACGCTGGATCTGCTCTTCCAGCCAGATCAACTGGAACGCCGCCGCCTCGTACAACGAGGTCGGCGTGTCGTAGTTGGCCTCGATCAGCTTCGCCGGGCCGCTGCCGTCGTAGCTGAAATCGAAACGCCCGTAGAGGTGCGGCTGGCCCTCCAGCCAGGCACGGCGCACCAGGTCATGAAAGGCGGGCGGAATCGCCAGGCGCGTCATCAAGGCTTCGCTGTCGACGATGCGCCCGACCGCGTCCAGGCACATCGCGTGCAGTTCCTCGGTCGGCGCCAGCAGGTCCTTCACCACCTGGGCTTCGTTGAACTGGTAATAACCGCGCTCGTCCCAGTAACGCTCGCCGTCGATGGTATGAAAGGCAAAACCCTCGCGCTCCGCCGTCGCGCGCCAGTCGGGGCGCTCGGCCAGTTCGACCTTGCGCATGCCTAGCCCCCGAAGAAACTGCCAGAGCGTCCGCCCCAGCCGCTGCGGGCCGTGGCTTCGCCGCCGAAGCCGCCGCGGGTGATCGTGGCCGACTTGGCCGAGGCCGATTCCTTACGGCTCGAACCTCCGTAACCGCCGCCGCCGCCACCGCCACTAGAGCTGCTGCCGCTGCTGTTCTCTTCATCCTTCTTCGCTTGCTGGATACCCGCAACCGCGCCATAGCGCTGGCGGCTGCCGTCCCGATAGGCATACAGCGGCGCGGAGCGATAGCGCCGCTCGGCGCCGCTGCTCATCTGCGCCAGCAGCATGCCGGCGACAGCCGCCGTGGCGACGTGGCCATAGCCACCACCCTGGGCATAACCGGCGTCGAGCTGGGACTGGCTCACTTCACCGCTGGTCTGCAGCTCGAAGCCAGCCATGCGCGGCATGTAGCGCCCGCCGATGGTGATCTCGCAGCTGCCAGGGGTGAACTGCGCTTCACATTCGCGCATCGAGAAGAAGGTCGGCGCGTTGCGCTGGAACTCGACCGATGCGCGCTGGTAGGCATCGTTGCAGGCCGCCTCGGGCACCTTGTCGGCAACGCACGCGGCGACGCTGTCGTAATTGGTCTGCTGGGTGACCGTGTACACCTCTTCCTGCGGGCCGCAGGCGGTCAGCGCCAGCGGTAGCGAACCCGCCAGCACCAGCTTGACGGAGCTGCGTCTGATAGGGGATTTCATGGGCGTTCCTCGCGCGTCAGGCCGACGGGGTCATGCAGGCCGAATTGAGGAAGCCCACGCTGATCGCCACGCTGGCGGCGTAGATGGCTGCAGCCAGCTCACCCTTGGCGATACGCTTGGACAGGCCGCGCAGCACCAGGCTGGTGAGGCCGAAGGCCAGCAATTGCACCACGGCGGCGATCACCACCCAGGCGACGAAGTCGAGGATGCTGACGCTGTAGGCGATGATGTTGCTGGCCGGCAGCGAGAAGCCGATCAGCGAACCGCCCAGGGCGATGGCCGCCGCCGGGTTGTTGTCGCGGATCAGGGCGAATTCACGGTGCGGGGTGAGGCGTGTGTAGATGAACTGGAACAGCCAGAACAGCAGCAGGGCCACACTGATGTAGAGGATGAAGCCGGTCACTGCCGAGGCGTTGAGTGACAGGCGCAGGGCGTCGAGCATGGAAAGTCCTTGTCAGCTTACGTTGAAGTCCGTGGGGAACAGGGTGACACCCAGGGAGGTGGTGAAGGCGAGCGCGCCTTCGTCATCTTCCTCGAGCGAGAACAGCAGGAATTCGCGGCGGTCGAGCAGGCCGGTGTCGCGGGCGTACAGCATCGACCGGTGGCGGATGACATAGCGGTCTTGCGGGTTGGCCACCCGCTCGTGGAACCCGACCAGTTCGGCCTGCCCTGGCGCCTGGCCCCATTGGCGGGAATAGAGGTAGCCCTCGTGCTCGTAGATCGGTTGGCCGACCTTGGACTGGCTGCCGGCCAGGCGCTCCAGGTGCACCTGGTCGCGCACGGGAGTGGCGCTGTGGTAGCCGAACAGCACGATGTCGCCGGGCTGGTTGCCGTTCATCAGCACTTGCAGCCAGTAGTCCTCGTTGTCCAGGTAAAAGCGCAGCAGGCGCACTGCGTCGCCGAGGTCGACCTCGCCGCTGGCCCACACCGTTTCGCGACCGGGGACCTGCAGCTCAGCGTAACCGTCGAGCCGTGATTTCAATGAGGGGGCAGGCGTGAAAGTGCTGCCATTGCGCAGGCCGAAAGGCGGGCTGGCCCGGTGTAGAGGCGACATCGAATACTCCCTGGGGTCGCGGCTTTCCTTGCTGGGGCGACACCTTAACGGGTTTCACCGCCACGGCCAATGGCGACGGTGTGAGCATTCTTGTCGCGGGTAATACCCTGTTACTACCCCCAACGCTCGCGCCTACACAGACCGCGCAAACCTGAACCCACAGAGTATGCAGTCAGTCAGGCGACAGCTTGAGCCTGCACCGTCCCTGCCTCCAACTCCCTCACCAACGGCAACACCCGCTCACCAAAGTAAGCCACCTCCTCCTGAAAATGCAGGAACCCGGACAGGATCAAATCCACCCCCGCTGCCTTCAACGCCACGATGCGCTCGGCAATCTGCCGCGGCGTGCCGATCAGGTTGGTCTTGAAGCCATCGTTGTACTGCACCAGGTCCTCGAAGCTGGATTTGGCCCAGTTGCCCTCGCCTTCCGGGCTGGCGGACCCTGCATGCTTCACCTCATGCCCAAAGGCCTTCACCGCCTCTGGGTTGGCCTTGTCGATGATCTCCTGCAACACCGCCCGCGCCTCTTGCTCCGTGTCGCGGGCGATGATGAAGGCATTCACCCCAACCTTCACCGCATGCCCGTTGGCGGCGGCCTTGGCGCGGATATCGTCGACCTGTGCCTTGATCCCCTCCACCGTGTTGCCGTTGGTGAAATACCAGTCCGACACCCGCGCCGCCATGTCCCGCGCGGCCCGCGAGCTGCCGCCCTGGAAGATTTCCGGATGCGGTTGCTGCAGCGGCTTGGGCTTTAGGGTGTAGTTGCGAAAGCGATAGAAGTCGCCATTGAAGGTGAAGTTGTCCTCGGTCCAGATGCCCTTCAACGCGCGGATGAACTCCTCGGATCGGCGGTAGCGCTCGTCATGGTCCAGCCACGGCTCGCCGATGGCATGGAACTCGCCCTTGAACCAGCCCGACACCACGTTGATGGCGACGCGCCCGTTGGTGAACTGGTCGATGCTCGCCAGCTGCTTGGCCGCCAGCGCCGGGTTCCACGGGCCGGGCAGAATCGCGGCGATGACCTTGAGCTTCTCGGTGGCCGCCAGCAGCGCGTGGCTGATGGTGACCGACTCATGCTGGTTGTCGGCGCCGTAGCCGGCGGTGAAGCGAATCTGCGACAGGGCGTAGTCGAAGCCGGCCTGTTCGGCGATTTGCGCCAGCTTGCGGTTGTAGTTGATATCCCAGCTGGTGCGCTGCTCGATGGTGCTGACCACCAGGCCACCGCTGACGTTGGGGACCCAATAGGCGAATTTGATCGGTTGCTGGCTCATGGAGGGGCTCCTTGGCAGGACGAGAGAGGGTCCAGGGAGCGGAGCAGCAACCGTGCCAGAGCAGAAAGTATTTCCAATTCAATGAGATGCTGAGCAAGCCAGCGACCAAGCGCTGTTTTTCATTCAACAACCTGCTGAAGTATTGTTGGATCTCGAACAGCGCCTTGGCTCCGTACCACCAGGATGCCCTTCAAGGGCACGTCACGATGTTCCATACTCAATCCCCTACCTTTGCCAGGGCTGATGGCCTCTTCGCGGGTGAACCCGCTCCTACAGGTACTGTGCAGGGCTTGAGATTTGTGCGATCCCTGTGGGAGCGGGTTTACCCGCGAATGCGTCGGCACAGGCGACACAAATGATGTGTTAAGACTTTATGCATAATTCGTTAACACTATTTTCACCACTCGCCCTCTAGCGTCACAGCCTTTCCGGCAGCCCCCCTTTCAAGCTGCCGCCATGGTTCAACGAGGCACACGTGGCAAACACCGCATCCCCATCCGCGCCCAAGCGCGTGGACTGGGCCGGCCTGGGCTGGCTCCTGCTGTTCTTCTGGTATTTCTCCGGCGTCACCCAGGCGCTTCTGCTGTTCAGCGGCACCACCGGCTTCGCCGGTTTCCGCGATGCCTTCTTCCTCAGCACCCTGTGGCTGGTCCCAGTCCTGCTGGTACCCCGCTTCACCCGCGCCACCGCCGCCGTCATCGGCCTGGTGCTGTGGGGCGCCTCGCTGGTAGGCCTGAGCTACTTCGGCATCTACCGCCAGGAGTTCTCGCAAAGCGTCATCTTCGTGATGTTCGAGTCGAACACCGCCGAAGCCGGGGAATACTTCAGCCAGTACTTCAGCATCGGCCTGATGCTCGGCCTGCTGGCCTACACCGCCGGCGCCGTGTTGCTGTGGACCCGCATCCGCCCGGTCACCCTGCGCCTGCGCAGCCGCATCCCGCTGGCCGTGCTGTTGCTGGCCGCCAACCTGGTGCTGCCGTTCTACAAGCAGATGGTCACCCAGGAGCGCAACTTCGCCGATGCGGCCGAAAAAGTGCAGCAACGCATGGAACCTGCCGTGCCATGGCAACTGGTGGTCGGCTACCGCCAATACCGCCAGCAGCTAAACAACATGCAGAACCTGCTGGCGCAGAACGCGGCCCTGCCGCCGCTGCAGAATCTCCAGGACAGCAGCGGCGATGCCCCGCGCACCCTGGTGCTGGTACTGGGTGAGTCGACCACCCGCGAACACATGCACCTGTACGGCTACAACCGCGACACCACGCCGAACCTCGACGCCCTGGCCGCCGCCGACAACAGCCTGACCGTGTTCCGCAACGTGGTCACCCCACGCCCCTACACCATCGAGGTGATGCAACAGATCCTCACCTTCGGCGACGAAGAACACCCCGACCGCTTCCTCACCGAGCCGTCGCTGATGAACCTGATGAAACAGGCGGGCTACAAGACCTTCTGGATCACCAACCAGCAGACCATGACCAAGCGCAACACCATGCTCACCACCTTCTCCCAGCAGACCGACGAGCAGGTGTACCTGAACAACCAGCGCAACCAGAACGCCAGCCAGTACGACGAAGTGGTGCTGCCGCCGTTCGAGAAGGCCCTGAAAGACCCGGCGCCGAAGAAGCTGATCATCGTCCATCTGCTGGGCACGCACATGGACTACCGCTACCGGTATCCGGATGCCTACCGGCACTTCACCGACCGCAACGGCGCACCTGCCGCGCTGAGCGATGACCAGGTGGAAACCTACAACTTCTACGACAACGCCGTGCGCTACAACGACTTCGTGGTGTCGAGCCTGATCAAGCAGTACGCGGCCACCACGCCGAACGGCTTCCTGGTGTACCTGTCCGACCACGGCGAAGACGTGTACACCTCCGGCAACCACGACCGCCTGGGCCGCAACGAGGGCGCTCCGACCCGGCCGATGTACACCGTGCCGTTCCTCCTGTGGACCTCCCCGAGCTGGCAAGCGGCGCACCCGCGCGACCTGCAGAGCATGGCCAACCGCTCCTACAGCAGCGCGCACCTGATTCACACGCTGTCGGACCTGGCGGGCTTGAGCTACGACCAGTACGAGCCGGCCAAGAGCCTGGTGAACGCGCAATTCGCGCAAGCGCCACGCTGGATCGGCGACCCGTACCGCAAGGATGGGCTGCATGAGTTCGACCGGCTGCCGCAGGACAGGGCGCAGCAGGCTCAGCAGACGGCGGCCAACGACCGTAAGTAGCTTGCTGACGGATACGAACGTCTGAAGGCCGATGGCGATATCTCTGATCGCGCCCTCGGCTTTTTTGCTTGTCGGCTGCGGTGCAATACGCACAAGCGGCTTTAATTGAAATTGAAACAGCGTCTGAACGCACGGCGGGGACATACACCATGGGCGAACTCGAAACACTCAACCGCTCCCTCTTCCTGCTGATCAACGGCGGCGCTGATACGCCGCACTGGCTGGTCCTGCTCGCCATCGTGATTGCCAAGGGGCTGATTTTTCTGCTGCCCGCGTTGATGCTGGGGTTCTGGCTGTGGGGGCACCGTGGGGAACGCAGGCTGGTGCTCAAGGCGACCTTGATTACCGTGATTGCGTTGGTCGTCAATCAGGTCATCTGGGCGGTCTGGCCGCATCCACGGCCGTTCATGATCGGGTTGGGGCATAACTGGATGCTGCATGCGCCGGATTCTTCGTTCCCGAGCGATCATATGACCGTGTTTGCGTGCATGGGCTTGACCTTGCTGCTGGATGGGTTGTCCGGGTGGGGCGTGGTCATTTTGGTGACCGGGTTGAGCGTGGCCTGGGCACGGGTGTTTCTGGGGGTGCACTTTCCGCTCGATATGGTGGGGGCGGTGGTTGTTTCGTTCCTGGTTTATTCTGGGTTTTCGCCGATCTGGAGGCGATTCGGACTGCGTATCACCAACACCACGGAGCGGCTTTACCGCAGGCTGATGGCGACGCCCATTCGGGCAGGATGGGTGCGAGGCTGAGTTCATAACGACGTCCCGGTATTCAGTCCCAGAAAGCCATGACTCTCTGGGACTGAACACCTACGCAGCCATCAACTCATCAAAACGACTCAACAGGCTTCTTGGACTCAGCCACCATCTTGTTCGCCTCTAACCGAGGAAATGTAAACCGAATAACCATCCCCGCATCCGCACCTTGCCCAGTCATCACCAACTCAGCGGACCGGATATTCTCCGGTGCAGCAGCCAACGCACTGACAGCATTGGTTTGCCCTTCAGCGCTCAGCCCTTCGAGGAAGGTGTAAGTCAGGCTCCCAGACGCCAGACCGACCTGCTCAAAATTGGAAATCTTCGCCGTCAGCTCGTCTTCGCTTCTCGACTTTCTCGCAGTATCAAACACATCCAGGATGGATTTTTCATCGTTCATGGAAACCAGCGTGAACGAGTTGGAGAGCCCTGCGATAGCTTTGGCATACGCGTTCTGATCAAACGGGCTGATCAGTGAAACCATCATCAGCTTGCCACCGGAGAAGATCAGCGCGGCGGTGAATTTCTCTTCCAGGAAAGCCACATCGTCGATACACCTCGCGGTCCCACCGACGTCTTCGGAGCAGTCGTAGTAACCGGCGGCTTCAGTGAATTTTGCGAGTGGGGTCTGGTAGACGTAGTTCTTGAACAGCTTTTCTTCGGCGAAAGCCCCTTGCGCGGAGGCAAGCAAGGCGCCGGCAACGAGGATGGATGATGCAATTTTCTTGAGCATGAGGGTCCCTTCCTTACTCTGGCTGATAGCCAGATGCTATCAGCCCGTGTCATGGCTGTCTTGCTCAATCCCATACCTGATGAGACTGCACGAGCGGATGCCACTGAGCCCGAACGGACATTCCTGATAAACTATCCCACCTCCCAGCCATACCGATTCCGTACCCCGATGCCTCCAACCTCCACCACGCCCGCCTCACTCTCCCGGCGTTTTTCCGTCGCGCCGATGATGGATTGGGCTGACATTTCCTGAAGGCCGCAGATTTCCTTGCTCTCAGACAGTTAAATCTTCATCAGTACCAATTTTGTACCAATCACCACTGAGTTCAGTAAGATTTCTGTTGACAAAGGGCTATGGCTATTTGATATCAATAGAGATGGATTTGGATCCCGGTCGACCATCACATGGCAAGCATGTGTCATGTGATTATGAAACTGATAGTGTTACGCGGATATATCCAGCCACCTAAATATTTCTTTTCTCAAATTCTCATTGACTCACAGGAAGGTCTGGATGACCGCAAAAGCTAAAAACTCAAACGCAGCCAGCCTAATTAAATCCGAATCCAAAGGAGAGGGTGTGGAACCCGAAAAAACCTGCTTTGTTATGATGCCTATAGCAGACATGGATGGGTACGACGCAGGGCATTTCAGAAGAGTTTACGAGTATCTTATAAAGCCAGCGTGCACGGCCGCAGGGTATACCGCCCAGCGAGCAGACTTTGTCGCAGCAAGCAACTACATTATTATTGACATCCTTAAAAAAATCATAGAAAGCGACATAGTCATATGCGACTTAAGCGGGCGAAATCCGAACGTATTATATGAACTAGGGGTACGTCAAGCCTTCAACTTGCCTACAGTCTTAATTAAAGACTCAATTACCGCAAGAATTTTCGACATTCAAGGACTCCGCACAACAGAGTACAGCCACACTCTGCGAATTGACGACGTGCAGGAAGATATCTCAAAGATTGCCCTAGCGATCTCCGAAACTGCTGCCGCACCGAACGACATAAACTCCATGATACAGCTACTAGGCACGCAACCTGCTCAGCTACCTCATAAGATAGAGGTATCAGAAGACACGAGCCTCATTCTATCCTCACTTAGTGATATATCGAGCCGCATATCAAGGCTAGAATCCAATTCTAAAACACCAAGGATGCGAGCCATTCCTGCGATTCCGCCGGGAAAAAGGTTTTCATTTAATGATGAATACTTTGCAAAGGGCGACGAGCTTTTCATCAATGGCAATAGCATAGGACGTATGCATGACATCGAGAGCAGTGGGATTTTAGTAGAAAATAACGGCACAATTGAAGCCATAAGCTTTAGTGACCCCTCATTTCGTAGAATCACTGGAATTCCTTTCTGATTGGATCGTCAGCACCTATGATCGAGGATCACACCCTAAGATCATAGGTGCTATTTAAAATAGCTGACACGCTCTGCTTCTGAGAAAAAATTCACCTGGCATTGCGAACTGGATGCCTGCCGGAGTGACCAATAAGCTAATTAAGCAAAAAAACCGGCTACCTCGGCAAAGCTGGCTGGTCTGAGCAAGCCTAAGACAACCACAGGCTTACTTAAAATTTCGCCCCTAAGGGACTCCTCCAAGAGTTACGCGGCCACGCTCTGCTGGTGCCCCTATGAGGTGGCCCCACACTGACACAGGCATTGCCAACCCACTTGATTATGGTGATTATTACACCTACATAGCTTCCCTCAACCCCAACACAAGGATGGTACCGTGAGTATTTCATACACCACTGACGAAGTATTTGGAATCACTAGAAACCTCCCGCTTAACTATGTTGAACGGGAGGCGGTTGATCAGAAACTGCAAAAAGAGCTGCGCGCAAAGCATCACATCGTAATTTACGGAAGCTCAAAACAGGGGAAAACCTCAGTAAGAAAGCACTGCCTTACAGATGATAGTTATATCTTAGTACAATGCTCCAACAAGAGCGACATGGCAGATCTGCACGCAAACATCTTAAAGCGAGCAGGCTTTGAAATAACTCAGTCTTCAAAAAGAAGCTCATCCGGCAAACACAAAGTTATTGCAAGTGTCAAGACCGGAGTCAAAGGAGCGATTTTTGGAATTGGCGGCTCTGCTGAAGCAAGCGGTGGAGCCGAAGGTGAGACCGGCACTACTGAGGAAATCATCACTGCCCCACTGGAAATTGACATTGACGATGTAAACGACGTTATTGCAGCACTTAAATCAATCAATTTTGATAAATTAATTGTCCTGGAAGATTTCCACTACCTTCCCTACGAAACACAAAAAGACTTCTCGATAGAGCTCAAAGCATTCCACGAATTCTCAACCATTACATTCATCGTTGTTGGTGTCTGGCTCGAAGACAATAGATTGATCGTTTACAATGGCGACCTAACCGGTCGCGTTATTTCAGTCAACGCAGACCACTGGAGCAACGCTGAACTGCAGAGTGTCATAACAGACGGTGGAGTTTTATTAGGAGTCACCTTTGAAGATAGCTTTTCAAGTCAACTCATCGGATTGGCGAGAGAAAGCGTCTACGTGGTTCAAGAGGGGTGCCGTAGAGCATGCCTTGCAGCAAATATTAACGAGACGCAGCAATCCCCTACTGCAATAGGCGCCGGTTTAGATGTTGACGCCTTAGTTAAAAGTATCGTAGATCAACAGTCCGCGCGCTACGACAGTTTCTTAACCAATTTCGCGGATGGCTTCCAGGACACTGACCTACAAATGTATAGATGGCTCCTCTATACAATCCTGTCTACTCCTGTAGAAAAACTTGAAAGCGGTTTGCGCTACAGGGACATTAAAACAATCCTCTCGGAAAAACACCCTCGCAAAGCGGACCTCAACGCTGGCAATATCATACAGGCTTTGCAATCAAGTGCGTCACTTCAGGTAAAGAAAAATATTATGCCAATTATTATCGACTACGACCAATCCAGCAAAAATCTTCACGTTGTCGATAAGGGCTTTCTTATCTGGTTGCAGCACCAGGATTTGAGCGAACTCCTCAGCGATATTGGTGTACCATAAAATTACAATACTCCTCCGGAGTATCGTCTGAAATTCGCCCAAACTCCATATACATTGGGATGAACGGTTTTGTATATGCTGGTACCGCACCTCAAAGGTTAATGTAGGCTTAGTATGGTCTACGACTGCGCCACTTCAGGTCGCGGATACAGTCCACAGCTGGTCGACCCGCGTGGTATAGGACTGACTCATCATTTCCCGGCGCATCCCCCAATCGGGGATGCGGGGGACGCTACCGGCCCGCACCGTTCCTCTACCATACCGGTCGTTGATCTCATCAAGCGCTGACATCAGCCGTCCACTGGCCACAGGTTGCGTCACCGCGAACAAATCGTCAGTGAACTCGCCGGGCTGCCGCAGATCGAGCAATAGTACCTCGGCTTTGCTGTACCGATAGCCGGCCTGGTAGACCCGCTCTACGGCCTCAGTGGCAGCCCTAGTGAGCAGCAAGGTGTCATTGGTGGGGTACGGCAGGTCGACCAGGACACCTTTCGCAAAGTGCAGCTCGTTGGGGTTGAACATGCCGGTGCGAATCGATACCCGCATGCGCTTGCACACCGAGCCCTGGACGCGCAGCTTCTCGGCTGCCCGCCCCGCGTAGGTGGCCACAGCCTGCTTGATCGGTATCAGCTCCGTCAGGCGCTTGCCGAACATCCGGCTGCAGCAGATCTCCTGCTTCGGTGGATCAGCCTCATCCAGTTCGAGGCATGGCGTGCCGGCGAGCTCACGAGCGGTCTTCTCCACCACCACGCTGAACTTGTCGCGCAACATCCTCGGATCTGCCTTGGCCAGCTCCATTGCCGTGTGGATCCCCATGGACTCCAGGTATACCGTCATCCGCCGGCCAATGCCCCACACTTCCTTCACCTCGGTGTTGCGCAGCACCCAGTCGCGCTTGAAGTCGTCAGTGATGTCGACGACACCGCCCGTCTGCGCCTGCAAACGCTTCGCGGTGTGATTGGCGAGCTTCGCCAGGGTCTTGGTGCGGGCAATCCCAACACCAACTGGGATACCTGTACAACGCAGCACCTTGGCGCGTATATCCCGGCCGAACTGGGTGAGGCTGCCCGTCATGCCGGTGATATCAGCGAAGCACTCATCGATCGAATAGACCTCGGCCGCTGGCACCATCGACTCAATGAGCGACATGACCCGCTCACTCATGTCGCCATACAGCGCGTAATTCAAGGAGAACGCCACGATGCCATGCCGGCGCAGCTTCTCCTTGGCCTGGAAGTATGGCTCCCCCATCTTCACGAACGGCTTTGCATCGTACGACCGGGCAATCACGCAGCCATCGTTGTTGCTCAGCACCACGATGGGGGTCTTGGCCAGATCCGGCCGGAACACTCGCTCGCATCTCGCATAGAAAGAGTTACAGTCGATCAGCGCGAATACCTGGTCACTGGGCATGATCGCGCACGCTGTAGCGAACTACACCCCAGATGATCAGGTCGTCGCCCTCCATAACGTGTCGCGGCGGGTAGGCGGGATTTTCCGACTGCAGGATCACCACCCCGTTACGCCGGAACAGGCGCTTGCACACGGGCTCCGCGTTAATGGCAGCAATCACGATATCGCCGTGCACAGCTTCGTTGCTTCGGTCGACGATCAGTAGATCGCCGGAGTAGATGCCCGCGCCCTGCATGCTGTCGCCCTCCACCTTCACCAGGTAGACATGGGGAGCCCTCAAGTCAAAGAGCTCGTCGAGGGAGATGTGTCGCTCCAAATGATCCGCAGCCGGCGACGGAAAGCCGGCCGGCACTTGGAACGAGTACACCGGCAGCAACGTGGGTCCGCCCGTCGGCGTACCGATGAAGGAGATGGTCATGAGGAACGATCCAAATTAACTGTATATGCGTACAGTTAACTGCGAGATTCTTCCTACGTCAATGAGCACCTGCCAAGTAACTGACGGGCGCCCTCAGCGCTCAACCCCACGACAGCTACCCCAAGCCAGCAGGCTGCCAATCCATGACTATCAGTCTGTGGGCTTCCTTCACCTTGCCTCTTCCCTTAGCTAGCTGACGACAATCCACCTCCATAACCGTATCGAGCGGCCGAGGCTTCGGCGGCTCGAAGCACATGGGATCAACGCCACGGTCGCATCACCGAATGGACAAAACAGTTCTCAAAACAGAATCCCTAACTGAGACCGAAACCGAATGATTCATCGTAGTGCCCATCGAAGCCGCCACGAACAAACTCATCGGAAGAACAAACAAACAAACAAACAAACAAACAAACAAACCAATCACCGAACACATCAACAATTCAACACATCAACAATTCAATAGTGCCACACTTAACCTCGCATGTTCACAGGTTCAAAAGCGCAAAGACGCTTTCGCGCGTTTGCGCATTAACGAATTAACGAATTAACGCAAAAGCACCGCACTCAGGCGCTTCAGCATCGCAACGCGTTGCGCCCTAGCCTGTCCACCTCAGAGCGCGCGCACAACTTCAAACAAGTATTGACGAAATTAAAATTCGCCGTTTAAATCTCCTCCATCTGTTCCCCCCTGCACTCGCATTCAAGCCGAGCGGGCAAACTCACCCTGGAGAAAGTTGTGCTCACCATCAATCTGATCATCACCCTTTTCATTGAAATTGTGCGCTTGCTCCAATTCATGCAATTAGAAAAGCTGCTGCAGCTCTGACGGCTGCCAGTTCATGATGACAAGCTCGCCGGTCACCTCCGCCTTGCTCTGGCGCTGGTTCGTGTTGGTGTAGCGGATATCCAGGCACTCGAAGTGGAAGCCGTCGAAGGCGCGCCGGATTTCCGGGTGGTCGTTGATGCTGACCATCACCCTGCCCTTGCAGCGGCGCATGAAGTTGGCCATGCGCTCATATTCCTCAAAGGGAAAGTCCACGCCATAGCCGGCGGTCTGCCAGTAAGGCGGGTCCATGTAGAAGAAGGTGTGCGCTCGATCGTAGCGCTCCGCGCAGGCGAGCCAGGAGAGGTTCTCGACGTAGGTGCCGGCGAGGCGCTGCCACGCAGCAGAGAGGTTCTCCTCAATGCGTAGCAGGTTGATGGCCGGCCCGGTGGTGGCGGTACCGAACGTCTGCCCGGTGACCTTGCCGCCGAAGGCATGCTGCTGCAGGTAGAAGAACCGGGCGGCGCGCTGGATGTCGGTGAGGGTCTCGGGCCGAGTCATCTTCTGCCACTCGAAGATCTGCCGGGAGCTGAGCGCCCATTTGAACTCCTCCAGGTGGTTCTGCACAACGCGGTAGAGGGTGACCAGGTCACCGTTCAAATCGTTCAGCACCTCCACGGGGGCGGGCTGGGGACGCATGAAGTACAACGCGGCACCGCCTGCGAAGACTTCGACATAGCATTCATGAGGGGGAAAGAGGGGGATCAAGCGGTCGGCCAGGCGGCGTTTGCCACCCATCCAGGGAATGATTGGAGAGGTCATAAGTATGCAAGTCTTTACTGTATGGATAAACAGGTATTAGGCTCGCCGCGCTTTGTGCACAAGGCAGAGGCCACGGCTGGACTTGCAGGAAGGGTCTGCGGGTTCGGCGGGCCGGGCTGGATGTTGACGCATCCTCCCGGCTCGCCTCTTTTCTACTGGGTGATTTCGCGGACGTAGGCCTGGCAGGCCTGCAGCGCAATCAGTCCCCGGTCGCCTTCGTCGGTGATGGCGACAATTCGTTGAGCATGCGCTGGGTCAAGTTGGGCGCGTACGGGTCCATGTACCACGCCTCCGGTGCCGGTGGCTTCTCGCACCCCACCGTCACAACCCTGGGCGGCAAGGGTTCCGGCGTCGACAAGGACTGACAGCCGCAGATCAGCGGTAGCAAGCCTATCGCGCAGGCGAGCCTGAGCTTGTTGAGCATCGTTCAATTCCTTCCAGTGCGTTTTGGTCTGATCCTGCAGGCGAGCCTCCAGGGCGCGGCGCGCATCCTGCTGCTCTGCCAGTTGGTCAAGCGCAGCTGCAGCAGCCTCCTCACGCTCACGGGCGTACACGCGGTCCTTCTCCGCCAACCGCTTGCCGAAGTCGTCAGCCTGCTTGGCGAGCTGCGCGCCATAGGCATTCGCCTGCCACACCCAGGCTGCCCCGGCGCCTACGGAGCACGCGAGCACCAGGGCCGTAAGGGCGATCAGGCGACCGCCCCACGCGCTCACTGCAGTACCTCAAGGGCTCGTTTGTAGATGGCCAAGCGGTCATCCAGGCCGTTGGTACCACCGTTGATCCGCTTCGTGATGGCCAGCATGTCGCCCTTGTCTGCCAGGCTGTTCAGGCCCTCCTTCTGCCAGAACCAGCCGGCCGACATCGCGGCATAGACCGGCTGCTCGAGCAGCTCTGGGGTGTTGAGCAGCCGGCTGTCACCGAACAGGGCCTCGCTGCAGGCCTGGTAGTTGAACCGGCCCGTGACCTGGATCAGCCCACGACCACAGTAGAGCTGGCCGTCACCATCGGCTTCAGGCGTATTGCCCAGGCGCTGCGCGAGACGGCCGGTGTCGTACCTCGACAGGTACTTGTCGTTGCCCAGCTCACGCACGTACAGCAACTGACCCGACTCGTGTCCCACCTGGGCGAGGAACGCCGCCATGCGCAGCCGGGTGATCACGGCGAACTTGCCCATGGTGGCGTTGAGGCCAGGAACAAAAACGCCGGCTTTGCGGCCGGCGTTGGGGAGGATCTGGAGCAGCTGTTTTTCGTTTATTGGCATGTGTGACTCCTGACGCGGTCCTTCAGACCGGTTGAACATCGACCACCTTCAGTGGCTGATTGACTTTCTTCTTGCCCTTGGCCTTCGCCTTACCCTTCTTGCCGCCGTTGCACTCGACTGCGGTCGACCAGCCGGAGGCGTCGAAGGTCTGCTCGACGCTGTCGACCAGGTACTGTCCATCCAGGCAGACTTTGAAACCCTGGGCATTGATCAGGCGCTCAGCGAACAGATCGGTGCGCCCGACCATCTGCAACCGAACCCCGGCCGTGCTACGGTTGAACGCGGCCAGCTTGGCTTTGGCGGCCTGCTCTGCCGCAGTCTTGTTCGGGTAGATGTGCCGGTCGGTGTGGACCGCAGGCAGATTGCTTGGGGCGTCTTCGTTGCCCAACTCCACCACCTTCAAATCGCCGGTTTTCTTGTCCTGGTGCTGGGTCTTTACCGCCTTCTGTGAGTTGCGGTCCCCGAGGCGAAACTGCCACCGGCTGACGTCTGCCGGGGTCAGTGTGATCGCCCCGAAGGCCTTTCCGCTTGTACTCTGGCCACCCTGGCGGGGCAGCACCAGCAGCTTGCCGTCACCCACCTTGGCGGTGCAGTCATACTGCTTGGCCAGGCGGGTAATGAAGTTGAAGTCCGACTCGTTGCGCTGGTCGACGCGCGCACCTTGGTTTGCACCTAGCAGGCCGGCGACCAGCCGTTGGGGGCTTGATCTGCGAAAGCGAAACCCCTTCCCAGCTACCGTTGCGCGTTGTTCGGCCGCTACCGCGTATGTCACTGGCCTTGCCACGGATCACAATCGTCCGGGGCGGGCTAGAAACCTCAATCTCGTCCACGGTATAGCGCCCCAGTTGGGCAAGGTGATACTCGCGGTGTACCTTCGCTGTCTGGAAGTTGTGAGCCCCACCGGCAGTCGGATCCGGTTGAGGCACCGCCGGTGGGCCTAGGCCGGGCTGGAGCTGGCTCGGACATCGCGCTTGACGCGGTTCTCCTCATGCCGGGCAGCGACCTCTGCCTTGCTTGGATCGGCGGAGTCGGCCAGCAGCAGCTCCGTCGCTTCGACGTCGACCTTGCCGTCGTCGGTCAGCATAAGGCGTTCCTGCCTGGCCAGTTTGGAAACGTAGGATTTCGACCATACGTGCCGGGCGGCGAACTCCGACTTCGTCAGGTGCGTCATGTCGAAACGTCCAGTCCACCCAATGAATTCAGGGGGCTAACCAGTTCACAGCAGCTCACTAAGCTGGTGAACCTCCCGCTAGCAAAGAACCGCGGGATCCCGGTCCCGTATCCCCAGGATCCCCGGCCCCGCCGGGCGAGTCACTGCCCAGGCTCGCCGGCCTGGGGGCGGCACCTGTTCGAGGCCCAGCCGCTTGGCGGCTCAACGCTCATAGAGACTGATCGCAACATCGGCAGCAGCCATAGCGGTCAAACAGCCGACAGCAGCGGATGCCCAAATTGAAACGCCGAGAGCGTAGAGCAACATGTTGGTCGACAGCCCACATGTGACGCAGGCACCAGAACGAAGAGCTAGCCGACGCACAAGCCCTCATCCGCGAGCGCCTGCTTTATCGGCTTGCCACACCTCACCGGAAACTTCCCCGACTAACGACAGCACTATCACCATCCATATCGGCATTTCAGCAAGCGCGTGCTGTTCACTGGGCATTCGGTTTCACC
Source organism: Pseudomonas sp. NPDC089401 (assembly GCF_044749485.1). Taxonomy (NCBI): domain Bacteria; kingdom Pseudomonadati; phylum Pseudomonadota; class Gammaproteobacteria; order Pseudomonadales; family Pseudomonadaceae; genus Pseudomonas; species Pseudomonas sp. NPDC089401. The sequence goes on along the minus strand of NZ_JBIVIA010000001.1, from coordinate 516,551 downwards.
TTTGGGCGTGATTTTGGAGAGGGTGTTTTGAGTTGAGGCAATTCAATAGCAGCCATAAGCTGTTGCTTTCCCAATCGGAGTAACGCAATGGATATGAAAATCATCTCGCTCGTAGGACTTATCCTGGCTGCACTCGGCGTGTTGATGGGGTACATCAAACTGGACAAACGAGAGGTAAAACGATTTCAGCGAATCCTCTTCCGCGGCTGGGTGCTGGTTTCGCTGGCGTTTCTGACACAAGCGTATGCTCGTGACCTGTACAAGATGGTCCAACCAGGTCAGCCGGTGAACCTAGAAACGATTGTGGTTGGACACGGCCTGATGTTCGGCCTGATCTCTTTTGCCATGATTCTTCCAATCCTCTTCTTGCACTGGCGGAATGTTGACAGGACGGAATGAACTCGTCGTAAAAACCCCGCCAGAAGGCGGGTTCTCGATACACCGACAGATCGGGGCGGCTGCACAGCACTTCAGGGCCCATACGCCACAGGGCATAGTCCACCAGCACCTGCTGGGTGATGTCGGAATCCACCTTCTCGCCCAGGTAGCTGTTCTTGATGGCGTTCAACGTGCGCCGCTTCGTCTCACCCAGCGGCCGGGCTTTCTCGGCCTCAACCAGGTAGCGGTCGATCATCTGCTTGACCGTGTGCCCTACCCGCCTTGCCCGCTCGATTGCACCAGGTTCTGCCAACTCGGGTTCCCGTCGCTTCGCCCAGGCCACCGCGGCCTGTTTGCGGGCGAACGTCTGGCTCTCTTGGTAGACTGTCACCTTATCGCGGTAGATGCGGATCTGACCTGTGTAGCTGATGGTGCCGTCGGCCTTCTTGTGGGGTCCGATCGTTGCCATGAGAATGGGTACACGTCCTGATTCGCTTGGTACATTGCACCAAGCGCTTAGTAAAACGCCCCAAAACCCTCGAAATTCGGTACGAAACACGTTGAACGAATACACCGCAAAATCAGACGCTAATCCAGAAACCACGCGCCCTGAGCCGTCCCGCCGCTTCAGCGTGGCCCCCATGATGGACTGGACTGACCGCCATTGCCGGTTCTTCCTGCGCCTGCTCTCCAAGCACACCCTGCTGTACACCGAAATGGTCACCACCGGCGCCCTGCTCCACAACGACGCCCACCGTTTCCTGCGCCACGATGTCTCCGAACACCCCCTGGCCCTGCAGCTGGGCGGCAGTGTGCCGGCGGACCTGGCCGCCTGCGCCAAACTGGCCGAGGAAGCGGGCTACGATGAGGTCAATCTCAACGTCGGCTGCCCAAGCGACCGGGTGCAGAACAACATGATCGGCGCCTGCCTGATGGCCCACCCGGCGCTGGTGGCCGATTGCGTGAAGGCCATGCAGGATGCGGTGTCGACGCCGGTGACGGTGAAGCACCGCATTGGCATCAATGGCCGCGACAGCTATGCCGAGCTGTGCGACTTCGTCGGCCAGGTGCGTGAGGCCGGGTGCCGGAGCTTTACCGTGCATGCGCGGATCGCGATTCTCGAAGGGCTGTCGCCGAAGGAGAACCGTGAGGTTCCACCGCTGCGCTATGACGTGGCGGCGCAGCTGAAGGCGGACTTCCCGGACCTGGAGATCGTGCTCAATGGCGGGATCAAGACCTTGGCGGAATGCCAGGGGCACCTTGAGACCTTCGATGGGGTGATGTTGGGGCGTGAGGCGTATCACAACCCGTACCTGTTGGCCGAGGTGGATCAGCAGTTGTTTGGCAGCGAGGCGCCGGTGGTGAGCCGCAGTGAAGCGCTGGAGCGGTTGCGGCCTTATATCGTCGCGCATATGGAAAGTGGCGGGGCGATGCATCACATCACCCGGCATATTCTGGGGCTGGGGCAAGGGTTCCCAGGGGCGCGGCGGTTCCGGCAGCTGCTGTCGGCGGATATTCACAAGGCGGCGGAGCCGTTGGTGGTGTTCGATCAGGCGGCGGAGATCATGCAGGGGCGGTGAGGTCGGCGATCACAAGATTGGCATAGATTTCGAATACCCTGCAGATCCCTGTGGGAGCGGGTTTACCCGCGAAGCAGGCACCGCGGTGGCTGGCACGGGCTTTGCCCGTGTTCGCGGGTGAACCCGCTCCTACAGGGATCGCGCCAGCTTTTGGAAACTGAGCAAGATCGCTCGATCTCACAGGCGCCACAACACTCAAGACGGACCCAGGGAACCTCGCGCCTGCTGCCGACTCGAATCATCACCTTCGGCAATTCCCCCCTGCCCCACGGGCCTCTTGAGCGCCCGCCAGGCCTCGGGTAATGTCGAGTAAATGCACAGGACAGAGCACGCCATGACCTCCAAGCTGGAACAACTCAAGCATTTCACCACCGTGGTCGCCGACACCGGGGACCTGGACGCCATCACCCGCCTCAAGCCGGTCGATGCCACCACCAACCCGTCGCTGCTGCTCAAGGCCGCCGCCATCCCGGGCTACGCCGAGCTGCTCAAGCAGGTGAAGGCCGACGCCAAGGGCAATGTCGACCTGGCCTGCGACAAGTTCGCCGTGGCCGTGGGCGCGGGCATTCTCAAGGTCATCCCGGGGCGCATCTCCACCGAGGTGGATGCGCGCCTGTCGTTCGATGAGCCGGCGCTGTTGAACAAGGCGCGCCAGCTGATCGGCCTGTACGAAGCCGCCGGCATTTCCAAGGACCGCGTACTGATCAAGCTGGCCTCCACCTGGGAAGGCATCCGCGCCGCCGAGAAGCTGGAAAAGGAAGGCATCCAGACCAATCTGACCCTGCTGTTCTCCTTCGCCCAGGCCCAGGCCTGCGCCGATGCCGGGGTGTTCCTGATCTCGCCGTTCGTGGGCCGCATCTACGACTGGTACAAGAAGAGCACCGGGCAGGATTATGTCGGCGCCGAAGACCCGGGCGTGCAGTCGGTCACGCGCATCTACAACTACTACAAGGCCAATGGCTACGACACCGTGGTCATGGGCGCCAGCTTCCGCAACATCGGCCAGATCGAGCAACTGGCCGGCTGCGACCGCCTGACCATCAGCCCCGACCTGCTGGACAAGCTGGGCAGCGACCAGGGCGAGCTGCCGCGCATCCTCAAGCCGGGCAATGCCGGCGAGGCCAAGCAGGTGCTGAACGAAAGCCAGTTCCGCTGGGCGATGAACGAAGACGCCATGGGCACCGAAAAGCTGGCCGAGGGCATTCGCCAGTTTGCCCGGGACCAGGAGAAGCTTGAGAAGCTGATGGCTGAAAAAGCCTGATACATATCGGGTTTGCCAGACGGGCGGGAAATGTTCAGCATTTTCCGCCCGTTTTGTTTTGTGCATGCGTTGTCGTGTGCTGAATTCTCGGGCCTCTTCGCGGGTGAGCCCGCTCCCACAGGGGATCTCCACAGTGCCTGGAAACAGCAGAGCACCTGTGGGAGCGGGTTTACCCGCGAAGAGGCCCGCATAGCCTCCCGAGCTGTCGATGACCTCCACGCCCCCATTGCCCCTCGTACTTGCCGGCCCGGTACTGCGCCGCCTGGAACCCCAGCGCGTGGCCATCTGGCTGGTCGGCAGCAAGCCTTTGCAACCCGAGTTCATCCTCGAAGGCACCTCCACAACCGATTGCCAGGTGATCCCGGTCGGCCAGCACGCCTTCATCCACCTGCTGGACATCCACTTCGCCGAGCCCCTGCCGCACAACGTCGCCCACGCCTACGACCTGCTGGTCGACGGCCAGGGCATCGCCGACTGGGCCCCACACCTGCTCTACCCCGGCGCTCAACGCCCAAGCTTCGTGTTGCGCGAGCGCCTCGACCATCTGCTCCACGGCTCCTGCCGCAAGCCGCACCACCCGGCCGCCGACGGCCTGCTCTGCGCCGACCGCCTGCTGCAGGCCTGCCAACGCCCGGAGCAGCGCCCCGCCGTGCTGCTGATGACCGGCGACCAGGTCTATGCCGACGACGTCGCCGGCCCCATGCTGCGCGCCATCCACGTGCTGATCGAACGCCTGGGCCTGTTCGACGAGCCACTGGACGGCGCAGTGGTTGCCGACAGCCAGGCGCTCTACCGCCACCCGGCCAGCTATTACCGCCGTGCCGACCTGCTGCCTACCCAGGAAGGCAACGAAACCCTGCGCGAACGCTTCTTCGGCGGCAAGCGCAAACCGATCTTCTCTTCCAGCAACGCCGACAACCACCTGGTGACCTTCGCCGAAGTCGTGGCCATGTACCTGCTGGCGTGGTCGCCCGTGCCGTGGCGCCTGGTGAACCTGGACATGCCTGCGGGCCTTGGCGAGCAGTACCAGGCCCGCTACTGCGAGGAACTGCCGCTGATCGAGGCTTTCGCCGCGAACCTGGGCGACGTGGCGCGGGTGATGGCCCACCTGCCCTGCCTGATGATCTTCGACGACCACGATATCACCGACGACTGGAACCTTTCGGCGCAATGGGAAGAAACCGCCTATGGCCACCCCTTCTCGCGGCGGATCATCGGCAATGCCCTGCTCGGCTACTTGCTTTGCCAGGCCTGGGGCAACGACCCGGATGGCTGCAACACGCTGGTCGCACAGTGCCTGACGCTGACCCAGCAGCAGGACGCGCTGATCGGCGAACTGCTGCGCTTCCAGGGCTGGCAGTTCGACCTGCCCAGCGAGCCACCGCTGCGGGTGCTGGACACCCGCACCCGCCGCTGGCGCAGCGAAAGCGACCTGGGCAAGCCGTCCGGCCTGCTCGACTGGGAAGCGTTGTGCGAGCTGCAGCAGGCGCTGCTGGATCATCCTTCAGCGGTGATCGTGTCACCGGCGCCGATCTTTGGCGTGAAGCTGATCGAGACGGTGCAGAAGGTGTTCAGCTGGCTCGGCTACCCACTGCTGGTGGACGCCGAGAACTGGATGGCCCACCGCGGCGCGGCGCAGGTGATCCTGAACATCTTCCGTCATTCGCGCACGCCCGGGCATTACGTGATCCTGTCGGGCGATGTGCATTACTCGTTCGTCTACGAGGTGCTGATCCGCCACCGCCAGCGCAGTCCACACCTGTGGCAGGTGACCAGCAGCGGGATCAAGAACGAGTTCCCCCGGCGCCTGCTGGATGTGCTGGATCGGCTCAACCGCTGGCTTTATTCGCCACGCTCGCCGCTGAACTGGTTTACCAAGCGGCGGCAGATGGAAGTGGTGCCACGCACGCCCAGCCGCAGCAAGGCCGGCGAGCGGTTATGGAATGGTGCGGGGCTGGGGCAGGTGTACTTCGATGAGCAAGGGCGACCGACGCGGGTGCTTCAACTGAGCGCTGGCGGAAGTGAGGCTACCGAGTTTGCACAGCGGGTGTGATTTGCAGGTGAGCTTGTGGTGGGCCTTGCTGGCCCTTTCGCGGGTAAACCCGCTCCTACAGGGACATCTACAGGCCCTGTGGGAGCGGGTTTACCCGCGAAAGGGCCGGAACAGGCTACAGATCAGGTCCGCTCCAGCGCACTCACCAGGTCATGGAAGGCTTCGCGGTTGGAGTCGTTGAGCCCCATCAGGATCTTGTGCGCCTCCAGCACCTTGGAGCGCACCACATCTTCGTTCTGGTCCTGGGATGGCAGGTCGGTCAGGCATTCCGGGCACGGTACCGGGCGGTCGACGATGTTGAACACCTGGTCGAAGCCCATGGACTGCAACAGCCGCGAAATGTCCGGGTTGGTGGTGACCACGGTCGGCAACAGGCCAACCTTCTGCCGCGACAGGATCGACAGCTTGGCCAGCAGGCCCAGCGTGGTGCTGTCGATGCTTTCGGTTTCGGTCAGGTCGATGACGATGGCCGAGAAGTTCAGCGCGGTGAAAATCTTCTCGATCGTCGCATCCAATGCCGAACACAGGGTCAGGCGCACTTCACCGACGAATTTCAGTACGAAGGTACCGCTCTGCTCGGCGAACTGGATTCTACCGGTACTCATTGAAGGTTCCTGCTCAACACCAATAGGGCGATATCATCCGGCATCTCCCCAAGCGTAGCCAATCCGAATCGTTGCCGCAGCCCATCCAGGCTACCGCCTGCCGCCTTGACGATTTCCGGCAAGGCAGCTTCTTTATCTTTGAGCGTGTCACCCGGCAAAAGGTCCAGAATGCCATCGGACATCAGGCTCAGGCTGAATTGCGGCGGCAGCTCGATCACCAGGTCCTGGTAGGTGGCTTCATCGAACAGCCCCACCGGCAGGCCGCGGCCTTCCAGGTAGCGGGCCTGGCCCGGGGTGTACAGCACCGGCAGCGGCAGATGGCCGCCCACGGCGTAGGTCAGCAGGCCGGTTTCTTCGTCGATCACCCCGCCGACCATGGTCACGTGCTTGCCCAGCTTGCAGTTGATCAGCCCACGGTTGATGTGGCTGAGCACTTCCGAAGGCTTGAACTCGCGCAGCTTACTGTTGCGCTTGAATTCGAACATCAGCCGCGTGGTCATGAACTTCAGCAGCACGGTGACGAACGCCGACGACGCGCCATGCCCGGACACATCGGCCAGGTAGAAGGCAATGCGCCGCTCATCCACGCGGAAGTAGTCGGTGAAATCGCCCGACAGGTACAGCGATGGGATGATCTGGTGCTCGAAGGCGAATTCGCCGGCCTTCCAGGGGCTTTCCGGCAGCATGTTCATCTGCACCTGGCGACCGGCGGTCTGGTCCTCCTGCAACAGGTGCAGGCTGGCTTCCAGTTCGCGGTTGGCTGCCTCGAGCTTGTCGCGGTAGCGCTGGTTTTCCAGCACCAGGCGCGAGCGGTCGAGGGCCCGGCGCACCGAGTGTTCGAGCACGGCGAGGTCTTCCAGCGGCTTGATCAGGTAGTCGGCGGCACCCAGGCGCAAGGCCTCGACCGCGTCGCTCATCACGCCGGCACCCGACACCACGATCACCGGCAACTGCGGCGCGCGCTCGCTGATCTGGCGGATCAGTTCGAGGCCGCCCATCTGCGGCATGCGCAGATCGCAGATCACGAGGTCGGGCTGGTGTTCTTCGAAGACCTGAAGCCCCTGCTGGCCGTTACCGGCCTGGAGGACGCTGAAGCCACTGTCTTCCAGATAGGCGGCGAGGCTCGCACGGACCACGTCGTCATCATCGATGATCAGCAGCGTTGCACTGATTTTCTGCATGTGGGCGAACGGCGCCGATTTGGGTTGGTGCAGGGGCGTCTGCAAGGCTGACATCCGACTGCTGGAATACTTGTAGTAACGCTCTACTTGAGTTGTAGGCCAAGAACCCGGCCCAGGCAACCGACAGAGGCACCTCATCAGGCGCAGACGGTACTCCCATCCGCCGGGCGTTTCAAGCATACATCGGTCGAGTACGCCGCTCTTTCGCGGGCAAATCACCGAGCGTTATAAAAACGCCAGGCACTACAACCACTTTCGAAGGACGCTGGATGCCCTGCCCACCCGCCGGGCACAGCGACAAACGCGGCTGCATACGCAAAAAAGGCGACCTCAGGGTCGCCTTGTCCATGCCTGCCGGGATCAGAAGTCGTCTTCGACTTCGCCGTCCTTGACCTTGAATTCGCGGTTCTGCAGGTAGGCATTGCGGATGAAGATGTACTTGTCACCCTGGATCAGTTTCTCGGCCGGCAGCAGGCTGGCACGGGTGTCGATCACGTCCAGGGCGAAGATCGAGTTACGCGTCGGCACGTGGTCGATGTAGCGGTAGGGTTCGGTGTAGGAATCCGGGTATTTGGCCAGGCCATCACGCACGGTGCTCGGGCCAAGCAGCGGGATGACCACGTAGGGACCGCTGGGCACGCCCCAGTGGCCTAGGGTCTGGCCGAAGTCTTCGTCGTTGCGCTGCAGGCCCATCTTGGTGCCGACGTCGAAGAAGCCGCCAATACCGAACACGGTGTTGACGATCAGCCGCGCGGTGTCCACGCCTGCCGCATGGGGCTTGAATTGCAGCACGTCGTTGGCCAGGTTGGTGACATCGCCCAGGTTGCTGAAGACGTTATGCACGCCGTCCTGCAGGAACTGCGGGGTGATCCACTGGTAACCCTTGGCCAATGGCTTGAGGCCATAGGTGTCGATCGTGTCGTTGAAGCGGAAGATCGGGCGGTTGACCGCTTCCCAGGGATCTTCCTCAGTGGCGGCATGGGTGGCTGCCACAGGCGCCAGCAGCAAGCTGGCGCAGACACAGGCCTGGGTGACTCGCTCGATCACACCGGCACCGATCCTACGCATAGATGTATCTCCATCGAATTTCTTGGCCGCAGACGCAACGGATGCGCTGCTGTACGGCGGCATTATAGAGGCTTGCACGTTGAGAAACAGCTTTACACATTCATGCTGAATATTTTGTGAACAAGTGTTGCGCGTCACCGGGCGGTAACAATTCTCCAATAGCCTGCGGACTATTTGGGGACCTCGCCATGTTCGCTGCACTCGACATTACCGCTGTGCTGTTCGGCCTGCGCGGTTGCCTGGTCCAATCGGCCAACGGCAGCCCCCTGCCCGCGCCCGGGGCCCTCGAGACCCTCGCCAGCCTGCGCCAGGCACAGATTCCGTGCATCTGGCTTGACGACCTGGAAACCTTACACAGCAAGCGCCTGGCCAGCGTGCTGCCCGAGTGGCTGCCCGGCCAATCGGCCAACGGCGTAGGCTGGCCGGCGCCGAATGCCTGCTGGCAGGCCCTGATGAGCCTGGGCAGCGAACGCCTCGAAGGCAGCGTGCTGGTCAGCGGCGAGCCGAAACTCCTGCAATCGGGGCTCAATGCCGGCCTGTGGACCGTGGGCCTGGCGGGTTGCGGCCCCTCGTGCGACCTCGCCTCCGCGCAATGGCAGGCCATGACCCAGCAGGAGCAGGACCTGGCCCGCGGCAAGGCTACGCTGGCGCTGTTCCGCCTTGGCGTGCATTCGGTGATCGACCATCTCGAAGAGCTGGACACCTGCCTGGCGGACATCGCCCTGCGCCGCAGCAAAGGCGAAAAACCCTGACACAGCATCAATGATGCGGATCATGCAAAGCAGCGGCGGGTGGATTACGCTTGGGGACAGGCGAGAACCTTTGCCGCTTCGCTGAGGTCCATGCCTTGCCAAGCCATTGATGGAGAACAGCCAATGCCTGCCCGCGAATTGCAAGAGCGCTTGAACAGCCTGCGCGAGCAACTGGACCGCAACGTACCGCTTACCGATGAAGAACTGGCCGCCCTCCATGAGGAGGCCAGGCAGATCGAAGCGCAGTTGAAGCTCGAGGAAGCCACGCCGGACAACAACGTGGTCGACGGGGTGAACCTGGCCATCGAACGCTTCGAGGCCGACCACCCGGACCTGACCGCCACCCTGCGCAGCATCGCCAACTCGCTGCACAGCATGGGGATCTGAACTAACAAGCCCCATGTGGGAGCGGGTTTACCCGCGAATGCGATGGTGATGCCGACGACGCATTCGCGGGTAAACCCGCTCCCACAGGTACCTCATTCGAGCATCACTGACGAACCAGTCGCTGGTTCACCGGGCTGATCGCCCCGGTGCTGCGGTACGGGTTGATATCCAGCCCACCCCGGCGCACATAGCGTGCGTACACGGTCAGGTGCTCCGGCTGCAGCAGGTTCTTCAGGTCCAGGTAGATCCGCTCCACGCACTGCTCGTGGAAGTCGGCATGCTGGCGGAAGCTGATCAGGTAGGTCAGCAGGCTGGCATGGTCCAGCGCCCTGCCCTTGTACTCCACCACCACGCTGCCCCAGTCCGGCTGGCCGGTCACCGGGCAGTTGGATTTGAGCAGGTGGCTGTGCAGGGTTTCCTCGACGACACGCTCCGGGTTGCAGCTCAGTAGTTCCGGTTGTGGTTGCTCGTAGTTGTCGATCGCCACATCCAGCGCATCGATGCACTGCCCCGGCAAGGCCACCACACCCTGGGCCTCCACGTCAGCCAGGGTCCGCACCTGCACCCCCACCGGCTTGCCGGCGGCGGCCGACAGGTCTTTGACCAGGCACGCCTGCAGCTCGGCGATCGAAGCGAACACGGTTTGGTTCAGGGAGTTGAGGTAGAGCTTGAACGACTTCGACTCGATGATGTTCGGCGAGTCGGCCGGGATGGCGAACTCGCCGATGGCCACCACTGGCTTGCCCGAAGGCAGCAGCCACGACAGCTCGAAGCAGTTCCAGTAATCCACGCCCTGCCATGGCAGGGTCTGGGCAGTTACGCCCAGCTCGGCCCACTTGGCCGTACGCGGGATCGGGAACAGCAGCGAGGGCGTGTAGGTGGCGATGTATTCGCTGGACTTGCCCAGCGGGGAATGTTCGGCGGCGGGATGCATGGAAACTGACCTGAGGGTTCGAAATTGCCCTTAGTCTACCGGTTTTGCACCCCGCCTTGGAGGCCCGCCTACTCGATGGTCAGCACCCCGACCATGCCAGCCTGGTAATGCCCCGGTACGTTGCAGGCGAATTCGATCGGCGCCGACTGGCGGAAGGTCCAGGTCAACTCGGCGCGCTGACCGGGTTGCACCAGCACGGTGTTGCCGCCGTCGTGGCCGTGGGCGCCATGTTCCATGGGTTGCGCGGGCGTGTGGCCCATCTGCGCGTGGTCCATGCCCTCGTGCTGCATGGCGGTGTTGAACAGCTTGCCCTGCATGGCGATCATTTCCTTCTGATGCTCGGCATGCATGGCCTTGTCGCCCAGGTTGAACTCATGGGGCAGCTTGCCTTGGTTGATCAGCACGAAGCGCACGGTCTCGCCGGCCTTCACTTGCAGGCTCCTGGGTTCGAAGGCGATGTCCTTGAGCAGCACTTCGACGGTGCGGGTGGCCTTGGCCGCCGGCGCCGGCTCGCCGAAAGCGAAGGTTTTCGCCTCATCTGCCAGGGTCGGCAGGCTGACCAGGGCCAGGGCGGCGGCGATGAACAGGTGTTTCATGGTGACTCCGAAGATTACAGCGGGATGAGACCACTCTATTGCGCTGTGGCTGGCGACTGGCTGACGGGAAGATTACAACTTTGTCAGCTTGGGCGAACCGGGACATCGTCACGTATCATTTCAGCCATCACATCGCCCCCTGTGGGAGCGGGTTTACCCGCGAATGCTGCAGTGAATTCACCGACGCATTCGCGGGTAAACCCGCTCCCACAGGGATCCGCGTAACCCGCCAGACTGTGGACTGAGCATGAAACTGCTGATCGTCGAAGACCAGGCCCGCACCGGCCAGTACCTGAGCCAGGGCCTGAGCGAGGCCGGCTTCGCCACCGAACTGGCTGCCGATGGCGACACCGGCCTGCACCTGGCCCTGAGCGGCGACCATGACCTGCTGATCCTCGACGTGATGCTGCCCGGCCGTGACGGCTGGCAGATCCTCCAGGCCGTGCGCGGCGCCGGGCTGGATACCCCGGTGCTGTTCCTCACTGCCCGCGACGCCGTCGAAGACCGGGTCCATGGCCTGGAGCTGGGCGCCGACGACTACCTGGTCAAGCCCTTCGCCTTCTCCGAGCTGCTGGCCCGGGTGCGCAGCCTGCTGCGGCGCGGCGCCAGCCCCAGCCAGGACACCACCCTGACCCTGGCCGACCTGCGCCTGGACCTGATCCGCCGCCGCGCCGAACGTGCCGGCCAACGCATCGACCTGACCGCCAAGGAATTCGCCCTGCTGGAACTGCTGCTGCGCCGCCAGGGCGAGGTGCTGCCCAAGTCGCTGATCGCCTCGCAGGTGTGGGACATGAACTTCGACAGCGACACCAACGTGATCGAGGTCGCCATTCGCCGCCTGCGCCTGAAGCTCGACGACCCGCACACCAACAAGCTGATCCACACCGTGCGCGGCATGGGCTACGTGCTCGAAGAGCGCCACGACTGATGCGCAGGCTTTCCCTCGGCACACGCCTGGCGCTGCTGTTCGCCGCCTGCACCGCCGCCGTCTCGCTGGGTGCCGGGCTGCTGTTCAGCCACGCCAGCGCGCAGCACTTCATCGAACTTGACCAGCAACTGCTGGAATCGCGCCTGTCGCTGCTGCGCAGCCAGCTCGCCGGCCTGGACAGCCCCGAGGGCCTGCAAAACCGCCTGCCAGCCTTGCGCAACGAGCTCCGCCACCAGGCCGACCTGGCGCTGCGCATCGACGGTCGGGACGGCAGTACCTGGTTCACCAGCCGCGCCAGGCTGCCACCTGCACCCTCGACGCCCGGGCTATCGACCCTGCATGCAGACGGCATCGATTACCGCAGCCTGGCGGCGCAGCCGGACGCGCAAACCCCGGCACGGCTGACCCTGTTCCTCGACATCACCCACCACCAGCATTTCCTGCAGGGCATGCAACGCCTGATCTGGCTCACCGTCGGCCTGTCCGCCCTGGCCACCGCCCTGCTCGGCGCCTGGGCCGCACGCCGTGGCCTGCGCCCGCTGCGGCAGATGGGCAAGGTCGCCGCCAGTGTGTCGGCACGCTCGCTGACCACCCGCCTGCCGGCGAAGCAGATGCCCGACGAACTGGCGGAGCTGGCCGACACGGTGAACGCCATGCTGCAGCGCCTGGACGATGCTTTCCAGCGGCTGTCGGCGTTTTCCGCGGATATCGCCCATGAACTGCGCACGCCGCTGTCCAACCTGCTGACCCATACCCAGGTCACCCTCACCCGGCCGCGCAGCCTGGAAGAATACCGCGAGGCGCTGCACGGCAACCTCGAGGAGTTGCAGGGGATGGCGCAGATGATCAACGACATGCTGTACCTGGCCAAGGCCGACCATGGCTTGCTGGTGCCGGGGCAGACGACGCTGGCCCTGCATGACGAAGTGGATGCGTTGCTGGAGTATTACGCGCCGTTGGCCGAGGACGGCGAAGTGCGGCTGGTGCGCGAAGGCGAGGCGTTGCTGCAAGGCGACCGGCAGATGCTGCGGCGGGCACTGTCCAACCTGCTCGACAATGCCTTGCGCTTCACCCCGGCGGGCGGGCAGATACGGGTGACGCTGGAGCCGGGGTCGAGGATCTGCGTGGCCAATACCGGGGCGGCGATCGAAGCGGCGGCGCTACCGCGCCTGTTCGATCGCTTCTATCGGGTGGACCCGGCGCGGCGGTCAGGCAGCAGTGAGCATGCTGGATTGGGGCTGGCGATTACCCGATCGATCGTGCAGGCCCATGGGGGGAGCATTCGGGCGCAGTGCCAGGATGGCTGGACCCGGTTTGTGATCGAGTTGCCCGGTACTCGGTGAAGTGGGGCTGCTTCGCAGCCCTTCGCGGGCAAGCCCGCGAAGAGGCACGTACAGGCTACTCAGACCGCCAGGCCAATGGCAGGCTGCACCTGGGAAGCGCGATACGCCGGATAGATGGTCGCCAGGAAGCTCATCACCAGCCCCGCCGCACAGATCATCAGCACATCCCCGCCCTGCAACTCGGACGGCAGGCTGCTGATGAAGTACACGTCGGAGGTGAAGATATGCTGCCCGCTCACCCGCTCCAGCCAACCCACGATCTGGCTGACATTGAGCGCGGCAATCACCCCGAATACGCCGCCGATCAAGGTGCCGACGATGCCGATCAGGCTGCCCTGGACCATGAACGTGCCCATGATCTGCGCCGGCGTGGCGCCCAGGGTACGCAGGATGGCGATGTCCGGCCCCTTGTCGTTCACCACCATCACCAGGGTGGCGATGATGTTGAACGCCGCCACCGCGATGATCATCAGCAGCAACAGGCCGATCATGGTCTTTTCCATCTTCATCGCGCTGAACAGGCTGCCCTGGGTGTGCGACCAGTCATCGGCGCGGTAGGCATCGCCCAGGCCCGCGGCAATCGCCTTGGACACCTGCGGTGCGGCATACAGGTCATGCAGCTTCAGGCGCACGCCCTGCACCTGGCCCTGGGCCCAGTGCTGCATCTCGCCGGCATCGGCCACATGCATGTAGGCCTGGGAGCCATCCAGTTCGGCGCCGACCTTGAAGATGCCGACCACGGTCAGGCGCTGCATACGCGGGGTGATGCCGCCCGGCTCCTTGCTGATTTCCGGAACGATCAAGGTCAGCTTGTCGCCGCTGTTGAGACGGAAACGTCTCGCGGTCATCTCGCCGATCACCACACCGTACTCACCCGGCTGCAGGTCCTGCAGGCGGCCCTGGACGATATGCTGGCCGACGATCGAAACCTTGCCTTCCTCGGCCGGGTCGATGCCGCTGACCTGGATCGGCTGCATGGCGCCCTTGTACGAGAGCATGCCTTCCATCTCGGTGATCGGCGCCGCGGCCATCACCGCCGGGTTCTGCAACGCGGCATCGGCCACCTTGTGCCAGTCGTCCAGCGGCTGCACGCCGAGGATCGCGGCATGGGGCACCAGGCCGAGGATGCGCGAGCTCATTTCGCGCTGGAAGCCGTTCATCACCGACAGCACCACGATCATCGCCAGCACGCCCAGCGACAGGCCGATCATCGAGGTCATCGAAATGAACGAGATGAAGTGGTTGCGGCGCTTGGCCCGGGTGTAGCGCGCGCCGATGAAGATGGGCAAGGGTCTGAACATGTAGGGAATACCCAATGAAAACATTGAAACGGGGCGGCACTCGCCACCCCGTGCAAGCCTCAGATCGCCACCAGGTGGCCGTCTTCGAGCTTCAGTACGCGGTCCATCTGGCGCGCCAGGTTGAGGTCGTGGGTGACCACCAGGAACGCGGTACGCGAAGCACTGGACAGCTCCCGCATCAATTCCTGGATGCCCTGGCCGGTGTGGTGGTCGAGGTTGCCGGTCGGCTCGTCGAGCATCACCAGCCCCGGGCGGTTGACCAGCGCGCGGGCGATGGCCACGCGCTGGCGTTCACCGCCGGACAGCTCGGCCGGCTTGTGGTGCAGGCGGTGACCGAGGCCGACGCGCTTGAGCAGTGCTTGCGCCCGCTCGCGCGCTTCAGGGATGGCGGTGCGGCCGATCAGCAACGGCATGCACACGTTCTCCATGGCAGTGAACTCGGGCAGCAGGTGGTGGAACTGGTAGACGAAGCCCAGCTCACGGTTGCGCAGCAGGCCACGGGCACGCTCGCCGAGCGCCGACAGCTCCTCGCCGGCCAGCCACACGCTGCCCTGGCTCGGCCGGTCGAGGCCGCCGAGCAGGTTGAGCAAGGTACTCTTGCCCGAACCCGAGCTGCCGACGATGGCCACCCGCTCACCGGCGTGCAGCTCGAGATTGAGGCCGGCCAGCACCTGCACCGACGCCGGGCCCTCGTCGTAGGACTTGCCCAGGTTGCGGCAACTCAGAACGGCTTTATCACTCATGCGCGACTCACTCATAACGTAGCGCCTCTGCCGGCTGGGTGCGCGCCGCGCGCCAGGCCGGGTACAGGGTGGCGAAGAAACTCAGGACCAATGCCGCGCCGCAGACCATGTAAACGTCCTGGGCCTGGATCTGCGACGGCAGGTAATCGATGAAGTAGACGTCGGCATTGAGGAACTTGTGCCCGATCAGTTTCTCGATGCCGGCGATCACCGCGCTGACGTTGAGCGCGGCGACGATCCCGACCACGGCGCCGATCAGGGTGCCGATCACCCCGATCACCGTGCCCTGGACCATGAAGATCAGCATGACCTGCCCGGGCGTGGCGCCCAGTGTGCGCAGGATGGCGATGTCGCCGCGCTTGTCGTTGACCACCATCACCAGGGTGGAAATGATGTTGAACGCCGCCACCGCGACGATCAGCAGCAACAGCAGGCCGATCATGGCCTTTTCCATGCGGATGGCCTGGTACAGGTTGCCGTGGGTGCGGGTCCAGTCGCGGCTGTAGTACTCCTGGTCGCCCAGCTGCTGGGCGATGCTCCAGGCTACGCGCGGGGCCTGGAACAGGTCGTCGAACTTCAGGCGCAGGCCCTGCACCTGGTCCGGCTTCCAGCGGTGCAGGCGGGACAGGTCAGTGAGGTTGGTCAGGCCGAGGTAGCCGTCGATCTCGCCGGCGCCGACGTGGAAGGTGCCGACCACGGTGAAGCGCTTCATGCGCGGGAACATGCCGGCGGGGGTCACGCTGACCTCGGGGGCGACGAAGGTCAGCTTGTCGCCGACCGCCACGCCCAGCTTGGCTGCGGCCTTGTCGCCGATCATGATGCCCCACTCGCCCGGCGCCAGCTGGTCGAGCCGGCCCTGCAGGATGAAGTTGTCGATGATCGACACCTCGCGCTCGCGCGCCGGGTCGATGCCGTTGAGCAACACCTTCTGCACCTTGCCGTCATGGGTCAGCAGGCCCTGCATCTGCGTGTACGGGGCCACCGCCAGCACCTGCGGATTCTGCTTTACTTGTTGGGCAAGGGCGGGCCAGTCGTTGATCGGCTGACCGCTCTCCAGCGTGGCATGCGGGATCATGCCGAGCACGCGGGTACGCATCTCGTGGTCGAAACCGTTCATCACCGAGAGCACCACGATCATCACCACCACGCCCAGGGCGAGGCCGATCATCGAGGTCAGGGAAATGAACGAGACGAAGTGGTTACGGCGCTTGGCACGGGTGTAACGCGTACCGATGAATGCGAAAAGAGGTCTGAACATGTCGGGGCTTGTTCGGATGAAAGGGAACGTCCTTGTGGCGAGGCGCCTACGGCGGCTTTACACTCGGACCACCGCCGCAACCATGGGTTCGCCATGACGACATTAGACGAAGAAGATCGCCGCGAATACTACCGCATCGAAGATCGGATCGCACTGGAAATCAGCCCGCTCACCGCGGCCGAAGCCCTTGAGGCAGAACTGTTGCAGGATGATTCACCACTGTTCAACCTGCTCAGCGAGCTGCACCTGTCCGACTTCGAGTCGCAGCACCTGCTGCGCCAGCTGAGCGACAAGGACCGCACCCTGGCCGCGTTTCTGCGCGCCCAGAACAAACGCCTCGATTTGCTCAGTTCGGTAGTTGCCCACACGCTGCTTGGCGAAGTCGGCCAGCCGCAGCCGGTGATCATTTCCGAAGGCGGCATCGAGTTCGCGCAAAGCCAGCCGATCACCCCCGGCACCCGGGTCAAGGTGAAGATGGTGCTGATGCCCCGCGCCCACGGCCTGCTCCTGCGTGGCCAGGTCACCCACTGCGACCCGCGCGCGGACGGCGATTTCGAGGTCGGTACGGAATTCACCGACATGACCGATGCCCAACGGCAACTGCTGGCCCGCTACATCCTGCAGCGTCAGCAGCAGCAACGGCGCCAGCAACTGGAACAAGACGGCCCCGCCTCCTGAGCCCATCCCCCTGATTTGAAGGAACGAACGTGACCCTGATCTACGGCCACCGCGGCGCCAAGGGCGAAGCCCCCGAAAACACCCTGAAAAGCTTCCAGCAATGCCTGGCCCACGGCGTCAACCGCTGCGAGCTGGACCTGCACCTGTCGGCCGACAACGAGCTGATGGTGATCCACGACCCGACCCTCAAGCGCACCACTGGCCGGCGCGGCAAGGTGGTCGAACACCCGGCCGCCGACCTGGTCAGGATCGATGCGCGCAAGGGTGGCCCGGGCCATGTGCAGCCCTGCCCGATTCCGAAACTGCAAGAGTTGTTCGAGAAGTGCCCGTTCGAGCACTGGCAGCTGGAGGTCAAGAGCGCCTCGCGCACCCGTGCCGCCACCACCGTGCTGGCGATCCGCGAACTGGCCCAGCAATACGGCCTGCTGGACAAGGTCACCATCACCTCCAGCTCGCGCGAAGTACTGAGCGCGGCGCAGGAACTGGTACCGGACGTGAAACGCGGGCTGGTCGCCGAGTACGCCTGGCTCGACCCGCTGAAGGTCGCGCAGAACTACGGCTGCGAGTTGCTGGCGTTGAACTGGACGCTGTGCACCCCGGAGCGCCTGCTCAAGGCCCAGGGCCAGGGGTTGCACGTGTCGGTGTGGACGGTCAACGAACCGGCACTGATGCGCCGGCTCGCTGATTTTGGCGTGGACAGCCTGATTACAGACTTTCCCGGTTTGGCCAAGACCACCCTCGGGTAGGGCTGAAATCGGTCTCCCCGACCGGCTCAGGCCACCGGCCGGAGCCGCTCAAAAAAGCCGGTTCAGGCCGTCGTAGGCAGCTACCCGATAGGCTTCGGCCATGGTCGGGTAGTTGAACGTGGTGTTGACGAAGTACTTCAGGTTGTTCTGCTCACCCGGCTGGTTCATGACCGCCTGGCCGATGTGGACGATTTCCGAAGCCTGGTAGCCGAAGCAGTGCACGCCGAGGATTTCCAGGGTTTCGCGGTGGAACAGGATCTTCAGCATGCCCTGCGGCTCGCCGGCGATCTGCGCCCGCGCCATGCTCTTGAAGAACGCCTTGCCCACTTCGTACGGCACCTTGGCCTGGGTCAGCTCCTGCTCGTTCTTGCCGATCGAGCTGATCTCCGGGATGGTGTAGATGCCGGTCGGCACGTCGTTGACGAAGCGCCAGCTGCCGTTGTCGACGATGCTGCCGGCGGCCGAACGGCCCTGGTCGTGGGCGGCGCTGGCCAGGCTCGGCCAGCCGATCACGTCACCGGCGCCGTAGATGTTCGGCACGCTGGTGCGGTAGGCCTCGTCGACTTCGATCTGACCACGGCTGTTGACCTTGATGCCGATGTTCTCCAGGCCCAGCTTGTCGGTGTTGCCGGTACGGCCGTTGCACCACAGCAAGGCGTCGGCCTTGATCTTCTTGCCCGATTTCAGGTGCAGGATCACCCCGTTGTCCAGGCCTTCGACGCGCTCGTACTCTTCGTTGTGGCGCACGGTGATGTTGTTGTTGCTGAAGTGGTAGCTCAGCGCCTGGGAAATTTCCGAATCCAGGAAGCTCAGCAGCTGGCCACGGTTGTCGACCAGCTCCACCAGCACACCCAGGCCGCTGAAGATCGAGGCGTACTCGCAACCGATCACCCCGGCGCCGTAGACGATCAGCTTGCGTGGGGTGTGGCTGAGGCTGAGGATGGTGTCGCTGTCGTAGACGCGCGGGTGGTGGAAGTCGATGTCGGCCGGGCGGTACGGGCGCGAGCCGGTGGCGATGATGATGTGCTTGGCGTTGAGCTTCTCGACCACGCCGTTGGGGCAGACCACTTCGACGGTCTGCTCGTCGGCGAAGCTGCCGGTGCCGAAGAACACATCGACGCGGTTACGGGCGTAGTAGCCGGTGCGCGAGGCGACCTGCTTGGCGATCACCTTCTCGGCGCTCTTGAGCACGTCGGGGAAGGAGAACCAGCGCGGCTCGCCGATGGCGCGGAACATCGGGTTGGTGTTGAACTGCATGATCTGCCGCACCGAGTGACGCAGTGCCTTGGACGGGATGGTGCCCAGGTGGGTGCAGTTGCCCCCGACCTGGCGACGGCTGTCGACCATCGCCACCTTGCGCCCCGCTTTGGCGGCGTTCATTGCCGCGCCTTCACCGGCCGGGCCGGAACCCAGCACCACTACGTCGTAGTTGTAGACAGCCATGCGTACTCCTTCAGAACTGGCCCGGGGTTACGGTTACCCGCGGGGCACGATCATGCCGCCAGGGGCGTCATGAGAAAATTCGGGTGCAGTCTAATCAAGCGTGAACGGCGCGCACATTAACCCTTGGTCGCGTCGTAGGCCAATTTTGCCTGCACTACATGTCGTTCACCGGCTCCCTGGTGGCGATCATCCCTGCCAACGCTTTCAATCGCCTTTCACTGCCCGCTCGAACGCGGGCGTAGCTCGGGAGACGAAGCCACCCTCGGCCCGAGTCACCAACACCGCCGCCAGATCGTGGGCGACGGCGAAGTCCCAGCCGCGCTCCGGCCCCAGGATCAGCAGCAGGGTCGAATAGCCGTCGGCCTGCAAGGCCGAGGCATCGAGCACGGTGACGGCGGCCAGGTCGTGATCGACCGGGCGCCCGAGGCGGGCATCGAAGGTGTGCGAATAGCGCCGGCCATTCTCCTCGAAATAGTGACGATAGTCACCCGAGGTCGAAACGCCCAGGCCGTCGAGCGCAAAGATCTGCCGGGCGATCTGGCGGTCTTCGCGGGGCAGTTCCAGGGCGATGCGCCAGGGGCTGCCATCGGGCTTGCGGCCCACGGCCTTGAGTTCACCGGTGGCTTCGGCGATGAAACTGGCCACGCCCATGGCACGCAGGCGCTCGGCGATGAGATCGACGGCGTGGCCGGCGGCGATGCTGTTGAAGTCCAGTTGCACCGGGGCGTCCTTGCACAGTGCCTGGCCGTCGATGCGCAGGTGGCGATAGCCGACGCGCTGACGGGCCTGGGCGAGGGCCTGGGGGTCTGGGACGTGCTCCTGGCGGGCCTGGGGGCCGAAACCCCAGAGGTCGAGCAGCGGCTCGACGGTAAGGTCGTAGGCGCCGCCGCTCAGTTCGGCCAGATGCTGGCCGAGGGCGACCAGTTCGAGCATGTCGGCGGGCAGGGCCATGCACTGGTTGGCGGCGAGCTGGTTGAACTGGCTGACGGTGGAGTCGCCACGGTAGGTCGAGTAGTGCTGGTCGATGTCGTGGAGGATGGCCTCGACTGCGGCCTGGACCTGGGCCGGCGCCGGGCCACCGGGTTCGCGCACGTACTGGATGCTGTAGCTGCTGCCCATGGTCGGGCCGCCCAGGCGTTCCAGGGTGGGGCCCTGGTTGCAAGCGGTGAGGAGCATCAGCAAGAGTGAAAGTATTGCGCGCAATATTGAGATCTCGATTGCCTGTTCGGGCCTCTTCGCGGGTAAACCCGCTCCCACAGGGATATCACAACCCTCGAAAGCAGTGATATTCCTGTGGGAGCGGGTTTATCGAGGCGTCGAACCGCCGCGAAGAGGCCGGTACAGACAACAGCAAATTTCAGGCAAAAAAACGGGAACCCGAAGGTTCCCGTTTTTTCATGCGCTTACAAGCGGATCAACGTGGAAACGCTGGCGGGTTCACACCCGACATCTCTTCCATCACGCGAACCACCTGGCAGCTGTAACCGAACTCGTTGTCGTACCAGACGTACAGGACAACGCGGTTGTCGTTGGCGATGGTCGCCTCGGCATCCACCACACCGGCGTGGCGGGAACCGACGAAGTCGGTGGACACCACTTCCTGGGAGCTGACGTAGTCGATCTGCTTGTGCAGTTCCGAGTGCATGGCGGTCTGGCGCAGGTACTCGTTGATCTCGTCGCGGCTGGTCGGCTTCTCGAGGTTCAGGTTGAGGATGGCCATCGAAACGTTCGGCGTCGGCACGCGAATGGCGTTGCCGGTCAGCTTGCCCTTGAGCACCGGCAGTGCCTTGGCGGCAGCGGTGGCGGCGCCGGTTTCGGTGATGACCATGTTCAGCGGCGCGGCACGGCCACGGCGGCTGCCCTTGTGGAAGTTGTCGATCAGGTTCTGGTCGTTGGTGAACGAGTGAACGGTTTCGACGTGGCCGTTGACGATGCCGTACTGGTCGTTGATGGCCTTGAGCACCGGCACGATGGCGTTGGTGGTGCAGGAAGCGGCCGAGATGATCTTGTCATCGGCGGCGATGTCACCGTGGTTGATGCCGTGCACGATGTTCTTCAGCGCGCCCTTGCCAGGTGCGGTGAGAATCACGCGGGCAGCGCCCGGGCAGGCCAGGTGCTGGCCCAGGCCGTCGGCGTCACGCCATACGCCGGTGTTGTCGACGATCAGCGCGTTGTCGATGCCGTACTGGGTGTAGTCGACTTCGCTCGGGCTCTTGGCATAGATGATCTGGATCAGGTTGCCGTTGGCGGTGATGGTGTTGTTGGCTTCGTCGATGGTGATGGTGCCATCGAACGGGCCGTGCACCGAGTCACGGCGCAGCAGGCTGGCACGCTTGACCAGGTCGTTCTCGGCGCCCTTGCGCACGACGATGGCGCGCAGGCGCAGGCCGTCGCCACCACCGGTCTTCTCGATCAGGATGCGCGCCAGCAGGCGGCCGATGCGGCCGAAGCCGTACAGGACGACGTCGGTGCCCTTGCGCGCCGAAACGTTCTGCTGGCCAACCACGTCGGCCAGTTCTTCACGGACGAACTGCTCGGCGTTGCGGCCGTTGCCTTCTTGCTTGAACTTGTTGGCCAGCTTGCCCAGGTCGACCGAAGCGGCGCCCAGTTTCAGCTCGCTCATCGCCTTGAGCAGGGGGAATGTCTCGTGTACGGACAGTTCGGTCTCGTCGGCTTGACGGTGACGCGCAAAGCGATGGGCTTTGAGGATCGAGATAACCGAACGGTTGATCAGGCTACGGCCATAAATCGAGCTCACCACGTTGTTGTTGCGGTAGAGCTGACCGATAAGCGGGATCATCGCTTCAGCCAGGGCTTCACGATCGATCCACTCACCAAGACACTGGTCGGGCTTCTGAGTCACGGGAACCTTCCACATGTAGGGACAGAAAAAAGGGGCTACATTATGACGCCCCAACGCGTAACCGGCAATGAGCGCCTGTCGCCGATGGCCAAGCCCGCTGTTCATGGCCTGTGAAGCCTGACAGCAGGCACGCTCACCGGTACAATCGGTCTCTTTGCCGCAACGCTTGGAGTGCAATCTCCCGTGTCAGTTCTGCGCCTTCCGCACATGTCGGCCACGGCCGGCAAACAAACCTGGGGCAACCTGCCCGGTGCCGCCCTCAGCCTGGCCATCGCCGAGGCTGCCAGCAGCGCCGGCCGCTTCACCCTGCTGCTGACCGCCGACAGCCAGGCCGCCGACCGTCTGGAACAGGAGCTTCGCTTCTTCGCCCCGGAACTGCCGGTGCTGCCGTTCCCCGATTGGGAAACCCTGCCCTACGACCTGTTCTCGCCGCACCAGGACATCATCTCGCAGCGCATCGCCAGCCTGTACCGGCTGCCGGAGCTGAGCCACGGCATCCTCGTGGTGCCGATCACCACCGCCCTGCACCGCCTGGCGCCGACCCGCTTCCTGCTGGGCAGCAGCCTGGTGCTGGACATCGGCCAGACCCTCGACGTCGAGCAGATGCGCACGCGCCTGGAAGCCAGCGGCTACCGCTGCGTCGACACGGTCTACGAGCATGGCGAGTTCGCCGTGCGCGGCGCGCTGATCGACCTGTTCCCGATGGGCAGCAAGCTGCCGTATCGCATCGACCTGTTCGATGACGAGATCGAAACGCTGCGCACCTTCGACCCGGAGACCCAGCGCTCGATCGACAAGGTCGACTCGATCCGCCTGCTGCCGGCGCGCGAATTCCCGATGCAGAAGGAAGAAGTCACCCGCTTCAAGGCGCGCTTCCGCGAGCGCTTCGACGTCGACTTCCGCCGCAGCGCGATCTTCCAGGACCTGGCCAGCGGCATCATCCCCGCCGGCATCGAGTACTACCTGCCGCTGTTCTTCGAAGACACCGCAAGCCTGTTCGACTACCTGCCGGCCGACACCCAGGTGTTCTCGCTGCCGGGCGTGGAACAGGCCGCCGAGCACTTCTGGAACGACGTGCGTGGGCGCTATGAAGAGCGCCGTGGCGACCTGAGCCGCCCGCTGCTGCCGCCGGCCGAACTGTTCCTGCCGGTGGAAGACTGCTTCGCCCAGCTCAAGCAGTGGCCGCGGGTGGTGGTCAGCGCCGACGAAATCGAAGCCGGAGCCGGCCGCGAGCGCTTCCCGGCCCGCGCCCTGCCCAACCTGGCCATCGAGGCCAAGGCCAACCAGCCGCTGGCGGCGCTGGCCGAGTTCCTCGACCAGTTCAGCGGCCGCGTGCTGTTCACCGCCGAGTCGGCGGGCCGCCGCGAGGTGCTGCTGGAACTGCTCGAACGCCTCAAGCTGCGCCCGCAGACCGTCGACAGCTGGGCCGACTTCATCACCGGCCGCGAACGCCTGGCGATCACCATCGCACCGCTCGACGAAGGCCTGCTGCTGGACGACCCGGGCCTGGCCCTGATCGCCGAAAGCCCGCTGTTCGGCCAGCGCGTGATGCAGCGCCGGCGCCGCGAAAAACGCGGCGAGGCCGCCAACGACGCGGTGATCAAGAACCTCACCGAGCTGCGCGAAGGCGCGCCGGTGGTGCATATCGACCATGGCGTGGGCCGCTACCTGGGCCTGGCGACCCTGGAAATCGACGGCCAGGCCGCCGAATTCCTCACCCTGGAATACGCCGAGGCCGCCAAGCTCTACGTGCCGGTGGCCAACCTGCACCTGATCGCCCGCTACACCGGCAGCGATGACGCCCTGGCGCCGCTGCACCGGCTTGGCTCCGAGGCCTGGCAGAAGGCCAAGCGCAAGGCTGCCGAACAGGTCCGCGACGTCGCCGCCGAACTGCTCGACATCTACGCCCGCCGCGCCGCGCGCAAAGGCTATGCCTTCGCCGACCCGGCCGCCGACTACGCCACCTTCAGCGCCGGCTTCCCATTCGAGGAAACCCCCGACCAGCAGGCCGCCATCGAAGCGGTGCGGGTCGACATGCTGGCGCCCAAGCCGATGGACCGCCTGGTGTGCGGCGACGTCGGCTTCGGCAAGACCGAAGTGGCCATGCGCGCCGCGTTCATCGCCGTGCACAGCGGCCGCCAGGTGGCGGTGCTGGTGCCGACCACCCTGCTCGCCCAGCAGCACTACAACAGCTTCCGCGACCGCTTCGCCGAATGGCCGGTGAAGGTCGAGGTGATGAGCCGCTTCAAGTCGGCCAAGGAAGTCGCCGCCGCTGCCGCGGACCTGGCCGAGGGCAAGATCGACATCCTCATCGGCACCCACAAGCTGCTGCAGGATGACGTGCGCTTCAAGGACCTGGGCCTGGCCATCATCGACGAGGAACACCGTTTCGGCGTGCGCCAGAAGGAGCAGCTCAAGGCCCTGCGCAGCGAGGTGGACATCCTCACCCTGACCGCCACGCCGATCCCGCGCACGCTGAACATGGCGGTGGCGGGCATGCGCGACCTGTCGATCATCGCCACCCCGCCGGCGCGCCGCCTGTCGGTGCGCACCTTCGTCATGGAGCAGAACAAGAGCACGGTCAAGGAAGCGCTGCTGCGCGAACTACTGCGCGGCGGCCAGGTGTACTACCTGCACAACGATGTGAAGACCATCGAGAAGTGCGCCGCCGAACTGGCCGAACTGGTGCCCGAAGCACGCATCGGCATCGGCCACGGGCAGATGCGCGAGCGCGAGCTGGAACAGGTGATGAGCGACTTCTACCACAAGCGCTTCAACGTGCTGATCGCCTCGACCATCATCGAGACCGGCATCGACGTGCCCAGCGCCAACACCATCGTCATCGAGCGCGCCGACAAGTTCGGCCTGGCCCAGCTGCACCAGCTGCGCGGGCGCGTCGGCCGCAGCCACCACCAGGCCTACGCCTACCTGCTCACGCCCCAGCGGCAGAAGATCAGCCCGGACGCCGAAAAGCGCCTGGAAGCCATCGCCAACACCCAGGACCTCGGTGCCGGCTTCGTGCTGGCCACCAATGACCTGGAGATCCGCGGCGCCGGCGAACTGCTCGGCGAAGGCCAGAGCGGGCAGATCCAGGCGGTGGGCTTCACCCTGTACATGGAAATGCTCGAGCGCGCGGTCAAGGCCATCCGCAAGGGCGCCCAGCCAAATCTCGAACAACCCCTGGGCGGCGGCCCGGAAATCAACCTGCGCCTGCCGGCGCTGATCCCCGAGGACTACCTGCCCGACGTGCACGCCCGCCTGATCCTCTACAAGCGCATCGCCTCGGCGGCCGACGAAGAAGGCCTCAAGGACCTGCAGGTGGAGATGATCGACCGCTTCGGCCTGCTGCCCGAACCGAGCAAGAACCTGATGCGCCTGACCCTGCTCAAGCTGCAGGCGGAAAAGCTCGGCATCAAGAAGGTCGACGCCGGCCCCAACGGCGGCAAACTGGAGTTCGAGGCCGAGACCCCGGTCGACCCGCTGACCCTGATCAAGCTGATCCAGGGCCAGCCCAAACGCTACAAGTTCGAAGGCGCCACGCAGTTCCGCTTCCTGGTACCGATGGAACGCCCCGAAGAACGCTTCAACACCCTGGAGGCGCTGTTCGAGCGCCTGACCCCACAGCCTGCCTAAGGAAGATCCATGCGTGCCATCCGTTGCCTGACCCTGCTGCTGGCGTTGTTCGCGCCAGCCGCCTTCGCCGAAGGGATGTATCAGGTGGAAATGATCCTGGTGCGGCAGAACAGCGTGCCTGCCTTCACCAGCCCGTTCGCGCCCGAAGACTGGAGCGCCGGCGCCCCGCGCCTGAGCAAGAACGACGAACGGCCGCTGGCGCTGCAGGACGAGGCCACCCGCCTGGAAGCCACGCCGAACTATACCGTGCTGCTGCACAAGGCCTGGCAACAGCCGGTCAGCAGCGACGCCAGCCGAATCGCCCTGGGCGCCGGCAGCGAGCAGTTCGGCCACTTCCCCATCGAAGGCAACCTGAGCATCACCGCCGGGCGCTTCATCGGCGTGGAGGCCAACTTCTGGGTCAACCAGCTCGATGGCAACGGCAGCGTGCAGCAGAGCGAGCAGTTCAAGCAGAGCAACAAGAACATGAAAGGCGGCCAGCTGACCTTCCTCGATGGCGGGCACCTGGCCTTGCTGCTGAAGGTCACGCCACCGGGCACGCCGAAGATGCCGGTGATGGACCCGGAGATGATGGAGCAGTAATGCAATGAGCAGCGACGCTCTCCAGCTGCTGCGCGAATACCCGAACTGGACCCAGTCGTTCACCGGCCCGGTTCTGCAGCGGGGTGAGCGGTACGCCAAGGAAGGCAGGGTCGAGATCGAGCACTGCCAGGGAGCGCTGATCGAAGCCATCTGTCGTGGCAGCGAAGACAGCCCCTACCGCCAGCGCATCACCCTGACCCGCATGGCGGGGCGCTGCCACGTGCGCGGCCAATGCAGCTGCCCGGTGGGCCAGAACTGCAAGCACTGCGCAGCCGTGCTGTTCGTCCTGAGTGAGTCGCAAGCCACCACGACGAGCAACGGCGACCCGCTCACCGCCGACCTGCAGCGCTGGCTCAAGGGGCTGGAACCGCCCGCGCAGGAGCCCGCCGACGCGCAGGACAAACGCGGCCGCATGGTCTGCTACCAGCTCAGGCTGAGCGAAGACCCCGGCTGCGCCTTGCTGGTACGCAAAGGCACCCGCGAAGAGCACGGCAACCGCTACAGTCGCGTGCAGTCGCTGTATGAGTTCCTTTACGACCCGCCGCGCTTCGTGAAGGAAGAGGACATTCGCATCCTGCGCCTGCTTTCGGCGCTGAACCAGGGTGCCAGCCAGGACCGCGGCTACCAGCTCAAAGGCCGCGAAGGCGGCGAACTGCTCCAGCGCGTGCTGGATACCGGCCGCCTCTATTACGACGAAGGCATGCCATTGCTGCGCGAAGGCGCCGCGCGCCAAGCCGAGTTTCGCTGGGTACGGCAGGACAATGGCCACTACCGCGGGCTCTGGTATCACGGCGACGAACGCCTGCGCTGCGTCATTCCTCTGTTACCGCTGTACTACTTCGATTTTCTCACCGGCGAAGTGGGCAAGGTCGAGCATACCCTCGAACCACATATTGCCCAGCAACTGACAATCGCCCCCGATGTTCCGGAACACCTGGTCGTGCCCCTCAGCCACAAGCTCAACGCCTTGAACCACCAACTTCCTACGCCGACAACCCTGGACGAGCAGCTCATCGACGATCTACAGCCCAGGCCGCACCTGACCCTCGGCAGCCTCGAATTCAGCGCCTACATGCCCAAGACCGGGCGCATGCAACGGCAGATGCAGCACCGCGCCGCGCTGGCGTTCGACTACGACGGCCTGCGTGCCAGTGGTACGGACGACAAGCCACTGACCCGCCTGGTGAACGCCACCAGCCAGCGCATCCGCCGCCAGCCCCAGGCCGAGCAGGCGCTGCGCAAGGTGCTGCGCGACCTGGGCTTCAAGGCCGCCACCCGGCAAAGCAAGGCCCTGCCCGACAGCGCCGGCGAGATGCTCCAGCTACCCGACGACGAAGCCTGGCTGCGCTTCGCCCGCGACGGCCTGCCACGCCTGCGCGAGGCCGGCTGGGAGATCGACATCCACCGCGACTTCGCCTTCAACCTGCAGGAGGTGGACGACTGGTACGCGACCATCGACGAAGCCCCGGGCCACGAGTGGTTCGACCTGGAACTGGGCATCGTGGTCGACGGCCAGCGCCACAGCCTGCTGCCGATCGTGCTGCAACTGCTGCGCAGCAACCCCGAGCTGCTGCGTCCCAGCGAACTGGCGCGGCGCAGCGACGACGAGCACCTGCTGATCGACCTCAACCGCGGCCGCCTGGACAGCCCGGCATTGCGCGTCGCCCTGCCCTACGGGCGAATCAAGGCGGTGATGGGTACCCTGGGTGAGCTGTACCTGCACGAGGACGCCAGCGGCCCGGCCCTGCGCATGGAGCGTGCCGACGCCGCGCGCCTGAACGATATCGCCCACCTGCCGCTGCACTGGGAAGGCGGCTCCCACGTGCGCGATCTCGGCCGCCGCCTGCGCGACGCCCGCGATTTGCAGGTCGAGCCGCCGAGCGGGCTCAACGCCACCCTGCGTCCCTACCAGCAACAGGGCCTGAACTGGCTGCAGGCGCTGCGCGAGATGGGCACCGGCGGCATCCTCGGCGACGACATGGGCCTGGGCAAGACCTTGCAGGCCCTGGCCCACCTGCTGCTGGAAAAGCAATCCGGGCGCCTCACCGCACCTGCACTGGCAGTGATGCCGACCAGCCTGGTGCCCAACTGGCTCGACGAGGCCCAGCGCTTCGCTCCTGGCCTGCGGGTGCTGGCCCTGCACGGGCCAGGCCGCAGCAAGCACTTCGCTACGCTGCACGAATACGACCTGGTACTCACGACCTACGCCCTCGCTCCGCGCGATCTCGACCACCTGCGTGCCCAGCCCTGGCACCTGCTGGTGCTGGACGAAGCGCAGAACATCAAGAGCAGCACCAGCAAGGCCGCCCTCGCCGTCTGCGAGCTGCAGGCCGGCCAGCGCCTGTGCCTGACCGGCACGCCGATGGAAAACAACCTGGGCGAGCTGTGGTCGATCTTCCACTTCCTGATGCCTGGCTGGCTCGGCGACATCAAGCGCTTCAACCAGGACTACCGCACGCCCATCGAACGCCACGGCGACAGCGAACGCCTGGCCCACCTGGCCAGCCGCGTGCGCCCGTTCCTGCTGCGCCGCACCAAGGAGCAGGTGGCCACCGAGCTGCCGGCCAAGACCGAGGTGGTGCACTGGGTCGAGCTCAGCGACGCCCAGCGCGACACCTACGAGGCGGTGCGGGTGGCCATGGACAAGAAGGTCCGTGACGAGATCGCCCGCAACGGCGCGGCGCGCAGCCAGATCGTGATCCTCGATGCGCTGCTCAAGCTGCGTCAGGTGTGCTGCGACCTGCGCCTGGTCAAAGGCGTCGAGACCAAGGGCAACCAGGCCGACAAGGGCAAGCTCGGAGCATTGCTGGAGATGCTCGAAGAACTGCTCAGCGAAGGCCGGCGGGTGCTGCTGTTCTCGCAGTTCACCTCGATGCTGGCACTGATCGAGCAGGAGCTGGCAAAACGCAAGGTCCGCTACAGCATGCTCACCGGCGACACCCGCGACCGGCGCACGCCGGTGCAACAGTTCCAGCAGGGTGACAGCGAGGTGTTCCTGATCAGCCTGAAGGCCGGCGGCGTGGGGCTGAACCTGACTGCGGCCGATACCGTGATCCACTTCGACCCCTGGTGGAACCCGGCCAGCGAAAACCAGGCGACCGACCGTGCCTACCGGATTGGCCAGGACAAGCCGGTGTTCGTGTTCAAGCTGATTACCCGCGGGACGGTGGAAGAGAAGATCCAGGGGCTGCAGCAGGAGAAGGCGGCGTTGGCCGCGAGCCTGCTCGATGGCGGGCAGGCGGGGCAGTGGCGATTGGGCGATGAGGAGATCGAGGCGCTGTTTGCGCCGTTGCCAGGCAAGCGCGCTCGTTAGCCTGCACCGGCCTTTTCGCGGGTAAACCCGCTCCCACAGGATTTGCACAGGCCCGAGGGCCAAAATCATTCCTGTGGGAGCGGGCTTGCCCGCGAAGAGGCCGGCATGGTCAATCGACCAGCTGCGCGTCCTTCAACGCCCCCAGGGCCTCCAGCCAGCGCGGCTGCTGACGGTAATCGGTGCGAGCAAAACCACGCCCGCGCATCCGCGCGATCCGCGGCGACGGCGTGACCTTCAAACGCTGCGCCGCACTCAGCGCCAGCTCCGCCGCCGCCCGGTCATTGCACACCAGGCCCATGTCGCAACCGGCACTCAGCGCCGCTTCGATGCGGTTCGCCGCATCCCCCACCACGTGCGCGCCGGCCATCGACAGGTCGTCACTGAAGATCACCCCGTCAAAGCCCAGCTCGCCACGCAGGATGTCCTGCAGCCAGCGCCGCGAGAAGCCGGCAGGCTGGTTGTCGATTTGCGGATAGATGACATGCGCCGGCATCACCGCCGCCAACTGGCCACTGAGGCGGGTGAACGGCACCAGGTCGGCCTGGCGCAACTGCTCGAGGCTACGCTCGTCGGTGGGGATGGCCACGTGCGAATCCGCCTCGGCCCAGCCATGCCCCGGGAAATGCTTGCCGCAGGCTGCCATGCCGGCCGCGTTCATGCCACGGATGAAGGCACCGGCCAACTGCGTGGCGCGCTCGGGGCTGCCCTCGAAGGCCCGGCTGCCGACCACCGCGCTGCGCTGGTGATCCAGGTCCAGCACCGGGGCGAAGCTCAGGTCCAGGCCGACAGCCAGCACTTCGGTCGCCATCAGCCAGCCGCACTGCTCGGCCAGGTACTCGGCGTTGCCGTTGTCGGCGATCGCGCGCATCGCCGGCAGGCGCACGAAGCCCTGCCGCAGGCGCTGCACCCGCCCGCCTTCCTGGTCGACCGCGAGGATCAGGTCAGGGCGGATGGCGCGGATCGAGGCGCACAGCTCGCGCACCTGGCGCGGGCTGTCGATGTTGCGGGCGAAAATGATCAGGCCGGCCACTTCAGGCTGACGCAGGAGCTGGCGATCCTCGGCGGTCAGCCATTTACCGGCGATATCCACCATCAGGGAGCCTTGCAGGCTGGCACTCATAGACAATCCTTCATTGCAGATTCAGGGAGTACATCCCGATTGCGCACGCACAAGCGCCCCGCGGCAATGCCGCAGAGCCACGGATCACGAAGGGAATGTGCGGGAAATCGAGGTCAGGCATGGGCGCTAGCTTATCCGAAGCGCCCTGCCCCGCCCAGCCTTCAGGCCTTGGCGGTGCTGGCGGTCTTGCTGCGCGGGCGCAGCTGGGCGCTGGCCATGGCGCCATCGGTGACGCCGCTGTCGGCGCGCATGCCCGCGGCCAGGAACGGCACCATCAGGCGCATGACCTGCTCGATCGAGGTATCGATGCCGAAGTCGGTTTCGGCGATGGCACGCAGCGCCTTGATGCCGGACATGCTGAACGCCGCAGCGCCGAGCATGAAGTGCACCCGCCAGAACAGCTCGAGCGGCGGAATACGCGGGGCGGCTTCGTGGACCAGCAGCATGTAGCGGCGGAACACCTTGCCGTACATGTCTTCGAGGTAACGCCGCAAGTGGCCCTGGCTCTGGCTGAACGCCAGGCCCAGCAGGCGCATGAAGATCGACAGGTCGTTGTTGCTGCGCGGCTGCACGGCCAGGGCCTGCTCGACCAGCATCTCCAGCAGTTCTTCGAGGCTGGGCTTCTGCTCAGGCTTGGCCTGGCGCCGCTCCAGCTCGCGCTCGAGGCTGGCGCAGAACGGGCCGAGGAAACGCGAGAACACTGCCTGGATCAGCGCCTTCTTCGAACCGAAGTGGTAGTTGACCGCCGCCAGGTTGACCCCGGCCTTGCTGGTGATCAGGCGCAGCGAGGTTTCTGCGAACCCCCTTTCCGCGAACAGCTGCTCGGCGGCATCGAGAATGCGTTCAACGGTTTCGGATTGGGCCATGACGACTCCGGCAGGCTGGTGCAAACAGGTGTTTGAAACATACGTTTCAGCCCTGCCGATGTCAAGGCTCGATGGCCCTTCATGACTGGCTGGTCGCCATTAAATCACAGCTCGGGCCTGTGCGCTGCACGCCACGAAACTCGCCATGCCCAGCGTATTGGCGGGAACCGCGGCGGTTTTTCCGGGCGATCAGTGCTTGCAGTGGGCCATCCACTGTATATAATTCCAGTCACTGTATAAAAAGCCAGAGCGCCCGCCATGTTGAAACTGACGCCACGCCAAGCCGAGATCCTGGCCTTCATCAAACGCTGCCTCGAAGACAACGGCTTCCCGCCGACCCGCGCGGAAATCGCTCAGGAACTGGGCTTCAAGTCACCCAACGCGGCCGAGGAGCACCTCAAGGCCCTCGCCCGCAAAGGCGCGATCGAAATGACCCCGGGCGCTTCCCGTGGCATCCGCATTCCCGGCTTCGAAACCGCCAAGCCCGATGAAAACAGCCTGCCGATCATCGGCCGGGTCGCCGCCGGTGCGCCGATTCTCGCCGAGCAGCACATTGAGCAGTCCTGCAACATCAACCCGGCCTTCTTCCACCCTCGCGCCGATTACCTGCTGCGCGTACACGGGATGAGCATGAAGGACATCGGCATCTTCGACGGCGACCTGCTGGCCGTGCACACCACCCGCGAGGCGCGCAACGGCCAGGTGGTGGTCGCGCGCATCGGCGACGAAGTGACCGTCAAGCGCTTCAAGCGTGAAGGCAGCAAGGTCTGGCTGATCGCTGAAAACCCCGAGTTCGCCCCCATCGAAGTCGACCTGAAAGAGCAGGAACTGATGATCGAGGGTTTGAGTGTCGGCGTCATTCGCCGCTGATCCAGGAGGCGTCATGCAACAGTTCATCACAGCACAGCAGCAGGTCCAGTTGCCCCTTTTCGAAGCCTTTCTGGCCCAACCGGTACTGCCTGGCCTGAAGGCCAGCGAGCAGGCCCGCAAGCACAACAGCCACCCAGAGCTGTTCAGTGAACTGTCCCTGCGTGGCGCCCCGGAGCACTGTCAGAGCCTGCTGGCGCCGGTATTGCGCGACCTGAGCGAAGAAGAGGAAGCCCGCTGGCTGACGCTGATCGCCCCACCCGCCAGCCTGACCCAGGCCTGGCTGCGCGACGCCGGCCTCAACCGTGAACGCATCCTGCTGCTGCAACCGCGCGGCAACCAGAGCCCCTTGCAACTGGCCTGCGAGGCCCTGCGCCTGGGCCGCAGCCACACCGTGGTCAGCTGGCTGGGCAACGTCAACGCCACGGCACGGCAGAAGCTGATACGCGCCGCCGATGCCGGAAACGCACAAAGCCTGAACATCCGCCTCGGCTGATGTTCAGGCTTTGCCTGTGAATCGGAAGATTTGAACGCCTGGATCTGAACGATCAGTGCAGCACGCGCGGCCCTTCGTCGCGCTCCAGCTCGCCATCCATCAGGCGACCTGCCATCTGCACGCCTACGCTCAACATCGCCTTGGCGACTTCGACATGTTGGCCCTGCAGGAACGCCTTGGCGTCTTCCGAGAAATCCAGGGTTACCAGGGAGCCTTCGTCCTCGGCGCGACGCAGCTCGATTCGGCCATCAGGCAACTCGACAATTTCCAGAAACGACGTAGACATAAAGGGCTGTTCTCCACGAAAGGCCGTCAGTGTACCAGCCAACGCCGCTATCAGCACTCACTCAACGCGTCGCGGAAACGTCTCACCAAGCCCTTGAGGTTGTTGCGCCAGCTTTCCAGCTCCTCTCGCGACAGCGCTGGATGCTCGGGTTGGTCGAGATTGACGGCCTGGATCAATGGCTGGGTGACATCGGTTTTCGGCGCCTTTTTCACGACCGGTGGTCGGAACAGATCGGCATAAGCGCTGAGCAATTGTGCCAACCAGGTTTCACGCTGACGCACCAGCTCGAGCATCTCGGCCACTTCCGGGATGGCGATGGTGTTCAGGGTCTCGTCAGCGAGCGCCTGCTCGACCGTGGCCACCGCCGGCAGACGATAGAAGCCGCCGATCTCATGGCACAGCCCCAGCAACGCACCATGCAGATGGAACAGCGCCGACTCGCGCTCGGCCTGGACCAGGCCCTGGGCATTCATGGCCTGACTTTGTTCGGCCTTGGCCATGGACTCGAGGGCCAGGCCGGCGAAGAACAGTTTCTGGTTGGTGCGGGTGTAGAGTTCCTGGGCCATTTCGGATGACCTCCCATGGGCTGCAAGGCTGATAGCTGCATCATAAATGATTGGGGCCGCTTTGCGCCCCTTCGCGGGTAAACCCGCTCCCACAGAACAATGCGATCTCCTGTGGGAGCGGGTTTACCCGCGAAGGGGCGCAAAGCGGCCCCAATTACTGCACTGACGAATCAGCGCTTGTCTTCAACCTTCCACGCACCACCATCGTAGAACGCCTTCCAGCCCGTCGGCTTGCCATCCACCTCGGACTGCACGTACTGCTCCTTGGTCTTGCGGCTATAGCGAATCACCGCCGGACGGCCATCCGGGTCCTTTTGCGGCGCATCGCAGAGGAAGTGGTACTTCGGATCGATCTCGTGCTTGTGCGGCACGATCTCCAGCACCAGCGGCGCCCGGGTCTCGCGGTTTTTTGGGAACTGGCTGGCGGCCAGGAACAACCCCGAGGCGCCATCGCGCAGCACGTAGGTGTCGTCGACCTTCTCGCACTTGAGCTCCGGCATCTCCACCTTGTCCATCTTCGGTGGCGCCGCCTCGCCGCTCTTGAGCAGCTTGCGGGTGTTCTTGCACGCCGGGTTGGTACAACCGAAGAACTTGCCGAAGCGGCCGGTCTTGAGCTGCATCTCGCTGCCGCACTTGTCGCACTCCAGGCTCGGCCCTTCGTAGCCCTTGATGCGGTAGCTGCCCTCTTCGATCTCGTAGCCCACGCAATCCGGGTTGTTACCGCAGATGTGCAGCTTGTGCTTCTCGTCGAGCAGGTAGGCATCCATCGCCGTGGCGCAGATCGGGCAGCGGTGCTTGCCCAGCAGCACGCGGGATTCCGATTCGCCCTCGTCGTCCGCGGCGATTTCATCGCCCGGCACCAGGTTGACCGTGGCCTTGCAGCGTTCTTTCGGTGGCAGGCTGTAGCCCGAGCAACCCAGGAACACACCGGTGGAAGCGGTGCGGATCATCATCGGCCGGCCACATTCCTTGCAGGCAATGCTGGTCATGGTCGGCTGGTTGGCGCGCATGCCGCCTTCGGCGGACTCGGCGGTCTGCAGCTTCTTGCTGAAGTCGCCATAGAACTCGTCGAGCACGTTCTTCCAGTCACGCTCGCCCTGGGCGACGTCGTCGAGGTTCTCTTCCATGCCGGCGGTGAAGCCGTAGTCCATCAGGTTGGAGAAGCTCTCCGCCAGGCGCTCGGTGACGATATCGCCCATCTTCTCGGAGTAGAAACGACGGTTGTGCAGGGTCACGTAGCCGCGGTCCTGGATGGTGGAAATGATCGCCGCATAGGTCGACGGGCGGCCAATGCCGCGTTTTTCCATTTCCTTGACCAGGCTGGCTTCGGTGAAGCGCGCCGGCGGCTTGGTGAAGTGCTGGCTCGGGTCGATCTGGATCAGCTTCAACGCTTCACCCTGGGCCATGTCCGGCAGCACGTCGTCTTCGCCCGGCTTGCTCTGTTGCGGCAGCACGCGGGTGTAACCGTCGAACTTGAGGATACGGCCCTTGGCGCGCAGCTCGAAATCGCCTGCCGCCACGGTGACGCTGGTGGACAGGTACTGCGCCGGTGGCATCTGGCAAGCCAGGAACTGGCGCCAGATCAGCTCGTACAGGCGCTCGGCATCACGCTCCATGCCGCTGAGCTTGGTCGGGTGCGTGTTGACGTCGGACGGGCGAATCGCTTCGTGCGCCTCCTGGGCGCCTTCCTTGCTGCCGTACACCAGTGGGCTTTCCGGCAGGTACTGCTTGCCGAACTCGCGCTCGATGTAGCTGCGCGCCATGTCCAGGGCATCGGCCGACAGGTTGGTCGAGTCGGTACGCATGTAGGTGATGTAGCCGGCTTCGTACAGACGCTGGGCCATCATCATGGTCTTCTTCACCCCGAAGCCCAGGCGGTTGCTCGCGGCCTGCTGCAGGGTGGAAGTGATGAACGGCGCCGACGGCTTGCTGCTGGTCGGCCGGTCTTCGCGCTTGACCACGCTGTAGCTGGAAGCCTTGAGCTTCTCCAGCGCGGCCATGGCGTGGGCTTCGTTCAGCGGCTTGAAGGCTTCGCCCTTCTCGCGCGCCACTTCGAAGCGCACCTTGGCGTTCTTGGCAGTGCCGAGGTCGGCGTGCACTTCCCAGTATTCTTCCGGGACGAAGGCACGGATCTCGCGCTCACGCTCGACCACCAGCTTCACCGCCACCGACTGTACCCGGCCGGCGGACAGGCCACGGGCGATCTTCGACCACAGCAGCGGCGAGACCATGTAGCCCACCACGCGATCGAGGAAGCGCCGCGCCTGCTGGGCGTTGACCCGGTCGATGTCCAGCTCGCCGGGCTGCGAGAACGCCTCCTGGATCGCCTTCTTGGTGATTTCGTTGAACACCACGCGCTTGTAGCGGGTGTCGTCGCCACCGATGGCCTCGCGCAGGTGCCAGGCAATGGCTTCCCCTTCGCGGTCCAAGTCGGTTGCGAGATAGATGGTGTCGGCATCCTTGGCCAGGCGGCGCAGCTCTTCGATCACCTTTTCCTTGCCGGGCAGGATCTCGTACTTGGCCTTCCAGCCGTGCTCGGGGTCGACGCCCATGCGCGCCACCAGCTGGCGCTTGGCCTTTTCTTTCGGCGACAGGGCCGGAGCCTCACCCGCGGCAGCCTTGCCCCGCTTGGCGGCCGGCTCTTTGCTCGCGCTGGCCGAACCGCTGGTGGGGAGGTCTCGGATATGGCCGATACTCGACTTCACCACGTACTGGTTGCCCAGGTACTTGTTGATGGTCTTGGCCTTGGCCGGGGATTCCACAATGACCAGCGATTTGCCCATGGATCGGAGTATTCCTGAATCTGAAGATGAAAAACGCGTCAGGTGCCGGACGCGGCACCGCTATATATAGTGGCAACAGAGTGAGGTCAAGCGCAGTCGTTCACTCGGGCGACTTGCCGGACAGCTCGGGCAAGCCTTCTTCGGCCTTGACCAAAGCAAAGCGTGGCACCTGCTCGCCGTCAACCTCGACGGACTCCTGGAACATGGAAAGCGGCCTCACCCAAAAGCTGTAATCACCATACAGGCATTGGTAGAAGACCATCCACTCTTCGTTCTCGGAGTGCCGTGCAACGCTGAAGACACGGTACTCAGGCCCTTTGTAATGCCGGTATACGCCTGGCTGTATCTGCATGTTGCCTGTCCTCTTGAAACAAATTCTGTAAAAAACAAAAACCGGGGCACAAGGCCCCGGCTGCTGTCCCGCAACGCGATCAGACGCGTTCGAAGACAGTGGTGATACCTTGGCCGAGGCCGACACACATGGTCGCCACACCCAGGGTACCGCCGTTCTGCTTCATGACGTTGAGCAGGGTGCCGGAAATGCGTGCACCGGAGCAACCGAACGGGTGGCCCAAAGCAATGGCGCCGCCGTGCAGGTTAACCTTCTCATCCATCTTGTCGAGCACTTTCAAGTCTTTCAGCACCGGCAGGGCCTGTGCGGCGAAGGCTTCGTTGAGCTCGATGAAGTCGATGTCGGCCATGCTCAGGCCGGCGCGCTTGAGGGCTTTCTGCGTCGACGGCACCGGGCCATAGCCCATGATCGCCGGGTCGACACCGGCCACCGCCATCGAGCGGATCACCGCCAGTGGCTGGATGCCCAGGTCCATGGCGCGCTGGCCGGACATGACGATCATGCACGAAGCGCCGTCGGTGATCTGCGACGAGGTACCGGCAGTCACGGTGCCGCCCTTGGGGTTGAACGCAGGCTTGAGCGACGCCAGGCCTTCGAGGGTGGTTTCCGGGCGAATGGTCTCGTCGAAATCGAAGACCTTCAGGAAGCCGTTCTCGTCATAGCCCTGCATCGGGATGATTTCGTCCTTGAACTTGCCTTCGACCGTCGCCTTGTGGGCGAGCTGGTGCGAACGCAGGCCGAACAGGTCCTGCTGCTCACGGGTGATGCCGTGCATCTTGCCCAGCATCTCGGCAGTCAGGCCCATCATCCCGGATGCCTTGGCGGCGTGCAAGGACAGGTGCGGGTTGGGGTCGACGCCATGCATCATGCTGACGTGGCCCATGTGCTCCACGCCACCGACCACGAACACGTCGCCGTTGCCGGTCATGATCGCCTGGGCGGCGGTGTGCAGCGCGCTCATCGACGAGCCGCACAGGCGGCTGACGGTCTGCGCGGCGGAGGTGTGCGGGATCGGGGTCATCAGCGACGCCATGCGCGCGATGTTCCAGCCCTGCTCGAGGGTCTGGTTGACGCAGCCCCAGATCACGTCCTCGACTTCTTTCGGGTCGACCTTGTCGTTGCGCTCCAGCAGCTTGCTGATCAGGTGCGCGGACATGTCTTCGGCGCGGGTGTTGCGGTGCATGCCACCCTTGGAGCGGCCCATCGGGGTGCGACCGAAGTCGACGATCACCACGTCTCTTGGATTCAGGCTCATATCAAATCTCTCGCTCTAGCTCGTTGACCACTCAGTTGAAGAAGCGCTGGCCGTTCTTGGCCATTTCACGCAGCTTCGCGGTCGGGTGGTACAGCGGGCCCAGGTCGGCGTACTGGTCGGCCAGGGCAACGAATTCAGCCACCCCGATCGAGTCGATGTAGCGCAGCGCACCGCCACGGAACGGAGGGAAACCGATGCCGTAGACCAGGCCCATGTCGGCTTCGGCGGCGGTTTCGACGATACCGTCTTCCAGGCAGCGCACGGTCTCCAGGCACAGCGGCACCATCATCCAGTTGATGATGTCTTCGTCGCTCACTTCACGCTGTTCGAAGACGATCGGCTTGAGCACGTCGAGTACGGTGGCGTCGAAGACCTTCTTCGGCTTTCCGCGCTTGTCGGTCTCGTAGGCGTAGAAGCCCTTGCCGTTCTTCTGACCCAGGCGGTTGGCCTCGTACAGGGCGTCGACGGCCGAGCGGCGCTCATCCTTCATGCGGTCCGGGAAGCCTTCGGCCATCACGTCGCGGCCGTGGTGGCCGGTGTCGATACCGACCACGTCCATCAGGTAGGCCGGGCCCATCGGCCAGCCGAACTTTTCCATGACCTTGTCGATGCGCACGAAGTCGACACCGGCGCTGACCAGCCTGGCGAAGCCGCCGAAATACGGGAACAGCACGCGGTTGACCAGGAAGCCCGGGCAGTCGTTGACCACGATCGGGTTCTTGCCCATCTTCTTGGCGTAGGCCACGGTGGTGGCCACGGCCACTTCACTTGACTTCTCGCCACGGATCACTTCCACCAGCGGCATCATGTGCACCGGGTTGAAGAAGTGCATGCCGACGAAGTTTTCCGGGCGCTTGAGCGCCTTGGCCAGCAGGTTGATGGAAATGGTCGAGGTGTTGGAGGCGAGAATCGCGTCGTCCTTCACCTGGCCTTCCACTTCCGCCAGCACGGCCTGCTTGACCTTCGGGTTCTCGACCACGGCCTCGACGACGATGTCGACGTTGGCGAAGTCGCCGTAGGACAGGGTCGGGCGAATGGCGTTGAGTGCCTCGGCCATCTTGGCCGGGGTCAGGCGGCCCTTCTCGACGCGGTTGCCGAGCAGCTTGGAGGCCTCGTTCAGGCCCAGCTGGATGGCTTCCTCGCGAATGTCCTTCATCAGGATCGGAGTGCCCTTGACCGCCGACTGGTAGGCGATGCCGCCGCCCATGATGCCGGCGCCGAGCACGGCGGCCTGCTTCACGTCATGGGCGATTTCGTCATGGGCCTTGGCCTTGCGCTTGAGTTCCTGGTCGTTGAGGAACAGGCCGATGAGGCTTTCGGCGACCGAGGTCTTGGCCAGCTTGGCGAAGCCGGCGGCTTCCACTTCCAGGGCCTTGTCGCGGCCGAAATTGGCGGCCTTCTGGATGCTCTTGATGGCTTCGACCGGGGCCGGGTAGTTCGGGCCGGCCTGGCCGGCGACGAAGCCCTTGGCGGTCTCGAAGGCCATCATCTGCTCGATGGCGTTGAGCTTGAGCTTCTCGAGCTTGGGCTGGCGCTTGGCCTTGTAGTCCAGCTCGCCGCTGATGGCGCGCTTGATCAGGTCCAGGGCACCGGCCTGCAGCAGCTCGGGGGCGACCACGGCATCCACGGCACCCACCTTGAGGGCGTCTTCGGCGCGGTTTTCCTTGCCGGCGGCGATCCACTCGATGGCATTGTCCGAGCCGATCAGGCGCGGCAGGCGCACGGTGCCGCCGAAGCCTGGGTAGATGCCCAGCTTGACTTCCGGCAGGCCGATCTTGGCGCTGCTGGACATCACCCGGTAATCGGCCGCCAGGCACATTTCCAGGCCGCCACCCAGGGCGATGCCGTTGATGGCGGCGACGGTCGGCACTTCAAGGTCTTCGAAGGCATTGAAGATGCGGTTGGCTTCCAGGTTGCCGGCGACCAGTTCGGCTTCGGGCAGCTTGAAGTTGTCGACGAACTCGGTGATGTCGGCGCCGACGATGAACACGTCCTTGCCACTGCTGACGATCACACCTTTCACCGAGGCGTCGGCCTTGATGGCGTCGACGGCCTGGCGCAGCTCGTCCAGGGTCAGGCGATTGAACTTGTTGACGGACTCACCCTTGAGGTCGAACTTCAGTTCGACGATGCCGCTTTCAAGAGCCTTAACCGTGATGGCTTTACCTTCGTAAATCATCAACTGATCTCCACGATATGGAAGCTGAACTGTACACGCCGATCGCTGGTGAACAAGCCGGCCTTGCCGCCCTTGCCCCAGGCACACCCGTCAGCGCGCTAGTCGGGATTCTGTATGAGCGAGATGACATACAAACGCTCAATTCATACGCCCGTTTGATTTGGGTATGCACACATTCTCCGAAAAGATCGGCGTTGTCAAATGCTCCCGAGGGAGGTGAAAACGCGACTTTCCGGTCATTTTGTATCGCCGACAGGCAAAACATGATGACAGTGATCGCCGATCATTCATGTCAGCGATTGACCACAGATCAAACGGCGGCGCTGCAAACTTTTCATGCACGCGCCGAGGGAATGGCTACACTGCGACAGACTTCAAGTATTTCCCGGCCTGCCTGGCCTTTTTCTGCCCAGCAGAAACGACAAAGCGGCAACCTGGTTTTCCCGGGTTGCCGCTTTGTCGTTGTGGACGGTCAAGCGAGGGTGTCGAAGACGTGAGCAATATCCTGCAATACAGATTTCTCGCCGCGCTCGCTCCAGTACAGGGCGAGCATGCGCGGGTCGGCCTCGACCTTGTAGACCGTTGCCGGCAGGCGTGCGAACACCTCGTTCAGGCGCGGGTCCTCGCACACTTCCTTCCACTGGTTCCACCAGATGCCCGGGCTGACCTGCCAGTAGCACCAGCTGTCGTCACAGCCCCGACGGCGCCCGCGGTGGTACTGCGGGCACGGGCTCGGCGGCTGTTGCTCCAGCCAGTGCGGCCACTGCTGCGGCGCCAGTTGCATGGCCAGCCCCATGCGTCGCGCCTCCAGGCGCAGGCTCATCTGCTCACTCTGTTTGCGCGACTGGCGCAACCAGGCAAACGGACTGAGTACCAGCGCAAGGATTGACACCACCAGCCATACCGTCATATCTGTAGATTCCATAAAGCGTTGCAAATGAGCGGGTTACTCAGGTTTCACGGATGACCTGCCGGAAAGCGACCATACTTCTACTATCGCGATTGTCAGGAGTACAGCTCATGCCCTACGAACATCTTCTGGTCGCCGTCGACCTTACCGAAGAATGCGACCCGGTGATCAAGCGTGCCATGAAGCTCGCCGAACCCTCGGGTGCCAAGGTTTCGCTGGTGCACATCGTCGAACCGATGGCCATGGCCTTTGGCGGCGATGTGCCGATGGACCTGTCGCAACTGCAGCAGCAGCAGTTCGACCAGGCCAAGGAGCGCATGGACCGCCTGTTCAACAAGTACCCCGACATCAACCGCGGCGACTCGCACCTGACCTACGGCCAGCCGCGCCAGGAAATCCACCAGCTGGCCAAGGACCAGAAGTGCGACCTGATCGTGGTCGGCAGCCATGGCCGGCATGGTTTGGCGTTGCTGCTGGGCTCCACGGCAAATGATGTGCTGCAC
The DNA here is from genome assembly GCF_044749485.1 of Pseudomonas sp. NPDC089401. Classification (NCBI taxonomy): domain Bacteria; kingdom Pseudomonadati; phylum Pseudomonadota; class Gammaproteobacteria; order Pseudomonadales; family Pseudomonadaceae; genus Pseudomonas; species Pseudomonas sp. NPDC089401. The sequence continues at coordinate 474,742 of NZ_JBIVIA010000001.1, read as the reverse complement.
GGGGCGCCGTGCGATGTGCTGGCGGTGCGATTGCTGAAGAAAGAGTGATGTAAAAAGTACCGGCCTCTTCGCGGGTAAACCCGCTCCCACTGGGATCGCGCAAAGCCCGAGGGCTGCGCAGTACCCGCGAAGAGGCCGGGACAGGTCAATCAGCCTTCCAGCTCAGCCCAGCGCTCGACCAGCGCATCCAGTTCGCCCTGCAGCTTCTCGATCTTGGCCAGCACCGCCGAGGTCTCGGCGATAGGCCGCTGATAGAAGCCCGCAGCGTTCACTTCTTCCTGGGCCTCGGCCATGCGCTGCTCCACCTCGTCGATCTGCCCTGGCAGCATCTCCAGCTCACGCTGAAGCTTGTAGCTGAGCTTCTTCTTCGACGCGTCGGGCACTGCGGCTACAGGCGCAGGTGCCGCTGGCTCCGCGACCTTCTCGACCACCGCGCTGTTGAGTTCGGACTTGCCGCCCTTGCTCTCGGCCACGCCCAGCAGCTTCGGCGAACCGCCCTGGCGGATCCAGTCCTCGTAACCACCGACGTACTCGCGCACCTTGCCCTGCCCTTCGAAGACCAGGGTGCTGGTGACCACGTTGTCGAGGAAGGCCCGGTCGTGGCTGACCATCAGCACCGTGCCCTTGTAGTTGCACAGCACCTCCTCGAGCAGCTCGAGGGTTTCCACGTCGAGGTCGTTGGTCGGCTCGTCGAGCACCAGCAGGTTGGCCGGCTTGCTGAACAGCTTGGCCAGCAGCAGGCGCGCACGCTCGCCGCCGGACAGCGCCTTGACCGGCGTGCGGGCACGTTGCGGGCTGAACAGGAAGTCGCCGAGGTAGCTCAGCACGTGGCGGTTCTGGCCATCGATCTCGATGAAGTCACGGCCTTCGGCGAGGTTGTCGATGACGGTCTTTTCCAGCTCCAGCTGGTGACGCATCTGGTCGAAGTAGGCCACTTCCAGCTTGGTGCCGCGCTCGACCTTGCCGGCGGTCGGCTCGAGGTCGCCGAGCATCATCTTCAGCAATGTGGTCTTGCCGGTACCGTTGGCGCCGAGCAGGCCGATGCGATCCTCGCGCTGCAGGACCATCGAGAAGTCCTTGACCAGCAACGGGCCACCCGGGTGGGCGAAGCTGACGTTCTCCAGCACCATCACCTGCTTGCCGGACTTCTCCGCCGATTCGATCTGGATGTTGGCCTTGCCCTGACGCTCGCGGCGCTCGCCACGCTCCACACGCAAGGCCTTGAGCGCTCGCACACGGCCTTCGTTACGGGTACGGCGGGCCTTGATGCCCTGGCGGATCCACACTTCTTCCTGGGCCAGGCGCTTGTCGAACAGCGCGTTGGCGGTTTCCTCGGCGGCCAGTGCGGCCTCCTTGTGCACCAGGAAGCTGGCGTAGTCGCCGTTCCAGTCGATCAGCCCACCGCGGTCCAGTTCGAGGATGCGGGTGGCCAGGTTCTGCAGGAAGGAGCGGTCGTGGGTAATGAACAGCACCGCGCCATTGAAGCCGTTCAGGGCCTCTTCGAGCCAGGCGATGGCACCGATGTCCAGGTGGTTGGTCGGTTCGTCGAGCAGCAGCAGGTCCGGCTCGGACACCAGCGCCTGGGCCAGCAGCACGCGGCGGCGCCAGCCACCGGAAAGCTCGGCCAGGGTCTTGTCGGCCGGCAGCTGCAGGCGGCTCAGGGTGCTTTCCACCACCTGCTGCAGGCGCCAGCCATCACGCACTTCCAGCTCGTGCTGGACGTGCATGAGTTTTTCCAGGTCGTCATCACCCTGGATGTTCTGGCTCAGGTGGTGGAACTCGGCCAGCAGTTCGCCGACGCCATCCAGGCCTGCGGCAACCACGTCGAACACGGTGCGCTCGTCGGCCACCGGCAGTTCCTGCGGCAGCTCGCCGATCTTCAGGCCCGGGGCGCGCCAGACATCGCCGTCGTCGCCCTTCTGCTCGCCCTTGACCAGGCGCAGCATGCTCGACTTGCCAGTGCCGTTGCGGCCGATGATGCACACCCGCTCGCCACGGGCGATCTGCCAGGACACTTTGTCCAGCAGCGGCATCGCGCCGAATGCGAGGGACACATCGCTGAATTTGAGCAGGGTCATGTTCGTCTCCAGAAAGCGGGCGCGCATTCTACCTGACTTGGCCCCTCGCGGCATTAAGTTGACCACCGCGCAGGGGCTTTGTGACATTCGGTCGAACTTAACGTTTCGATACAAGCACAACGCTTTCACCGGCTGGCGGCAAACGGCTAAGCTAACGCAAAAGGATTTCCACAGTGCTGGCTCCGCCGTCACTCCCCACTGGTTCTACTGCCCGGACGTATCATGCGCAGCCGCCTGTTACAGATTGCTTCCTGCCTGCTGCTCACCGCTGCCACCGTCGGTGCGGCGCAGGCAACCGACCTCACCCAGCAACGTCAGTACTACGACGAGGCCAAGCGCGCACTGGCCAAGGGCGACAAAGGCCCATACCTGCGCTATGCCCAGGCCTTGAGCGACTACCCGCTGACCCCCTACCTGGCCTACGACGAGCTCACCGCACGCCTGAAGACCGCCAGCAACGCGGAAATCGAAGGCTTCCTGGCCAAGCACGGCGACCTGCCCCAGGCCAACTGGATGAAACTGCGCTGGCTGCGCTGGCTGGCCGAGCGTGGCGAGTGGGACACCTTTGCCAAGTACTACGACCGCAAACTCAACTTCACCGAACTGGACTGCCTCAACGGCCAGTACCAACTGAGCCACGGCAAGCGTGCCGAAGGCTTCGCCAACGCAGAGCAGCTGTGGAACGTCGGCAAGACCCAGCCAGCTGCCTGCGACACCCTGTTCGGCATGTGGGCCGCCGAAGGCCAGCTGACCGAAGCCAAGCGCTGGAACCGTGTCAAGCTGGCTGCCCAGGCGCGCAACTACAGCCTGGCCAACAGCCTGGTGCAGGGCCTGACCACCCTCGGCCCGCAGGGCCGGCTGCTGATCGACGTGGCGCAGAAACCGGAACTGCTCAACCAGCCCTCGCGCTTCACCCCGGTCAACGAAGCCATGTCCGACGTGGTCAGCCTGGGCCTGCGCCGCCTGGCACGGCAGGACCCCGAGCGGGCCATGGCGTTGCTCGACGACTATGCCCAGCGCATGCATTTCTCCCGTGACGAGAAGGTCGCCATCGCCCGCGAGATCGGCCTGACCCTGGCGCGCCGCTACGACCCGCGCGCCCTCGACCTGATGACCCGCTACGACCCTGAACTGCGCGACAACACCGTCAGTGAATGGCGCCTGCGCCTGCTGCTGCGCCTGGGCCGCTGGGAAGACGCCTATGAGCTGACCCGGCGCCTGCCCCAGGACCTAGCCACCAGCAACCGCTGGAAGTACTGGCAGGCACGCAGCCTGGAACTGGCCCAGCCGAACAACCCGCAGATCCCGCTGCTGTACAAGAATGTGGCGCGCGAGCGCGATTTCTACGGTTTCCTCGCCGCCGACCGGGCGAAGACCCCCTACCAGCTGAACAACCGGCCGCTGGTGCTGAGCCCGCAACTGGTCAGCAAGGTGCGCAGCACCCCGGGCATCCAGCGAGCCCTGGAGTTCCACGCCCGCGGCCAGGTCGTCGAGGGCCGCCGCGAGTGGTACCACGTCAGCCGCCACTTCACCCGCGACGAAATGGTTGCCCAGGCCCGCCTGGCCTACGACATGCGCTGGTACTTCCCGGCCATCCGCACCATTAGCCAGGCCCAGTACTGGGACGACCTGGATATCCGTTTCCCGATGGCCTACCGCGATACCCTGGTGCGCGAAGCCAAGGTGCGCGGGCTGCATTCGAGCTGGGTGTTCGCCATCACTCGCCAGGAAAGCGCGTTCATGGAAGACGCCCGCTCAAGCGTTGGCGCGAGCGGCCTGATGCAGGTGATGCCGGCCACCGCCAAGGAGACCGCGCGCAAGTTCAGTATCCCGCTGGCCTCGCCACAGCAGATGTTCAACCCGGAAAAGAACATTCAGGTCGGCGCAGCCTACCTGAGCCAGGTACATGGACAGTTCAACGGCAACCGGGTGCTGGCTTCGGCTGCCTACAACGCAGGCCCCGGGCGCGTGAGGCAATGGCTCAAGGGGGCCAAGCACCTGAGTTTCGACGTGTGGGTGGAATCGATCCCGTTCGACGAGACACGCCAATATGTGCAGAACGTGCTGTCGTATTCGGTGATCTACGGGCAGAAACTCAATGTGCCGCAGCCGCTGGTGGACTGGCATGAGCGGTATTTCGACGACATGTGAATTTGGCCAAGCCTGCACAGCCCCGCTCCCACAGCAAAGCATAGCTGTGGGAGCGGGTTTACCCGCGAAAGGGCCGACACAGGTTATTCGAGCACTTCGACGTCCATCCCCACCTCCAGCCAACCACTGCCATCCACGGCCAGGTTCTGCCCGAACAGGATGTCTCCCTCCCGCTCGCGGAAGGTCTTCAAGGTCGTCAATGGTTCCCGGTCCGGGCTGCGCTCCCCAGTGGCCGGATCGAGCGTGGTGAAAATGCACCGTACGCTCGGCTTGAGCACCCGCAACGTCAGCTGGCCAATGCGAATCCGCGTCCAGCCATCCTCGGCAAACGCCTCGCTACCCTGCACCACCAGGTTGGGCCGAAAACGCAGCATCTCCATGGGTCGCCCTACCCGCCGGCTCAACGCGTCCAGCGAGCCCTGACCAATCAGCAACAACGGAAAACCATCGGGAAACGCCGCCCGATCAGTGTTCAGGCCATAACCATTGGGCAGATAACGCGCCCGTTGCTCCGGGCAATGCACCAGGCGCACCGCCTTGCCGAGCCACTGGGACAACCAGGCCGCGGCCTCATCGCCGGCATCCGGAACGCGCAGGGTGTCACGCCAGATAGTCACACCACGCAAGGCCTCGTCGGCCGCCGGCACTGCCACCTGCAGCGGCGCTTGCCCTGGCAGTTCCAGCAGCAACCCGCCCGCCTCGCTTTCGCTGGCCTTGAGCTGACCAAGCTGGGGCCAGGCACGCTGGGTGAGAAAGCGTCCATTGTCTTCTTCCACCACCATCCAGCGCCGGTCACCCAGCAGCCCCAACAGGCCCACCGGCGAGCGTTGCAGGCCTTGCGCCTGCCCCGACTTCACCGGGTACCGATACAACTCACTGAGAAACATCCCTGCCCGCCTCATTGCTGGTCAAAAACCAAGCTTATACCTGGCAGGCAAGCAGATCACGCGCCAGCGGTATCCAGCAGCAGACGCTGCTTGACCACCTCGACCAAGCGATCAGGCTGGAACTTGGAGAGGAAATTGTCGCAACCGACCTTCTTCACCATCGACTCGTTGAAGCTCCCCGACAGCGAAGTGTGCAGCACCACGTAGAGCTTGCGCAGGCGCGCATCGCTGCGGATTTCGGTGGTCAGCCGGTAGCCGTCCATTTCGGGCATTTCCGCATCGGTGAACACCATCAGCAACTTCTCGCACACATCCTCGCCCGCATCGGCCCAGCCCTTGAGCATGCGCAGCGCCTTCAGGCCATCGCTGGCCACATGCAGCTTGACCCCCAGTTGCGACAAGGTATCGCGCAGCTGCGCCAGCGCCACGCTGGAGTCGTCCACCAGCAGCACCTCGCGCCCGCGGGCGCGGGCCAATACCGGGTCAGCCAGCTTTTCGTTGGATACCCGGGCGTTGTACGGCACGATCTCGGCCAGCACCTTCTCCACGTCGATCACTTCCACCAGCTGTTCCTCGACCTTGGTGATGGCGGTCAGGTAATGCTGGCGGCCGGCGCTGGAAGGCGGCGGCATGATGGCTTCCCAGTTCATGTTGACGATACGGTCGACGCCACCGACCAGAAACGCCTGCACCGAACGGTTGTACTCGGTGACGATGATGGTGCTGTCCGGCCCCGGCTGCAGCGGGCGCATGCCGATCGCCTGGGACAGGTCGATCACCGGCAAGGTCTGCCCGCGCAGGTTGACCACGCCACAGACAAAGGCATGGCGCTGTGGCATCAGGGTCAGCTTGGGCAGCTGCAGCACCTCCTGCACCTTGAACACGTTGATCGCGAACAGCTGGCGACCGGCCAGGCGGAACATGAGGATTTCCAGGCGGTTCTCACCCACCAGTTGCGTGCGTTGGTCTACCGTGTCGAGAATGCCAGCCATTGGAAAGCCCCCAGGCTTGAGTCGAAAATGTTGAAATGATTCACCTTATATCGGCGCCTTCACGCCCAGCTTGACCCTTGCGCGAAAATGCCTTGCCGACGATTGATATCACATTACCATCATGCTTTACTGCGGGTGTCACCTCCTGCAGCCCACACAGGGCAACCTGTCGCACCCTAGGCCACCATCAGGGAAACCCCTAGTGGCAATCGGGTGCAACCTGATGTTCGCGCTATCCTTTAGCCATTAATGTGACGCCATTCTCACTGCATGAATGGAGTCAGGCTTTTGCTAGCGATCGACAAGGCGTGGCCATCCCCTGCTCCAGCCCTACGCGCCGGAGTGTCATGATGGACAGCACAGTCTCAATCAACAGCGCCCTGCAGGATTTTCTGCTGGATGCGCAGGTGTTGCTGACCCAGTCCCAGGAATGCCTGCAGCACCTGGAACTGATCGCCAACGACCCCGACGCCTGCCACTGCCTCAGCCACAGCCTCGACACCCTCGCCAGCCGTGCGAGCCAACTGGGCCTGCGCGAAGTCGCCCACTACGCCAGCGGTCTGCAGCAGCTGCTCGCACCGGCCTGCCATGACCGCTGCCTGAACAACCAAGCCCTGCCGGTCCTGGATGCCTGCCTGACCTTGCTCGCCTGGCAGCTGGAACTGGTAGACGTACGCACCGGCCAGCTCGCCCTCGACACCTGCGAACAAGCCGCACTGCTCAGGGAGCTGGCCGCCGCCCTGAAACAACCGCTGCCGCAAACGTGTGCGTCCTGCCAGGAGGCCGACCGCGAATGTGCCCATCCGCCTGCATGGAGCCAAGCCGCTGCATCTTCCAGCCAGCCAACTCAGACGCACTAACGGACAACTAAACGCCTGTTTGCCTGGCTATTTCCAGGCCGATCTTGTGGGTATTCACAAGTTCAGTTGCCCGCTTGCAAAGCGGATATTGACCGCGTTCGAACGAGGGGTCGCAAAGTCAGATTGATCGGTAGCACTTTGATACTAACGATCGGCTTCCCGCCTTCGTCATAACCCCGGAAACCCTGAGGTTTCAAAGCATTACCCAGCCGCGACCAAATCGGCCCGAAGTGTTAACATGCGCGCAAACAAATGCCGACCGGCCGCATGAGAATCGCTTCGACGCTTGTTGAAAACACGACACCGAAGCCCTTGGTAAAACATGTGCACCGTCTCCATCAGCAAGACTTCAGTGGCTTCCCAATCTATGTTCCCACGCTTGAAGATTCCTCTGCGCTGCCGTTCCCGCGCCACCTTGCTGTGCTGGGCGACCGCATCGTTGTGCGTGGTTTCCCTGATTGCCAACCTGCTGCTGTTTGTGGCAGGGAAACCCCTACCCGCTGCCCTTGTACTCCTGCAACTGCTGGCCACCCTCGGCGTCGGCTGGCACCTGCGGCGCGGCGCCAGGTCGATCAGCCTGCGCCCGGCAGAGCTTGCCGATCGCATGCTCAAGGTCCAGGAAGGCGAGCGCCAGCACCTGTCGCGCGAACTGCATGACGACATCGGCCAACTGCTCACGGCCGCCAAGCTGCAACTGCAGTGGTTGCAGCGCCGCCTGCCGGAAGACCTGCAGGCGCCCTGCAGCACCCTGCGCGGCACCCTGGACGACACTTTGAGCAAGGTGCGCGACGTCTCCGCCATCCTCAACCCCCGCCAGCTGGCCAGCCTCGGCCTCGAAGCCAGCCTGCGCGCGCACCTGGTTCGCACCCTGGCGACCAGCGAGGTGCACTGGAGCCTGGAGTGCCAGCAGCGCCTGGGCGGCATCACCGAGGAAGTGGCCATGGCTGCCTTCCGCATCACCCAGGAAGCCGTCACCAACATGCTGCGCCATGCCCAGGCGAACAACCTGACCATCCGCCTGCAACGCGGCCCCGACGGCCTGACCCTGTCGATCAAGGACGACGGCGTGGGTTTCATTCCGGCCGCCAACCCGGCCGAGGCCGGCCAACGCGGCATGGCCGGCATGCAGGAACGTGCCACCGCGCTCAACGGCAGCCTCGAGATCACCAGCCAGCTCGGCCTGGGTACACTGATCGAAGTCGTGTTCCCATGGCCACCGCGCACCCATGAACGCGCCAGGACGCCCGTTGCCCATGACCTGTAGATTGCTGCTGGTGGATGACCACTCGCTGATCCGCGCCGGGGTCCGCGCCCTGGTATCCGATATCCCCGGCTATACCGTGGTCGGCGAAGCCGACGATGGCGACCAGTTGCTCGAACAGGTGCAGAAGGCATCGCCCGACATCGTCCTGCTGGATATCTCCATGCGCTCGACCAGCGGCCTCGACGCCCTCACCCGGCTGCGCGCCAGCGGCAACGCCTGCAAGGTCCTGATCCTGTCCATGCACACCGACCCGGACCTGATCATGCGCGCGCTGGAAAGTGGCGCACATGGCTACCTGCTCAAGGATGCCACCGCCACCGAGCTGGAGCAGGCCCTGGCCGCCCTGTGCAATGGCGAACGCTACCTCAGCCCGGCCATCGCCCACACGGTGATCAACCAGGCGCTGATGCGCGCGCAGAGCGGCAAGCAAGCAGGGGCCGACCCGCACAACCTCACCGCGCGGCAACTGGAGATCCTGCGCCTGATCGTACGGGGTAAATCCACCCGCGAAATGGCCAGCGGCCTGGGCCTGTCGATCAAGACCGTCGAAACCCACCGCTCGCAGATCATGAAACGCCTGCAGATCTACGACGTGGCCGGCCTGGTGCTGTTCGCCGTGCGCGAGAAGATCATCAGCCTGGACGACTGAGCAGCGGTGAATTGGGCGGCAGGTGCAGGTGCAGCGCCGCCGGCACCGCCTCGAAGCGCAGGCTGTCGGCTTGCAGTGGCTCGCCATCGAGGTTGATGTCCAGACCCTGCGAGCAATGGATCTCGACCCACGGCAGGCGTTCACGCACGAACAAGCCCTCCCCCGCCAGCAAATCACGCAGCGCCCCGACCATTTCCTGCGGTGCCGGCAGGATAGCGATGTCGAGCAAACCATCATCGACCCGTGCCTCAGGGCACAGCACCTGCCCGCCACCCGCCTGGCGACCGTTGCCGATCCCCAGCGCCAGCAACTCACCCTGCCACTCGAAACCGGGCCCCTTGAGCGCAACCGAAGCCGCTTGCAGCTCACTGAAGCGCGACAGCCCGGTGAACAGGTAGGCCGCCGCGCCGAGCATTTTCTTCAGGTCTTCGGAGGTGTTGGCGGTCACCTGGCTACCGAAACCGCCCGTGGCCATGTTCAGAAACAGCTGGTCACCCACCCGGCCGAGGTCGACCGGCCGGGCCGGCAGGTCCAGCAAGGCCAGCGCCTCGGCCGGCACCAGGGAAACCCCTGCGGCCCTGGCAAAGTCGTTGGCCGTCCCCAATGGCAGCAACACCAGGCTGGCCTCGGTGGCGGCCTGGCCCATGGCCTCGGCCACGTCACGCAAGGTACCGTCGCCGCCACCTGCGATCACATGGGTATAACCCGCCGCCAGTGCCTCGTCGACCAGGCGCCCGGCATCCCCGGCCTCCCAGGTCACCCGCACATCGAGCCACCAGCCCCGCTCGCGCTGGGCCAGCACCGCCTGACGCACGTCGTCGTTCATCGCCTGCTTGCCATGCAGGATCAACATAGCCTTGCGCTCTTGCATCGCGCTTCTCCGTGAATGATGGGCCGTGCAGATCTCGACCATGGCCGCTGGCAAAATGCTGCATGTCACTCATCAAAGAGATCGCAGGGCGGCGAACAGCTGGGCGAATGCGCTATCGTGCGCTTTACTGATAACTACGGACGCGCCGCGGCGGCAGCCATCGATTGAAGGTTGCCCAGGCGCGTTTTTCGTCCGCGGCCTTCAGCGAGGTTTCCGGCCCATGCGCATCCTCTGGACACTGCCCTACCTGCCCTGGCCGACCACCAGCGGCTGCAAGACCCGGCAATACCACCTGCTGCGCGCCCTGGCGCAGCAGGGCCACCGGATCACCTTGCTGGTGCAGTCGAAGATCCCCTTGAGCGATGCCATCCGCGAAGCCCTGGAGCCTTGGGTCGAGCGCCTGATCGTGCTGCCCCGGCGCGCCCTGAACAACCCGCTCAACCTGCTCGCCTCGCCGATCATCGACTACCCCATGCGAGCCATCATCAATGGCCTGGCCCCCACCCTGCGGCACCGCTTCGAACAGTTGCTGGACGAACCCTGGGACGTCATCCAGATCGAACACAGCTACAGCTTCCAGCCTTTCGAGAAGGCCCTGCAGGCGCGCGGCCTGCCCTACATGCTCAGCGAGCACAACCTGGAGTCGGTCACCGGCGCCGCCTGCCATGACCGCCTGCCGCTGTGGCTGCGTCCGCTCAACGCCTTCGATCGCTGGCGCTACCGGCGCTGGGAGCAGCGCGTGCTGCGCGAACCCAACGAAGTGGTGGCGGTGAGCCCGCACGATGCCGAACTGATCAGCCAGGTCAGCGGGCGCCCGGTCAACGTGGTGGTCAACGGCGTGGATTGCGACTACTACCAGCAGGTGCAACCCGCCCTGCACAGCCAGCGCCTGCTGTTCGTCGGCAACTTCGAGTGCGCGGCCAACCTGGAAGCCGTGGAATGGGCGCTGGAAGAAATCATGCCCCAGGTGTGGATGAGCAACCCGGCCGTGCGCCTGGCGATCGCCGGGCATGCGTTGCCAGCGACCTGGAAGCTGCACTGGAACGACCCGCGTATCGAATGGGTCGGCTACCGCCCCGACCTGCGCGAACTGCAGCAGCGTTCGGCGCTGTTCTTCGCGCCGCTGCGCTACGCCGGCGGCTCCAAGGTGAAGATTCTCGAAGCCATGGCCGCCGGCTTGCCGGTCATCAGTACCGGCAAGGGTGTTTCAGGCCTGGCGGTGAACAATGGCGAGCAGTACCTGGGCAGCGATGACGGCGACCAGCTGGCACTGCTGGTCACCCAGTTGCTCAACCAGCCCTGGCGCCTGTGCCAGCTGAGCGCCGCCGGCCGCCAGTTCGCCCGCCAGCGTCACGACTGGAGCGTGGCCGCCCAGCAACTGGAGACCGTGCACATGCGCCTGACCCAGTCGGCCACGGCCGGCGCCAGGCCCCCCGCCAGCACCTGGCTTGGCCGCTCAGCCGAGTAGTTCGCTCAGCGGAATGAACGGCACGCTGTCACCGACCTGCGGTGTGCTGCCTTCACGCACTTCCACCAACCCCTCGGCCCAGGCCGCGCTGCGCAGCACACCAGAGCTCTGGTTCTTGTAGATGCGCACCTGACCGTTGTCGATGCGCGCACGCAGGTATTCGCGGCGGGTCCCGGCCTTGGGCCAGTCGAAGCCGGCCGGCACGTCGAAGCGCAGCGGCGTGACCTCGCCCACGCCCTGGCGGCGCAGCAGGTAAGGGCGTGTGAGCAGGCCGAAGGTAACCAGGGTCGAGGCCGGGTTGCCGGGCAGCCCGATCACCGGCACGCCGCGATAATGGCCGAAGGTCAGCGGCTTGCCCGGCTTGATCGCCAGCTTCCACAAGGCCAGCTCGCCCGCTTCGCGCAGGGCTGCACCGAGGTAGTCGGCCTCGCCCACGGACACCCCGCCGGTGGACAGGATCAGGTCGACATCGCCCAGCCCTCCCAGGCAGTCACGGGTGCGCTGCAGGTCATCGGCAAGGATGCCCATGTCGCGCACTTCGCAGCCCAGGCGTTGCAGCCAGCTGACCAGCAGGCGCCGGTTGCTGTTGTAGATCTGCCCCGGCCCCAGTGGCAGGCCCGGCTCGACCAGTTCGTCACCGGTAGACAGCACCGCCACCCGCACGCGCCGCACCACCGTCAGCTCGCCGTAGCCCAAGGTGGCTGCCAACCCCAGTTCGATCGGCCCCAGCCGCGTGCCCGCCACCATCACCTGTTCGCCCTGGCGAGTCTCCTGGCCTTGGGGGCGGACATTCTGGTCGAGCCGCAGCGGCTCGAGGAAGCGCACCCGGCCATCGGCCAGCACCTCGGTATTTTCCTGCATTTCGACACAATCGGCACCGGCCGGCATGGGGGCACCGGTGAAGATCCGCGCGCAGGTGCCCGGCTGCAAAGGCTGCGGCGCATGGCCGGCGAAGATCCGCTGGCTTACCGCCAAAGGCTCTGCCTGCAGGTCGGCCAGACGCAGGGCATAGCCATCCATGGCACTGTTCGGCCAGGGCGGCAAATCAAGGCTGGCGACCAGGTCGGTGGCCAGCACCCGGCCCTCGGCGTCAGCCAGGGAAACCCGTTCGGTTTCCTTGATCGGCGCGGCCTCGGCCAGCGCCAGCAGGCGCTCCAGGGCCTCTTCCACCGGCATCAGCGGCCGGGCTTGCGGCGCCTCAGCCACGGGTTTCACAGGCCGGCGCCTGCTTCAGGTGCGCAACGAAGTTGCACGGCCGGTGGCGGGCGTCCAGTTGCTCGGCGAGGATGCCGTCCCAACCGGTGCGCACGGCATTGGTCGACCCCGGCAGGCAGCACACCAGGGTGCCATTGGCCAGGCCCGCCAGGGCGCGCGACTGCACGGTGGAGGTGCCGATGTCGGCCACGGAGATCTGCCGGAACAGCTCGCCGAAACCTTCCACCTGCTTGTCCAGCAGGCAGGCGACCGCTTCCGGGGTGCTGTCACGGCCGGTGAAGCCGGTGCCACCGGTGATCAGCACCACCTGCACGCTGTCGTCGGCGATCCACGTGGCGACCTGGGCGCGAATCTTGTACAGGTCATCCTTGAGCAGCACCCGCGCAGCCAGGTTATGGCCGGCGGCGCCGAGGCGGTCGACGAAGGTCTGGCCGGAGGTATCGGTGTCGAAGGTGCGGGTATCGCTGACCGTCAGCACGGCAATGTTCAGCGCCACGAAGGGGGTATCTGCCTTGGCTTTCATGTGTGTCCGTCGCAGGGAAAAGGGATGCGGCATTTATATCACAGCCCGCCATTGCGCCAGCGCCGGCCGATCCAGGTCAATATCCGGTAAATGCCGCTATGCTGCACTGCAAAGGTATTCGAAAGGAACTTTGCACGAACGTGCTGCGTCATAAAAGTCATCTAGCACCATCGCACTGGAGAAACACGATGATTCAACGGACCCTTCCCGCCTTCCTGCTCGCTCTGGGCCTGGGCGCCCTCGCCGGCTGCGCCTCGCCGACCGTGATCACCCTGAACGACGGCCGCGAGATCCAGGCTGTGGATACCCCCTCCTATGACGAGGACTCCGGCTTCTACGAATTCGAACAACTCGACGGCAAGCGCACGCGCCTGAACAAGGACCAGATCCGTACCGTCAAAGAGCTGTAACAGAGCCTTTTTCGAGCCTTGGCCCTCGCCTTTGCGAGGGCTTGCGCGCGAAAAATGGATGCAGTAGGATTTTGTTCATCGGAGTGTAGCGCAGCCAGGTAGCGCGTCTCGTTCGGGACGAGAAGGCCGCAGGTTCGAATCCTGTCTCTCCGACCAGATCCTCCCCGAGAAGCCCGCCTTGTGCGGGCTTTTTGTCGTCTTGCAAACGTCGGTCAGGCGGTCAGCCGTGAAGTGACCTCACCCAACTGCCCCGACAACCCGTGCAGGCGATGCCCCGCCTCCTCCGTCTGCTGCACCGCCTGCTGGTTGGCCGTGGCGATGCGGGTGATCTCGATCAGGTTGCGCGAGATGTCCTCGGCCACGCTGGTCTGCTCCTCGGCCGCGGTGGCGATCTGCCGATTCATGTCGCGAATCGCCTCCACCGCCGTGGTGATGCGCTGCAGCATCTGGCCGGCCTGCTGCACCTGCTCGGCGCCTTCCTCGCTGCGTTGCTGGCCACTTTCGATGGCCTTGACCGCCTCCACCGCGCCCGACTGCACCGCCTCGATGATCTGATGGATCTCGGCGATCGACGCCGCCGTGCGCTGGGCCAGGCTGCGCACCTCGTCGGCGACCACGGCAAAACCGCGCCCGGCCTCGCCGGCGCGGGCTGCCTCGATGGCGGCGTTGAGCGCCAGCAGGTTGGTCTGCTCGGCAATGCCACGGATCACTTCCAGCACCTTGCCGATGCGCGAGCTGTCGCTTTCCAGGTCACGGATCACGGCAGCGGTGCCGGCGATCTCGCGGTTGACCACGCCGATGATGTCGATGGTCTGCTGCATGACCTGCTCACCGGCCTGGGCGCTGTGGTCGGCATCGTCTGCGGCCCGCGCCGCCTCGGCGGCATGCCGCGCGACTTCCTGGGCGGTGGCGGACATCTCGTGCATGGCCGTGGCCACCTGGTCGGTGCGCTGGAACTGGTCCTGGGTGCCGCGGGCCATGTCCCCGGCGATGTTGCGCAACTGGCCGCTGGCGCCATCGAGTTCCTGGGCGTTGTCCTTGAGGCGGCCGACGGTTTCGGCAAGGAAGTCACGCAGGGTATTGGCCGCCCGGGCAAGCCGCCCCAGCTCGTCTTCGCGGCGGCTGTCGACGCGCGCGGCGAAGCGGCCATGGCTGAGCTGCGCGACGTATTCGATCAGTTGGCGAATCGGCTCGATCAGGCTGCGGTTGACCAACCAGAGACTGAACAGGCCGACCAGCACCGCCGACCCCAGCATCACCAGTACACCCAGCCACACGGTACGCTCGGCACTGGCGCTGATGTCGGCGGCACGGGCCCGGGAGTCGGCGCGCAACTGCTCGACCAGCGCACTCATCTGCTCGCTGGCGGCACGGTCCACGCCTTTCACGGCCTGGTCACCGGCCACCGGATCAGCGCCTGCGGCGAGGAACGCCTGTCGCCCCTGCTCGTAGGCCAGGCCAAGCTGCCGGTGGCTGTCACGCAGTTGCTGCAGCGGTGCCTTGAGGGTGGCGTCGCTGCTGTCGATCAGTTGCCCGAGCAACTGCTGCACCTGCTGCTCACGGGCCTGAAACTGCTGCCAGTACTTGTCCAGCTCGGCTGGCTGGCGGCCGCGCAGGAGCACGTTCTTCCACTCCTGCACCTGGATCTTGAACTGCAGGTTGGCCTCGTCGATCAACTGCGATGCCCGTAGCGTCCCATCGACCAGCTCGGCGTAGCCGCGCACGCTGGAGGACAGGAACTGGAAGCACACCAGGGCGATCAGCAGCATCGCCGCCAAGCTGCCGCCAAGCAGGGTGAGGATTTGTGTGCGGAGGGATTTACGCAGCATCGCGGATCTCGGAACAAGGATAAAAGGGAATGGCGCGTGGTTGGCAGCGCCGCGACAGACATCCTTGTCCTCGTACGCTGGGCAAAAAAAAGCTGCCATCGATCGATAGCAGCCAGGTCGAGCACTTACACAACAGTTGAACGCCATACTCTCAGGCAATTGCTACAGAAATATTACATTTCCACGACCCTCAGCCCGTGGTGAACTGCAGCTGCGCCAGGCGCGCATACAACGGACTTTCCTCGACCAGTTGCCGATGCGTCCCCACCGCCACCAGCCGCCCCTGGTCGATGACCGCGATGCGGTCGGCGTGCTGCACCGTGGCCAGGCGATGGGCGATGACCAGCGTGGTACGCCCGGCCATCAGCCCGGGTAGCGCTTGCTGGATCAGGTGCTCGCTCTGCGCGTCGAGGGCGCTGGTGGCCTCGTCGAGCAGCAGAATCGGCGCATCCACCAGCAACGCGCGGGCAATCGCCAGGCGTTGCTTCTGCCCGCCGGAGAGGCCGACGCCACCCTCCCCCAAAGGCGTCTGGTAGCCCTGGGGCAGTTGCCGGATGAACTCATCGGCGTGGGCGCCGCGAGCCGCGGCCTCGACTTCGGCCTGGGTCGCCTCGGGGCGGCCATAGCGGATGTTGGCCTCGACCGTGCCGCGGAACAGCGACGGGTTCTGCGCCACCAGGGCGAACTGGCGGCGCAGGTCGGCCGGATCCAGCGCGCTGATCGCTTGGCCATCGAGCAGGATGCGGCCCTGCTGCGGGTCGTAGAAGCGCAGCAGCAGGTCGAACAAGGTCGACTTGCCCGCGCCGGACGGCCCGACCAGCGCCACGGTCTGGCCCGGCTCGATGTTCAGGCTGAGCTGATCGATGGCCGCGACCGAGGGCCGCGAAGGATAGGCGAAGGCCACCTGCTGCAGCTCGATGCGCCCGCCACCCGGCTGGCGCCGCAGGGGCAGCGGCGCATCCGGGGCGAGGATGGTGCTCTGTGCCGCCAGCAGCTCGGCAATGCGTTCGGCAGCGCCGGCAGCGCGTTGCAGCTCGCCGATCACCTCGCTGAGGGTGCCGGAGGCGCTGCCGACGATCAGGCTGTAGAACACGAACGCCGCCAGTTCGCCTGCCGAGATACGCCCATCGATCACGTCCATGCCGCCGACCCACAGCATCACCCCGACCGCGCCCAGTACCAGCACGATCACCAGGGTGATCAGCCAGGCGCGCTGGGCAATGCGCTGGCGGGCCACGGCAAATGCCGCCTCGACCGTGCCGGCGAACAGTTCGCGATCACGCCCCTGGTGGTTGTAGGCCTGCACGGTCTTGATCTGCCCCAGGGTTTCGGCCACGTAGCTGCCGACGTCCGCCACCCGGTCCTGGCTCTGCCGCGACAGGCTGCGCACACGCCGGCCGAACAGCAGGATCGGTGCCAGCACCAGCGGCAGGGCGATCACCACGATACTGGTGAGCTTGGGGTTGGTGATGAACAGCAGCACCACGCCGCCAAGCACCATCAGGGCGTTGCGCAGGAACAGCGACAGCGACGAACCGATCACCGTTTGCAGCAAGGTGGTGTCGGTGGTCAGCCGCGACTGGATCTCGGAGCTGCGGTTGTCCTCGAAAAAGCCCGGGTGCAGCCCGATCAGGTGGTCGAACACCGCGCGGCGGATATCCGCCACGACGCGCTCACCGATCCAGGACACCAGGTAGAAGCGGCTGAACGTGCCGACCGCCAGGGCCAGCACCAGCACCAGGAACAGACCGATGGTCTGGTTGAGCTGGTGCGCCGAGCCGGTCATGAAGCCCTGGTCGACCAACAGGCGGATGCCCTGGCCCATGGACAAGGTGATGGCGGCGGTGACCACCAGCGCCAGCAAGGCCAGCAGCGCCTGCTGGCGATAGGGGCGCATGAACTGCCAGGCGAGCTGCAAGGCTCGGCGTTGACGGGAAGAGACCGGATCAGGCATGGCGCGGACCAGAAAGACACGAAGTAGCCTGAAGCCTATCACTCCTCGTCACGGGCAATGATTAATAGCCCAACGTTCTAACAAGCCTCTGGAGCTTTTTCAGCGTTTCTGGTGGACTGAGAATGCCATGACGTTGAACCTGAGAAGGAGACCATCGATGAGCTTGCAACAGGGTAGTGACACCGTGAAACCGCAGAGCAAACCGCAACCCAAGGCGTGTGGCACGGTCATCGACGCCCAGGGCCGCGAGGTCGAGATCACTGAAGAGATGATCCAGAAGGCCTGCGAAGACCTGGAAAAAAGCCGGGTCAAGAAAGTGCACAAAGGCTGAAATGCAGATTTTTACAACCCGGCCATGTGCCGGGTTTTTACTTTTCAGCCTGTGCCGGCCTCTTCGCGGGTAAACCCGCTCCCACAGGAATCGCACAGCCCTTGCAGACGATGCAGTACCTGTGGGAGCGGGTTCACCCGCGAAGAGGCAGGCACAGGCTTACCTGGCAATCAAACCAGCACGCCACCCAAGGCGCTGACCATCTGCGCCAGCTGCGGCGCCTCCCCGCGGATCCGTACCGCCAGCCCTTCGACCTCGCGCCGCGGCGGATACTGCTTGCGCAACTGGTCGAACGCCGCCCGCTGCTGCGCCACGTCATCGCTGAGGCTACGACGAAAATCCGCATCGTCACGCCGCGGGTCATACACGGCACGGCACAGCGCCGCGAGGGACCAGGCGAGGTCGGCACCTGCATCGAGCTCGATCTGCGCCAACGGCGGCTGCGGCAGCAGCTCGGCCAGTTGTACCCGCTCGGCCTCGCCAAGGAAGCGACACAGGGCCTGGTAGACCTGCGCCGTGCCGCGCTGGCGGCCGTCCAGGCTGTAGCCGGCAATGTGCGGCGTGGCCAGGGTGCACAGGTCGGCCAGTGGCAGGTCGACCTGCGGCTCGCCTTCCCACACATCGAGCACCGCGTGCACGTCTTCACGGTCCAGCAGCAGCTCGCGCAGCGCAGCGTTGTCCACCACCGGCCCGCGGCTGGCGTTGAGCAGCCAGGCGCCGGGGCGCAGGCGTGCCAGCTGCGCTTCGCCCAGCAGGTGCCAGGTCGGATGCTCGCCGCCGCGCTCCAGCGGGGTGTGCAGGCTGATCACATCGCATTGTTCGAGGAGGGTTTCGAGGCTGACGTAGTCGCCAGCCTCGGCGGCCTGGCGCAGCGGGTCGCAGACCAGGACCTTCCAACCCAGGCCATGCAGCACCCGCACCAGGCGCCCACCGACCTCACCGGCGCCGACCACACCATAGGTGCGCTGCGCCAGTGCCACGCCGTCCAGTTCGGCCAGGGTCAACAGGCTGCCCAGCACGTAGTCGACCACGCCACGGGCGTTGCAGCCCGGCGCACTGCTCCAGTGAATGCCCGCTTCGGCGAAATAGTCGAGGTCCAGGTGGTCGGTGCCGATGGTGCAAGTGCCGACGAAGCGCACCTTGCTGCCGGCCAGCAACTGCCGATCGACCTGGGTCACCGAGCGCACCAGCAGCACATCGGCGTCCTTGACGCTGGCAGCGTCGAGGCTGCGGCCGGGGTAACGGCGGATCTCGCCGAAGCCTTGGAAGAAGGCATCGAGCAGCGGGATATTCTCGTCGGCAACTATCAGCATGGCGCTCTCCTGTCTGGGGAGCGCAGTGTAGGCGCTACGCGAGGCCGGTTCCAGCGCGGTTCAGTCGGCTTTCTTGCGGATCCAGTACAGGTAGGTGCCGGCGTCTTCCTGCTGCTGCAGCAACTCGTGGCCGAGGAAGTTGCAGAACTTGGGGATGTCGCGGCGGGTCGACGGATCGGTGGCGATGACCTTGAGCAGGCCGCCGGCAGCCAGGTTGCGCACGTGCTGGTGCAGCATCATCACCGGCTCCGGGCAGTTCAGGCCGGTGGCATCGAGGATCGCGTCGGGGGTGAAATCAGTCATGGGGGGCTCCGCAAATGATCGTTATTGTGGCTTATCCGTTCGTGTGGATGAAGGGGACCGCTGCGCGGCCCCGAAATCAACGCGGTTTCAGATCGAGCCGGCGCAGGTGGCAGGTCACTTCCTCACGGTCGTGATACAGCTGCTTGCAGACGATCGACACCTTGACCTTGCGCGCCTTGAACGTCGCCTCCATGCGCTCGAGCAGGCGCCGCACCTCGGCATAGCGCTGCTTCATCGGCAGCTTCAGGTTGACCACCGCTTCGCGGCACAGCCCTTCGCCCAGCCAGGTCTCGATCAGCGAGGCGGTACGCGCCGGCTTCTCGACGATGTCGCAGACCATCCAGTCCACCGGCTGCTTCGGCTGCCAGGTGAAACCATCGGCCATCAAGTGCTGCACCAGGCCGGTATCCATCAGGCTTTCGGCCATCGGGCCGTTGTCGATGGCGGTCACCAGCATGCCGCGACGTACCAGCTGGTAGGTCCAGCCACCCGGCGAGGCGCCCAGGTCGACACCGGTCATGTCGTCGTTCAGGCGCTGCTCCCAGTGCTCGCGCGGGATGAACTGGTGCCAGGCCTCTTCGAGCTTGAGGGTCGAACGGCTCGGCGCCTCGCGCGGGAACTTCAGGCGCGGGATGCCCATCGGCCACAGCGCGCTGTTGTTCGCCTCGGCCACCCCGACGAACACCCGGCGGCCGCTGATGAAGGTCAGCAGCAGGCGCGGCAGGCTGGCGTTGTCGACCAGGCGACCGGCCTTTTCCAGGGCCTTGCGCAACGGCACCTCGAACTTGCGGCAGAAGGTCGACAGCTCCTTGCCGTCGTTGCTGTCCAGCACTTCCAGCCACAGGCTGCCGAAGACGGGCAGGTCGGCCAGATGCTCGAGCAACACGCTGATGCGGTCGCTTTCCGGCAGCTCGATGTAGGTGCCCCGCGCCCATTGGCGCGGGAAGATCAGTTGCGCGAAGCGCAGCTGGGCCATCAGGCGTTCGGCACCTTCGGCTTCGGCGCAGACGAACTCGGCGCAAGCGCTCTGCGGCTTGCCCTTGGCATAGCCGGCCACACCCAGCAGGGCGGCGTGTTCGCTGATCTCGGCGCAGACCTCGCCCTCGAAACCGGGCCGGCAATGCATGAACAGGGTATTCATTTCTCACTCCACTACGGCGGGCGCCACAGGCGCCGGCAGGGCGGCGATGATAAAGGAAGTTCGGAACCTGCGACATGCCCCGCCGGTCCAGAAAAGAGCCAGGGGCGCCAAACAGCGCTAACCTGACCATTCAGCCAGGTCCGTGCCGTGCGGACCGAAACAGCGCGGGGGCACCGGCCTCACCCAGCAAAAGCCGGGCCCCGCTGCACAAGGAGTCGGCAATGCCCTCGCTCGATAGCCTGAACACCCTCAAGACCCTCCAGGTGGCTGACCACACCTACCACTACTACAGCCTCCAGGAGGCCGCCGGCCAGCTCGGCGACCTGCAACGCCTGCCCATGTCGCTCAAGGTACTGCTGGAAAACCTGCTGCGCTGGGAGGATGGCAAGACCGTCACCCGCGACGACCTGGGCGCCCTCGCCGCCTGGCTGCAGGAGCGCCGCTCCGACCGCGAGATCCAGTACCGCCCGGCGCGGGTACTGATGCAGGACTTCACCGGGGTGCCCGCGGTGGTCGACCTGGCCGCCATGCGCGCCGCCGTGGCCAAGGCCGGCCGCGACCCACAGCGGATCAACCCGCTGTCGCCGGTGGACCTGGTGATCGACCACTCGGTGATGGTCGACCGCTACGCCACGCCCCAGGCCTTCGAACAGAACGTCGACATCGAAATGCAGCGCAACGGCGAACGCTACGCCTTCCTGCGCTGGGGCCAGAGCGCCTTCGACAACTTCCGCGTGGTACCGCCGGGCACCGGCATCTGTCACCAGGTCAACCTCGAATACCTGGGCCGCACCGTGTGGACCGGCGAAGTCGACGGCCGCACCTACGCCTTCCCCGACACCCTGGTCGGCACTGATTCGCACACCACCATGATCAACGGCCTCGGCGTGCTCGGCTGGGGCGTCGGCGGCATCGAGGCGGAGGCGGCCATGCTCGGCCAGCCGGTGTCGATGCTGATCCCCGAAGTGATCGGTTTCAAGCTCACCGGCAAGCTGCGCGAAGGCATCACCGCCACCGACCTGGTGCTGACGGTGACGCAGATGCTGCGCAAGAAAGGCGTGGTCGGCAAGTTCGTCGAGTTCTACGGCGACGGCCTGGCCGACCTGCCCTTGGCCGACCGTGCCACCCTGGCCAACATGGCGCCGGAGTATGGCGCCACCTGCGGCTTCTTCCCGGTCGACCAGGTGACCCTCGACTACTTGCGTCTCTCCGGGCGCCCGAGCGCGGCCGTGGAGCTGGTGGAGCAGTACTGCAAGGCCCAGGGCCTGTGGCGCAACCCAGGCCAGGAACCGCTGTTCAGCGACACCCTGGCCCTCGACATGCACGAGGTCGAGGCCAGCCTGGCCGGGCCCAAGCGGCCCCAGGACCGGGTCGCCCTGGGCCAGGTCAGCCAGGCCTTCGACCATTTCATCGAACTGCAGCCCAAACCCCTGGCCAAGGAAGTCGGCCGCCTGGAAAGCGAAGGCGGCGGTGGCGTGGCGGTGGGCAATGCCGACCAGGCCGGCGAAATCGACTACAGCCATGGCGGCCAGACCCACACCCTGCGCGACGGCGCGGTGGTGATCGCTGCGATCACCTCGTGCACCAACACCTCCAACCCCAGCGTGATGATGGCTGCCGGCCTGGTGGCGAAAAAGGCCCTGGAAAAAGGCCTGCAGCGCAAACCCTGGGTCAAGAGCTCGCTGGCGCCTGGGTCCAAGGTGGTCACCGACTATTACAAGGCCGCCGGCCTCACGCCCTACCTCGACCAGCTCGGCTTCGACCTGGTCGGTTATGGCTGCACCACCTGCATCGGCAACTCCGGGCCGCTGGACGAGGCCATCGAGCACGCCATCGGCAGCGCCGACCTCACCGTCGCCTCGGTGCTGTCGGGCAACCGCAACTTCGAAGGCCGCGTGCACCCGCTGGTGAAGACCAACTGGCTGGCATCGCCGCCGCTGGTGGTGGCCTATGCCCTGGCCGGCAGCGTGCGGGTCGACCTGACCCGTGATGCGCTGGGCATCGGCACGGATGGCCAGCCGGTGTACTTGCGCGATATCTGGCCGAGCCAGCAGGAAATCGCCGAGGCGGTGGCCAAGGTGGACACGGCGATGTTCCACAAGGAATACGCCGAAGTCTTCGCCGGCGATGCCCAGTGGCAGGCCATCGAGGTGCCCCAGGCAGCCACTTATGTCTGGCAGGATGCCTCCACCTACATCCAGCACCCACCGTTCTTCGACGACATCGGCGGGCCGCTGCCGGACATCGAAGACATCCACGGCGCGCGCATCCTCGCCCTGCTCGGCGACTCGGTGACCACCGACCACATCTCCCCGGCCGGCAACATCAAGGCCGACAGCCCCGCCGGGCGCTACCTGCGCGACAAGGGCGTGGAGCCACGGGACTTCAACTCCTATGGCTCGCGGCGCGGCAATCATGAAGTGATGATGCGCGGCACCTTCGCCAACATCCGCATCCGCAACGAAATGCTCGGCGGCGAGGAAGGCGGCAATACCCTGCACGTGCCCAGCGGCGAGAAGCTGTCGATCTACGACGCCGCCATGCGCTACCAGGCCGAAGGCACGCCGCTGGTGGTGATCGCCGGCCAGGAATACGGCACCGGCTCCAGCCGCGACTGGGCGGCCAAGGGCACCAACCTGCTGGGGGTCAAGGCGGTGCTGGCGGAAAGCTTCGAGCGCATCCACCGCTCCAACCTGGTGGGCATGGGCGTGCTGCCCTTGCAGTTCAAGGCCGGGCATGACCGCAAGCAGCTCGGGCTGACCGGCAAGGAGCGCATCGACGTGCTGGGACTCGGCGGCGCGGCGCTGACGCCGGGCATGAGCCTGCCTCTGCGCATCACCCGCGAGGACGGGCAGCAGCAGGAGATCGAGGTGTTGTGCCGGATCGATACGCTCAATGAAGTGGAGTACTTCAAGTCCGGTGGGATTTTGCACTATGTCCTGCGGCAATTGATTACGCCCTGAGCAGACGGGGGAATGGCATCATCACGGGGTGGGTCGACACACGATCGCCCCGTGACAAGGAATGCCAATGCCCCGTATCAACTGGATGGTCCTGCTCCTGCTCGCCATGGGCTATGCCCTGGCCCTGAGCTACGGCAGCCTCACCCTCGCCAGCCTGCCCACCTTCACGGCCCTGATCGTCACAGCCTGGCTCGCCCGACGCCCGTTACGCTGGCAGCAGTTGCTCGGCAACGGCATGTTCATCGTGCTCGCGATCGCCCTGGCCCTGCACTGGCTACCCGGTTTCAACAACGCCAAGGTCATCGACAAGGCGGTGTTCAGCGAAGGCGCCCTGCCTTTCACCCTGTACCTCAACCTCGACAAGCCGCTGATCGGCGCCTGGCTGCTGCTGGCCTGCCCGTGGTTGCTGATCCTGCGTGCCCGCGGCATGGCCGGCAGCGTGTTGCTGGTCCTGCCATTGACCTCGATCGCCTGCCTGGGCGGCGCCTGGGCCATGAACTGGCTGGCCTGGGCACCGAAATGGCCAGACCAGGGCTGGCTGTGGCTGCTGAACAACCTGCTGCTGGTCTGCCTTGCCGAGGAACTGCTGTTCCGCGGCTACTTGCAGGGCGGCCTGCAGCGCCTGCTGCGGCACCAGGGCCTGGCGCTGATCGTCGCCGCGGTGCTGTTCGGCCTGGCGCACCTGGGCGCTGGCTGGCAATGGGTGGGCCTGGCCACGCTGGCGGGCATCGGCTATGGCCTGGCTTATCGAATGGGCGGACTGGCGGCCGCAGTGCTGTGCCATTTCGGCCTCAACCTGGCGCACTTCGTCCTGTTCAGTTACCCGATGCTGGCTGTTGGCTAGCCAACAGGCATTGCTGCCTGATCAGTTGATTAAATATTCGTTCAATAAAACCAGTGGCTTGCCGATATCTGTCGAAAGCCTTGCGGATTACTCGACCCATGCGTAACAACCAACCGATTACCCAGAGAGAACGGACTTTCCCTGCTCAACAGCGGTTGATCTCCACGACCAACGCCAAGGGTGTGATCACCTACTGCAACGACGCGTTCATCGACATCAGCGGCTTCACCCGCGAAGAACTGACCGGCGCGCCGCACAACCTGGTGCGCCACCCCGATGTGCCGTCGGCGGTGTTCGCGCACATGTGGCAGACCCTCAAGCAAGGCCAGCCCTGGATGGGCATCGTCAAGAACCGCTGCAAATCCGGCGACCACTACTGGGTCAACGCCTACGTCACGCCCGTCTTCGACAACAACCAGGTGGTCGGCTTCGAGTCGGTGCGGGTCAAACCCAGCGCCGAGCAGATCCGCCGCGCCGAAGCGCTGTACCAGCGCCTCAACCAGGGAAAGACCGCCGTGCCGCGCCGTGACCGATGGCTGCCCGTGGTACAGGACTGGCTGCCGTTCATCCTGGTCAGCCAGGTCGGCTTCCTGATCGGCAACTGGCTTGGCCATTCCTGGGGCTTCGCCCTGGCCGCCGGCCTCTCGGTACCGCTCGGCCTGCTCGGCCTGTCCTGGCAGCAACGCGGCCTCAAGCGCCTGCTGCGCCTCGCCGAACAGACCACTTCCGACCCGCTGATCGCGCAGATGTACACCGACAGCCGCGGCGTGCAGGCACGCCTGGAGATGGCCATGCTCAGCCAGGACGCGCGCATGAAGACCTGCCTGACCCGCCTGCAGGACAGCGCCGAGCACCTCAGCGAACAGGCACGCCAGTCCGATGCCCTGGCGCACAAGAGCTCGTCGGGCCTGGAGCGCCAGCGGGTGGAAACCGAACAGGTGGCCGCCGCGGTCAACCAGATGGCCGCCACCACCCAGGAAGTGGCCAACCACGTGCAGCGCACCGCCGATGCCACCCAGGAAGCCAACCGCCTGACCCACGAAGGTCGGCAGATCGCCGGGGAAACCCGTGACGCCATCGAGCGCCTGTCGACGGCCGTGGGCGAAACCGGTGCCACCGTGACCCAGCTGGCCAAGGACAGCGACGAGATCGGCGGTGTGGTCGATGTGATCAAGGGCATCGCCGACCAGACCAACCTGCTGGCGCTCAACGCCGCCATCGAAGCGGCCCGCGCCGGCGAGATGGGCCGCGGCTTTGCCGTGGTCGCCGACGAAGTCCGCCAGCTGGCCCAGCGCACTGCCGAATCGACCGGGCAGATCCACGGCCTGATCGCCAAGTTGCAGCAGACCGCCAACAATGCCGTGCTGACCATGGAGACCGGCCACCGCCAGGCCCAGGAAGGTGTCGAGCGGGTGATGCAGGCCGACCAGGCACTGATCGGGATCAGCGAAGCGGTGGCCAACATCACCGACATGGCCACGCAGATCGCCGCCGCCACCGAAGAGCAGACCGCCGTGGCCGACGAGATCAGCCGCAACATCAGCACCATCGCCGACCTCGCCGACCAGACCGCCGAACAGGCGCAGCATTCGGCCCAACTCAGTGAAGAGCTGACCACCACGGCCGGCACCCAGTACTCGCTGGTTGAGCGCTTCAACCGCTAACGCCTGGCACAACCTCTGTGGGAGCGGGTTTACCCGCGAACACGGGCGAAGCCCGTGCCATCCACCGCGTTGACCGCTTCGCGGGTAAACCCGCTCCCACAGGTACGGTGCGGCTGCAAAGCTGATGCTGTACCTGTGGCAATACCCTACCAGTCCAGGGTCAGGCGACTCTCGAAGTAGCGCTCCTCCCCCGTCAGCGGATCGCTGAAGCGCAAGCTCTGCGCCAGCAGCTTCAGCGGCCGCTGGTAGTCATCCTCTTCCTGCAGCAGCTGCGGATAGAACGGGTCGTTGCAGATCCCCGCCCCCAGCGCCGCCATGTGCACCCGCAACTGATGGGTCTTGCCGGTCACCGGCGACAGCCCATAGCGCCACAGCTCACCGTTGCATTCCAACACCTCGGCCAGGGTCTCACTGTTGCTCTCGCCCTCGACCTCGTGCATGCGGAAGAACGGTTCGCCATGCACCAGCCGGCTTTTGTGCACAAGGGGGTATTGGTGTTGCGGCATGGCCGCAGCGATCGCCTGGTAGCGCTTGTCGATGCGCCGCTCGGGGAACAGGCGCTGGTAGACGCTGCGGGTCTGCGGGTTGGCCGAGAACAGCACCAGCCCGGCCGTGTGCCGGTCGATGCGGTGCAGCGGCACCAGGTGCGGGTTGTCCAGCCGCCGGATCAGGCGCCGCAGCAAGGTCTGCTCGACGTACTCGCCGGTCGGCGTCACCGGGAGGAAATGCGGCTTGTCGGCCACCACCAGGTGCTCGTCCACATGCAGGACGGTTTCCTGCACCGGGATCGGCTTCTCGTTGGGCACCTCACGGAAATAGTGCAGGCGCATGCCGCGGCGATACGGCAGGTCGGCGGCGATCGCCTGGCCATCGGCGCCCAGCACCCGGCCACGCGCAAAACGGTCGAGCCACTGCTCCCGGTCGATGGCCTTGAAGTGGTCGCACAGACAATCGAGCACCGTGGCCCAGTTGCCGGGGGGCAGGCAGACTGTGCTGGCTTGCTGGCGGGCGGGGTCGAATGGCGTGGTCATGGCGAGGCTCGGTGCGGTCAAGGCCGCGCATTATCCCCCAAGCCCGCAGGCTCAACCAGCCTCGACCGTGCCCTCGCTGCGCTCCTTCAGCCAGCGCAGCACGTGCACCGCCTCCCATCGGCCTGGGTCGTACAGCGCATAGACCAGGCCCTGGTAACCCACCACGTCCAGGCCGCGGTGGTAACCGGCGCGCTGGAACAGTGCCTCGATCTCGGCGAAACAGGTGTTGAAATGGACCTTGCCGAACGGCGTGCGCTCGTCGAGCACCAGGCCTTCGAGGCGCAGTTCCAGCACGGCGTCGCACACCCGCTCGACCGGCATGCGGTTGACGCTGTACTTGAGTTGCTCGACGTTGTGCATGGGTTACCTCGATACTGTATTTATATACAGCATACGAAGCCCCGGGCACCGCCGTCAAATCGGCACGCCGTCACTGGCCGAGAAAGGCCACCACCTGCTCGGCGTCGAACGGCCAGTGCAGCTCGGCCGACGTGTCGCAGCGCCGCAGCACCGGGATGATCAACCCGTAGCGCTCGAACAGCGCCTCGTCTTCGGCGATGTCGATCAGTTCGATCAGCAGGCCATGGTCGGCGAAGGGCATCAGCACCGACTCGGCCACTTCGCACAAGTGGCACCCGATGGTACCGAAGAGTTGGCATTCAGGCAGCATGGCGCAGGGCTCGATCTGGCGGTGGATGGAAGCCTATTCTAGGCCCGCCCTGCCCTGCGCGCACCTGGCATGGCTCAATCCTGGCTGGTGGCACCGATACGGTGCAGCGAAAGGTCCGCGCCCTGGAACTCCTGCTCGTGGCTCAGGCGCAGGCCATGCACCTGACGGATCAGCCCGTACACCGCAAAGCCCCCCAGCAGCGCCACCACGATGCCGCCCAGGGTGCCGAGCAGCTGGCTGACCAGGCTGACGCCACCCATGCCACCCAACGCGGCCTGGCCGAAGATACCGCAGGCGATCCCGCCCCACGCCCCGCACAGGCCGTGCAGCGGCCATACGCCGAGCACGTCGTCGATCTTCCAGCGGTTCTGCGCGGCGGTGAAGCTCCAGACGAACAGCACGCCCGCCACCAGCCCGGTGGCCAGCGCACCGATCGGGTGCATCAGGTCGGAGCCGGCGCAGATCGCCACCAGCCCGGCCAATGGGCCGTTGTGCAGGAAGCCCGGGTCGTTGCGCCCGGCGCACAAGGCGGCCAGGGTGCCGCCGACCATGGCCATCAGCGAGTTGATCGCCACCAGGCCGCTCACGCCCTGCAGGGTCTGTGCGCTCATCACGTTGAAGCCGAACCAGCCGATGATCAGGATCCACGAACCCAGCGCCAGGAACGGAATGCTCGATGGCGCGAAGGCCACCAGGCGGCCATCGCGGTAGCGCCCGCGCCGCGCGCCCAGCAGCAGGACCGCCGCCAGCGCCAGCCAGCCGCCCATGGCGTGCACCACCACGGAGCCGGCGAAGTCATGGAACGGTGCGCCGAAACGGGCCTGCAGCCAGGCCTGCAGCGCGAAGTTGCCATTCCACACCACGCCTTCGAAGAACGGATAGATGAACGCCACGATCAACGCCGTCGCGCACAACTGCGGCACGAAGCGGGCACGCTCGGCGATGCCACCGGAAATGATCGCCGGGATCGCCGCGGCGAAGGTCAGCAGGAAGAAGCACTTGACCAGCGCATAGCCATGATCCGCCGCCAACTGCGCCGCCGGGTGCAGGAAGTTCACGCCATAGGCGATCCAGTAGCCGACGAAGAAGTACACCAGGGCCGAGATGGCGAAATCGCTGAGGATCTTCGACAAGGCATTGACCTGGTTCTTGTGGCGCACGGTACCGACTTCGAGAAAAGCGAAGCCGGCGTGCATGGCCAGCACCAGAATGGCGCCCATGAGGATGAACAGGGTGTTGGAACCGTGGACAAGGGAGTCCATCGCGCTGAGCGTGTTTTCCATAGGGGATGGCAGACCTGCTGAAAAAGGCACCAGGACAGTTCAAGAACCTGCATCCCTGCACCGAATCGGTGCCAGCCCGTTGCCCCGTCGCGGTGAAGGGGGCCAGGCCTGCGTGGTTTTTTCTTGGGTTTGTCGTGGATTGGGTTAAGGTTTATCGGTATCCGCCGGGTTCGGCGCCCTTTATCGGCGCAGCGTCCCGGGCTATGCCCCGCGTTGTGGCAACAAACCGTAGCAAGGCGCATACCAGCGTAGACTGAACCTTCCACGTAGCCGCCAACTCGAAAGACCAACACACCTGCACAGGGAGAGCCCCATGGCCAGCAAATCGGCAAAGACTGCACAAGACATATTGATGGCTGACTTCCAGGCCTTGGTTCGCGACACCGAGAAGCTGCTGGCCGACACCGCCAACCTGGCGGGCGACCAGGCCGACGAGCTGCGCGAACAGATCCACGACCGCCTGACCCAGGCCCGTGAAACCCTGCAACTGACCCAGGACTCGGTGCGCCAGCGCGGCCAGGCGGCCCTGGGCAGCGCCGAGCAGTACGTCCAGGAAAACCCCTGGCAGGCCATCGGCATCGCCGCCGGCGTCGGCCTGCTGATCGGCCTGCTGGCCAACCGCCACTGAGGAGCCCCCATGGAGAATGACGCCATTGGCACCAGCGCCTCCGGCAGGCGCCTGGGCGCGGCGCTGCTGGGGCTGCTGCACAGCCACATCGAACTGTTCGGCATCGAGTTGCAGGAGCAGAAAGGGCGCACCCTGCGCCTGCTGTTGTTCGCAGGCCTGGCACTGGTGTTCGCACTGCTGCTGTTGACCGCGCTCTCGGGCCTGCTGCTGGTGTTGCTGTGGGACAGTTATCGCCTGGCCGGGATCATCGGGCTTTGTGTGTTCTACAGCGCCGCCGCAGTGTTTTGCGGGTTGCGCCTGAAGGCCGCCGTGTTCGATGAGTCCTCACCCTTCGGCGCCACCCTCGAAGAACTTGCCAAGGACCGGGAGCGCCTGTTGCCATGAACCTGCCTGAACTGCCGAACACGCGAAACCCGCGTGAACTGCGCAAGGCGCTGTTGCGCCTGCGCATGGAGATGCACCGCCAGCAGATCCGCCACGAATCCGGGCAGCTGCTGCAGCCACTGGAGCGCCTGCGCGGGATGGGTGGCTCACTGCATGAAGGGCTGGGCATCAAGCATGCGCCGTTGTGGGGCATCGGCGCGGTGGTGGCGCTGGGCTTCCTGACCGGCAAGGGCGTGCGCAGTGGCAATCTTTCGCGCCTGGTACGCCTTGGCAGCAGCCTGCTGCCGCTGGTAAAACTGTTCATGCAAGGCAGCCGGCGCCCCTAGTGCGCTGGCAGCGGCAACCCCGCTTGTGCAACCTGCCGGGACACCGGAAGCGATACCCCTCGATCGACAGGAGACAGCGCCTTGGATTGGCACACCCTGCTCACCCGCGAACGCCTCGGCAAAGCCCTCTACAGCGCCGATGAACTGGGGCGCAGCCCCTTCCACAAGGACCACGACCGGATCATCTTCTCAGGCGCGTTCCGCCGCCTGGGGCGCAAGACCCAGGTTCACCCCGTCTCCAGCAACGACCATATCCACACCCGCCTGACCCACTCCCTTGAAGTCAGCTGCGTCGGCCGCTCGCTCGGCATGCGCGTCGGCGAAACCCTGCGCCACAGTCTGCCCGACTGGTGCGAGCCGAGCGACCTGGGGATGATCGTGCAGTCCGCCTGCCTGGCCCACGATATCGGCAACCCACCGTTCGGCCACTCCGGCGAGGACGCCATCCGCCACTGGTTCCAGCAGGCTGCCGGACGTGGCTGGCTGGACGACATGAGCGACGACGAACGCGCCGACTTCCTCAATTTCGAAGGCAACGCCCAGGGCTTTCGGGTACTCACCCAGCTCGAATACCACCAGTTCGATGGCGGTACCCGGCTGACCTACGCCACCCTCGGCACTTACCTCAAGTACCCCTGGAGCGCCCGCCACGCCGATGCCCTGGGCTACAAGAAGCACAAGTTCGGTTGCTACCAGAGCGAACTGCCGCTGCTCGAGCAGATCGCCCGCAAGCTCGGCCTGCCGCAACTCGAAGACCAGCGCTGGGCACGCCACCCGCTGGTCTACCTGATGGAGGCGGCGGACGACATCTGCTACGCGCTGATCGACCTGGAAGACGGCCTGGAGATGGAGTTGCTGCACTACGCCGAGGTCGAGGCGCTGCTGCTCGACCTGGTCGGCGACGACCTGCCGGAAACCTACCGCCAGCTCGGCCCTGGGGATTCGCGCCGGCGCAAGCTGGCGATCCTGCGCGGCAAGGCCATCGAACACCTGACCAACGCCGCCGCCCACGCCTTCGTCGAACAGCAGCAGGCGCTGCTCGCCGGCCAGTTGAGCGGCGACCTGGTCGAACACATGCACGGCCCCGCCCAGCACTGCGTGTTGCAGGCCAAGGACATGGCGCGCAAGAAGATCTTCCAGGACAAGCGCAAGACACTGCACGAAATCGGCGCCTACACCACCCTGGAAATCCTCCTCAACACCTTCTGCGGCGCCGCCCTCGAGCAGCATGGCGGACGCACGCCGTCATTCAAGAGCCGCCGCGTGCTCGACCTGATCGGCAACAACGCGCCCCACCCGCATGACTCCCTGCACCAGGCCTTCCTGCGCATGATCGACTTCATCGCCGGCATGACCGACAGCTACGCCAGCGAGATGGCCCGGGAAATGACCGGGCGCTCCAGCCCGACATGACACCGGGGGTGACGCCGCCGGTAGTGCACAGTGCGGCGCCACAACTTGAAGGAAATTTCCTACATAACTAACTCGACCATTAAACACGCCTCGAAAACCTGCCGGTTAGTTCGAAATAAATGGCATTAAAACGAATTAAATTCTTACACCTCGTAGTCCTCGTTGCATTCCGTTGTAAGTCGTTTCCCATATACGGTTAATCGCCATTCCTCGCGTCCCCGACGAGAAATAACTGAGTTAAGGTGCAGCCTGCCTCCGTCACCCGTCGCAGGGAAGTTGAATATGCAATCCGTATTTATTGTCGATGACCATCCCGTCATTCGTCTGGCCGTCCGTATGCTTCTCGAAAACCAGCATTACAAGGTTGTCGGCGAATCGGACAACGGCGTGGACGCCATGCAGATGATTCGTGAAACCGAGCCCGACCTGGTCATTCTCGACATCAGCATTCCCAAGCTCGATGGCCTTGAAGTGCTTTCGCGCTTTCAAGCCATGGCCCTGCCGCTGAAGGTGCTGATCCTGACCGCGCAGTCGCCGGCATTGTTCGCCGTGCGCTGCATGCATTCGGGGGCGGCAGGGTATGTGTGCAAGGCCGAAGACCTGGGCGAACTGCTCAGCGCGATCAAGGCAGTGCTGGCCGGCTACAACTATTTCCCCAGCCAGGCCATCCATGGCGACCACGAAACCGCCGACGCCGACCTCAGGTTGTTCCGCCTGGTCAATGACCGTGAACTCATGGTCCTGCAACTGTTCGCCCAGGGGCGTAGCAACAAGGAAATCGCCAAGGGCATGTTTCTCAGCAACAAGACCGTCAGCACCTACAAGAAGCGCCTGATGCAGAAACTTCAGGTCGACACCCTGGTCGACCTGATCGAGATTGCCAAACGCAATGCATTGGTCTGAGGGGCGATGATGGCAAGCCTGCTAGCCCTCCTGCTCCTCAGCCTGATGCTGGTCAGCCCCGGAGCCTGGGCCGCGCAGCCCGGCGTCACCTCCTACACCCTGCTCGCCCGCTCCTCCCCGACCACGGAGCAACCCCTCCTCAGCCCCCGGCAGCGCGACTGGCTGGCCGGCCGCGAAGCCTTGCGCCTGGGGACTTCGGCCCCGGACTACCCGCCCTTCGACATCACCAGCGGCGGGCGCGACTACCAGGGCCTCACGGCCGAGTACGCGAACCTGCTCGGCAAGGCCTTGCAGCTGCCGGTAAAGGTGCTGCGCTACCCTGACCGCGACGCCGCGGTACAGGCTCTCAAACGTGGCGAAATCGACCTGCTCGGCAGTGCCAATGGCTACGAGGCAGCCAGCGATGGCCTGGTACTCTCGCGCCCCTACGCCATCGACCAACCTGTGCTGGTCACCCGCGAGAACGAAAAACGCGCGCTCAACCGCGGCCTGGAAGGCATGCGCCTGGGCATGCTCTACCATTATCTGCCGCGACAGGAAATGCGCTCGGCCTACCCCAAGGCCGAACTGCTGGCCTTCGCCTCCTCCACCGAGGCACTCAACGCCGTGGCGTTTGGCCAGGCCGACGTGTTCATCGGCGATACCCTCTCGACCCACTACCAACTCAACCGTGGCCACTTGCCGCGGCTGCGCATGGCCAGCTTCGGCCAGCATGAAAACGTCGGCTTCGGCTTCGCCATGCGGGCCGAGGACATCCACCTCAAAGCGCTGGTGGACCAGATTCTCCTGCGCCTGCCCGCCACGGTGCGCACGGCGATCTTCAAGCGCTGGAGTGCCGGCGGCGACCTGCTGCTCAACGAGCGCAAGCTGCAGCTGACGCCCAGCGAAGAGCAATGGTTGCAAGCACACCCGATCATGCAGGTAGCCGTCGACGAAACCGCGGCCCCCTTGTCGTACTTCGACGGCAGCGGCCAGTTCCGCGGAATAACGGCCGACCTGCTGGACCTGATTCGCCTGCGTACCGGCCTGCGCTTCGAAGTGCAGCGGGCCAACGGCATCGCCGACATGCTGGCCCGGCTCGAAGACGGCCGGGTCAACGTACTGGCCGCCGTCGCCGTCGACGGCATGCGTGAACAGCACGTGCGCCTGAGCCGCCCCTACCTGGACAGCGCCCATGTGCTGGTAACCCGCGCCAGCCCCCCTCACTACACCTCCCTCGAACAACTGCACGGCCGCCGTGTCGCCATCACCCGCTACAGCACCATGGCCGAATGGCTCAGCCGCCGCTACCGGCAGACGGGCTGGATCGAAACCGAAAGCCCCTACTATTCCATGGCCTTGTTGAGCAGCGGCGCCGTCGACGCCGTGATCACCACCCTGCTCGATGCCAACCACGCCGTGGCGGGCAACCCCGAGCTGATCATCCGCAGCGCAGTCGGCACCGAGCCCAGCACCTTTGCCATGGCCACCAACGCCGAAGCCACGGCGCTGGCCTCGATCCTCGACAAAGCCCTGATGAGCATCTCGCCGGAAGAACTGGGGGTGATCAACAACCGTTGGCGCGGTTATGGCGAGCATGACGACAGCGTCTGGCATGGGGTGCGGCGCCTGATCCTGCAAGTGCTGCTGGCTACCGGCCTGCTGCTGTTGCTGGCGCTGGCCTGGAATGCGCGCCTGCGCCGCCAGATCAAGCAGCGCCAGCGGGCCGAGCGGGCGCTTGGCGACCAGTTGGAGTTCATGGGCGCCCTGCTCAACGGCACGCCCCACCCCATGTATGTGCGCGACCGCGAAGGCCACCTGCAAAGCTGCAATGCCAGCTACCTGGAGGCCGTCGATGCCCGCCGCGAAGAGGTCATCGGCAAACGCCTGGAGGACAGCCTGTTCGCCGATGCGCAACACACCCGGCAGATCCAGGCCGACTACTTGCAGGTCATGGCTGCTGGCGTCCCGTTGATCCTCGATCGCCCCCTGCGCGTCAGGGCGCGGGACATCACCATCTACCACTGGATCCTGCCCTACCGCGATTCCCTGGGCGAAGTGCAAGGCATCATCGGTGGCTGGATCGACATCAGCGAGCGCCGCAAGCTGGTCCAGGAGCTGCGCGAGTCGAAGCGCCTGGCCGACGAGGCCAACCGTGCCAAAAGCACCTTCCTGGCCACCATCAGCCACGAGATCCGCACGCCCATGAATGCCGTGATCGGCATGCTCGAACTGGCCGTCAAGCGCGCCCGCCAGGGGCTGGTGGACAGCACGGCGCTGGAGGTGGCCCACCATTCGGCCAACGACTTGCTGGGCCTGATCGGTGACATCCTGGACATCGTGCGCATCGAGTCCGGCCACCTGTCCCTGATCCCCGAGCCCGTCGACCCGGCAGCCCTGGTCGAATCGGTGGTGCGGGTGTTCGAAGGCCAGGCCCGACAGAAGGGCCTGGCCCTGGAGCTCGACATCAGCCCAGCCGCCCGCTGCCATGCCCTGCTCGACCCGCTGCGCTTCAAGCAGATCCTGTCCAACCTGATCAGCAATGCGATCAAGTTCACCGAACAGGGCCATGTGGGTATCAGCCTGAGCCTGCGCGAGAACGGCCCGTCCATGCCGCCGCGCCTGGAGCTCGAAGTTCGGGACAGCGGCATCGGTATCCACGACGACGACCTGCAGCGCCTGTTCAGCCCGTTCGTCCAGGCCAACCCGCACAGCCAGGAAGCCCGTGCCGGGACCGGCCTGGGCCTGGCGATCTGCCGCAACCTGTGCGAAATGATGGGCGGTGAGCTGAGCATCACCAGCCTGCCGGACGTCGGTACCCAGGTGCACCTGCACGTACCGCTGCAACGCATCGAGGCACAGCTGCCCTCGGC
This sequence comes from Pseudomonas sp. NPDC089401, assembly GCF_044749485.1. Lineage (NCBI taxonomy): Bacteria > Pseudomonadati > Pseudomonadota > Gammaproteobacteria > Pseudomonadales > Pseudomonadaceae > Pseudomonas > Pseudomonas sp. NPDC089401. Next base: position 439,542 of record NZ_JBIVIA010000001.1, on the reverse strand, counting down.
ACCGCAAACCGAACTCATCGAAACACCCGACCCATTGCTGAACGTGCTGGTGGTCGACGACCACCCGGCCAACCTGCTGCTGCTGACGCAACAACTGGAGTACCTGGGGCTCACGCCGCGCAGCGCCGGCAATGGCCACGAGGGCCTGGGCAAATGGCGCGAACGCTGGTGCGACCTGCTGATCCTCGACTGCAACATGCCGCACCTGAGTGGCTATCAGGTGGCAGCGGCCATTCGCGCCGAAGAACACCAGCACAGGCGCGCCCCCTGCGTGATCTTCGGCTACACCGCCAATGCCCAGCCAGAGGTCAGGCAGCGCTGCCTGGCGGCCGGCATGGACGACTGCCTGCTCAAACCCATCAGCCTGCGCAGCCTCGGCGCGCGGCTGGCGAGCATCGTGCCGCGCCCACAGCCGCCGGAGCGCACGCTGTTCGATCTGAGCAACCTGGCCAGCATCGTCGGTGACAGCAGCAGCGGGCGCGCCCGTTTTGTCGAGGCCCTGCACCGCAGCCTGCACGATGACCTGGCAGCCCTCATGGCCATCGACCCGGCCAGCGACCCCTCGGCCCTTGGCGAACAGGCGCACAAGATCCTCAGCGCGGCGCGCATGCTGCAAGCGCGGAACGTGATCATGGCCTGCGAGGCCCTGCTGGAAGAAGAGTTGCCTGTGGCACGCCAGAAACAGCAGCGGCAGGCATTGGCGCGGCATATGCGCCGCGTGGAGAAAGCCCTGGCCCGGTATCGGGCCAGGGCTGGCTGAAGCGATGCCCGGGCGGGCGGCCTCAGGCGCGGATCAGGAAGCCGGGTTGATCGGCTTTTCCGGATACCAGGCGTCCAGCAGCGGGCTGACTTCGATGCTGGTCAGTTCGCTGCGGCCCTTGAGCCAGGCTTCGACAGCAGCGCGCTGCTCTTCGCTGACCGAGCCACGCTTGACCGAGCAGACCAGGCCGAAGTCGTCACCGCCGACGTAGTCCAGGCCGTTGGCATCCATGGCGTCTGCCAGGAAGGCGTCGAGGAAGGCATCGATGGCTTCGTCGGACAGGTCTTCCTTGAAACCCAGGTTCAGTTCGAAACCCAGCTCCTGGAATTCATCGACGCACAGCTTCTTGCGCAGACGACGGGAACGGTTGGTAGCCATGAAACAATCCTCTTGAGTAATAACGCGCGGCACTTTACCAGTTTCCACGCTACAAAGGCGCTTTTCCGTCGAACGTGGCGCATCGGCGCTGCGCTTGGGGCATAATGCCCGCTATATTTCGTCGTGGGGCCACCATTTCTTATAGCCCCGATATCTTTCTCCCTCGTCCGCAGGGTATTTACTTCAGATGATCAAAGCGCTCCGTCCCCTCGTTCTCGCCGGCCTGCTGTTGCCGTTCGCACTGCCCAGCCAGGCCGCCGCCGTCAACACCACCCTGCCCGCAAAAGTGCAGCAGGCGCTCAAGGCCAACAAGCTGCAGGACAGCGCGCTGTCGCTGGTGATGCTGCCGCTCAACGGCCCAGGCACCCCCACCGTGTTCAACGCCGACGTGTCGGTGAACCCGGCCTCGACCATGAAGCTGGTGACCACCTATGCCGCCCTCGAGCTGCTCGGCCCGACCTTCCAGTGGAAGACCGAGTTCTACACCGACGGCACCCTGAGCAACGGCGTGCTCAACGGCAACCTGTACCTCAAGGGCGGCGGCGACCCCAAGCTGAACATGGAAAAGCTCTGGCTGCTGATGCGTGACCTGCGCGCCAACGGCGTGCGCACCGTCACCGGTGACCTGGTGCTGGACCGCAGCCACTTCGTGCAGCCCAACCTGCCGCAGTTCGACGACGATGGCGGCGACGTCAACAAGCCGTTCCTGGTCAAGCCCGACTCGCTGATGATCAACCTCAAGGCCCTGCGCTTCGTCGCCCGCAACGACGGCGGCAAGGTCAGCGTGGCGGTCGAGCCGCCGATCGCCAGCATCCACATCGACAACCAGGTCAAGGCCGTGGCCAGCAAGCAGTGCAGTGGCGACGTGCGCTACAACCCGGTGCAGCAGGCCGACGGCATCAGCGTGACGGTCACCGGCCAGCTCGGCGACGGCTGCAACTCGCAGACCTACCTGTCGCTGCTCGACCACCCGACCTACGCCGCCGGCGCCGTGCGGGCGATCTGGAACGAGCTGGGTGGCAGCATCCAGGGCCGCGACCGTGTCGAGAACGTGCCCAAGAGCGCCCGCCTGCTGGCCCGCGCCTTCTCGCCCGACCTGGTGGAAGTGATCCGCGACATCAACAAGTACAGCAACAACACCATGGCCCAGCAGCTGTTCCTGAGCATCGGCGCGCAGTTCCGCACCGACGCCGACGGCGACGATGCCCGCGCCGCGCAGCGCGTGGTGCGCCAGTGGCTGGCGAAGAAAGGCATCACCGCGCCGCACCTGGTGATGGAGAACGGCTCCGGCCTGTCGCGTGCCGAGCGGGTCAGCACCCGCGAGATGGCCGCACTGCTGCAGGCGGCGTGGAACAGCCCGTACGCCGCCGAGTTCATGAGCTCGATGCCGCTGGTGGGCATGGACGGCACCATGCGCAAGCGCCTCAAGCGCACCGCCATGACCGGCGAAGGCCACATCAAGACCGGCACCCTGAACACCGTGCGCGCCATTGCCGGCTTCAGCCGCGACAGCAACGGCAACACCTGGGCGGTGTCGGCGATTCTCAACGACCCGAAACCCTGGGGCGCCTCGCAGGTGCTCGACCAGGTGCTGCTGGACCTGTATCGCCAGCCGAAGCTGAACAGCAGCGCGACCGCTGCAGCAGGCCAGTGATGCATTAACCTGAACCGGCCCTTTCGCGGGTAAACCCGCTCCCACAGAAGCACCGCAGCCCCTGTGGGAGCGGGTTTACCCGCGAAGGGGCCAGTTCAGGCTAAATCCAAACCTCAATCCAACTCTGCCTCCACCCTATCCCGCCCCGCCTGCTTGGCCGCATAAACCCCGGCATCCGCCCGCAGCAACAAGGCATCGGCCCCCTCCCCCGGCCGCCACCCCGCCACCCCGAAACTCGCCGTCACCTTGCCCACCCCTTCCACCGGCACGCTGCGCACCCCCTGCCACAGCTCCATGGCCAGCATCCGCGCCTGCTCGGCATTGCTGCCCGGGCACAGCACCATGAACTCCTCCCCGCCCAGCCGACAGAACACATCGGTACGCCGCAGGCGGTTGCCGATACGCTGGCACAGGCTGCGCAGCACATGGTCGCCCACCGCATGGCCGAAGCGGTCGTTGATGCGCTTGAAATGGTCGATATCGAGCATGATCACCGCCAGGTCCTGGTCGTCACGCTGGGCGCGGTCCAGTTCGACCTTGAGCCGCTCCTGGAAGTAGCGGCGGTTGTGGATGCCGGTCAGCGCGTCGGTCACCGACAGGGCGCGCAGTTCTTCCTCCACGCCCTTCATGTCGGAGATATCCGTGAGGTAGCCATGCCACAGCGTGCAGCCGTGCTCGCCCACCTCCGGGGTCGCCTCGCCGCGCACCCAGCGTGCGCCCGCACGCGGCAGGTTGACCCGGTATTCTTCGCGCCACGGCGTCAGGTGTTCGGCCGAGTAGCGCACCGAGCGCCGCACACGCTCGAGGTCATCGGGGTGGATGCGCTCGAACACCGCCGTGGCATCCTCGCGCAGCACTTGCAGATCGACCTCGTAGATGTCGAACAGGCCCTGGCTGGCATACGGGAAGCAGGAATGGCCATCGGCATCGAGGCGATACTGGTAGATGCCACCGGGCACCTCGGCACTGAGCTTTTCCAGCAGCCGGTCGCGCATCTCCAGTGCCTCGTGCACGCGGCGCCGCTCGGTGACATCGATGCAGATCGCCAGGTAGCCGACCCACAGCCCCTGCTCGTCGAGCACGGCGGTGACCAGCATGTTGGCCAGCAGGTGGCTGCCATCCTTGCGCATCAGGGTCCACTCGCCAGGTTCGGCCCCACGCTCCTGGATGGTCTCGGCGAACATCGCCTGGCCACCGGGAATTTCCCGCCCATAGCGCAGGCTCAGGGCATGGCTGCGCTGGTTGAGCTCCTCGGGCAGCACCAGGTCTTCCAGGTGCAGGTGGCCGATGGCCTCGCTGGCCGTATAGCCGAGCATGCGCTCGGCACCGGCATTGAAGGTGCTGACCACGCCCTTGAGGCTGGTGGCGATGATCGCCACCTGGGTCGCGGCATCCAGCACGCTGCGCAGCTGGTTGTGGGTGTCGCGCAACGACTGCTCGCTGACCTGCAGCGCGGCGGTGCGCTGCTCGACCAGGTTCAGCGCCCGCAAGCGCTGGCTGAACAAGCTGTAGAGCAAGGTGCTGAGCAGCAGGCTCAACAGCCCGCCGAGAAAGCCCACCGCCAGCGCCGCGGCCGAGCGGTTGGCCTCCAGGAAGGCCTGGCTGGGGCGGATGTCCAGCTGGTAATGGTGGTCGGCCAGGTGCAGCAGCTGGCTGCTGAGCAACGGCAACGGCGCGGCCGGGTTGCGCGAGTCGTACAACACTTCCTGGCCATCGCGCCCGCTGGGGTCGACCACCCGCACCACCAGGTTGTCGTCGGCGGCGACCGGCAGCCCCTCACTGATCAGCTGGCGCAGGTTGAGCAAGGCCATCACGTAGCCGGTCGGCTGCACGGCAGGCTCGCCATCGACGAAAACCGGCGCGACCATCAGCAGCCCACGGCTGAAATCGGGGTCGACATTGATCATGTCCAGCGGCGCCGACACCGCCATGCTGCCCGGCTGCAGCGCCCGCAGCAGCGTCTGCTCGCGGCTCGCCTGGCTGCGCAGATCGAGCCCATAGGGCTGCCCCTGCTGTTGGGTGGCCTGGGTGTAGAGCACCGGGTAGTAATGATCACGCGCAGGCGACGGATGCCACTCCCCCTGGGCGTCCAGCTCGTGGATCACATAGTCCTGCCCCAACGCAGCACTCGCCGCCTGCTCGAATGCCCGCCGCTGCCCGGCCTCGACCCGCGGCGCCCAGGAATAGGCCTGGGTGCGGCGCAGCAAGGGCCGCGCATAGCCGTCGAACTCGCGTGGGGTGATCTCGCTGGAATAGCTGAAGAAGCGCCTCAGGCCATCCAGGCGCTGTTCCTGGTCGTCGAAACGCTCGGCGATGCGGCTGAAACGCTCACCGGCCAGCAGCTCGAAGCGCTGGCGCAGCTGCTGCTTGTAATAGGTCTGCGTGGCCAACGCCAACGCGGCCGACAGCAGCAGGCCGGCGACCAACGCCACCAGTGCCACCGACCAGGCAGCCATCGCCTCGCTGCACAGGCTCAGCACCTTCGCACGCACGCTCCACTTCGACATACATCAGTCTCATCACATCAGCGTCCTGCGAATTTTCGGGCCCTGTGCTGATTTATAGCTATTGGCCATTAGGCGCGCAATGTGGTTCGTCGCTTTTGTGGACGGCGGAGTCGGTTGCCGGGCGCGGGCTAAGGGTGTGACGGTCGGTCAGGGCGCGGGGGCTGTTTTGGGTGTGCCTTACACGAGCCGGTGGAGCATCAGCCATACATTTCAAATTCGCCCAAAGAATCTATTGTTTTTGACTACATTAACCAAAACCAACAACAATGCGATCTCCATTGGTTGCAGCCACCAGTATCCAGGGTCGGCATGCCCATGAAAAGCCGCAACGACATAGTGAAACATAGTTGAAAAAACGGATAGAAACAGCAGCTTGATGAAGTTTCTCCTGCTAGCTAAAAATATCAATGCCAACCATGAAACAAGAGGAACCAAGCCACTGAACAGCACAACACCAATATACCCTAGCATCAGTGGCGGCCCATCTGTCGTAAGCATTGAATAAAAAAGTAACAAAAACACCAGAAAACATGACACGGACAACAACAGCCTGACAAAGCAAAGCGCACAAATTTTCCACATACGAGCGTAAACCTCAAAACCACGTAAAGCTCAATGCAACGCACAAAACCAACAATGAGATTCTATTGGCCTTTTTGCACGCGCCACCCATTATTCCTTAGGATTATCGCAAGCAAGAACAACGAAATCACCTCTGCGGCCTGAAATGCTAAATAGATATAAAACTCCGCATGCGCTGCCACAATAGCAAGATAGTAATGGTACGCAGTAAGCCCAATAAAATACATAGAAAACGCGAACAGAGAACTCCTACTCGACTTAAATAGCAATAGAAACCATGTACACAAAGGAATCAAGCCTCCTACAAGAACCCCATAGAAAAACATAATGGTAAAAGTTCCGGGAGAATTATGAAAAGTAGCCAAGATCCAAAAAACACAAAAGAGACAAGGTGGCACACATAGTAACACCTTAACCAATATCAAAGCTTTCGATAAAGCCACACCTAAACACCCCTCAAACACTTCCAATAAAACTTACATCAGTTACCTGACCAAAGAGAACCGGCTCTCAGAATACGGAATGGCAAAATACAGCATGAAAAGCTCAGCAACTTGCATCCATGCATAGATTCGAAAATCTGCATGCGCACCCACCACAACCAAAAAGTAGTGATATGCAAAAACACCTACAAAGCAAATGCTTAATTTCACCCAAGTCTCCCGATTTGCCTTGAACACCAAAAGCACCCAACACGTCAGGGGCACCAAGCCACTCGCCAAAAAAACATAACACACAAGCTCATACACATCTTTTACCTCTCCGCTAATAAGACCTAGAACAACAAACAAAACGTAGATCGCTACGGCTGGCGATACTAAAACACATCGAACAATAAGAATAATTGCGTTGAGCATCACGAAGCAATTCCCTTTAGTCACGCCGACACCCAACCGACACGTTTATATCCGCCTTGGGCATAAAGTGGCGTACGTCGAAACGCGAACTGTTCGTCGGATCAAACGGCACAGGACTCAACCATATGCACTGCCACAAAACATTAGCCAATAAAATATTTTCTGACACACCTCCTGATGCAAATTCAGTGTTATGACAGGCATCAAACATGCCTCCCAGCGGACCATTTACCTCGTGCACCGCAACCTCAGCCTTCACCAGAAATCAAACTTTCATTAATCAGACTCACCTGAACCACTTATTGTTTCGCACCAAATTCACTAGCACCAACAGTGACGAAATCTCGATAGCCTGAAGCCACCAATATTGCGGAGTGGAATGCGCTTGAAAGACCGCAACCACATAATGAAATAAAGTCACCAACATGGAAAACAACAACAATTTAATAAAATTTCTCTTGTTCGCTACAAAAATCAAAGTCAGCCACGTAACGAGAGGAATCAACCCGCTGAATAGAAATACATTTTGAACCACTTCACCAATAGTAGATGGCCTACCTCCCATAACCCCAGCGTAAGCAAACAACAAAAATACTAGGACACATGGCGCAGCAACCAGTAGTCTGACAAAGCAAAGTATGCAAAATTTCCACATGCAAGCATAAACCCCAACAACTCAAGAAAAACTAATAGATCGCACAAATCAAATAAACACTCCACCTAAGACTTAGTAGACGACCTCATCGAAAAGCAACATTATTTGCTCTAAATGCGCTCTTGACCATCCAGCCAAACATACCAAACTCCAGCATCTGCACTCCCCAATACTCGACACCATCACGGTGCGCAGAAACAGCAAATAAAAACACATGATATGCCGTTATCAAAATAGCAAACAAAGCAAGCCTGAAGTACGTATTACGACGCCCCTTAAAAATCACCACCATCCACGAACACAACGGAAGCAACCCGGTAACAAGGACCATATGCCTAAAAATACCCACCAGTGAAAGGTTATCAGCACGCATTGCGAGATAACAGAAAACCAAATACACAAGCAATGGTGGTATCGCTAAAACAACCTTCAGCACCCAAGCAAGACAATAGCCCACCATTACCCCCTTACAGACCACGGCACCTCACCACATGGAATCTTCGCGAACACTTCATTAACTCTACAAAAACAGTTAACACTTACAGCCGCACACATCAAATTCGCCCGAAGAATCTGTTGTTTTTCAGTAAATTCACCAGAACTAACAACAGTGCGATCTCCATTGGCTGCAACCACCAGTACCAAGGGTCGGCATGTCCATGAAAAGCCGCAACGACATAGTGAAACATAGTTGCAAAAACCGAAAAAAATAGCAGCTTTATGAGATTTTTCTTGCCAGCGAAAAATATCAAAGCCAACCATGAAATAAGAGGAACTATGCCACTAAACAGCGCTATTCCAAGATACCCCCCTATGAATGGCGGATCACCAGCCATTTTTGCCGCAACAGAAAGCAACAAAAAAAACAGCATACAGGGGGCAGCAAGGACAACCCTTAAAATAAGCAAAAAATTCGCCTTACACATACCAACACTCCCTAATCCGCCTTACATCCTACTGCCTTTGTAGCGTCGGCCTTAGGAAGCAGCTTTCTTGGATCAAAACGCGACTTACCTACTGGATCGAACGGCACTGGGTTTGGATGTATGTTTTGCGGCCAAATGTTTCCGCCATAAAACCCGACATGCAAGCCTCCTGCTTCAAAAGCCTTGTCATGATATGCATCAATCATGTTCCCAGTAACTCCATTCGGGCCATGTGCCAAGGATTCTGCCTTATCATTCGCAATCAAAGTATTCCGAATAGTCTCTAAAATATCCGCTTGAGAAGCAGACGTTCGCCCCGTCATCCAAGCTTCACCCAGCGCCGCTATCACCGCAAGAGTTACTACATAGTTCTGACCCCGGCAAATCCCCCCAGCCGCCTCATAATATTCACTTAAACCCCCTGTTGTTTCACAAGCTCGCGCCTCATAGTAGGTACAAACACTTGTATCGCCCTGACCATTCCAATCCCATGGAGCCAACCCCATCGAATCAGAGAACCTCAATGGATTTCCATTCGCAAATACATAAAGATTCAACCCACCCGAAAAGCCAATGGGGTCTTGAGAAATGTAGCGTCCACGCTTCGGATCGTAGTATCTAAATCTGTTGTAGTGCAATCCAGTTTCATGATCTTCAATTTGGCCTAACAAGCGGATAGCGCTGGTTACGGTATGCGCCCCTGAGCTCCGATCATTGCGTACCGCCCCCCAAGCATCACAATTCAAAACCGAAACTGTATTTCCACCTTCATCCGTCATCTCTAACGGCGTCCCAAGATGATCACAGTGATACCAAAGAATGTGATCAAACGCCTGCACCTTCACCTCCGAATGCCACAACGTATCCTGCTCGAAGTCATACTCCCGCCCACGCCAGTCAGGCTGACGATGCAGGCGAATGGGCTGATTGCGCACAGCCTGGGCAACAGGCACAAAACTACCGGGCAAATAAAAGTAATGAACGGTCCTGCCCGTGTCCCCTTCATCCCGCGCAGGCGAACTCTCCCAAGCCAGGGCGTTGCCGTCCCAGCCGAACAGGGTGAAGCCACAGTTCAATTCACGTTGGCGTTTGGCGCGCTGCATCTGGTTCCATCCAGTTCCCGCCTCGGGTTTGTTCCAATAATGTGCAACGGAATGCTTGTGCAGCCGACGCCCTAACGCGTCGTAGCTGAAATCGACCTTCAGCCGGTCATCGTTGTAATGGGACAGGCGATCGAACAGGTCCCAGGTGAAGTGCGCCTGGCTGCCGTCCTGCAAGCGATGGGTCAGGTTGCCGCGCTCGTCGTATCGATAATGGGCGCCGTGGTACTCGCGCAAGCGATTGTCCATCAGTTTGCGGTGCCTCGCATCCTCTTCCAGGGGACGGGAGAGTTGGCGGGCTTCGTCGATCAGGTTGCCTGCGGGGTCGAACACGAAGTTTTCCGTGCCCTGGCGGCTGGTTGCCTGCAGCAGGCGGCCCAGCGGGTCGTACTGGTAGCCGAGGTGGCCACGGCGGCTGTCGTGGATGTCGGTCAGTTGCCCGACATCGTCGTACTGGTATTCTCGCTTGAACAGGATCGCTTGCCCGTCATCACGGCCGAGCAACTGCTCCTGCGGCCTTCCCATCTCGTTCCAGCGTTGCTTGTGGACCAGCTTGTTGCCTTGATGGCGGACGATTTCACGGTGCAGGTCGTCGCGCTCGAAGGCCAGCATTTCGTGATGGTCCAGCATCATGCCTACCAGGTGCCCACTGCCATAGGTCAGCCAACTGACCTTGTGCCCATCGGGGCGGACGGTTGCCACGCGTTGGTTCAAGGCATCGTATTCATGTTGCCAGACCGCGACCATGGGCGTGCCCACGGCCAGGTAGTGCTGATGCTCACGGGTCATGTTGCCGGCTTCGTCGTGGAACCACTGCACCTTGCTGGCGGCATTGCTGGCCAGGGTCAGCTGGCCGTTGCCGTTGTAGGCGTAGCGTTCCGTCTCGACCTGATCGCCCAGGCGGGCCGTGCGCTCGGTGAGCCTGCCCATGCGGTCGAAGCGCATTGCGATGCGCCGCTGGCCGACCTGGGTGGACAACAGTCGGCCGGTGTGCGGGTCGTAGTGGTAATCCTTGGCCAGGCCGTCGAAGCCTGTCTCCTGGAGCAAGCGGCCAATGGTGTCGTAAATGAAAGTGGCCTTGCTTTCGTTCTGGTTCTCCAGCGCGACCAGGCGCCCGCGCTTGTCCCAATGGCAACGCAGAGTGTGCTCGGCCGCATCCATGCGCTCCGCCGGCAGCCCGGCGGCGGTATAAGTCCAGGTCGTACACCGATCCAGCGCATCGACATGGGCCAGCAACCGGCCTTCGGCATCGCGCTCGAAGCGCTCTTCGGTCTGGTCGGGGTGGGTGACCTTGGCCAGTTGGCCGGCCTTGTAGGCGTACTGGATCTGCTCGCCCATGGCATTGGTAGCCTGGACCAGGCGGCCGAGTTCGTCATAGGCCCACTGGCTGGTCTTGCCGGAACAGTCGGTGTATTCGAGCAACTGCCCGGCTGCGTTGTAGGCCAGCTTTTTCTCGTTGCCGTTGGCGTCCTTGATCGCCTTAAGCAGCCCGGTGGAGGTGTAGGCGAACGCGGTCTTGTTGCCCAGCGGGTCGAGGGTCTCTATCAGGTTGCCGACGTCATCGTAATCGCGCCGCCACAGGCCGCCTTCGGCATCGAGCACCTTGATTAGCTGGTCTTTGTCGTCGTAGGCGTAGTGCACCACGCTGTGGTCGGCGCGGATATGTTGCAGGCGGTTGCTGCGCTCATCGTAGGTGTAGCGGTCCTGGCTGCCGTCGGCGTGCAGGTGGCGGATGACGTTCTTGCGGTTGTCGCGGAACAGCCACTCGGAACGGTCGTCGGCGTGACGGATGCGGTAGGTGTAGCCCTCGGCGTCGTAGTAATGGTGGGTCTGGGCGCCATAGGCGTCGGTCACCGTGGTCAGGCGGATGTGTTCGTCCCACTTGAGGCGCGTTTCGAAGCTGCCGTCGTCGGCCCATTCGCGGATGGCTCTGGCCTGTGGGCCGCTGCCGTCCCATTCGAGGTTGAAGCCGCGCTCGGTGCGGTCGGTGTAGCGAGTGATCAGGTGGCGCTGGTACTGGTAGCGCCAGGCCGCGCCGTTCTCGTCCTGGGCGGCCACCAGGTCGCCGTGATCATCATAGTGATAGGCGCACAGCTGGCGCAGTGGCTTGCCGTCGACCACCTGCCACAGGCCCTGGATACGGCCATGCTCGTCGAGCAGCGTGCCCAATTGCAGAAGAAACTGGGTGCGGTCGTTGTCCTGGTAGGTGTTGATGTCCGACAGCACCGCGCGGCCCTGGTGGCGGTGCTCGTAGTGCAGCGTCGCGCCGACGCCGTTGCGCATGGCGATGTGGGTGAGCAGGAAGCGGTCGCCGAGGCGCTGGTAGGTTTCGCGGCGTTCCTGGCCACGGCTGAGGATGATCTGGGTTTCGGTGGTGCGGGTCAGGCCGCGGTACTCCACCGGGTCGTGATGAGTCTTGCCGACCTTGGGCAGTGGGTAGGCATGGCTGCGGCCGTCGATGTCATGCAGCAGCAGACCATCGCCGTGCACGTCGATGCAGGTGGTGAAGGGGGTGATCCAGCGTGCACCGAGGTGGCCGTCGTCGAGGGCGGCCAGGCGCGAATGGTAGGTGCGGGTCCAGATGATCGGGAACGGCCCGGGCAGGCTGAAATCGGTGTGCTGCAAGGTCTCGCTACCCAGGGCGAAGTTGATGCTGTTGCAGGTGCTGGTCGGCACGCCGTTCTTGCATTGATTGGCAGCCGCGGTGGCGGGGGCCTGTTCCTTCTGGGTTTCCAGCTTGCCTTCGGTCAACTGGTGGCGAGCCTGGCTGATGCTGCCGACCTTGATGTTGGCGACCACCATCTGCGGGTTGCGCTCACGCCACTGCTCGACGCTGCTGGCCAGGGTCTGGCGCAGGGCTTCGATCGAGCCTGGGCTGCCGGCATCGCCGAGCTTGAGGATCGCGGCACCGACCTGCGGCGCCAGCAGGCGCAGGCGGGCCACCTGGGCGGTGACTTCAGCTTTGGCCGTCGGGCTGAGGGACGGGCTGACATCCGCGCTGGTCAGGCCTTTGCCGGCACTTTTGTAGGCGCCGTAGGCCGCGCTGAGGTAGTTGTCGATGCTCGCCTGTGCGTCGTGGATCAACAGGTTGCCACCCGCGCCGCCCGGCGCCGGGCTTGCCCCGGCGAGCAAGGCCTGCATACCGCTGGCGAGGTCGAGGATCAGCTGTTCACCGAGCGTGGCCGCGTCGTTCAGAGCGGCCTTGAGCTTGCCCGCCGACTGGCTGACGAAGTCGTCGAGGCTGGCGACGATGTCAGTGTTGAGGTGGCCAGCCATCAGCTCGACCAGGGCATCGCCGAGCACCTGCTTGCGCTCCTGGCGGACGATGAACAGCATCGGCCGCAGGGCCATGCGCGCCCCGGCCTCGCTGGCTGGCGTGGTGATCAGGCCGATCAGGTTGATGGCGTAACCGGCGCAGCTGACCGGGTCCGGCACCGGCTGGCGGGCCAGCAGGGGGATATCGCCGAGGGCATCGACCAGGGCGATGATGTTGCCCGACACGGCCAGGTTGCCAGCGACGCCCCTGAGGCGTTCGAGGGTGACGTAGCTGGCGCTGGTGCTGCGCAGCCAGGTGTCGAACACCACGGCGCCGCGGCCGACGTCCTCGATCTGGATCTCGTCGAGGGGTGTGATCGCGACCTGCGGGGCGCGGGCGTTTTCGTCTGCTGCAGAAGTCTGTGCGGTCATGCGATCAGGTCACCTGGGGTCAGGTTGGAAAGGCTGTTCAGGCTGGGGGCCTTGAAGGTGGGGAGCTTGGGCAGGGCTGCCAGCGCGCGCTGGGCAGCAGTGGCCGTCGTCAGCGCCGAGCTGGCGGCGCTGGCCAGCTGTGGCAGGCCGGCGACACCGCCTTGCACCTGTTGGACGTTCTGCAACGCGCCCTGCCCTGCCTTGAACAGGCTGATGCCTTGTTTGGCAGCGTCCAGGCCACTGCTGGCCAGTTGCTTGGCCTGGTCGAACAGGCCATCGCTGCCTTCGGGCTTGAGCTTTTCATAGATGCCATCAATCAGCGACGAAGTGCCTTCCTGGGCGGCGGACAGTTTCGGCCAGGGGGCTGACTTGACCAGGCTGCCAGGGCTCCAGCTGTCGGCACTGTCGACGCCGAGCCAGCTGGGCGCCGGCCCTGGCGCCGCACCGCTCACGGCATTGAAGCCCTGGCCGTCGAGGCTACCGGTGAACAGGTTGCCCAGGGCGTCGGTGACCTTGTACTCGCCGACCTTGATGCCGTTGGTATTGGCGTACAGGTTGAACAGCTCCAGCGCGCCCTTGCCCGGTTTGGGCGGCTCGGGGAAGGTGCCGGCCTTGCTCGCCGCGCCGATGTGCGCGAACTGCGCGGCATGGGCGGTGTAGTTGGCGCTGGTGACGTGGGTAATGCCGCTGGCGTTGTAGGTCGTCGCGCTGCCGCCGCCCTGGATCACCAGCTCGGTCTTGGCCTGGAGGATGATGCGGTCGGCGTTGGCGGTGATATCGAGTTTGGCCAGCAGATTGATGCTGTCCTTCAGGGCGCGGACGTCGATGTCGCCATCGGCTGCGACGAGTTTCCAGCCCAGGCTTTGCACGAAGAACCGCATGCCTTGGCTGGCACTGGCCAGCAGGCGTTTGCCGATCGACAGGCTGGTGTGGCCGGTGCTGCTCAGGGCCAGGTGGCTGCCGGTGGTGATGTGATTCGGGCCGGGGGTGGTCAGGGCGATGCCGGCGGGGCTCGACACGACCAAGTGCGGTTGGGTGAATTCGGCGAACTCGTTTTTGGTGAGATCGCCTGGGCCGCTGCCGAGAATGCCTTGGTGCTGGGCGTGCAGGTCCTTGGCTACCAGGTCCTGGTCGCCGGGCTCCTGGGCCTGCATCTGCTTGGCCAGTTCGGCCAGGCTGTCCTGTTGGTCGCTGGCGGTGGCCAGGCGTTCGGCGGTTTCCGGCAGGTCCTTGTGATGCTTGGCTTCGTTCGGGCGGGGCTCAGTTGTGATGAGCAGGCCGCCAGCGGCGCGGATCGCGCCGTGACGGTCGGTGCGCAGTTCGAAACCTTCGCCGCGTGGGGCGCCACCAGATGGCCTTGGGTGCGTCAGGTAGCCCAGGTTCAGGGCACTGGCGCCGTGATCACTGCGCAGGCCGATGCTGATTTCGCTGGTAGTGTCGTCGATGCGCAGTTCGTTGCCGCGGCTGCCCTTGTACTCCTTGCTCTTGATGGTGGCGAGGGTTTTCAGGTCGGGCAGCTTGTAGTGCGGCATGTTCACGCCGTGGTACAGGCAGCCGGTCACCAAGGGCTGATCGGGGTCGCCTTCGAGGAAGCTGACCAGCACTTCCATGCCCACGCGCGGTAGTTGCAGGCCGGCGATGCCCTGACCGGCCCAGCTGCTGGCGACGCGCATCCACACGCTGGACTTGTCGTCGGCTTGGCCTTCACGATCCCAGAAGAACTGGACCTTGATGCGGCCGTATTCGTCGCAGTAGATCTCTTCGCCAGCGGGGCCGCTGACGATGGCACGCTGGGTGCCGAGGACCTTGGGTTTTGGATGCAACAACGCTGGGCGGAATGGCAGCTCCCAAGGGGTCACGACAAAGAAATTGCGGTAGCCCTGCTGGAAACCGTCGAAGCGGGCGTCGACGTCGCTGGTGATCGCCTCTTCTAGGACTTGCGGCTGGCGACCTTGGTGGTGCACTTCGGTGAGGAGCCAGAGGTCGTTCCAGCTCGCGTTCGGATGGCTAGCCAACGTGAGGAAATGACCGCTGGCAAGCAACGGTTGGTCGCTATCGCCCTGGGCTTGGCGGTAGTCGCTGCGATGGCGCTCAAGCGCTCGATTGGCGAGGTGCTTGCCGCGCGTGCGGTCGAGGAAACGACCGGGATAGTCGTAGTCTTCCAGCGCTGGCTCGTCGTGGCTGTCGACCTCGCCCTCAAGTGTGATCAAGGGCTTCTTGAAGTCGTAATCACGGCGCGCGACGCTGCTGGTCCGAGTCTCCAGCCGCAGCGCAAAGCGCTTGATCATCGGCGTATCGGCGACCAAACCGGAGTCATGCTGGAAGCTCACCGGCGCCAATTTCGGGAATACCGTCTGGTCATCGCCGAACACCAGCAAATGGCCGTCCGCACTGTGCCGGAAGTGGTAATGAATCCCCTCCTCCTCACACAGCCGTTGAATGAACTGCAAATTGGACTCGTCGTACTGCACGCAATACTCGCGCTGCGGGTACGTCGCGCCCAACTGGAATTGGTAGGCGTTGGCGAGGATGCCATGCTCCTCGAGCACCTGGGCGATGATTTCCTGCACGGTCTTGTGCTGGAACATGCGCTGGTTGATGCGGTGTTTCAGGTAGGCCAGCTGCGGGCGCAGGGTGACTTGGTAGCGGGTCAGGCGCTTGCCCGACTCGCCCTGTGCGGCGCGGTAGATCAGGCCATGCAGGCCACGCCCGTCATCGCCGAGTTGAAGGAACGCGGGCTTGTGCAGCAGGCTTTCCAGGTCCAGCGAGGGGTTTTCGCTGACCAGCTCGAGGTCGATGGCATAGGCTTGGCTGATGGCTTCCGTGCCGTCGAAGGCGAGGACCTGGAAATCATGTTCCAGGCCGTCAATGTGCAAGCTGAAATGGGTCTGGTTTGCGGCGGCAAACATCCGTGTCCTCCTCTTGGGGCGGCAAGACAGAGTCGTGCCACGACCTATTAATCATGCAACGGGAACTACCAGGCATCCGTGCGGATAGTTCGTGCAAGTTCATCCATTCAAATGTTGAGCAACTTCTTGCTCAGTCGAATCGAGGCCAATAATGGCTGCTAGCAGATAGCCACAACCCTACTGGAAAAAGTTTCGTGTGTATGTAGGAAGGGAGAGGAAATGGGGAGTAGGAAGTTGGAGTAGGAAAAGTCTTCAGGTTTAGGAAGTGCAGTGGATGGCACGGGCTTCGCCCATGTTCGCGGGCAAGCCCGCTCCCACAGGGGATTGCGTAGACTTCCAGAAATACATGAACACCCGCTCAAGCTGAGCGGGGGTTCATGTCAATTGACTATCAGCGCAACTGCAAACGCCAGGCGCGGTGAATGCGGTTATTACGGGCGAAGTCCGGGTCCAGGGTCTGAGCGGTAATCTCTTCCACCGCATAACGTGCACTCAGGTGCTCGTCGAGCTGGAACTTGCGGAAGTTGTTGGAGAAGTACAGCACGCCACCCGGCGCCAGGCGGGCCATGGCCAGGTCGAGCAGTTGCACGTGGTCGCGCTGCACGTCGAACACGCCTTCCATGCGCTTGGAGTTGGAGAAGGTCGGCGGGTCGATGAAGATCAGGTCGTAGCTGTCGCGGTTGGCTTCCAGCCAGGCCATGACGTCGCCCTGCTCCAGGCGGTTGCGCTCGGAGAAGCCGTTCAGCGACAGGTTGCGCCGTGCCCAGTCCAGGTAGGTCTTCGACAGGTCGACGCTGGTGGTGCTGCGCGCGCCGCCCTTGGCCGCGTGCACGGTGGCCGTGGCGGTGTAGCAGAACAGGTTGAGGAAGCGCTTGCCGTTGGCCTCGCGCTGGATGCGCATGCGCATCGGGCGGTGGTCGAGGAACAGGCCGGTGTCGAGGTAGTCGGTGAGGTTGACCAGCAGCTTGACGCCGCCTTCGTTGACTTCCTGGAAGCGCCCTTCGGTGGCCTGGCGCTCGTACTGGCGGGTGCCGCTCTGGCGCTCGCGGCGCTTGAGCACCACGCGCTGCGGGTCGATGTTCAGGGCCTGAGGGATCGCCGCCAGGGCGTCGAGCAGGCGCGACTGGGCCTTTTCCGGATCGATCGAGCGCGGTGCCGCGTATTCCTGCACATGCACCCAGTCCTGGTAGATATCGACGGCCAGGGCGTACTCGGGCATGTCGGCATCGTACAGGCGGTAGCAGTCGACCTGCTCCTTGCGCGCCCACTTGCCCAGTTGCTTGAGGTTCTTCTGCAGGCGGTTGGCGAACATCTGCGCGCCTTCCGACAGGCGTGCCGGCTCGCTGGCCACCGGCGCCGGGCGGCGGCTTTCGCCGTTGCCGTTGTCGGCCTGGGCCTCGCGGCGCTCGCCGGTGACGAACTGGTCAGGCTGGACCTTGAACAGCAGCAGCTTGCACGGCAAGGCGCCGTTCCAGAAGGCGTACTGCTTGTGGCTGCGGATGCCCATGCGCTTGCCCAGTTCCGGGGCGCCGGTGAACACCGCCGCTTCCCAGCCCATGCAGGCCTGGCGCAGGCGCTCGCCAAGGTTCTGGTAGAGGTACAGCAGGCTGGCTTCGTCACCCAGGCGCTCGCCGTACGGCGGGTTGCTGATGACCAGGCCTTTCTGGTTCTGGTCGGGGCGCGGCTCGAAGGTGCTGACCTCGCCCTGGTAGATCTTCACCCAGTCGCCCAGGCCGGCGCGCTCGACGTTGTTGCGCCCCGGCTGGATCAGCCGCGGGTCGGCTTCATAGCCGCGGATCCACAGCGGCGGCTTGGCCAGGCCGGCTTGCGCGCGGGCCTGGGCTTCTTCGTGGACCTTGCGCCAGGTGGCCGGCACGTGGCCGAGCCAGGCGCTGAAGCCCCAGCGCTCGCGCTTGAGGTTGGGGGCGATGTCGGCGGCGATCATCGCCGCTTCGACCAGGAAGGTCCCCACGCCGCACATCGGGTCGGCCAGGGCGCCGCCTTCGGCAGCGATGCGTGGCCAGCCGGAACGGATCAGCACTGCGGCGGCGAGGTTTTCCTTCAGCGGCGCGGCGCCTTGCTGCAGGCGGTAACCGCGCTGGTGCAGGCTGTGACCGGACAGGTCGAGGGAGAGGATCGCCTCGCCACGGTCCAGGCGCAGGTGCACACGCACGTCCGGGTCGACCTTTTCCACCGACGGGCGCAGGCCCTCGCGGTTGCGCAGCTTGTCGACGATCGCATCCTTGACCTTCAGCGCGCCGAAGTGGGTGTTGTCGATGCCCGAGCCATGGCCGCTGAATTCCACGGCCAGGGTGCCGTCGGCCGCCAGGTGATCGGCCCAGTCGACCGCGTTGACGCCATCGTAGAGGTCGTCGGCGTTCTTCATCGGGAAGCGCTTGAGCACCAGCAACACGCGGTTGGCCAGGCGCGACCACAGGCACAGGCGGTAGGCGGTCTCCATGTCGGCGGCGCCGCGGATGGCCGAGGTGTGCTCGCGCACCTCGTCGAGGCCGAGGCCCTTGGCCTCTTCGGCAAGCAGGCCTTCCAGGCCTTTGGGGCAGGTGAGATAGAGTTCGAAACGGTCCGACATGAGTTTTCCAGCGCCTTGGGCTATTTAGGTGACGAAGCGACGCATCGCCCCGCCGATGTTTGCCCGAACGCCCTTCCAGCAAGCGTCCGAGTGGCCTCTGCAGCTGCGTTTCGCGCAGTGTTTCGGCCAGGCCGCCTGATCGATCAGCCGCCTGCCAGGTGGCAGGAACAGCTTAGATCATCAGGCAGTACGAATAATTTCCGTCGACTTGAGGGCCGATGTGACCCTTCGTCGCATTTCAATTTATTTCTGTCATCGCTCAGCAACGCTGGCGAAATGACGTCAAGGATCGGCAAAACCCCGATCACAGCGGGCTCAACGCCAAACAAGGTTGAGTCGCATTTATTTACTTATCCCCTCACCCTTGGAAAGGTTACGTGCTTATGACAAATCGATCATTCACACCGTGACCTGCATTCGTTAGAACTGGTCTCAGGCCGCTTCGCAACGAGGCGGCACTTCCAGCTCGCCACGCCGGCAGCGAGCGCAAAACCGGCAGAAAGACTCTGCCCGGCCTCGGAGAGGCCGACGGGACATTACAGTCAACAAGTGAGGGCAACACCCTATGAGAAGACTAAAGCGTGATCCGTTGGAAAGAGCATATTCACGTGGCTACCAATACGGGGTCACCGGCAAATCCCGCGAACTTTGCCCTTTCAATCTTCCTTCTGTTCGCCAAGCCTGGATCAACGGCTGGCGCGAAGGTCGCGGTGATAACTGGGACGGCATGACTGGCACCGCTGGCATCCATAGACTCAACGAAAATCACGCCGTTGGCTGAACGAGGACACTGAATTCGAGTCACCATGCGCGCCCTATCCGGGCGGCGGGCTACGGCCCAGGGGCCCCTTGATGGGGCCCTTTTTTATGGGCCCGATCCTACATCAATGCTGGACTCTTCGCGGGTAAACCCGCTCCCACAGGTACAGCGCCAGCCTCAAGGCAACCCTCCCCCTGTGGGAGCGGGTTTACCCGCGAAGAGGCTCTGCCAGGTCAGCGCGGCATCGCGGCAATGGCATCCACCGCTTCGCGAATCAGCGCCGGCCCTTTATAGATGAAGCCCGAATAGATCTGCACCAGGCTCGCACCCGCGGCAATCTTCTCGGCCGCATGCCGGCCTTCGGTAATGCCACCCGCCGCGATGATCGGCAGCTTGCCACCCAGCTCGCCGGCCAGCACCTTGACGATATGGGTGCTCTTCTCCAGCACCGGCGCGCCCGACAGGCCGCCTGCCTCGCCCCCATGCGGCAGCCCTTCGACACCTTCCCGGCCCAGTGTGGTGTTCGTGGCGATCACCGCATCCATGCCCGACTGCATCAGCGCCGAGGCCACCAGCGCGGTTTCTTCGTCGCTCATGTCCGGGGCGATCTTGATCGCCAGCGGCACGCGCTTGCCGTGCTCGCCGGCCAACTGCTCGCGCCGCTCGGCCAGGGCATCGAGCAGCTGCTTGAGCGAATCGCCGAACTGCAGGCTGCGCAGGCCCGGGGTGTTCGGCGAGCTGACGTTGACGGTGATGTAGCTGGCGTCACCATAGACCTTGTTCAGGCAGATCAGGTAGTCGTCGACCGCACGCTCGACCGGGGTGTCGAAGTTCTTGCCGATGTTGATGCCCAGCACGCCGTCGTAGCGCGAGGCGCGCACACGCTCGAGCAGATTATCGACCCCCAGGTTGTTGAAGCCCATGCGGTTGATGATCGCCGTCGCCTCTGGCAGGCGGAACAGCCGAGGCTTGGGGTTGCCCGGCTGCGGGCGCGGGGTCACGGTGCCGATCTCGACGAAACCAAAGCCCAGCTGGGCGAAGCCGTCGATGGCCGCGCCGTTCTTGTCCAGGCCTGCGGCCAGGCCGACCGGGTTGGCGAAGTTCAAGCCCATCACCGTCACCGGCAACGCCGCCGGCTGCTTGCACAGCACGCCGTTGAGCCCGAGGCGGCCACCGGCGCCGATCAGGTCCAGGGACAGGTCATGGGAGGTTTCCGGAGAAAGCTTGAACAGCAGCTGGCGGGCCAGGGTATACATGGGCGGGCAAGGCTCGGGGGGAGAGTGAGGCTGCGATTATAGCCAGCGAGGGCCCGGCATGACAGGGGCTTGGCACATGGGTTGCTACATCGCCTGCAAGCAGCCTATCCAGTAAGGGCGAGGACCTTTGTGAACACAACACCCCTAGCCTGGGTCAACGGCAGCGACGCGCCGGAAAAACCCAGCCTCGACATCGGCTTCATGGCCCTGACCGACTGCGCCTCGGTGGTGGTCGCCGCCACCCAGGGCTTCGCCCAGCAACATGGCCTGACCCTCAACCTCAAGCGCCAAGGCTCGTGGGCCGGCCTGCGCGACAAGCTGGCCAGCGGCGAGCTGGATGCCGCCCATTGCCTGTACGGCCTGGTCTATGCCGTGCACCTGGGCATCGGCGGCGTGCCGGCCAGCCCCATGGCGGTACTCATGGGGCTGAACCAGAACGCCCAGGCCATCAACCTCTCGCCGGCCCTGCAGCGCCTGGGCGTGACCAGCCCTGAGGCACTGGCCCAGCGGGTGCACCAGCATGGCGCACGGCTGACCTTCGCCCAGACCTTCCCCACCGGCACCCACGCCATGTGGCTGTATTACTGGCTGGCCAGCCAAGGCATCCATCCCTTGCATGACGTCAACAGCGTGGTGGTGCCACCGGCGCAGATGGCCGCGCATATCCAGGCCGGGCGCATCGACGGCTTCTGCGCCGGTGAGCCCTGGTCCGCCGCGGCCGTGGCCCAGGGCCAGGGTTTCACCCTGGCAACCAGCCAGTCGATCTGGCCGGATCACCCGGAAAAGGTCCTGGCCAGTGCCCGCGCCTTCGTCGAGCATTACCCCAACAGTGCCCGCGCCTTGATCAAGGCGGTCCTCGCCGCCAGCCGTTTCATCGAACAGAGCCCGGAGAACCGCCGCAGCACCGCGCAGTTGCTGAGCGGCAGCGCCTACCTGGACACGCCGGTGGAAAACGTCGAACCACGCCTGCTCGGCGATTACCAGGACGGCCTCAGCCACCACTGGCACGACCGCCACGGCCTGCGCCTGTTCGACCAGGGCCGTGCCAACCTGCCCTACCTGTCCGACGGCATGTGGTTCATGACCCAGTTCCGCCGCTGGGGCCTGCTGCGCGACGACCCCGACTACCTCGGCGTGGCGCAGCAGGTGCAGCAACTGGCGCTGTACCGCGACGCCGCGGCCGCCGTGGCAGTGCCCTGCCCGGCCAGCTCCATGCGCAGCAGCCTGCTGATCGATGGCAGCTGCTGGGACGGCAGCGACCCCCACGGCTACGCCCGCAGCTTCCGCCTACATGCCCTGGGCGAATTGCCCAACGCCCGTACCGGTCTGTGAGGGCCATCGCCATGCTGCGCATCCTGCTGATCGATGATACCCAGAAGAAGGTTGGCCGCCTCAAGGCCGCATTGCGCGAGGCCGGTTTCGAAGTGATCGAGGCGCCGGACCTGACCATCGACCTGCCGGCCTGCGTCGAAACGGTGCGCCCGGACGTGGTGCTGATCGATACCGAATCAGCGGATCGGGACGTGATGGAACAGGTGGTGCTGGTCAGCCGCGACCGCCCGCGGCCGATCGTGCTGTTCACCGACGAGCATGACCCCGGGGTGATGCGCCAGGCGATCCAGGCCGGGGTCAGCGCGTATATCGTCGAAGGCATCCACGCCGCACGGCTGCAGCCGATCCTCGACGTGGCCATGGCCCGCTTCGAAAGCGACCAGGCGCTCAAGGCCCAGCTGCAGGCCCGCGACCAGCAACTGGCCGAGCGCAAGCGCATCGAGCAGGCCAAGGGCTTGCTGATGAAGATGAAGGACTGCAACGAGGAACAGGCCTACACCCTGATGCGCCGCCAGGCCATGAGCCGCCAGCAGAAGCTGATCCAGGTGGCGGACCAGATCATCGCCATGCATGAAATGCTTGGGTAGCGCTACATGCGATCCCTTGTAGGAGCGGCCTTGCGTCGCGAAAGGGCCGCGAAGCGGCCCCCGACACCCCCTGCTGCGAAGCTGAAAACCTGGGGCCGCTGCGCGCCCCTTTCGCGACGCAAGGCCGCTCCTACAGGAAACGAGCCGTATCTGAAGAGTTGGCCCAGCTCTTGCTGAGTAACGATCACCGGTAGCCAACGGCGGTTGCCTCGAAACCATTCCCGACAAAGACGTCGCTCTCCCCCCCACGCCAGTGGGCCGGGTAGCGGCGTC
The DNA here is from genome assembly GCF_044749485.1 of Pseudomonas sp. NPDC089401. Lineage (NCBI taxonomy): Bacteria > Pseudomonadati > Pseudomonadota > Gammaproteobacteria > Pseudomonadales > Pseudomonadaceae > Pseudomonas > Pseudomonas sp. NPDC089401. Next base: position 416,729 of record NZ_JBIVIA010000001.1, on the reverse strand, counting down.
TTTTTCGTTTCCGTTGCATTGCCGAGTGAGGTGTTCGATGAGTACCAGCTTCTGGAAATCCGGGCATGTGCCCACGCTGTTCGCCGCCTTCCTGTATTTCGACCTGAGCTTCATGGTCTGGTACCTGCTGGGCCCGCTGGCAGTGCAGATCGCCACTGACCTGCAGCTGAGCCCGCAGCAGCGCGGCCTGATGGTGGCCACGCCGATCCTCGCCGGTGCGCTGCTGCGCTTCGTCATGGGCATCCTGGTCGATCGCCTCTCGCCCAAGACCGCCGGCCTGATCGGCCAGGTGCTGGTCATCGTCGCCCTGGCGAGCGCCTGGCACCTCGGGGTACACACCTATGAGCAGGCCCTGCTGCTGGGGGTGTTCCTCGGCGTAGCCGGTGCTTCGTTCGCGGTGTCGCTGCCGCTCGCCTCGCAGTGGTATCCGCCACAGCACCAGGGCAAGGCCATGGGCATCGCCGGAGCCGGCAACTCCGGCACGGTGTTCGCCGCCCTGCTGGCCCCGCTGCTGGCCGCCGCCTACGGCTGGAACAACGTGTTCGGCCTGGCCGTGCTGCCACTGCTGCTGACCCTGGCGCTGTTCGCCCTGCTCGCCCGCAATGCCCCGCAGCGGCCCAAGCCCAAGGCCGTGGCCGACTACCTCAAGGCCCTCGGTGACCGCGACAGCTGGTGGTTCATGTTCTTCTACAGCGTCACCTTCGGTGGTTTCATCGGCCTGGCCAGCGCCCTGCCCGGCTACTTCAGCGACCAGTACGGCCTTAGCCCGATCACCGCCGGCTACTACACTGCGGCCTGCGTGTTCGCCGGCAGCCTGATGCGTCCACTGGGCGGCGCCCTCGCCGACCGTTTCGGCGGCATCCGCACCCTGCTCGGCATGTACAGCGTGGCGGCCATCTGCATCGCCGCGGTCGGCTTCAACCTGCCCAGCGCGGCGGCGGCCCTGGCCTTGTTCGTCAGCGCCATGCTCGGCCTGGGCGCCGGCAACGGCGCGGTGTTCCAGCTGGTGCCGCAACGCTTCCGCCAGGAAATCGGGGTGATGACCGGGCTGATCGGCATGGCCGGCGGCATCGGCGGCTTCCTGCTGGCGGCGGGCCTGGGCACCATCAAGCAACACACCGGTGACTATCAGCTGGGCCTGTGGCTGTTCGCCAGCCTGGGCCTGCTGGCCTGGTTCGGCCTGCACGGCGTCAAGCAGCGCTGGCGCACCACCTGGGGCTCGGCCGCGATCACTGCGGCGCGGGTCTGAGGCGGCCTGATGAGCCTTCGGCTGAGTTTCGCCCAGGCCAGCGCCACCGGCCCGCGCGCGGAAAACCAGGATGCCCTGCGCCTGGTCACCCCGGCACCGGAGCTGGCCGCCAGCAAGGGCTACCTGTTCGCCCTCGCCGACGGCGTCAGCCAATGTGCCGACGGCGGCCTGGCGGCGCGCGCCAGCCTGCAGGCCCTGGCCATGGACTACTACGCCACGCCTGCCACCTGGAGCGTGGCCCAGGCCCTGGATCGCTTGCTGCTGGCACAGAACCGCTGGCTGCGCGCCCAGGGCGGCCAGCCGCTGCTGACCACCCTCAGCGCCCTGGTATTGCGCGGTCGGCGCTTCACCCTGGCGCACGTCGGCGACTGCCGCGCCTACCGCTGGCACGCCGGCCGCCTGCAATGCCTGAGCGAAGACCATGTGTGGGACCAACCCGGCATGCAGCATGTGCTCAAGCGCGCCCTGGGCCTGGACCAGCACCTGCTGGTCGACTACCTGGACGGCGAATTGCAGCCCGGCGAGTGCTACCTGCTGCTCAGCGACGGCGTCTGGGCCAGCCTCGGCGACGCACACATCCAGGCCGTGCTGCGCGAGCAGCCCGACCTGCAACTGGCCGCCGACACGCTGGTCGCCAGCGCCCATCACAACGGCAGCCAGGACAACGCCAGCGCGTTGCTGGTGCGGGTCGAGCAACTGGGCCCGGCCAACCTCGGCGACACCCTGGTGCAATTGCAGCAGTGGCCGCTACCTGGGCCCCTGCGCGAGGGCCAGTCGATCGATGGCTGGCAGGTGCAATCGCGCCTGGCACACAGCCGCCAGTCGTTGCTCTACCGCGTGCGCGATGGCCAGGGCCAGCCGTGGCTGCTGAAAACCCTGCCCGCCGAGCGCGAGCAGGAGCCGGGCGCCGCCCAAGGCTTGCTGCTGGAAGAGTGGTTCCTGCGCCGGGTCGCCGGCCGCCACTTCCCCGAGCTGCATGCCGCGAGCCAGCGCCAGCACTTGTACTACGTGATGCGCGAGCACCGTGGGCAGACCCTTGCCGCGCACTTCGCCGAACACGGCCCGCTGCCCCTGGCGCAATGGCTGGAAGTCGCCCGCCAACTGCTGCAGGCGGTTGGCGTGCTGCACCGGCGCAATCTGCTGCACCGCGACATCAAGCCCGACAACCTGCACCTGGGCGAAGATGGCCAGTTGCGCCTGCTGGATTTCGGCCTGGCGTATTGCCCGGGCCTGTCCCAGGACCCGCAGCACGACCTGCCCGGCACCCCCTCCTACATCGCTCCGGAAGCCTTCGATGGCCTGCCGCCGAGCCCACGCCAGGACCTGTACGCGGTCGGCGTCACGCTCTATCGGTTGCTGACCGGGCACTTTCCCTATGGCGAGGTCGAGGCCTTCCAGCGCCCGCGCTTCTCGCAAGCGGTGAATCCTGCACGCTATCGGCCGGATCTGCCCGAGTGGCTGCAACACAATGTGCTGCAAGCCGTGGTGGCGGACCCGGCGCAGCGTTTCGAAACCGCAGAGCAGTGGTTGTTGCTGCTCGAGCGTGGCGACCGCCAGGAACTGGCCAGCCGCCCGCGCCCGCTGCTGGAGCGCGAGCCGTTGAAGGTGTGGCGGACCGTGGCACTGCTGTCATTGCTGGTCAATCTGATTCTGCTGATTGTCTAGACCCATCGCGAGCAAGGCTCGCCCCTACAGGAAAGGCGCGGGGCCAGCTGTAGGAGCGAGCCTTGCTCGCGATGCGCCGCGAAAGCGGCGCCGGTTCCGCCCGAAAAACTCCAGGCAAAGAAAAACCCGGCCGAGGCCGGGTTTTTCATTGAAGCTTCAAACCAATTACTTGGCCTGGGCTTCTACCTGAGCTTCAACGCGACGGTTGACAGCACGGCCTTCTTCGGTGGCGTTGTCGGCAACCGGACGGGTTTCACCGTAGCCAACCGACTGAACGCGGCCGGACTCAACACCGTACTGCTGGGTCAGAACCTGCTTCACAGCATTGGCACGACGCTCGGACAGCTTCTGGTTGTAAGCGTCTGGGCCCACGGAGTCAGTGTGACCTTCAACCACGGTGGTGGTTTGTGGGTACTGCTTCATGAAGTCAGCCAGGTTCTTGATGTCGCCGTAGCTGTTTGGCTTGACGACCGACTTGTCGAAGTCGAACTTGACGTCCAGCTCAACGCGAACGACTTCGGCAACAGCCGGGCAGCCATCAGCGTCAACGGTAACGTTGGCTGGGGTGTCAGGGCACTTGTCGACGTTGTCGCAGACGCCATCGTTGTCGGAGTCGGAGCAGACTTCAGCAACTGGAGCTGGAGCGGCTTCGGCGTGCTTCGGGCTACCGCCGAAGTTCAGGCCAACACCAACGCTCGGGGCCCACTCGGTGTCGCCCTGGTCGATGTTGTACTGAGCTTCAACGCCGGCACGGGCGTAGAACATGTCGGTGATGTACCACTTGGCGCCAGCGCCAACGTTGGCGAAGGTCGACTGGTTACGACCGCCACGGCCGGTCTGGCCCAGGGACTGGTGCGAGAAGCCAGCGGAAACGTACGGACGGATGGCGTCGTACGGGTTGTTGAAGTGGTAAACGGCGTCCAGGGCGGTGTTCGAGCCCTTGATGTTCTTGCCGTCTTCGCCACGAGCGTTGTGCACTTCGTCGTAGCCCAGACGCAGTTCAACGTCGTCGGTCAGGAAGTAACCGATCGAACCGCCGAACAGGTTGCCGTCGTTCTTGAAGTCGCGCTGGCTGTCGAAGAACTCTTTCTTGTAGAAGAGTTCGGTCTCAACGGCGCCCTGGCCTTGTGCCATAGCGCCAATCGAAGTGGCGGCTACCAGCGAACCAATGGCCAAGCCCAAGGTGTTTTTCAATTTCATCCGTTAAATCCCCATCTGGTGATAGTTAAGCAGCCCCACCAAAATCCGGGGGGACAACTCGACGGCAAGTCTAGCAGAACTCGCCGATCCGTTAGAGACATTTACGTAGGACTAAGTTTCATCCAGGCCCGTAAATTTCTCACGAAGCTTGTCTAGCGCTCGCTTGTAGCGCATTTTCGTCGCACTCAGCCCCATGTGCATGATGTCGGCGATCTCCTGGAATTCCAGTTCCGCGACGAATCGCAGCACCAGGATTTCCCGATCGATCGGGTTCACATGCACCAGCCATTTGTCCAGTCCGCCTTTTTCTTCCGGCTTCGGGGCCTTGTCTTCGGACGCCTCTTCAACAGGGTCCAGACTCAAGGCATCCATCAACCGGCGTTTGCGGCGCTCCTTGCGATACTGGGTAATGCACTCGTTATAGGTGATGCTGTAGAGCCAGGTCTTGAACTTGGACTTGCCCTCGAAGTTCTTCAGACCGTACAGCACCTTCAGCATCACTTCCTGACAGACATCATCGGCGTCCCGGTCGTTCCCCAGGTAACGCGCGCAGACGTTGAACAGGGTCCGCTGGTAACGCCGCATGAGTTCCTCATAGGCGCGGGTTACGTGATACAGCTCCTCATGCGAACGCGCCACCAACTCCTCGTCGGTGAGTTCGCGGGGGTCGTAACGCATGGGCGGCGAATGAACTTTATTCAAAACGGATCTGGCCGACAGTCAGGTCAATGTCGCCGCTCGGCCCCATGGGCCGAATTTCGCGGCGGCATACATTAACAGCTTTTGTGCGGTTAGCGGCTATTGACTCGCTGCTCGAGCAACACCCGGTTGGACAACGACACCAGTTCGCCATCATCGGTGAGCAACGTCGTCTTGACCGTGCCGATCTCTTCGATCATCCCTTCGACCTCTCCAATCCGCACCTGCTGGCCGACCTGGTAGAGTTCGCGGACATAGATGCCGGCCAGGATCTGCCCGGCAATTTCGCGGCTGCCCAGGCCCATGGCAAGCGCAACGGCCAGACCAACGGTAATCAGGCCGATGACGATGACGTGGTTGAGCAGGTCGGTCTTGACCTCGAGCTGGCTGATCGCCACCGAGATGCTGATGATGATCACCAGGCCCTGGGTGATCCGCCCAAGACCTGCCGAATATTCCAGGCCGATACCTTCGGCGGCGCCACGCACCAGGCCGTTGGCCACCTGCGCCAGGAGCACGCCGGCCAGCAGTACCAGCGCCGCACCGAACACCTTGGGCAGGTACAGGGCGAGCATGTCGAGGGTCGCCGAGACGCGCTCCAGGCCCAGCGATTCGGCGGCCGAAACGAGGAAGATCAGCAGCACGAACCAGTAGACGATCTTGCCGACCAGGGTCGAGATCGGCACCTGGATGCCGACCCGGCCCAGCATCTTGGTCAGCCCGGTGCCAGCCATCAGGCGGTCCAGGCCGACCTTGGCCAGCAGTTTGGAGAGCAGCGTGTCGAGCAGCTTGGCCACCACGAAACCGAGCAGCACCACGACCAGCGCGCCGAACAGGTTGGGGATGAAGTTCGCCACCTTGGTCCATAGGGCGGTCATGGCAGTGACCAGGCTCTGGGTCCAGAGATCGAGTTCCATATTCAATCGGCCTTATCTGCTTTGCTGCCGGTGGCAGCGTTGCGGGTAGAGTGTCGACGTACCGGCGCGACGTGCGCCGAGCCATTGTTCACGGCGATCAGCAGCGCCTGGCTCCAGCGGCCAAGCAAGCTGAACAGGTCACCGGCGCCTACCTGGCGGTTGGCGGTTTTCAGCACGCGCCCCAGGCACGCGGCGTCGTCGCGGTCCTCACCGGACGGCGACGCGTTGAGCAGGTCACGCAGGGATTGTTCAAACGGATCGTGCATGTGCACCTCGCGCAGTGTCAGTCAGAGACGAGATGGCCGTGCAATCGGTCACACATCGCCCCCGCGAGGATGTTCCAACCTGATTCGACATGCTCATACCCAGCGCAACCGCCTGAACATCCACCACTGCCCTGCCGCCAGCGCCAGCACGATGATGCAGGCGACCAGGAAGCCATAAGGGCTGCTCGAACCGGGGATGCCGCCGACATTGATGCCCAGCAGCCCGGTGAGAAAGCTCATGGGCAGGAAGATGCAGGTGATGATGCTGAAACGGTACATGGTCCGGTTCATGCGCTCGCTGCGTCGGCGGTCCTCGCTTTCCAGCACCAGCGCGGCGCGCTCGCGGGTCAGCTCGAGTTCTTCGAGGTAGCGGATCAGGCTGTTGTTGAGTTCGTTCCAGTAGTCGGCATCGGCATCGCAGAACCAGCTCCACTTGCTGCGCGACAGCTGGGCATAGATGTCTCGCTGCGGCGCCAGGAAACGACGCAGGCCGGCGGCGCGACGACGAATCTGCTGGAGGCTGCCATGTTCGGGCGTATACCGTTCGTCGGATTCGAGCTTTTCTTCCTCCAGGTCGACCAGCTCGGACAGGTCGCTGACCAGGCCCTGGACCTTTTCGGTCAGCAGTTCGCCCATCAGCAGCAGCAACTCGGAGGCCGATTTCGGCCCCCTGCCCTCTTCCAGCAGCTGGAGCACCTCATCGCTGGCGCGCAACGGCCGCAAGCGCAGGGAAATGACCCGCTGAGCCTGGGCATGGATACGCACCGAGACCATGTCCTCGGGCTCGGCGCCCGGGTTGAGGTTGACCCCGCGCAGGAACAGCAACAGCTGCTCGCCGGGTTGCGGCAGCAGCCGTGGCCGGGTGTTTTCCTCCAGCAGCAGGTCGCAGGCGAACTCGCTCAGGCCACTGTCGTGCAGCAGCCAGGTGCGGGTTTGCGGGTGACTGCGGTCCCAGTGCAGCCACAGGCTTTCCTGTGGCTGCAGTTGCAGGGTGTCCAGCGCTGTGCGGGCGATCGGACGCGCGCCGCCATTGCCATCGAGCACCAGGGCATGCACCAGCCCCCACTGCGCGTTGTCTTCCTCGAACATCAACACTCCATCAGCGCGCGCTGCGCGTCACTCCGGCATTTTCAGCGGGCTGGGCGAAACGATCACACCGTTGTTGTCGGCATAGAGGTACTCGCCCGGGCGAAAAGTCACCCCGGCGAATGTCACGACGACATTGAGGTCGCCGATGCCACGCTTGTCGGTTTTCATCGGGTGGCTGGCCAGGGCCTGCACGCCGACGTCGGTCTGGATCAGCACATCGACATCACGCACGCAGCCGTAGATCAGCAGGCCTTCCCAGCCGTTCTTGGCGGCCTTTTCGGCAAGCATGTCGCCGAGCAGCGCACGGCGCAGGGAACCGCCGCCGTCGACCACCAGGACCTTGCCCTTGCCGTCGAGCTCGACTTGCTCCTTGACCAGCGAGTTGTCCTCGAAGCATTTGAGGGTGACGATCTGGCCACCGAACGAATCGCGGCCACCGAAGTTGCTGAACATCGGCTCGAGCACCTGGACCAGGTCCGGATAGGCGTCGCACAGGTCGGGCGTTACGTAATGCTGCATGGGAAGCTCCTGTCAGTCACAACGAAAGCGGGTGTCGGCCAAGGCTACACCGTAGACGCCGTTGCAGTCATCCAGGACCGGGCAGTCAGTTGATTTCATCCTGTGCCGGCCTCTTCGCGGGTGAACCCGCTCCCACAGGTACCAAGGCTGTACAGTACCTGTGGGAGCGGGTTCACCCGCGAAGAGGCCGGCACAGGCGAAGCGGATTCAGCTGGCAGGCACCGGCTCGCGCACGACCGTCGACTCATGCACCGGCAACGACGGGTTGCGCAACCAGCGCTCCACCAACGGCCACACCTGCACCTGCGCCGCCTTGCTCACCAGCATGTCGACATGCCCGAAGGCTTCGAAGCCCTCCTCACGCCCCAGCCGCAGGAACTGCTTGCGCGCCCCGCCCAGTTGATCGAACAGCTTGCGGCAGGCCCACACCGGGTCCTGGAAGTCCCCCGCGCCAGCCACTGCCAGCAACGGTACATCGACCTCGGCCAACCCGGCCCACCAGTCACTCTCTTTGTCCCCAAAGCGCCCGAACAGACCATGCCAGCGCATGCTTTCCAGCGCCAGGCCGATCGGTTCGTCCTCAGGGCCGCGCTTGAAGCGGGGCCCGGATATCTGCCCCCAGCGCTTGAGCAGCAGCTTCGCCCCCCAGGTCAATGGCGGCACTTTCAACGGCCAGTACACCCGGCTGATCTGGGTGCCGAAGATCGCCACGCTGGCGGCCAGTTCGCTGGTCAGGGTTCCTGCGCCCAGTGCAGCCACCAGGGTGGTGCCTCCCAGGGAGTGGCCGACCCAGTGTGGCGCCTGGCCAGACTGCTCGCGCACGAATGCCGCGATCAACGGCAGGTCATCGCGGGCATAGTCGGCGACGCGGTTGTGCTTCCAGTTGTGGTTGCGCGGCGACAGGCCGTGGCCGCGCATCTCCGGGATCCACACATCGAACCCGGCCCGCGCCAGGTAGGCGCCCAGGCCGATGCCTTTGGGCGAATACCAGAAGCGCCGGTTGGAAAAACTGCCGTGCAGAAGGATCACCGGCACGCCCTGGGGCGGCCCCTGATCGGCCAGGCCGAGGCGAGTGACGGCCAGTTCGACGCTGGGGTCAGGGCTGTTTCCGGCCTTGATCCGGTACACGTCCTCGCTGAGGTCACCGCGGCGTTCGGCGCTGAGCAGGGCCACGGGAAATAGGTTGCTGCTGCTTTGCATAAGGTTGCTTGGTGCACAAAAAAGGGCGGGGTCCATCACTGGAGCTCGCCCTGGAAAAAACCAGGCGGGGGCGCGCCAGACGCACCCCCGCAATTTACCGCATCAGGCCGCGCCCTGGCCCTCGGCCAGGAAGAACCAGGTCTCGAGTACCGAGTCCGGGTTCAGCGACACGCTCTCGATGCCCTGCTCCATCAGCCACTTGGCCAGGTCCGGGTGGTCCGACGGGCCCTGGCCGCAGATGCCGATGTACTTGCCGGCCTTGTTGCACGCGGCGATGGCGTTGGCCAGCAGCTTCTTCACGGCCGGGTTACGCTCGTCGAACAGGTGGGCGATGATGCCCGAGTCGCGGTCCAGGCCCAGGGTCAGCTGGGTCAGGTCGTTGGAACCGATCGAGAAGCCGTCGAAGTACTCGAGGAACTCTTCGGCGAGGATCGCGTTGGACGGCAGCTCGCACATCATGATCACGCGCAGGCCATTGTCGCCGCGGGCCAGGCCGTTTTCGGCAAGCAGGTCGACGACCTGGCTGGCTTCGCCCAGGGTGCGCACGAACGGCACCATGATCTCGACGTTGGTCAGCCCCATCTCGTTGCGCACACGCTTCAGTGCGCGGCATTCGAGCTCGAAGCAGTCACGGAACGACTCGCTGATGTAGCGCGAGGCGCCGCGGAAGCCCAGCATCGGGTTTTCTTCTTCCGGCTCGTAGAGCTTGCCGCCGATCAGGTTGGCGTACTCGTTGGACTTGAAGTCCGACAGGCGCACGATGACCTTTTTCGGGTAGAAGGCGGCGGCCAGGGTGCTGATGCCCTCGACCAGCTTCTCGACATAGAAGCCGACCGGGTCGTTGTAGCCGGCGATGCGCTTGTCGACGCTGTCCTTGAGCTCCGGCGGCAGGCCGGCGTAGTTCAGCAGCGCCTTGGGGTGCACGCCGATCATGCGGTTGATGATGAACTCCAGGCGGGCCAGGCCCACGCCTTCGTTCGGCAGCTGGGCGAAGTCGAAGGCGCGGTCCGGGTTGCCGACGTTCATCATGATCTTGAACGGCAGCTCCGGCATCGCGTCCACCGAGTTCTGCTTGATGTCGAAGCCCAGTTCACCTTCGAAGATGAAACCGGTGTCGCCTTCGGCGCAGGACACGGTCACGCCCTGGCCGTCCTTGAGCACCTGGGTGGCGTTGCCGCAGCCGACCACCGCAGGGATGCCCAGCTCACGGGCGATGATCGCCGCGTGGCAGGTACGCCCGCCACGGTTGGTGACGATGGCGCTGGCGCGCTTCATCACCGGTTCCCAGTCCGGGTCGGTCATGTCGGAGACCAGCACGTCGCCCGGCTGCACCTTGTCCATCTCGGACACGTCGTTGATCACGCGGACCTTGCCGGCGCCGATGCGCTGGCCGATGGCGCGGCCCTCGACCAGCACCGTGCCCTTTTCCTTGAGCAGGTAGCGTTCCATGACGTTGGCGCTGGCGCGGCTCTTCACGGTCTCGGGGCGCGCCTGGACGATGTACAGCTTGCCGTCGTCACCGTCCTTGGCCCATTCGATGTCCATCGGGCGCTGGTAGTGCTGCTCGATGATCATCGCCTGCTTGGCCAGCTCGTTGACTTCGTCGTCGCTCAGGCAGAAGCGTGCGCGCTCGGCGCGGTCGACCTCGACGGTCTTGACCGAACGACCGGCCTTGGCTTCGTCGCCGTAGACCATCTTGATCGCCTTGCTGCCCAGGTTGCGGCGCAGGATGGCCGGGCGGCCGGCCTCGAGGGTTTGCTTGTGCACGTAGAATTCGTCAGGGTTGACCGCACCCTGTACCACGGTTTCGCCCAGGCCGTAGGCGCCGGTGATGAACACCACGTCGCGGAAGCCCGACTCGGTGTCGAGGGTGAACATCACGCCGGCGGTGCCGGTTTCCGAACGGACCATGCGCTGCACGCCTGCGGACAGGGCGACCAGCTTGTGGTCGAAGCCCTGGTGCACGCGGTAGGCGATGGCACGGTCGTTGAACAGCGAGGCGAACACTTCCTTGGCCGCGCGGATCACGTTGTCGACGCCGCGGATGTTGAGGAAGGTTTCCTGCTGGCCGGCGAAGGAGGCGTCCGGCAGGTCTTCGGCGGTGGCCGAGGAACGCACGGCCACGGCGATGTTGTCGTTGCCCTTGGACATCTCGGCGAAGGCGGTGCGGATTTCCGCATCCAGACGGGCCGGGAACTCGGCCTCCATCACCCACTGGCGGATCTGCGCGCCGGTCTTGGCCAGGGCGTTGACGTCGTCCACGTCCAGGGCATCGAGGGCCGCGTGAATCTGCTCGTTCAGGCCACTTTGCTCGAGAAAATCACGGTACGCCTGCGCCGTGGTGGCAAAGCCGCCTGGCACCGACACGCCTTTACCGACGAGGTTGCTGATCATCTCGCCCAGGGATGCGTTCTTGCCCCCCACATGCTCCACATCATGGACGCCGAGCTTATCGAGGGAAACTACGTACTCTACCAAGGTGATTCTCCACTAGCTGTATTGGAAAAACTCTAGGGCGCCCGCCTGCCTTGATGACTTGGCCGGGCGCTTGTGGCCTGTACCTGGAAAATAGGCTCGCAAAATATGGCAGAATGCCGACAGCCGCATTCGGCAAACCGAACTTATCATATCCAAGAAACGTCATCAGCTTAAGGCCCAGATCGCAAATGAAACGAACCGCGTTCTTCATCTCCGATGGCACCGGCATCACCGCCGAAACCCTGGGCCAGAGCCTGCTCGCTCAATTCGAAAGCATTCCGTTCAATAAATTCACCCGTCCCTACATCGACACGCCGGACAAGGCACGGACCATGGTGCAGCAGATCAACGCGGCCGCCGAGCGCGACGGCATGCGCCCGATCATCTTCGACACCATCGTCAACCAGGACATCCGCGAGATCCTGGCGACGTCCAACGGCTTCATGATCGACATCTTTTCGACGTTTTTATCCCCGCTCGAGCAGGAATTGACTGCCCATTCGTCGTATTCCGTGGGCAAGTCCCACTCGATCGGCGGTAATTCCAACTACATGGAGCGCATCGAGGCAGTGAATTTCGCCCTCGACAACGACGATGGCGCGCGCACCCACTACTACGACAAGGCCGACCTGATCCTGGTCGGCGTGTCGCGCTGCGGCAAGACCCCGACCTGCCTGTACATGGCCATGCAGTTCGGCATCCGCGCGGCCAACTACCCGTTGACCGAGGACGACATGGAACGCCTGCAGCTGCCGGCAGTGCTGAAAAAGCACCAGAACAAGCTGTTTGGCCTGACCATCGACCCCGACCGCCTGACCGCCATCCGCCACGAGCGCAAGCCCAACAGCCGCTATTCGAGCTTTGCCCAGTGCGAATTCGAAGTGCGCGAGGTGGAAAGCCTGTTCCGCCGGGAGAACATTCCCAACATCAACTCCACGCATTTTTCGGTGGAAGAGATTTCGGCGAAGATCCTCGTGGAGAAAGGCGTGGAGCGCAGGTTCAAGTAAGCCTGCACCGGCCTCTTCGCGGGTAAACCCGCTCCCACAGGTATTGCACCGATATCAGCTGTGGTGCAATGCCTGTGGGAGCGGGTTTACCCGCGAAGAGGCCGGTACAGGTGTACAAAAAAAGCCCCGGCATCACTGCCGGGGCTTTCTCATTCCAGCGCAGGGCTCAGGAAGGCACCACCGCCGCCTGCCCGCTCATGGCCAGGTCGACCAGCTCGCGGTTGGCCACCGCGTACATCGCATAGTCGGTCCCGGTGGCATTGCGCAGGTCGTCGAGCATCGCCCGCCAGCGCTCGACCATCACCCGGTGCTGCTCGGCCCACAGGGCCACACGGGCGTCCATGTCCTCCGGTGCATCGGCCATCTGCAACACCGAGATGGTGATCGCCCGCTGCTGCAGGTCGATATCGTCGCGGAACGCCTCGCGGGCCAGGGCCTGCCAGTTGTTCTCCACCGGCAGGTTGCTGATTTCCTGCAGGTACCAGGTCAGGTCCAGCGCGCTGCCCACGGCGAAGAACGCCTTGGCCACCTGCGCCGGGTCATGCCCGGTGACGTCCGACGCCTCGATGATCGGCAGCAGGGTGTACAGGTGGGTGGTGCCGGCGACCATGCGCGCCAGCAGTTCCGGCACACCGGCGTCGACAAAGCTCTGGTAGCGCACCATCCAGCGCTCGCGGGTCGGGCCTTCGAGCAGCTCGTCGAGTTTCAGCCCGAGCTGGGCGATCTTCGGCCCGAAGTGCGCGGTATCACGCCCGGCATCCTGCTCGTTGCGCCGGCTGCGCAGGAACCAGCGGGTGGCGCGACGGCCCAGGCGCATCAGCTCGTCCATCAGGGTCAGCTGGATTTCCGCAGGCACCTGGTAGTCCAGCGCCTCGATCTGGCGGAACCAGTGCGGCAGGTGGAAGATGTCGCGCACGATCACATAGGCCCCGGCGACGTTGGCCGGGCTCATGCCGGTCGACTCCTTGAGGCGCTGGACGAAGGTGATGCCCATGTTGTTGACCAGGTCGTTGGCGATCTGGGTGCTGACGATCTCACGCTTGAGGCGGTGGCGGCGCATGGCCTCGGCGAACTTGCTGACCAGCGACGGCGGGAAGGCCGTCTCCATGTCGCGGGTCAGGTAGTCGTCGTCCGGCACCAGTGACTTGAGCAGCTGTTCCTTGAGGTCGATCTTGCTGTACGAGATCAGCACCGACAACTCGGCGCGGGTCAGGCCCTGGCCGGCGGCCAGGCGCTCGGCCAACTGTTCCTCGGACGGCAGGAACTCGATGGCCCGGTCCAGCTTGCCCCGGCCTTCGAGGTCGGCCATCAGGCGCTTGTATTCGGCGATCCGCTCGCGGGCGCGGCGCGCCGCCAGGGACAGCGCCTGGGTCTGCTTGTAGTTGTTGCCCAGCACCAGGCCGGCCACTTCGTCGGTCATGCTGCCCAGCAGCTGGTTGCGCTGCTTCTCGGTCATGTCGCCGCCCTGCACCACCTCGTTGAGCAGGATCTTGATGTTGACCTCGTGGTCGGAGCAGTCCACGCCACCGGCGTTGTCGATGAAGTCGGTGTTGGTGGCGCCGCCGTTGAGGCCGAACTCGACGCGGCCGAGCTGGGTCATGCCGAGGTTGCCGCCCTCGCCCACCACTTTGCAACGCAGTTCGTTGCCGTTGACCCGCAGCGCATCGTTGGCCTTGTCGCCGACATCGGCGTGGCTCTCGCTGCTGGCCTTGACGTAGGTACCGATGCCGCCGTTCCACAGCAGGTCGACCGGGGCCTTGAGCAGCGCGTGCAGCAGTTCGGTCGGGGTCAGGCGGTCGGCCTCGATGGCGAAGCGTTCCTGCATCTGCGGGCTGATGGCGATGCTCTTGGCGCTGCGCGGGAAGATCCCGCCACCTTCGGACATGATGCTGCTGTCGTAGTCGCTCCAGGCCGAGCGCGGCAGGTCGAACAGGCGCTTGCGCTCGGCGAAGCTGGTGGCCGGGTCCGGGTTCGGGTCGATGAAGATGTGCAGGTGGTTGAACGCCGCCACCAGTTGCAGCTTGTCGGACATCAGCAGGCCGTTGCCGAACACGTCGCCGGCCATGTCGCCGACGCCGATCACGCTGATCGGGTCTTGCTGCACGTTGATGCCGCGCTCGCGGAAGTGGCGCTGCACGCCGACCCAGGCGCCCCGGGCGGTGATGCCCATCTTCTTGTGGTCATAACCGGCCGAGCCGCCGGACGCGAAGGCATCGCCGAGCCAGAAGCCGTAGTCGATGGCGATGCCGTTGGCGATGTCGGAGAAGGTCGCGGTGCCCTTGTCGGCCGCCACCACCAGGTACGGGTCGTCGTCATCGTGGCGCACCACGTTGGCCGGCGGCACCACGCCGCCGTCCTTGAGGTTGTCGGTGATGTCGAGCAGGCCCGAGATGAAGATGCGGTAACAGGCCACGCCCTCGGCGGCGATCTCGTCACGCGTGCCGCCCAGCGGCAGGCGCCGCGGCAGGAAGCCGCCCTTGGCGCCGACCGGCACGATCACCGAGTTCTTCACCTGCTGGGCCTTCACCAGGCCCAGCACTTCGGTGCGGAAGTCTTCCTCGCGGTCCGACCAGCGCAGGCCGCCGCGGGCGACGTTGCCAAAGCGCAGGTGCACGCCCTCGACCCGTGGCGAATAGACGAAGATCTCGAACTTGGGCACCGGCTTGGGCAGTTCGGGGATCAGCTTGGGGTTGAACTTGAAGCTGAAGTACGACTTGTTCTGGCCGTTGGCGTCAGGCTGGTAGAAGTTGGTGCGCAGGGTGGCCTTGATCAGGTCCAGGTAGCGACGCAGGATGCGGTCTTCGTTGAGCACCTGGACATCGTCCAGGGCGCTGAGGATCGCCTGTTCCAGACGCTGTTGCTTGTCGTCCAGGTCGTCATTGGCGAGCTTGCGCGCCAGGTAGAAGCGGGTCTTGAACAACCGGGTCAGCTCGCGGGCGATGTCGGTGTGGTTGTTCAGGGTGCTGGCGATGTAGCCGAGGTCGAAGCCCAGTCGGATCTGCTTGAGGTAGCGGGCATAGGCGCGCAGCAGCGCCACGTCGCGCCACGGCAGGCCGGCGGTGAGCACCAGGCGGTTGAAGGCATCGTTTTCGGCGTCGCCGTTGACGATGTGGACGAAGGCATCCTGCAGGGTGTCGTTGAGCTGCTGGATGTCCAGGTCCAGGCCTTCGCTGTAGGTGAAGGCGAAGTCGTGGATCCAGAACTCGCGCCCGCTGGCATGGCGCAGGCGGTAGGGGAATTCGCCGAGCACGCGCAGGCCGAGGTTCTCCAGGATCGGCAGCACGTCGGACAGCGCCAGCGGGGTATCGGCGTGGTACAGCTTGCAGTGCAGCAGGCGGTCGCCGAGGCGGGTCAGGGGCTGGTAGAAGCTCATCGCCAGCGGTTTGTTCTCGGACAGCGCGACCACGTGCTGCAGGTCCACCACTGCCGAATGCGCCGGGAAGCGCTCGCGGTAGCCGGCCGGGAAGCCTTTGGGGAAGTCGGCGAGGATGTTGGTGCCCTGGGCCTCGCCGAAGTTCTCGACCACCAGTGCCGAATAGTCGTCATGCCACGAGCGGCAGGCCTGGATCACTTCGTTTTCCAGTTGCTGCGGGTCGATGTCGATGCGGTTCTTCGGGTCGACCCGCAGGATCAACTGCACGCGCGCCAGCACCGACTCGGAGAAGAAGGTCCAGAACTCGCAGTCGCTGGCCTTCAGGCGCTCCATCAGCACCTGCTGGATCTTCTGCCGCACCTCGGTGGAGTAGATTTCCCGTGGCACGTAGGCCAGGCAGTAGCAGAAGCGGCCGTAAGGGTCCTTGCGCAGGAACACGCGGATCTTGTTGCGCTCCTGGATCTGCACGATCGCCATCACGGTGTTGAACAGCTCGTCGATCGGGGTCTGGAACAGGTCGTCGCGCGGCAGCACTTCGAGCACCTGGGCCAGTTCCTTGCCCAGGTGGGCTTTCGGGTCGAAGCCCGAGCGGCGCTCGACTTCGGCGACCTTGACGCGGATGTAGGGGATGGCATGCACGCTTTCGCCGTACACCGACGAGGTGTACAGGCCCATGAAGCGGTGTTCCTTGACCACCTTGCCGGCGGCGTCCAGCTGGCGGATCGACACGTAGTCCGGGTAGGCCGGGCGGTGCACGCGGCTGGGCAGCGCGGCCTTGGCGAACGACAGCAGCAGCGGCTCGTTGAGGTAGGCCACGGCGTAGTCTTCGATGCGCAGCTCTTCCTCGCTCAGGCCCACCCGCAGGCGGCGCGGCAGGCCGAGGAACGACTGCTCGTCGTAGACCATCCGGCCGCCGGCGCTGTCGCCCTGCACGGTGAACTCTTCATAACCAAGGAAGGTGAAATGGTTGTCCAGCAGCCACTCGAGGAAGGCTTTCACCTCGCCCTTCTCGTGCTGGGCCGGGCCGAAGGCGGTCTTCTCCACTTCGGCGACGACGTCACGCAGCTTGGCCTTCATCGGCTCGAAGTCGGCCACCGCCACGCGCACTTCGGCCAGCACCTGCTCGATCTCGCGGACCAGCACGCTCAACTCGGCAGCGTTGGCGCAGCGGTCGATCTCCAGGTACATCAGCGACTCGTGCCGCACGCCCTCGCCCTGGCTGCCCTTGGGCAGCAGCTCGAGCAGCTCGCCCTTGGCGCCGCGGCGCACGCTGAGCACGGTGGTCTGCAGGGTGTGGATGCTGTAGCCGCGACGGTTGAGCTCGGTGCGCACCGAGTCGACCAAAAACGGCAGGTCATGGTGCAGCACCTCGACCACGGTGTGGGTCGACTGCCAGCCATTGCGTTCGTAATCGGGGTTGTACACCCGCACCTGCGGTTGTTCGGGGTCGAAGCGCTCGATGATGCGCCAGGCCGACAGGGTGCAGCCGGCCAGGTCCGAGAGCCGGCGCTGGGTGAGTTCGTCCAGGGAAATGATGCCGAAGAACTGCTCGGCGAACAGCGCCACTTGTGGCAGGGACTGATCGCCGATGTGCTGCGCCAGGGCCGCTTGCAGTTGGTGCTGGAAGTCGGCTTTGCTGGCTGCGGTGAAGAACGCCATCTGTGGTACTCCGCTTGGGCTTTGTAATAGTTGAAGCGTCGCGTGCGTCCGCCAATTACGGATCAACGATAGCCAACCCTTGGCAAGGCGGACGGCAAAAAAACCAGACATGGAACGTGCGTGGCACGTTCAGGCTCGCCGAAGCTTAACGACTGAGCGGTCATCGCCGCTTGCGGTGCTGCGACAATTTCGGTCAAGGGCTGGCAATTTACGTTTATGGATGTGTGCAAGGCTGTCAGAATTCCCTCTCATTTCCGCAATCCCGAGCGCTGCCATGCAAATCAAGACCGCCCTGCTGTTCGCCACCCCTTGCGATGACGAGGAAGACAACATGGCGACCCTGTGCTGCCACAGCGACAAGGGGCAGATGTTCCTGCTGACCCGCTACCCGGACGAGGACACCGTCGACCTGACCCTGGATGACGAGCCGTCGACGCTGGATGGGCTGAAGGTGACCTTGAGCGCGCAGCGCCTGCTGATCGAGGTGGCGGCCGGGGACCGGGATGCGCTGAAAGGGGATGAGGTGCTGGAGATCGTGCTGACGTCCGCAGGGACCGACCTGGAGGAAGTGGCGCTGACCTTGCGCAACATCCTCGATGGCACCGGGACCTTCGTCAGCGAGCTCTGAGTACCTCTGTTCCGGCCCTTTCGCGGGTGAACCCGCTCCCACAGCGGTCCCTGTGGGAGCGGGTTCACCCGCGAAAGGGCCGGCACTGTCAAACCGGGTTGTCATGCACCACCCTGCCCCCCTGCCCCGGCCGGTTGACATACAGCGAATCCAGCCCACTCCCGCGCAACCCCTTCAGCGCATTCCAGTGCGCCGAGGCATGCACGTACTTGCCCCGCAGCAGCGCATCCTCTGCAGCCGACAGTTGCAGCGCCTGACCTGCGCCCAGCACGTAGGCGTGCAGCTTGCCACTGATCCCCTGCAACTCGCCCGGCAGTCCATGGGCCTCATCGCCGCCCAACGGCATGAACGGCACCCCGGCCCGCACGCCCAGTTCACGCATGATGCTCAGGTACACCCGCGACAGGTGCCCGCTCACCTCGCGCTCCCGGTAAACCGCCGCATACACCAGCTTCTGCGCATCGTCGCGCTGCGCCCGGCCATTGCCCACCGGCACTTCCCAGGCCAGCACCCGTGACCTGGGCTCGCCCAGGTCGGCCAGCAAGGCCTTCGCCTGCGCATAGGCCTCGCTCCGCTCGGGCGGCGTCGCCTGCCTCTCCCGGCTTGAGCGTGGCTTGCTCAGCAGCACCTGCTCACGCATCGAAAGCGGATAACCCCCGCCAATGTCGGCATGCGCGCCGGGCACGACGATATCGTTGCCGCTGCGTATCAGGGCGAAGTTGTGCCGGCGTTCATCGCCCGCCACCAACTGCACCACCTGCCGGGCAATACCCGCCTCCAGGCCCAGGCGCAGGTTGCAATGGCGTGCATCGGCAGGGTCGAAGTCGCCAACCAGCGGCTCGACGATGGCGGCCACCGTGTCGAACAGGCCGATGAAGTTGATCCCGCGAACCCCTTGCAACTGCGCCGGCATGCCTCGTTCATTGCCCCCCAGGCGGTTGGCCAGGTGCCTGGCCGAGGCGGCGCCGCGGCTGAAGCCGAACAGGTCGAATTCGATACGCGCAGGTGAGCCGTGCTGGCGCAACTGCTCGGCAGCCCGACTCAGCGCCTGGGCCACTCGCGCCTCCACCCCCGCCGCGCCTCTGCCCGTGGCCATGGCGTACAACGAATCAGGCGCACCTTCGCGGGTACCGACGCCTTCGATGTAAAGCTTGATGAAGGCCTGGTCGCCGACCGGCCCTTCTGGGTAGAGCGCATGCAACAGCGCTATGTTGCTGCGCGCGTTGGCGTAACTGCCGGTCAGTTCGCCATTGGCCTGGCCGGAATTGCCTTGGTGGTTACCTGTACCGTCGAAAAAAATGCCGACCCGCACGGGGTTGTTCTGCGTAGTCATCGTCGCGCTCCTTCATGGCGTGAAGGAAGCAGGAAGCGACAATCCGCCCAGGCGAAAAATCAGAATTCACCTCAAGCGTCATAGGCGGGTTATGACGCAGCCCTGGTCAGGTTTTCCCGGACGTCAAGCCTTCCCCGTCAGTGTTCCCCCCATGGTGTGAACGCCCGTCCACCAGTAAAATTTCGCCTTCACGGACCACCCGGGACCTCCTGTCCCTTGCCTAAGGAAGGCTATTTCTGATGACCGCTGTACCCTCCGATTCCGCGCCCAGCGAGCGCGAAGTCCAGATCGCTGTCGCCCCGCTCGACACCCTGCTCAGCGAAGACCTCGGCGCCGCTGCCGCCTCCGTCGACCACTGGCTCAGCGAACACACCTACGGCCTGGTGAACCTGCAACTGCTGCGCCAGCTGGGCGACAGCAACCCGGCGGTCGCCAATGCCCTGGCCGCCATCGATGTGCTGATCGACATCATCGACCTGGTGCAAAGCCCCTCCCCCGACCCGCTGCTGTGGGTCAGCCTGGGCATCAACCTGATCGGCGTGATCCCTTACCCGCCCGGCCTGTCCAGGTCGCGCATGGTGCTGCGCCCGGTGCTGCAACTGACCCGCCAGACCCTGCGCCGCCGCCCCGGGGCGACCATCACCCAGGCGATCCTGGAAGTCATCGACGGCCATCTGCACGCCAGTATCCGTGGCCATCTGGAGCAGTACGTCAGCGAGGCCCTGGCGCAGTTGCCGGCCATGCTCACGGCCGCCGCCGAAACGGCGGCAAAGATCTTCACCGACCTGGCCACCACCATCGACGCGGCCGCCCGTGGCGAGCTCGACGCCGCCGCCAGCTACCAGATGTCCCGGGCACAGATGGCCGAGGCCGCGCTGTACGACTCGGCCCTGGAAACCGGCTTCTGGAAACTGTCGCTGTCGGCCCTGGCCAACGCAGGCGAAGGCGCGATCAAGGATGGCTACAACAGCGTCGCCAGCCACTTCGGCGACGAACTGCAAAGCCTGCTGCAACCGCTGGTGCGCACCCTCGAAGGCCTTGCCGTGGCCGTGCCACGCCGCCTGGAGGCGCTCGGCTCGGCCGGCCTGGAAAACAGCATCGCCTGGCTGCTCACCCGCCTGCTGGAAACCGTGATGAAACGCCCGCGCGGGGTCACCCTGTCGGCCAATATCCGCCCGGGCACCACCCAGCAGGCCCGGCATATCCACAGCGAAGGCCCGACCGAAGTGGTCAGCCGCGAGGTCAAACCTAGCAAGGCGCCCAAGCCCGAGAAGAACGGCCCCTGCCCCTGCACCGACTTCAGCATCGGCCACGTGCTCGGCGACGAAACCCTGGCCCACCAGGACTTCGCCCTGCCCGGCCCGTTCCCCGTGGTCTGGACCCGGGTCTACAACTCGCGGCTCGCCGCCCTCGACCAGGGCCGCCTCGGCGCGCGCTGGCTCACCGAGTTCACCACCTGTATCGACGTGGTCGGCAAGGGCCTGGTGCTGCACGACCTGGACGGGCGCAGCCACGACTTCCCGCTGCCCAAGGTCGGCGCCTACCACTACGACCCGATCGAATACCTGTGCCTCAAGCGCACCGGCGAACAACAGCTGGTGCTGGTCCGCGGCCTCGACCGCCAGGAAACCTATGCCCGCCATGGCGAGCGCTTCTACCTGACCCACATCAAGCTGCGCAGCGGTGCCGGGGCGATGCTGCACTACGAGCACCGCCACCACGACCAGCCGGTGCTGTCGGACATCAACACCTACTTCGACGACGACCC
The DNA here is from genome assembly GCF_044749485.1 of Pseudomonas sp. NPDC089401. Classification (NCBI taxonomy): domain Bacteria; kingdom Pseudomonadati; phylum Pseudomonadota; class Gammaproteobacteria; order Pseudomonadales; family Pseudomonadaceae; genus Pseudomonas; species Pseudomonas sp. NPDC089401. Next base: position 395,679 of record NZ_JBIVIA010000001.1, on the reverse strand, counting down.
GAACAAGGTCCACCTGCAACTGGGTACCCTGCTCGACGACCACGGCCACATCCAGGGCCTGTGGCAGGTGGTCGACGGCAAGCCGCTGCGCCAGCTGTGCGGGTATCACTACGATGACCACGGCGACCTGATTGCCGCCCAGGACGAAAACGGCGCCGCCTGGCGCTACCAGTACCAGCACCACCTGATCACCCGCTACACCGACCGCACCGACCGTGGCATCAACCTCAAGTGGGACGGCAGCGGCCCACACGCCCGGGCCATTCACGAGTGGGCCGACGACGGCAGCTTCGAAACCCGCCTGGCGTGGGACGAGCGCATCCGCCTGACCTACCTCACCGACGCCCACGGCCAGGAAACCTGGCACTACTACGACGCCCTCGGCTACACCTACCGCATCGTCCACCCGGACGGGCGCGAGGAATGGCTGTTCCGCGACGAACGCAAGAACATCATCCGCCATGTGCACGCCGACGGCAGCCAGGACCGCTTCACCTACGATGAGCGCAGCAACCTGCTGCAGCACATCCGCCCCGACCACAGCACCGTGCATTACGCCTATGACGATCACGACCAGCTGATCAAGATCCGCGATGCCGAGGCCGGGCTGTGGCTGCGCGATTACGACGATCGCGGCAACCTGGTCGAAACAATCGACCCGCTGGGCAACAAGACCGAATTTGCCTATACCTCAGCCGGGCTGGTCCAGGCGATCAAGGACGCGCTGGGCAACGAGAAGACGCTGGCCTACAACGCTGCCGGCCAGATGCTGGCGTACACCGACTGCTCGGGCAAGACCAGCGCCTGGGAATACAACGCCTTCGGCCAGCTGACCCAGTTCGCCGACGCCATGGGCAACAAGACAGCCTATGAATACAAGGCCGGCCAGCTGTGCAAGGTCACTCACCCGGACAAAAGCGAAGAGCGCTTCGACTACGACGCAGAAGGCCGCTTGCTCGCCCACTCGGATGGTCTGGATCGCTGCACCACCTGGTCCTACAGCGCCGCTGGCCTGTTGGCTGAACGCATCGATGCCAACGAACATACCCTGCGCTATCGCTGGGACAAGCTCGGCCGCCTGATCGGGCTGGAGAACGAGAACGAGAGCAAGGCGAGCTTCTTCTATGACCCGGTCGGTCGCCTGCTGCAGGAGAACGGCTTCGACGGGCTGGTGACCCGTTACCAGTACGACCCGTCTTCCGGGCGCCTGGCCTCGACCCAGGTTGGGCAACGCCATATCGATTTGCGCTTCGACCCGATGAATCGCCTGGTCGAGCGGACTGCCCGCCAGGGCGACCAACGCCAGACCGAAACCTTCGCCTACGACGGCAACGGCAAGCTGATCCAGGCCGTCAACGCCGGTAGCAAGTTGCAGTGGTTCCATGACGACGCCGGCAACCTCACCCACGAGCACCAGCATTACCTGGACACCGGCAAACCGATGGTTGCGGTGTGGCAGCACGCGTACGACGCGCTTAACCAGCGTATCTCGACAGTGCGCCCGGACGGGCACAAGGTCAGCTGGCTGACCTATGGCAGCGGTCACCTGCTGGGCATGACCCTCGATCACCACGAGATGCTGGCCTACGAACGTGATGACCTGCACCGCGAGGTCGTGCGCCATCAGGGCAACAAGCTCATGCAGACCCAGGCCTGGGACCCTGCCGGGCGTCTGCAGGAGCAGTGGCTGGGCAGCCATGACAGCCAGTCCACGTTGCTCAAGCGCCAGTATCGTTACGACGCTGCCGGCCAGCTGACCAATATCCACGACACCCGTCGCGGCCAGTTGGAGTACCAGTACGACCCGGTCGGTCGCTTGCTCCAGGCCACCAGCCGCTTGGGTGTCGAGACCTTCGCCTTCGACCCGGCCGGTAACCTGCTGGACCAGAAAACCCAGGAACTGAACCGTCCGCTGGAAGCGAACCCACGCCGTAACAAGCTGATGGATAACTTGCTGCGTGAGTACGCCGGCACCCATTACAAGTACGACGAGCGCGGCAACCTGATTCACCGCCTGCACAATGGCTCCCACGCGCACTTTAGCTGGGACCTGTTCGACCGGTTGGCCAGCTACAACGACGACAAGCTCAAGGTCGATTTCGGTTATGACGCCTTGGGCCGGCGCTTGTACAAGAATTCCGTCGCGCACTACTGGGATCGACCGGAAGCCGGTACCGGCTGGAACCAGATGCAAAGGGCCAAGCGTCAACGAGAGTTGGAATGTGGCTTCACCCTGTTTGGCTGGGATGGCGACACCCTGGCGTGGGAAAGCTCACCGCCGCGGGATGACGGCGATACTGGTCGGACCGTGCACTACCTGTACGAACCGGGTAGCTTCGTGCCGGTCGCGCAGGCGCTGCGCAAGCGTCCGATCGTTCTGCACCGGCAGCCGGACTGGAGCCAGCGCGAGTACGATTTCGACGATGATCCGTTGTGGCAAACGGAGATGAAGCCACAGGCGTTTGATGCGATTGCCTGGTATCACTGCGACCACCTCGGCACGCCGATGGAACTCACCGACGAGCAAGGCAATATCGCCTGGGCGGGGCAGTACAAAGCGTGGGGCGAGGTCCGGGAAGATCGGTCGGAATGGGCCAAGCGGCATGCGTTGAGTAATCCGATTCGTTTCCAAGGACAGTATCACGATAGCGAAACCGGATTGCACTACAATCGATATCGTTATTACGAAACAATCATCGGACGGTATATAAGCAAAGATCCGATCAGCTATGCCGGCGGTTTAAATCTATTTGCTTATGCGCCCAATGCCATTGCGTGGACAGATCCTCTCGGGCTGGCCCGCCAACCCAAAGCTGGACGGTACCATGGCCCTAAACCGAAATATGAAAATCCCGGCCACCATGATCCATCTTCCGGAAAATTCCGCGGAGGCGGCAGCAAGACCTCTATACTCCCTAAAAATGCCGAAGAGCTTTATAAAAAAGCAGTACCCGACAAAGAGGGCACACACTGGTATGCCATGGATAACGACGGAGTCATACACCGATTCGGAAACAGCAACGATGGGAAAGCTCACTGGAATGGGGACTCGGTCCAACAGCGAGGATTAAAGGTTCCTTCTGAAGTTGAGAAGAGGTTTGCTGACATGAAAAAAGACTGCGTATGCGGAGTAAAGAAAAAGTGACCCAATTAAAAGCAAGAATAGAAACTTTCAGGAGCGCTGACGGAGACAGCGTCTTTGCACAATGTTGCTTTACTTTCGAGACACTCACCGTCGGTGACTTTGACCAACTCATGGTGGCAGGCTCCTTGAATGTTGCCTTCTTGGATTTATTCAACAGAATTAAGGCGAAAGAACCAATCCACCTTACAACCAAGCAACTGGAAGACGAATTAAAAGCACTTGAGGAAGACTTGCAAAACTATGACTTACCTACGGGCGTAGAAAGCTTCGATGGTGAGTTTGTTAGCTTGGTGATTGTTGACGGCAATGAGCGGCTAGCAGTAAGGCCTTGGGGGGAGAAAAAAGCAATGCTCATGGACATCAGCCAAGATAACTACATGGCATTCATGTACGAGACAAGAGAAACCCTAGTAGAACAATGCAAAAAACTCGGACTAGCTCTTGACAACCAAATAAATCATCACAACAAAAAACCCCTTTAAAGTGATTCAAGCCCACCCCCACACCAAATCATTAAAGGTCAGGTGGGCCCACTCACATCACCACGAACCCCACTTGACCTACCAGGCCATGTACGATGCCTGCTCAGCGCCGATCAAGAAAAAGACAGCTTGAAACTACACTTTAAGTCAAGCGCGAGCGAACTTCGAACAACTCTTCATGGCCTTCAGGCCGCCAATGGATCGCCCATGCCCCTTGATAACTTCACAATACATGGCACTGAAGCAGGAACCGACAAAACACTAGACCTTGATGAAATATCACTATTAGCGTCACCTGACACCTTACAAAGCCTGGGAGAATTTTTCATTGAATCGGCTAAAAAAATGAAAACCGACGACATGGATCACATTCACTTACAAGACGCTTTAAAAACCTTCAGCCACGGCAAGCATGTCGATATCATCCTGCTTAACAACACCATCATCAAGCCAAATAAAACGTAAATACGTAACATCGATCTTTCCACCAGACTCCATAGACATGAGCCTCTACAGCCATAGATATGGACCTGATCTTGAGCGACATTGGAGCCCTCTCTGCCTCTCGAGCCCGAACCGAGTCGAAGCTACTAACACCACGCGTGCCCAGTGCCTGGATGAACTGAAAGAGGACATGCTGCAGGTCGAATACCCTGACGGCCATATCCTGGACATCGGCTGGCGCCCTTCCTTCGATGCCAGCGGCAAGCTCCATATCGTGCTGGTGAAGGACCATGACTGGGAGCACCCCGCTTTCCAAGGGTCCGCCACAAACCTCGACACCCTCAAAGAGGCACTTTCCCAAGCACTGCAGTCACTGAGGTGAGCCTTCCCCCCTGCCCTTTCAAGATTTTTACCCATCGCCATTGGTCGCCACCCCCGTATGGATTAAAGTATCAGCCCTTGCCCGGCCGCCGCTTTCCCTCGCGCGCGCCGGCCCATTCCCCAGGAACCGCCGCCGATGGAACACCGTGAAGCGCTGATCGCGCTGCGCACCTTTCTTTCCTCCCAGATCCTAGGCCAGGAAAAGCTGGTCGAGCGGCTGCTGATCGTGCTCCTGGCCGACGGCCACATGCTGGTCGAGGGTGCGCCGGGCCTGGCCAAGACCAAGGCGATCAAGGAGCTGGCCGAAGGCATCGAGGCGCAGTTCCACCGCATCCAGTTCACCCCCGACCTGCTCCCGGCCGACATCACCGGCACCGAAATCTACCGCCCGGAAACCGGCAGCTTCGTGTTCCAGCAGGGGCCGATCTTCCACAACCTGGTGCTGGCCGACGAAATCAACCGCGCCCCGGCCAAGGTCCAGTCGGCGCTGCTCGAGGCCATGGCCGAGCGCCAGGTCAGCGTCGGGCGCAGCACCTACGACCTGTCGCCGCTGTTCCTGGTCATGGCCACGCAGAACCCGATCGAGCAGGAAGGCACCTACCCGCTGCCCGAGGCGCAGCTCGACCGCTTCCTCATGCATGTGAAGATCGGCTTCCCGGATGCCGCCGTGGAGCGGCGCATTCTCGCCCAGGCCCGTGGCGAGGCGCTGGGTGGCGAAGTGAAGCCCGAGCGCCGGGTCAGCCAGCAGGCGATCTTCGCCGCGCGCAAGGAGATCCTCGGCCTGTACATGGCCGACGCCGTGGAGGAATACCTGGTGCAACTGGTGATGGCCACGCGCACCCCGGCCAAGTTCGACACCGAGCTGGCCGACTGGATCGCCTACGGCGCCAGCCCGCGGGGTTCGATCGCCCTCGACCGCTGCGCCCGCGCCCACGCCTGGCTGGCCGGGCGCGACTTCGTCAGCCCCGAGGATATCCAGGCGGTGCTGTTCGACGTGCTGCGCCACCGCATCATCCTGTCGTTCGAGGCCGAGGCGGCCGGGGTCGACCAGGACCGAGTGGTGCAGCGCATCCTCGACGTCGTCGCCGTCGCCTGACCCATGCCCACCACGCAGCTGGCCGACCACGGCATCCGCATCGGCCTCGCCGAACTGATCGACATGCGCCACCGCGTGCGCGAAATCCAGCTGTTCTCCCGCCCTGGCCAGCGCAGCCCGCTGGTCGGCCTGCACCACTCCAAGTTGCGCGGGCGCGGCGTGGACTTCGACCAGGTGCGCGTGTACCAGGCCGGCGACGACGTGCGCAACATCGACTGGCGCGTCACCGCGCGCACCCAGGAGCCGCACACCAAGCTGTTCCACGAAGAGCGCGAGCGGCCGATCTTCATCCTCGTCGAGCAGAGCCAGCGGCTGTTCTTCGGCTCGGGGCTGATGTTCAAGTCGGTGCTCGCGGCCCAGGCTGCGGCGCTGTTCGGCTGGGCCGCGCTGGGCCATAACGACCGCATCGGCGGCCTGGTATTCGGCGACAACGACCACCACGAGGTCAAGCCACGGCGCAGCAAGCAGAGCCTGCTGCAGTTGCTCAACCGCCTGGCCAAGGTCAACCAGGCGCTGCACACCGAGGCCGCGCCCCAGGCCGACAGCCTGGGCCTGGGCCTGCGCCGCGCGCGCGAAGTGCTGCGCCCTGGCAGCCTGGCCATCGTCATCTGCGACGAACGCTCGCTCAGCGACCAGGCCGAACAGCACCTGGCCATGCTCTCGCGGCATTGCGACCTGCTGCTGCTGCCGGTGTCCGACCCGCTCGACCATGCCCTGCCCGCCGCCGGCCTGCTGCGCTTCGCCCAGCGTGGCGCACAGCTGGAGCTCGATACCCTCGACGCCAACCTGCGCCAGGCCTACCGCCAACAGGCCGAGGCGCGGGTGGAACGCTGGGAGCTCATGGCACAGAAGCTACGCGTGCTGCTGATGCCGCTGAGCACCCAGAGCGACATGATCGAGCAGTTGCGCGAGTACCTGAACGCCCAGCGCCCACGGAGCGGCTCGTGAACCCACTGGACCAGTTGCAACCGCTGATCGCCCCGGCGCCGATCGGCCTGTGGCCGCCCGCCCCCGGCTGGTGGCTGCTGCTCGCCCTGCTGCCGTTGCTGGCCTGGGGCCTGTGGCGGCTACGCCGCTGGCGCCCGGGCAAGCGCCCGCTGGTGCGCGCCGAGCAACCGCTGGACCCGGTGCGCGCCGAAGCCCTGGCCGAACTGGCCCGCCTGCCGCGGCCCTACGACGGCGCCCCGGCCGGTGCCTGGCTGCAGCAGATCAACGCCCTGCTCAAGCGCCTGTGCCGCAACCACTACCCCGGCGCCAACAGCCATACCCTCAACGGCCGCCAATGGCTGGCCTTTCTCGACAACCGCTGCCCGGCCGCCGGCCTGACCCGCTGGATGGTGCTGGTCGAAGGCGCCTACAAGCCCGAGTGCAAGCTCGACGACAAGGCCATCGTCGGGCTCAGCCAGGCGGTCGAAACCTGGATCCGCAAACATGTTTGAACTGGCCTGGCCGTGGATCTTCCTGCTGCTGCCGCTGCCGTGGCTGATGCGCCTGCTGCTGCCCGCGGCAGACAGCGGCGAACCGGTGCTCAAGGTGGGATTTCTCGACGAGCTCGAAGGCCTCGCCGGGCGCCGCGCGCGCCTGAACCTGCCGACCCTGCGCCAGCAGGCGCCCTACGTGTTGATCTGGCTGTTGCTGCTGCTGGCCGCGGCCCGCCCGCAATGGCTGGGCGCACCGGTGCCGGTGGCCTCCAGCGGCCGCGACCTGCTGGTGGCGGTGGATGTGTCCGGCTCGATGGACTTCCCCGACATGCAGTGGAAAGGTGAAGACATCAGCCGCCTCGACCTGGTCAAGGCGCTGCTCGGCGACTTCCTGCAGGACCGCGAAGGCGACCGCGTGGGCCTGATCCTGTTCGGCAGCCAGGCCTACCTGCAGGCGCCGTTGACCTTCGACCGGCGTACCGTGCGCACTTTCCTCGTCGAGGCGAAAATCGGCATCGCCGGCAAGAACACCGCCATCGGCGACGCCATCGGCCTGGCGGTCAAGCGCCTGCGCCAGCGCCCGGCGCAGAGCCGGGTGCTGGTGCTGGTCACCGACGGCGCCAACAACGGCGGGCAGATCCACCCGCTGACCGCCGCGCGCCTGGCCGCCCAGGAAGGCGTGCGCATCTACACCATCGGCATCGGCGCCAACCCCGAGGCCAGCGGCACCCCCGGGCTGCTCGGGCTGAACCCGAGCCTGGACCTGGACGAAGCCTCGCTCAAGGAAATCGCCGACATCACCCACGGCGCCTACTTCCGCGCCCACGACGGCGCCGAACTGGATGCCATCGGCGACACCCTCGACCAGCTCGAACCGGTGGCTCAGCAGCCGACCCAGGCGCGCACCGCCGAGGCCTTGTATGCCTGGCCGCTGGCCCTGGCACTGCTGCTCAGCGTGCTGCTGGTGGTGGCCGCGCAATGGCCAGACCACCTGCTGCACCGGCTGCTGCGCAAGCCGCGCTTCCTGCAGCCCCATCCGGAATGGCGCCAGCGCCTCAAGCGCCTGCGCCTGAGGAGGCGGCGATGATCGAACTCTGGCCGCAATGGCTGCGTCCCCTCTGGCTGCTGGTGCTGCCGTTGCTGGCCTGGCTGCTGTACAAGCTGTGGCACCGGCGCAAGCGCGCCGGGCGCTGGCAGATGATCCTGCCGCCGGCGTTTCACCCGGTACTGCTCGGCGGCGGCAGCGGCAGCCACAGCAAGCGCCCCTGGGTCGCCCTGGGCCTGGCCTGGTTGCTGGTCGTGCTGGCCTTGCTCGGGCCGAGCTGGCAGCGCCTGGAGGAAACCCGCCAGCGCCCCGCCGACCCGCTGGTGATCCTGCTCGAGCTGACCCCGCAGATGCTCGCCGAGGACACCACGCCCAACCGCCTGGAACAGGCCCGGCGCAAGGTCCTCGACCTGCTCGAGCACCGCCGCGACAGCCAGACCGCGCTGATCGTCTACGCCGGCTCCGCACATACCCTGGTGCCGCTGTCCGACGACCTCGGCACCACGCGCAACCTGCTCGAGGCCATCGACCCGTCGATCATGCCGCAGCCGGGCCAGCGCGCCGACCTGGCGGTGCAGAAGGGCCTGGCCCTGCTGGCCCAGAGTGGCCTTGGCCAGGGCCGCCTGCTGCTGGTCGGCTCGGCCTTGAGCGCGGCCGAGCGCCAGGGCATCACCCAGGCCCTCGGCCGCCAGGGCCCGAGCCTGCTGATGCTCGGCATCGGCACCCGCGAAGGCGCCCCCGTGCGCCAGGCCAATGGCGAATTCCTCAAGGACGACCAGGGCGGCATCCTCGTGCCGCGTCTGGACAGCCCAGGCCTCAAGGCCTTCATCACCGGCACCGGCGGGCGCTACCGCCATGCCCGCATCGACGACCTCGACCTGCGCGGCCTGGGCCTGTTCGACAACCCAGGCAGCCTGCGCGAAGACAACAGCCAGACCCTGCAACTGGACAGCTGGGCCGACCAGGGCTACTGGCTGCTGCTGCCGTTGCTGTTGCTGGCCGCCTGCGCCGGCCGCCGCGGCTGGCTGTTCTGCCTGCCGCTGCTGCTGGCGCTGCCGCAACCGAGCCAGGCCTTCGAACTCAACGACCTGTGGCTGCGCCCCGACCAGCAAGGCCAGCGCCTGCTGCGGCAGAATCACCCGGTGCAAGCCGCCGAACATTTCCAGGACCCGCTGTGGCGCGGCATGGCGTTGTACCAGGCCGGCGACTATGCCGCTGCGGCCAAGGCATTCGCCCAGGGCAACAGCGCTGCGGCCCACTACAATCGAGGCAATGCCCTGGCACGCAGCGGCGAGCTGGAAGCCGCCCTGGACGCCTACGAACAAGCCCTGGAGCAGCAGCCCGATCTGCAGCCGGCGCTGGCCAACCAGGCGCTGGTCCAGCAGTTGCTGCAGCAACGCGAGGCCCAGGCCGAGGAAAAACCGGCCAACAGCGATACCCAAGGTACGCCCGGCAACGAAACCGAGGGCAACAGCAGCTCGGCCAGCACGCCGGCCCAGGGCACCCCCGGGGAAGAACAACAGGCCGCCGCCGAGCAACCCGGCGAAGGCCAGAACACCAGTCAGGCCAGCCCCGGTAACCAGGGCGGCAACGACGACAGCGTCACCCAGCCGCCACAACGCCCGGTGTCGACCAGCCTCGACGCCGAACAGCGCCAGGCCCTGGAACAATGGCTGCGGGAGATCCCCGACAACCCGGCGGAGCTGCTGCGGCGCAAATTCTGGTATGAACAGCAATTGCATCAGGAAAACCAACGATGAGTCGCTTCGGCGTCTTTCTCCTCAGCCTGCTCTGGGCCGTCATGGCCCAGGCGCTGCCGACCCTGCAGGCCAGCGTCGACCGCACACGCCTGGAAGCCGGCGAAACCCTCGAGTTGACCCTCGAAAGCCAGGACGTGACCCAGTTCGGCAAGCCCGACCTGCGCGCCCTGGAAACCGACTTCGACGTGCGTGGCACACGCCAGCTGAACAGCCTGCACACCCTCGACGGCGAAACCCGCGCCAGCACCCGCTGGATCATCACCCTGCTGCCGCGGCGCAGCGGCAGCCTGCGCATCCCTGAACTGCAGCTGGGCCAGTCGCGCAGCCAGGCCATCGACCTGCAGGTGCTGCAGGCCGATGCCAGCCGCCCGGACAGCGCCTCGCAGGTGTTCGTCGAGGCGACCCTGGACAGCACCGAGGTCTACGTCCAGGCCCAGGCCGTGCTGGTTCTGCGCATCTACCATTCGGTGTCGCTGTACGACGACAGCAGCCTCAGCCCGCTGCAACTGGAAGACGCCAAGGTCGAGCCGCTGGGTGAATCGCGCACCTACGAGAAAGAAATCAACGGCGTGCGCCATGGCGTGATCGAGACCCGCTACGCCGTATACCCGCAGCACAGCGGCAGCCTCGAAATCCCACCCCTGACCTTCACCGCCACCGCCGCCGACAGCGACCCGCAAGCGGCGGGTGCGACCCGCGCCGGGCGCCAGGTGCAGGTCAGCTCATTGCCGCTGCACCTGACGGTGCGGGCCATCCCCGCCGCCTGGCCAGCCGGCGCGCCATGGCTGCCGGCACGCAGCCTGAGCCTCGAAGAACACTGGAGCCCCGACCCAGGCAGCCAGCCACCGCAGATCGGTGACTCGCTGACCCGCAGCATCACCCTGCGCGCCGAGGGCCTGTCGAGCACCCAGCTGCCGCAACTGCCGGCCACCGAGATCGTCGGCCTGCGCCGCTACCCGGACCAGCCGCTGCTGCGCAACGAAATCAACGAACGCGGCATGACCGCCAACCGCGAAGAACGCGAGGCGCTGGTGCCGACCCACAGCGGCGCGCTGGCCCTGCCGGCGCTGGAGGTCACCTGGTGGAACACCCGCGAAGACCACCTGGAACACAGCAGCCTGCCGGCGCGTACCCTGAACGTGGAGGACAACCCCGCCCTGAGCGCGGATACCCCGGTCGGTGACGCCAGCAGCGCCAGCCAGCTGCTGTGGCCGTGGCAACTGGCGACGCTGGTGTTCGCCCTGACCACCCTGCTCGGCTTCGCCCTGTGGTGGCGCGCCCGCTCGCAACCGGCGGTGCTGCGCGCCGCGCAGAACGGGCCGAGCCCACGCACCTTGCTCGACGACCTCAAGCGCGCCTGCCAGGCCAACGACCCCCAGGCCACCCGCCAGGCCCTCGACGCCTGGGCGCGACAGCAGCCGCAGACCCTGGCCGAGATGGCGGCGCGCTTCGTGCCGTTGTCGGACGCGCTGGATGGCTTGAACGGGGCGTTGTACAGCGAGAGCGGGCAGTATTGGCAGGGTGAGGAGCTGTGGCGGGCGATCGGCACCATTCCTCCGGCGGAGCAGGTGTTGCTGCCGACCGGCGAGAGCGGCAGCCTGCCGCCGCTCTACCCCAAATGATGTATTGGCTGTACCGGCCTCTTCGCGGGTGAACCCGCTCCCACAGGGTCGTCACAAGACTTGAAACCAGTGGTGTTCCCTGTGGGAGCGGGTTTACCCGCGAAGAGGCCGGTACAGGCAGTCGAGCTCTTGCGTTACCATACCGCGCCAACACAACCGCCCCCAAGCTCCCTTCCGACAGGTCATCCATGCGTCTGTTTCACACCTCCGACTGGCACCTGGGCCAAAGCCTGCACGGCCAGGAACGCGACTTCGAACACGCCTGCTTCCTCGACTGGCTGCTCGGCCAGCTGCACCTGCGCCAGCCCGACGCCCTGCTGATCGCCGGCGACATCTTCGACACGGTCAACCCGCCGGTCAAAGCCCAGGAGCGGCTCTACGACTTCATCGTCAAGGCCCACGAGCAGCAGCCGAAACTGGACATCGTGATGATCGCCGGCAACCACGACTCCGGCTCGCGCATTGAGCTGCCCGCCGCCCTGATGCGGCGCCTGCGCACCCATGCGCTGGGCCGGGTGCACTGGCTCGACGAAGGCCAGCTGGATGCCGAGCGCCTGCTGATCCCGCTGACCAACGGCCGCGGCAAGGTCGCCGCCTGGTGCCTGGCCCTGCCCTTCCTGCGCCCGGCCGAAGTCACTGGCCCGCAGTTGGGTGACGATTACCTGCAAGGCATCACCCAGGTGCACCAGCAACTGATCGAGGCGGCGCAGAAGAAGCGCAGGAAAGACCAGGCGCTGATCGCCATCAGCCATGCGCACATGGCGGGCGGCGCGATTTCCGAAGACTCCGAACGCAGCCTGATCATCGGCAACGCCGAGGCCCTGCCGGCCAGGCTGTTCGACAAGGGCATCAGCTACGTCGCCCTGGGCCACCTGCACAAACCGCAAAAGGTCAACCGCGAGAACCGCATCCGCTACAGCGGCTCGCCGATCCCGCTGTCGTTTGCCGAAATCAACTACCCGCACCAGGTGCTGGAGGTCGAGCTCAGCGGTACCGAGCTGGTCAGCGTCGAAGCGCGCCCGGTACCGCGTGCCGTGGCCCTGCAACGGGTCGGCCCTGCCCCGCTGGGCGAGTTGCTCGAACAACTGGCCAACCTGCCGGTGATCGACCTGCTCGAAGACCCAAACCGCCAGCCCTGGCTGGAGGTGCGGGTACGCCTGGACGAACCGCAGCCCGACCTGCGTCAGCAGATCGAAAGCGCCCTGCAAGGCAAGGCCGTGCGGCTGATCCGCATCAGTGCCGAATACGCCGGGGCCGGCAGTGCCGACGAGGACGACCAGGCCTTCGTCGAACTGGCCCAGATGACCCCGCAGGACCTGTTCAGTCGCGCCTGGGAGCAGGCCTACGGCAACCCCGTCGACGAGCAGGCCCTGGCCGACTTCGCCCTGTTGCTGCAGGACGTCCAGCAGGAAGAGGAGCAGCCATGAAGATTCTCGCCATCCGCCTCAAGAACCTGGCCTCCCTGGCCGGCCCGGTGGACATCGACTTCACCGCCGAGCCCCTGGCCAGCGCCGGCCTGTTCGCCATCACCGGGCCTACCGGCGCCGGCAAGAGCACCCTGCTCGATGCCCTGTGCCTGGCCCTGTTCGGCACCGTGCCGCGTCTCAACGACATCGGCCGTGAAGCCAAGGTGCCGGACGCCGACGGCGACATCCCCACCTCCGACCCGCGCAACCTGTTGCGCCGCGGCACCGGCAGCGGCTTTGCCGAAGTCGATTTCGTCGGCATCGACGGCCACCGCTACCGCGCCCGCTGGGAAGCCAACCGCGCCCGCGACAAGGCCAACGGCAAGCTGCAGCACAGCCGCCAGAGCCTGTACGACCTGGACAGCGAACAGCTGCTGGGCAGCGGCAAGAACGAATACAAGCAACTGATCGAAGCCCGCCTGGGCCTGAACTTCGAGCAGTTCACCCGTGCGGTGATGCTGGCCCAGAGCGAGTTCGGCGCCTTCCTCAAGGCCGACGACAAAGACCGCAGCGAGCTGCTGGAAAAGCTCACCAACACCGCCATCTACACCCGCCTCGGCCAACGCGCCTTCAGCAAGACGCGGGAAACCGCCGAAGCCCACAACAGCCTCAAGGAGCGCGCCAGCCACCTGCTGCCGATGGCTGCCGAGGCCCGCGCCGAACTCGACCAGCGCCTGGAGCAGGCGCTGCAACAGTTCAAGGCCGACCAGGCCGGCGAGCGCCAGCTGGAGCAGCAACGCAACTGGCTCGATGAACAGCGCCAGCTGCAGGCCCAGCACGGCGCAGCCAGCGCCGCCCTGCAGGCCGCCGAGCAGGGTTGGCAGCAACTGGCCGAACAGCGCCTGGACCTGCAACGCCTGGAGCGCCTGGCCCCGCAGCGCCACCAGTTCCACCGCCAGCAGACGCTCACCGCGCAACTGGCCCCGGTCGCCGCGCAGATTGCCGAACAGCAGCGCCAGCAAAGCGCACTGCAGACCCAGACCGGCGAGCTCGAACAGGCCCTGGCTGCTGCGCGCGAAGCCCTCGCGCAACACCAGGCCCAGCACGGCGAAAATACCCCGCGCCTGCGCCAGGCCTTTGCCGGGCAGGACACCCTCGCCCGCCTCGACCAAGCCCTGACAGCGCAACACAGCAGCAGCCAGCAGGCCGAGCAGCAGGTCACCGAAGGCCAGCAACAGCTGCAGCAACTGGAACAACACCAGCAACGCAGCCTGCAGCAACTGGCGCAGATCGACACCGCCCTGGCCGACAGCCAGCACCTGGCGGGCCTGGCCAGCGCCTGGCAGGCCTACCTGCCGCAACTCAAGCAAGTGATGCTGATCGGCGGCCGCCTGGCCAAGGGCCGCGAGGAACTGCCGGGGCTGCAGGCCCAGGCCAGCCAGGCCAATGCCCAGTTGCAGGCCCAGCGCGACCACGTCGAGCTGCTGTTCCGCGAAGCCAAGGCCGAACCCCAGGCCCTGGCCGAGCAGATCGACCTGCTCGGCGGCATGCTCCAGGACAACCGCAAGCAGCAACGCGCCGTCGAGGAACTGTCACGCCTGCATGCCCGCGAACGGGAGCTGCGCCAGCAACTCGAAGCCCTGCGCGAACGCCAGCAACAGGCCATGCAACAACGCCAGCAACTGATCGGCGAAGGCACCGCCGCCAAGGCCGAGCTGGAAGCGGCCGAGCAGGCCCTGACCCTCACCCGCCAGCTGCTGGAGCGCCAGCGCCTGGCGCGCAACACCAGCGTCGAGGAACTGCGCGGCCAGCTGCGCGATGGCGAGCCCTGCCCGGTGTGCGGCAGCGCCGAGCACCCGTTCCATCAACCTGAAGCACTGCTGCAGAGCCTGGGCCGCCACGACCAGGCCGAAGAAGACGCCGCGCAGAAGCAGGTAGAAGCCCTCAACGGCAAGCTGGTCGACCTGCGCACCCAGCTCGGCGTGGTCAACGCCCAGCTCAAGGATTACCAGCAGCAACAGCAGCAACTCGGCGAACAACTGCAACCGCTGGTGGCCCAGGTGCAGGCCCACAGCCTGTGGCCGGCGCTCGCGCCGCAGGACGACAAGGCCCGCAGCACCTGGCTCGACAGCCAGCTACGGCGCCTGGACGACGAAATCGGCAAGGACGAGCAGCGCCAGAGCGCCCTGCTCGCCCTGCAGAAGGACGCCGCCCGCCTCGGCCAGCAGTTGCAGGCCGCCGAGCAGGCCCAGCAGCAGGCCCAGCGCAACCTGGAGCACCAGCACCAGGCCCTGGCCAGCGACGAGCAGCAACTGGCGCAAGGCCTCGGCGACCTGGCCAGCGTCTTGCCGGGAGATGTGCTCAAAGCACTGGGCGATGACCCGGCCCATGCCTTCCTCGCCCTCGACCAGCAGATCGCCCAGCGCTTGCAGCAGCTGGAGCAGCGCAAGGACGAGGCGCAAGAACAGCAGGCCCGCCAGGTCCGGCTCGACAAGCTGCGCGACCAGCAGCAAGGGCGTTTGCAGAGCCTGGAACAGGCGCAGCAACAGCTGGCCTCGCTGAACGAGCAGCATCAGCAGGCCCGCACCGCGCTGGGCGAACTGCTCGGTAGCCATGCCAGCGCAGAAGCCTGGCAGTCGCACCTGGACAGCCAGCTGGAGCAAGCCCGCGCCCTCGACGCCGACACTGCCCAGCGCCTGCAGGACCTGCGCACCCAGGGCGTGCAGCTGGCCAGCGAGCTCAAGGCCAATACCCAGCAGCAACAGGCGCTGGAAAACGAATGCCAGCAGCTGCAAGGCGACATCGCCCAGTGGCGCGCCGCGCACCCGGAACTGGACGACGCCGGCCTCGATCGCCTGCTGGCCATGGACGACAGCCAGCTCGGTGAACTGCGCCAGCGCCTGCAAGGCGCGGAAACGGCCATCGAGCAAAGCCGCGTGCTGCTCCAGGAGCGCGAACAGCGCCTGCAACAGCATGCCGCGCAGATGACCGTGGAACGCTCGGTCGAAGACCTCGAACAGGCCCTGGGCGAACTGCGTGAACGGCTCACCGGCCACGAGCAGCAGTGCGCCGAGCTGCGTGCGCAGCAGGCCGACGACCAGCGCCGCCAGCAGGCCAGCGCGTCTCTGGCCGGGGAAATCGAACAGGCCAGCCAGCAATGGCAGCGCTGGGCGCGGCTCAATGCCCTGATCGGCTCGGCGTCCGGCGACGTGTTCCGCAAGATCGCCCAAGGCTACAACCTCGACCTGCTGCTGCACCACGCCAACGCCCAACTGCGCCAGCTGGCCCGGCGCTACCGCCTCAAGCGCGGTGGCAGCGCCCTGGGCCTGCTGGTGCTGGATACCGAAATGGGCGACGAACTGCGCTCGGTGCACTCGCTGTCCGGTGGCGAAACCTTCCTGGTCTCGCTGGCCCTGGCCCTGGGGCTGGCGTCGATGGCGTCGAGCACCCTGCGCATCGAATCGCTGTTCATCGACGAAGGCTTCGGCAGCCTCGACCCCGAGTCCCTGCAACTGGCCATGGACGCCCTCGACGGCCTGCAGGCCCAAGGGCGCAAGGTGGCGGTGATTTCCCACGTGCAGGAGATGCACGAGCGCATCCCGGTGCAGATCCAGGTGCGCCGCCAGGGCAATGGCCTGAGCGATGTGGAGGTGTGCGGGTGATCCTCTACTCGTTCCGCCGCTGCCCATGGGCCATGCGTGCGCGCCTGGCACTGCGTTATGCGGGGTGTGCGGTGGAGATCGTCGAGGTGGCGATGAAGAACAAGCCGGCAGAACTGCTGGCCTTGTCGCCCAAGGGCACGGTGCCGGTGCTCGATACCGGTGCCGGGGTGCTGGAAGAGAGCCTGGACATCATGCGCTGGGCACTCGAACGCCACGACCCGCAGGACTGGCGGCTGCAGGCCGACCCTGCCGCCGCTCAGCGAGCCGAAACGCTGATTGCCCGCAACGACAGCGAGTTCAAGGCGCAGGTGAACCTGTACAAATATGCCGAGCGCTACCCGGAGCATTCTCGCGAGCATTATCGTCAGCAGGCCGAAACCTGGCTGGTGACGCTTGAACAGTTGCTCGAAGGCCGGCCGTATCTGCTGGCCGATCACCCGAGCCTGGCCGACGTCGCGCTGTTGCCCCTGATGCGCCAGTTTGCCGGGGTCGAACCGCTGTGGTTCGCCGAGGCGGCTTATCCGCGGGTGCGGAGCTGGCTGGAGGGGTGGTTGGCGTCTGACCTGTTCAAGTCGGTGATGGCTCGCTGATACACGCGGATCCCTGTGGGAGCGGGCTTGCCCGCGAAGCAGATACCGCGGTGCAGGGCACCGGCTTCGCCGGTGTTCGCGGGCGAGCCCGCTCCCACAGGGATCTCACACGTGCCTGATCAGTGGCTGTGCTTGCCACCCAGGGCGGCATGGAAGTTGGCGCTCTGGCGCAGATACTGCTCGGTGTAGCTGTGGGTGGCCGAGGCCTTGCTGCTGTCGGCATGGGCATGGGCCGGCAGCACCACGGAAGCGGAAATGGCGGAGGCGGCAATCACGGGGAAAAGATTGAAGTTCATGGGGCTGACCTCGACGGGTGGGGTTTGACGTTCAGCCGCTTGGGCCTTGGGTCAAACTTACGCCGCTGAGGTCGCCCGCAGAAATTCATTGCGCTGGTAAGCGTTATCAGCGCCATCGATAGTCGCGCGTCAGTCGATGAACTTGAGGTCCGACGGCGCATCCTGCTTCAGCGTCTGCACGGTCTCGCCCAGCTTGCCGCTACGCGGGTCGCGGTGCATGACCACAATCTGGTTGCTCTTCTGGTTGGCCACCAGCAGGAAATTGCCACTCGGGTCCAGGGCGAACTCCCGGGGGTGGTCACCCTCCACCGAGCGGCGCTGCAGGAAGGCCAGCCGGCCATCGTCCTTGCCCACGCTGAACACCAGGATCTCGTTCGCCGTGCCACGGTTGCTGACGTACAGGAAACGCCCGTCCGCCGACAGGTGCAGCGCACCGGATGCCTTGGCGGCGGCGTCCTGCCGGTCGGTCAGCGGCAGGCGCTGGCGTTCGAGCAAGGCATCGT
The DNA here is from genome assembly GCF_044749485.1 of Pseudomonas sp. NPDC089401. NCBI lineage: Bacteria > Pseudomonadati > Pseudomonadota > Gammaproteobacteria > Pseudomonadales > Pseudomonadaceae > Pseudomonas > Pseudomonas sp. NPDC089401. The sequence goes on along the minus strand of NZ_JBIVIA010000001.1, from coordinate 377,826 downwards.
CCTTGACGTCGAACATCACCACTTCGCCGCTCATCTCCAGGGTCAGGTAGGCATGCCGGCCCTTGGCGTCGAACAGCAGATGGCGCGGCCCGCTGCCCGGCGGCAGGTCGACCGAGGCCGGGATCGCCGGGCTCAGCGGACGGTCGGCGCTGGCGCCGTCGTAGCGGTAGATGAACACCTTGTCGGCGCCCAGGTCGCAGGCATAGACGTGCTGGCCATCGGGCGACAGCACCAGCGAATGCACATGGGCACCGGCCTGGCGCTCGGGGTTGACCTTGCTGGGCGTGTGCCGCAGTTGCTGGACCACGTCCTTGAGCTTGCCGTCCTTGGCCACCGGGATCACCACCAGGCTGCCGCCCGGGTTCGGGTCGACTGCGTAGTTGGCGACGAACAGGAAACGCTGGTCACGGCTGAGGCTGGCGTGGGTCGGTTCGTCGCCGCGGCTGGCCACCTGGTTCAGCGGCTTGATCTCCCCTTTGCTGCCGATGCTGAAACTGCTGGCGTGGCCCTGCTTGGTCTCGTTGACCGCGAACAGTTGCCGGTGGTCGACCGACAGCACCAGCCACGACGGGCTGACGCTCTTGACCACCTGCTGCGGCGTGGGGTCGATCTGCCCCGTCTTGTCGTCGAACCGGTAGCGGTAGATGCCCTGGCTCTGGCCATCGGTATAGCTGCCCACCAGCAAGGTCGCGGCAGGGGCGGAGATTGCCAGGCTCATCAGGCTAGCGGTCAGCAGGCTCGTCCAGATCCGATTCATCGTCGTCTTCATCCGGGGCACGAAAGGCACTCATACAGACTAGTCGATGCTCGCCCTGGGCATCGGCCAGTTGCCATTCATCACCGCTGGCGACGGCGGCGGCAAGCTGCTCGGGGGTGAAGGACCAGCGGCGGTGCTGGCGGCCATCCATGCATTCAACCGTGAGACCGGAGGCGTCGCAGGTGAAGTCGAAGGCGTGCAGGCCGTCGATCAGGAGCATGTCGCAGGCTGCGAGGGCGGTGGCGAGGGGGGACATGGGGATACCTGTAGTGGATGTGGCGGCATTATAACCGTTGGGGCTGCTTTGCAGCCCATCGCGACACAAGGCCGCTGTAGGAGCGGCCTTGTGTCGCGAAAGGGCCGCAACGCGGCCCCCAGCGGTTCAATGGGCGAAAATCGAGCCCCCCGCCTTGCCCGCCATCTTCTCCGGCTTGATCAGGAACCGCGCCAATGCCGGCAGCAGCCACAACGCGCCGAACATGTTCCACAGCAGCATGAAGGTCAGCATCAAGCCCATGTCGGCCTGGAACTTGATCGCCGAGAAGATCCAGGTGCACACGCCGATCGCCAGGCACAGGCCGGTGAACAGCACCGCCTTGCCGGTCGAGCGCAGGGTCTGGTAATAGGCCTCCTGCAACGGCAGCCCGGCGCGCAGGAAGCTTTCCAGGCGGCTGTAGATGTAGATGCCGTAGTCCACGCCGATACCCACGCCCAGGGCCACCACCGGCAAGGTGGCGACCTTCACGCCGATGCCCATGAACGCCATCAGCGCGTTGCCCAGCACCGACGTCAGCACCAGCGGCAGGACGATGCACAAGGTCGCGGCGAACGAGCGGAAGGTGATCATGCACATCACCGCCACGCACAGGTAGACCAGGATCAGGATGGTCAGCTCGGCCGACTTGATCACCTCGTTGGTGGCCGCCTCGATGCCGGCGTTGCCCGCTGCCAGGAGGAACTGCAGGCCGTCCTTGTCATGGCTGTCGGCAAAGGCCTTGGCCGCGCCGGTGACACGCTCCAGGGTCTCGGCCTTGTGGTCGTTGAGGAACACCAGCACCGGCGCCAGCGAGCAGTCGGCGTTGTACAGGCCGTCGGCGCGGGCGATGGAGTTGTTGAGGATGTCCGGGTTGCGCGACAGGGTCTCCCATTTCAGGCTGCCTTCGTTCATGCCCTTGATCACTTGCTTGGACACCGTCACCAGGGAAATCGCCGACTGCACCCCGGGGGTGTTCTGCATGGTCCACATCAGTTCATCGATCGGCGCCATGGTCGAGTGGATCGAACATTTCTCCGGCGGGGTCTTGACCATGATCACCAGCACGTCGGAACTGGTCGAGTAGTTGCTGATGATGAAGTTGTTGTCCTGGTTGTAGCGCGAGTCCGGGCGCAACTCCGGCGCGCCCTGGTCGAGGTCGCCGATCTTCAGGTTCTGGCTGTACCAGAGGCCGCCGGCGAAGGCCACCAGGGCCAGGCCGATGGACACCGGCGCTACCTTGGCGCTGGCGAAATTCGACAGCAGGCGCCAGAACGGGTGCTCGCGCGTGGCGTCCTTCTTGCTGCGCTCGATGGCCTTCTTGCTGATGCCTACGTAGGAAATCGCCACCGGCAGCAGGATGAGGTTGGTGAACACGATCACCGCCACACCGATCGAGGCGCCGATGGCCAGCTCGCGGATCACCCCGATGTCGATGATCAGCAGGGTGATGAAGCCCACCGCGTCGGCGAGGATGGCGATCATCCCCGGCAGGAACAGCTGGCGGAAGGTGCGCCGGGCAGCGGTCAGGGCGTTGTCGGCGTCGCTCGACTGCAAGGCGATGCCGTTGATCTTCTGCACCCCGTGGGAGATGCCGATGGCGAAGATCAGGAACGGCACCAGCATCGAGTACGGATCCAGGCCAAAGCCCACCGCATGCATCAGGCCCAGCTGCCAGACCACCGCCACCAGGGTGGTGATCAGCACGGCGACGGTGCTGCGGATGCACCAGGTGAACCAGTACAGGAGGATCCAGGTGATCACCAGGGCCACGCCGAAGAACATCGCCACCATCACCAGGCCGTCGATCAGGTCGCCGACCTTCTTGGCGAAGCCGATGATGTGGATCTTCACGTTGGGGTTCTGCGCCTGGAACTTGTCGCGGATCTTTTCCTCGAGCTGGTGCGAGAACTGCTGGTAGTCGAGCTTGACCTGCCTGCCCGGGTCCTGCGGGTCGGGGAAGCTTTCGAGCAACGGGATGTCGACGATGCTGGACTTGAAGTTGTTGCCCACCAGGCGCCCGACCTGGCCGGACTTGAGCACGTTGTCGCGCAGGGTGTCGAGGCTGTCCTGGGAGCCGTCGTAGGTATTGGGGATCACCTCGCCGCCGGAGAAGCCCTCCTCGGTGACCTCGCTCCAGCGCACGCTGGGGCTCCACAGCGACTTCAGTCCGGCACGGTCGACGCCGGGGATGTAGAACACCTCGTCGTGGATCTGCCGCAAGGTCTCCATGTAGTCCTTGTCGAAGATGTCGCCGTTGACCGCCTCCACCGAGATGCGCACGGTGTTGCCGAGGTTGGCCAGGTCGTTGCGGTGCTCCATCATCTGCTCGATGAACGGATGCTGCAGCGGGATCATCTTCTCGAAGCTGGTCGAGGGGCGGATCTGCGTGGCCTGCCAGAACAGGAAGATGCTGACCAGCAGGCACAGGGCGATGACCACCGGGCGGTTGTTGAAGATCAGGCGTTCGAGCAGCGTGGCCTTGTCCTGATGGTGCGGGTGCATGGTGATGCTCTCCCTGCTGGTCATGGCCGCTGCTCCTCTGCACCCTGCGCCGTGGCCAGGTGCACACCGCCCTGCCCGACCAGCAGCAGGCCGCCGTTGGCCAGGCCGCTGACGCCGGCCAGGGCGATGCGGTCGCTGCGGTTGTAGACGCTGAAAGTCTGGCCGTCATCGGTGCTGCGCAGCACGCTGCCGCCGTTGCCGACCAGCACCAGGCTACCGTCCTCGACAAGCGTAGCGCCTGCCAGGCCGAATTCGAGTTCGCCGCGTTCGGCCTTGAGCGCGATCGGCTGCCAGCTGTCACCGAAGTCGCTGGAGCGGAACAGGTTGCCGCGCAGGCCGTAGGCCAGCAGGGTGTTGGCTTTGGCGGTGCCGATCACACCGAACAGCGAGCCCTCGTAGGGGCCCTGGACCTTGGCCCAGGTCTGGCCGTCATCGCTGGAGCGGAACATGCCGCCCTGCTCGCCGACGATGAACAGGCCGGCGTCGCGCACCCGGGTGATGCCGTTGAGGTGCAGTTGGTCTGGGTTGTCGAGGCGTTCGCCGACGTCATTCCAGTGCTGGCCGCCGTCAGCGGTCTCCAGCAGCGCGCCATAGGCGCCCACCGCAAAGCCGTGCTGGGCGTCGAGGAAGGTCACGTCGAGCAGTGGTGCTTCGCGGGACAGGTCTTCGAACTGCTTGCTCCAGGTCGCGCCGCCGTCGTTGCTGGCGAGGATCTGCGCATCGTGGCCGACCGCCCAGCCGCGCTTGTCGTCGAGGAAGAATACCGCGGTGAGCAGTTGCCGGGTGGGCACCCGGGCCTGGGTCCAGGTGCTGCCCTGGTCGTCGGAGAACAGAATGTGGCCACGATCGCCGACCACCACCAGGCGCTTGCCGGCATGGGTGGCGCCGATCAGCAGGCTCTGGCTGGCCTTGGCCGATTCGGTCGAGTATTCGTCGGCGGCAGCGGCTTGCGCGCTGTCGGCCCACATCCCCAGTGCCAGCGCCAGCATCGCGCCAGCCGCCAACGGCCAGGCACCACGCCTGGCCTGCGTCATCACCCGCTCCTTCATGACCATCCCCTGTTGTGTTCTTCTTGGTGGGTCTGTGCTTTGGAAAGCCTGTGTTAGAGGCTTGGGGGATCGTATCGGGGAAGGTTGCGCGATTACAACGCGCGGGACGTTATGTTTTGTTAACCGCCAAAAAGCTTCGCGGGTAAACCCGCTCCCACAGGTACCGCACAGGTTTCAAAAACTGTGCAGTACCTGTGGGAGCGGGTTTACCCGCGAATAGGCCAGTTCAGACTATGGAGAACTCAAGCCAGGCTCTTGCTCACCACTTCATACACATCGCTGGACAGCTCGCCGGAGGCGAGAATCCGCTCCAGCTCGCCCTTCATCAGCACCTGCCGGGCGCCGTCATACTTGCGCCAGCGGGTCAGCGGTGCCAGTTGGCGCGAGGCGATCTGCGGGTTCAGCGCATTCAGCTCGATCACCAGGTCCGCCAGGAAGCGATACCCCGAACCATCGGCGGCATGGAAGTTGACCAGGTTCTGCCCGGCAAACGCGCCGACCAGCGCCCGCACCTTGTTCGGGTTCTTCAACGTGAACGCCGGGTGCTGCATCAGCGCCTTGACCCGCGCCAGCCCGCCCGGCAAGGCGCTTGCCGCCTGCACGCTGAACCACTGGTCCATGACCAGCGGGTTGTCCTTGAAGTGCTCGGCAAAGGCCTCCAGCGCCTTGGCGCGTTCGGCTTCGAACGGCGAGTTGACCAGCACCGCCAGCGCCGTCAGGCGCTCGGTCATGTTGTCGCACTGCTCGAACTGCTCCAGGGTCGCCTCCAGCACCTGCGGCTTGCCGCTCTGCATCAGGTACGACAGGGCGATGTTCTGCAGGCTGCGGCGGGCGAAATGCTCGGCGGCGGCCACGTAGGCGGTGTTGCGCGACACCTCGCGGTGGGCCTGGTAGCGCGCCCACAGGGCGTCGAACAGCTGCTCGGCGATCTGCTGGCGGGCGAACTCGCGGGCGGCGTGGATGGCGTCGACGTCAGCCACCTGGCTGATTTCGGTCAGGTAGGCCTCACCCGGCAGCGAAAGCATTTCGGCGACCATGGCCGCGTCGAGCGATTCGTTGCCCAGCACGGTACCGAGCGCGGTGATCAGGCGCTGGTCGAGCTTGAGCGCCTCGCCACGCTGATGCTGGCCGATCAGCTCCTGCAGCACCTGCACCGACAACTGCTGGCCCGCTTCCCAGCGGTTGAAGCCGTCGCTGTCGTGCTGCATGAGGAACATCAGCTGGTCGCGGTCGTACGGGAAGCTCAGCTTGACCGGCGCGCTGAACCCACGCAGCAGCGACGGCAGCGGCTTGGCGGCGATGCCCTGGAAGGTGAAGGTCTGCTCGGCTTCGGTCACCGACAGCACGCGGCTGCTGCCCGTTGCCGACGCTTCGCCCGCCAGTTGCAGCGGCAGGTCGTTGCCGGCGGCGTCCAGCAGGCCCAGCTCGACCGGGATCACGAACGGCAGCTTTTCGGCCTTGTCCGGGGTTTGCGGGCAGCTCTGGCGGAAGGTCAGGCTGTAGGTCTGCGCGGCGGCGTCATAGGCCTCGCTGACCTCCAGGCGCGGGGTGCCGGCCTGGTTGTACCAACGCTTGAACTGGGTCAGGTCGACGCCGTTGGCGTCTTCCATGGCCTTGATGAAGTCGTCGGTGGTCACCGCCTGGCCATCGTGGCGCTCGAAATACAGGTCGCTGCCCTTGCGGAAGCCCTCGGCGCCCAGCAGGGTGCGGACCATGCGCACCACTTCGGCGCCCTTCTCGTAGACGGTCAGGGTGTAGAAGTTGGAGATCTCGATGAAGCTGTCCGGGCGCACCGGGTGGGCCATGGGGCCGGCGTCTTCGGCGAACTGGTGGGTGCGCAGGTAGGCGACGTCCTCGATGCGCTTGACCGTGCGCGAGTTCATGTCGGCGCTGAACTCGGCGTCGCGGAACACCGTGAAGCCTTCCTTGAGCGACAGCTGGAACCAGTCGCGGCAGGTCACGCGGTTGCCCGACCAGTTGTGGAAGTATTCGTGGGCGACCACCCCCTCGACGCGCTGGTGGGCGGCATCGGTGGCGGTTTCGGCGCGGGCCAGCACGCAGCTCGAGTTGAAGATGTTCAGGCCCTTGTTTTCCATGGCGCCCATGTTGAAGTCGTTGACCGCGACGATCATGAAGATGTCCAGGTCGTACTCGCGCCCGTACACCTCTTCGTCCCAGCGCATGGACTTCTTCAGGCTGACCATGGCGTGGTCGCACTTGTCGAGGTTTTCTTCCTCGACGTAGATGCGCAGGGTCACATCGCGGCCGGACTGGCGCTTGAATTCGCTCTCGACGCACCACAGGTCACCGGCCACCAGCGCGAACAGGTAAGCCGGCTTGACGAACGGGTCTTCCCAGGTCGCCCAATGGCGGCCGTCTTCACCCTGGCCCTTCTCGAAGGTGCCGCTGCCGACCGGGTTGCCGTTGCTCAGCAGCACCGGGTAGCGATGCTGCTCGGCGATCACCGTGGTGGTGAAGGTGCTCATCACGTCCGGGCGGTCGAGGTAGTAGGTGATCTTGCGGAAGCCCTCGGCCTCGCACTGGGTGCAGAACATCTTGCCGGACTTGTACAGGCCTTCCAGCGCGGTGTTGCTCTCCGGGTGGATCTTCACGCTGGTGTCGAGGGTGAAGCGCTCGGCCTTGGGCTGAACGGTCAGGCTGTCGGCGTCGAGCTGGTAGTCGCCCGCCTGCAGTTCCTGGTCGTCCAGCGAGGCGCGCAGCAGCTCCAGCTGCTGGCCGTCGAGCACCAGCGCCGGCAGGCCGGCACCGCGTGCCGGGTTGCGGCGCATGACCAGTTGCGCATGAACCAGGGTGTGGTCCTCGAACAGTTCGAAGGTCAGGTGCGTCTCGTCGATCAGGTACTCGGGCGCCTGGTAGTCCTTGAGGTAGATCACTTGCGGTTGTTCGGTACGCATGTGCAGGTCCTTTTTACTGGAGCACGGCCAACTGGTAGGCCGTGTACTTGCGAATGTTGATCACGCCGGTGTCGAAGATCAGGTACTGGCCCTTGATGCCCAGCAGCGTGCCTTCGGCCACCGGGTCCTTGTCGAGGTTGAAGCTGACGATCTTTTTCGGGTAGGCCTCGACCGGGTAGTTGATCTGCACCACTTCGGCGTCGGGCAGCGGCTGGATCGCCTGCAGGCCGAAACGGCCCTGCAGCTCGCCCAGGCCGTCGGCGCAGGCTTCGAAGATCTGCTCGCGGATGGCCGGCAGGTCGAGTACCTCGGCGTCGCCCTTGAGCAGCGCACGCCAGTTGGTGCGGTCGGGCACCTGGCTGCGCAGCACGTCTTCGACCAGGCCCGATTGCTGGCGGGTGGCCACGCGCATGATCGGCAAGGCCTGGCTGGCACCCTGGTCGAGCCAGCGGGTGGGCAGCTGGGTGGCGCGGGTGATGCCGACCTTGATCCCCGACGAATTGGCCAGGTAGACCACGTGGTCGGTCATGCAGAACTGTTCGCCCCACGACGGCTCGCGGCAGGTGCCGGCGTCGTAGTGGCATTTTTCCGGGGCCATGATGCACACGTCGCACTGGGCCAGCTTGGTCATGCACGGGTAGCAGTAACCCTGGCTGAAGCTGGTCTTGGTGCGCTTGCCGCAATGGCTGCAGTGAATGGCGCCGAGGTATTCCAGGCGCAGGCGCTGGCCGATCAGCGGGTTGACCGGCACCTGGGTGTCATCCAGACGGAAGCTGTACTGCACCACCGGTGCCTGCAGGCTGACCGCCATCTTGCTCAAAGAGCCACGAGCGAGTTCGATCAATGTACCGAGTCCGACTTGAACAGAATGTTGGCGATGGGGGCGGACTTCGAGGCGCATTCCTGCGGGCCCATGTAACCGGTGCGCTGGTCTTCGGGCAGGTTCTTCATCTCCCAGGCGATCACCGCCTGCAGTGACAGCTCCTTCTGCTCGGCGGTGAGCTTGCGCCCGTCCGACCATTTGCCGATTTCCACGGCCAGTTTCAGGCTCTGGTAGATTTCCGGAGTGATGTTTTCGATCATTTGCGCGAAAGTGGACATAGTGTCTCCTGGTTCAAGCCGACAGTTTACGCCGGGCCAGCGCCCCGCCCAAGAGCCCGGTCAGGCATCCGATGAGCAGCCCGCCGACGTGGGCGGCGTTGGCGATCTGGCCGAAGCCGAGCTGGCCGACCACGCCGGTCAGGCAGACCACCAGCCAGATCAGCATCATCACCAGCACGCCCTTGGGCAGGTTGAAGTAACGGTTGGGCGCCAGCCACTGGAACAGCCAGACATGGCCGAGCAGGCCGTAGAGCACGCCGGACAGGCCGCCGAACAGGCTCGGCCCGCTGCTGTAGTGCTGGGCCAGGTTCGACACCAGGCTGAACAGCAGGGTCAGGCCCAGCAGCAGCCAGGGGCCCTGGCGCAGTTCGATGCGCTTGCCCAGTTCCCAGTACCACAGGCTGTTCATCGCCAGGTGCAGCACGCCGAAGTGCAGCAGCATCGGCGACACCAGGCGCCACCATTGGCCTTCGGCCAGGCCCTGGGCCAATGGCGTGAAGAACAGGTAGTCGCCCTGGACGCGGAAGTCGAGGAAGGTGAGCCAGCGGATGGCGTCGAGGTTGTCGCCCAGACCGGTGAGGCCGGCGACGACCAGGCAGAGGATGAGAATACCGGCCGTGACCTTGCAGGCCTTGGCCTGTTCGGCCAGGGTCGGACCATTCGCGGGCGAGCCCGCTCCCACAGGGTCTTCTGCAACCTGGATTTCGGCGTTGCCGTCGGGGAAGCGCTGGTAGAGCTCGCGCACGTCGGCGGCCAGGGTGTCGGGGGCCCAGAGCACTTGCTCCTCGCCCTCCAGGCTGACCCGGTGCGGCAGTTGCAGGCGCTCCAGCAGGCCGACGAAACCGCCGAGGTCGATCGATAGCGGCAGGCGCAGGACTTCGACAATGTTCATTGGCTGGCCTGCGGGCGGTCGACATCGACCCAGACGAACTTGTGCGGGTCGATGCAGGTTTCGTCATCCAGGCGATAGGCCGCCAGCTTGCCGTACAGCACCGCGCTGTAGTCCAGGCAGGCCAGGTTGCCGCGGATCGGCGCCGGACGGCCGCTGCGCCAGTAATGGCCGACGAACAGCAGCGGTTCGTCTTCGGCGTAGCGCAGCAGGGCGTTCTTCTCGGTGTGGCTGAGCGGCGTGCGGGCCACTTCGTCGGGCAGCGCGTCGGGCTGGAAGACGATGTCACCGTAGGTCTGCGGGTCTTCTTCCCAGAACTTGGTGCGGAAGAAGGCGCGGGTCAGGCCGTCGCCGCCGGTCAGGGTGAGGCCGTCCGGCAAGCGCATGTCGGTGCCGCGCAGCAGGCGGTTGCACACGGTCGAGGCGAAGCTGCCGGACACCGCCGAGGCCTGGATGAAGTGCTCGTCGATGCGCCCGTCGGGGTACTGCTGGCGCAGCGGCTCGATCAGCCGCGGGTCCCAGCAGGCATGCACCAGGCGGAAACGCCCGGCGTCGACGAACAGCGGCATGTCGTAGAACCACTGGACGAAGTCGTGCCAGTCGGCGGGGTGCTGGGCGAACTGGGTCAGGGTCTCGTCGATCAGCCGGGCGTGGCGCGCGGTGTGTTCGCGCACGAACGCCTTGCCGCTGCCGGGCAGCGCCGGGGTGACCCAGCCCAGGGCGTTGTACTCGTGGTTGCCCATGATGCAGAACGCCTGGCCGGCCTCGACCATGTCGTGGACGATGTGCAGCGCCTCGCGGATACGCGGGCCACGGTCGACGATGTCGCCGAGGAACAGGGCCTGGCGCCGTGGGTGACGCCAGACGCCGCCGACGCGCTTGTAGCCGAGGGCGTCGAGCAGGCGTTCGAGGGTCAGTGCACAGCCGTGCACGTCACCGATGATGTCGAAACTGCGCGCCGGATCGAGCATCAGTCGTCCCTGCCTCCCAGGCGGCTGCCCCAGCCGAGTTTGGTGCGGCACACTTCATAGTAGTTGTGGTCGAGCGGATGGATCAGGCGCAGCTTCTGCGGCTTCTTGCTCACCGTGATGGTGTCGCCGGGGGCGCAGGTGAAGTGGTTCTGGCCGTCGCAGGAGACCTGCGGGTAGATCTGCAGGTCCTTGGACACGACGATCTTCAGCTCGCTGTTGCCGTCGACCACGATCGGCCGGCCCGACAGGGTATGCGGGTACATCGGCACGATGACGATGGCGTCGAGCTTGGGGTGCATGATCGGGCCGCCGGCCGACAGCGCGTAGGCGGTGGAGCCGGTCGGGGTGGCGACGATCAGGCCGTCGGCCTTCTGGCTGCAGACGAACTGGCCGTCGATGTAGATCTCGAACTCGATCATCCGCGTCGACTTGCCCGGGTGCAGCACCACGTCGTTGAGCGCGTCGCCCTGGCCGATTGCCTCGTGATGGCGACGGACCTCGGCCTGCAGCAGGAAGCGGTTTTCCACCAGGTAGTGGCCGTCGAGCACCTCGGCGACCTTTTCCTCGAGCTCGTCGGGACGGATATCGGTGAGAAAGCCCAGGTTGCCGCGGTTGATGCCCAGCACCGGCACGTTGTGCCGGGCCAGGGCGCGGGCGGCGCCAAGCAGGCTGCCGTCGCCGCCGACCACGATGACCAGGTCGCAGACCTCGCCCAGCAGCTTGCGCGTCGAGGTCTGCAGGCCGTGGCCGGGCAGCACTTCGGCGATGGTGTCCTCGAGGATCACGTGCAGGTGGCGCTCGAGGAGGAATTTTTTCAGTCGGCGAATGGTGTCGAGCACCTGGGAGCTGCCAAGGCGGCCGATGATACCGATATTGCGAAATTGCTCCATGGGGCTCCTGCAAGGCTCTGCGGCGGGTGACGATGCGCCGATTATGGGCGAAACCACGGGGCAGCGGCAAACCGGCTATGCTCGGTGCATGATGCCGTTCCCCGAGCTTTCCGAGCTGCCACGCCAATTGCGCCGCCCTGCCGTGCGCGACCTGGCCTGGACCCTGCTGGCGCCGGCGCTGCTCAGCGACCCGCCCTGCCCCCAGCGCCACCCGCTGGCAGGCAGTGCCTGGGCGGCCGACCCGCAGCGCCTGCACGACTGGCTGCGGGCGCTGGATGCCGACGACCAGCCATTGTGCGACTGGCTGGCGAAGATCACCAGCCGCCGCCTGGGCTTGTACTACGAAGGTCTGTGGCAATTTGCCCTGGGGCAGGCGCCGGGGGTCGAGCTGCTGGCGGCCAACCTGGCGATACGCGCGAGTGGGCGGACCCTGGGCGAGCTGGACATGCTGGTGCGCGATGGCCACGGCAGCCATCACCTGGAGCTGGCGATCAAGCTGTACCTGGGGCCGAACGATGCCGACGGGCGCGAGCCGCTGAACTGGCTGGGGCCTGGCTGCCATGACCGCCTGGGCAGCAAGCTGGCGCACCTGGCGACGCACCAGTTGCCGATGTCGGGCATGGCCCACAGCCGCGAGGTGCTGGACGGGCTGGGCATCGGTGCGGTGCAGGCGCACCTGTGGCTGGGCGGGTATCTGTTCTATCCATGGCCCGGGCAGGCCGAGCCGCCAGCAGGGGCCAATCCGCAACACCTGCGCGGCCGCTGGCTGCGGCGGCAGGACTGGATACCCGCCCCAGCGCAGCGCTGGCTGCCGCTGGCACGGCACGCCTGGCTGGCCCCGGCACGGGTCGAGGCCAGCGACTGCCTGGCACCTGCCGGGTTCGCCGCATGGCTGCAGGCACTGGGGCCGCATGCCCCGGCGCAGCTGCTGGCGCGCCTGGAGGAACAGCCGGACGGCGCCTGGCAAGAGGTCGAACGGCTGTTCCTGGTCGCCGACAGCTGGCCGCACCTGCCGGCTTGACGTGCCGGGTCAGGAGGCGTCGGCCACCGGCTCAGGCTCAGGGCAATGGGCCTGGGCGTCGGCCGGCCAGAGCACCTTGCCCTTGCCGTCGACCACCTGCTCGGCGCCGCATGGCAGGCGGTTGGTGTCGAACACCACCGTGCCGTCGAGGCGGTACATGGCCCGCAGCGTTCTGACCGCGTTGTCGTTCTGGCCTTCGACGCGATAGCCGAATATCACCCCACGGGCCTCGTCCACCTTGATGTCCTGCCATTTGGCCGGCACCAGCAGCTTGCCTTGCAGGTCATAGAGGGCGCGGTTGGCATCGGTGCTCTGGCCTTCGGCGGCCAGCACGTGATGCTGGTCGGCGGTCAGCGACAGCTTGATGAATTGCTCGGGCTTGATCAGTACCTTGCCTTTTGCATCCATCATGCCCTGGGTGCGTTCCTGATTGGGCATGCCCAGGAACTTGACGGTTTTCTGCGGCGACTGCAGTTCCGAGAAGGCAAAGCGCTCGGGCGCCAGCACACCAACCTGGGCATAGGTCGGCTCGACCACCACCTTGCCAGTGTCGAGGTCGATGGTGCCGTAGGTGGCCAGGAACATGTTCTGCAGCACGCCGATGTGGCTGAAGCCCGGGCGGTGGCCGATCATGCCGGTACCGGTGCCGGCATCGCCGACGGAGTCGTACTTCGGTTCGATCAGCCACTTGCCATCGTGGCCGAGCATCCCGGCCTTGCCACGCCCGGCCTCGGTGCGTGGTACCTGGACCATCGCACCGGTCTTGCCGAAGGCTTCGCAGGATTCGTACTGGGGCTCGATGACGGTCTTGCCCTGGTAGTCCAGGTAGCCGCACTTGCCGTCGTAGGTCGCCTTGAAGGCCACCAGGCCGGCGCCCGGGTAACCCATCCAGTAGTTGCCGAACGGCACCACCAGGTTGCCGGCGGCATCCGCCAGCGCCACGCCCTGCGCACCTTCGCGCTTGACCACCAGGTGGTCATCGCCGGCCCGCTCGATTTCATCGAAATCGAGCTTGCGCAGGACCTTGGTCTGCAGGTTGTAGCCCCAGCTCTGGCCCTCACGCTCGGCCAGGACCCAATGGCCTTTCATCTCGCCACGCACGTACATCGAATCGAACACCGGGTCGCTGACTTTCTCGCCCTTGGCGGTGAGGATGCCACGCAGATCGTTCACCTCGTAGACGATGAATTCGTCGTCGCCGCCAACGAAGACGTTGTCGAAGATGGCCGGCTGGACTTCCTTGCCCTGCTCGTCCATGACCCCGACCTTGCCGTCGCGCACGAAGCCGAACAGGCCCGGGGGCAGGTCATAGAGTTCATCGGTGATGGCGGCCTTGATGACCTGCTTGCCATCGCGGCTGGCCAGGTTCCAGGCGTTGTTGTCACCGAAGATGAAGCTGTTGCTGAAGGGAACGGTATAGACGCCCGAGTAGTCGTTGTCGGGGCCGACCAGCAAGCTGCCGTTCTGGTCGATGACCGCGCATTCGTCGTTGACGCACAGGGGCACGACGATATTGGCGATGGGTTTGACTTCTGGGGTCTGCTGGCACCCGCCGAGCAGGAGGGTGGAAAACGCGCAGAGCAATGCCGCCTTGGGGGCGGAAGGGAAGTGTTTCATTTACACCAGGTCCTTGTGTAGAAAAGCAGAAACCAATCAGGGCAAAAGCTGGCAGTCAGCCATCACCCAGAAACATGTCGGCCAGCTTTCACGGATCTGAAGCAAAGAAATAACTGCTGCAGCGTTTACAGTAACTACTGAGCGCCGCAAAGAGCGCCACCACGACCTGATGACGAGGACCGACCATGGTTTCATCCACCTCCGCGACCCACTACTCGCGCCTGTCCATCGCCCTGCACTGGCTGATGCTGGTGCTGTTGGCGGCCGTGTACGCCTGCATGGAGTTTCGCGGCCTGTTTCCCAAGGACAGCGCCGAGCGCAACCTGATGAAGGACCTGCACTTCATGCTCGGCCTGAGCGTGTTCCTGCTCGTCTGGCTGCGCCTGGCCGTGCGCCTGGCCCGCCCCACCCCGCCCATCGTGCCCAGGCCGCCGGCCTGGCAGACGGGCCTCGCGCACCTCATGCACCTGGCGCTGTACCTGCTGATGATCGGCCTGCCGCTGGCCGGCTGGCTGATCCTCAGTGCCGCCGACAAGCCGGTGCCGTTCTATGGCCTGGAACTGCCGCACCTGATCGGCGCGGACCCGGACCAGGCCAAGTTCATCAAGGGCTGGCATGAGCGGGTGGCCACCTGGGGTTACTGGCTGATCGGCCTGCATGCCCTGGCCGGGCTTTACCATCACTACGTGCAGCGCGACAACACGCTGCTGCGCATGCTGCCCTACAAGTAACCGCGCCGGCCTTGCAGGCCGCCGGTGTGGACGAAGATCAGCCGGGTGCCGGGCGCGAAACCACCGGCCTCGACCTGGTCACGCAGGGCCATCAGCGCCTTGCCGGTATACAGCGCTTCGAGCGGCACGCCGCTGTGGCGCTCGCTGTCGGCGATGAAGGCCAGCAGGTCATCGTCGAACTTGCCGAAGCCGCCGCGGCAGGCGTCGTGGAGCCGGTAGCCATGGGCGCCGGCCAGTTCCGCCACGGTCTCGGGCACGCCGTGCTGCCGAGGCACCGCCAGGGCGCCATGTACCTCGTGCTGTCCCGCCTCCGCCAGCACCAGGCCCGCGAGGGTCGTGCCGGTACCCGCCGCCAGCCACCAGGCGTCGTATCCAGACCAGCCCAATGACGCCAGTTGCCTGCGGGCCTGTTCGACGATCGACGCGCAGCCTTCGGCGCCCGCCAATCCGCCGCCGCCTTCGGGGATGCAGTGCCAGCCCGGGTAACGGGCCTGCCAGGGCTCCCAGAAGCCGGGCTGGTGGCGGGCGCGGTAGCCACCGTAGCCGAGCCAGTGCAGGTCCATGCCCAACGCTTTCAGGTCGCGCACCGTGGGGGTGTCTTGCGGGTCACCGCGCAGCAGGCCGGCGCAGGCGAAGCCGAAGCGTTTGCCGGCGGCGGCCAGGGCGTGCAGGTGGTTGGAGTGATTGCCGCCCAGGCTGATCAGGCCGGGGGCGCCGGCTTGCCGGGCGTGCTGGAGGTGATGGCGGAGCTTGAACCACTTGTTGCCGCTGATCAGCGGGTCGATCAGGTCCAGGCGCAGGATTGCGGCCTGGATCCGCGCTTGCTGGAGCCAGGGCAGGTTCAGGGGCTGTAGGGGGGCTTGGGGGAGGTCACATGACATGGGGCCGAGTCTACCTTGAAATCGCGGGGGCGCTTTGCGCCCCTTTCGCGACACAAGGCCGCTCCTACACGGAACGCGGTCACCCGTAGGAGCGGCCTTGTGTCGCGAAAGGGCCGCAACGCGGCCCCGGCAACCTCAAAGCTCGGCAGCGAGTCGCGACCCTTGGTTGATCGCCCGCTTGGCATCCAGCTCCGCCGCCACGTCGGCGCCGCCAATCAGGTGCACCGACTGCCCCGCCGCCACCAGTCCTTCATGCAGTTCGCGCAGCGGCTCCTGCCCGGCGCAGATCACCACGTTATCCACCGCCAGCACCTGCGGCTCGCCATCACCGACCCGAATGTGCAAGCCGGCATCGTCGATGCCCAGGTACTCGACACCGTTGAGCATCTGCACCTGCTTGTTCTTCAACCCGGTGCGGTGAATCCAGCCGGTGGTCTTGCCCAAGCCATCGCCGACCTTGGAAGCCTTGCGCTGCAACAGGTAAACCTGCCGCGCCGGCGCATGCGGCGCGGCCTTGACGCCGGCCACACCGCCTCGCGCCTCGAGCCGGGTATCGATACCCCATTCCTTCCAGAACGCCTCGCGGTCCTGGCTGGTGGCCACGCCCTGGTGCACCAGGTACTCGGAAACGTCGAAGCCAATGCCACCGGCACCGATCACCGCGACCGCCTTACCGACCGGCTTGCGCTGCAGCAGCACATCCAGGTAGCTCAGTACCTTGGCATGCCCGACACCGGGAATGGCCGGGGTGCGCGGGGCGATACCGGTGGCCAGGATGATCTCGTCGAAGCGGCCCTCCAGCAACGACGCCACATCGACCCGGGTGTTCAGGCGCAGATCGACGCCGGTGCTTTTCACCTTGTTGTCGAAATAGCGCAAGGTCTCGAAGAATTCTTCCTTGCCCGGCACCCGCTTGGCCACGTTGAACTGCCCGCCGATCTGCGCGGCCGCATCGTACAAGGTCACTTCATGGCCCCGCTCGGCCGCCACGGTGGCTGCCGCCAGGCCGGCGGGGCCGGCGCCGACCACGGCGATACGCTTCACCGCACGCACCGGCAGGTAGTTGAGTTCGGTTTCATGGCAGGCACGCGGGTTGACCAGGCAACTGGTCAGCTTGCCGCCAAAAGTGTGGTCCAGGCAGGCCTGGTTGCAGCCGATGCAGGTGTTGATCTGGTCGGCGTGCCCTGCCGCCGCCTTGTTGACGAAGTCCGGGTCGGCGAGGAACGGCCGGGCCATCGAGACCATGTCGGCATCGCCCTCGGCCAGCACCGCTTCGGCCACTTCCGGGGTGTTGATGCGGTTGGTGGTGATCAGCGGGATCTGCACCGCGCCGCGCAACTTGGCGGTGACCTTGCTGAACGCTGCGCGCGGCACCTTGGTGGCGATGGTCGGGATGCGCGCCTCGTGCCAGCCGATGCCGGTGTTGATCAGCGTCGCGCCGGCCTTTTCGATAGCCTTGGCCAGCAGTTCGATCTCGTCCCAGGTGCTACCGCCCTCGACCAGGTCGAGCATCGACAGGCGGAAGATGATGATGAAGTTCGGCCCCACCGCGTCGCGCACACGGCTGACGATCTCCACCGCCAGGCGCATGCGGTTCTCGTAGCTGCCGCCCCAGCGGTCGGTGCGGTGGTTGGTATGGGCGGCGAGGAACTGGTTGATGAAGTAGCCTTCCGACCCCATGATCTCGACGCCGTCGTAGCCGGCGCGCTGGGCCAGTGCCGCGCAGGTGACGAAATCGGCGATCTGCTTCTCGATACCGGCCTCGTCCAGCTCCTTGGGCTTGAACGGGTTGATCGGCGCCTGGATCGCGCTTGGCGCCACCTGCCGTGGGCTGTAGGCGTAACGCCCGGCGTGCAGGATCTGCAGGCAGATCTTGCCTCCGGCAGCATGCACCGCCTCGGTGACGATGCGGTGCTTCTGCGCCTCTTCCTCGGTGCTCAGCTTGGCCGCGCCGGAGTACACCCCGCCCTCGTCATTGGGCGCGATACCGCCGGTGACCATCAGGCCGACGCCACCGCGGGCGCGCTCGGCAAAGTAAGCCGCCATGCGCTCGAAGCCGCCCGGGCGCTCCTCGAGGCCGGTGTGCATCGAGCCCATCAGGGTGCGGTTGCGCAAGGTGGTGAAGCCCAGGTCGAGCGGGGCCAGCAAGTGCGGATAACGGTCGGCAGCCATGGTAAGGGTCCCCAGGTGGCATGATCACGGAATGCGGGTGCCTCCAGGGGCCCCGTCGTTTATCTGCCTGCGACATTAAACAGCCGTTTGAACAGCCTCAATGATCGAAACTGACAACTTATTGATCCTTTCGCACAGCGGGACTACCCTAGGAAACTTCCAATTTCCAAGGCGCTGTACCGCTTGATGCGCAAACTCCTGGCAGGCGCCCTGGCGCTGGTGACGATCGCCGCCCTCTGCGGCTATGGCTTCTGGACGTTGCAGCGTCCGGAAGGCCACTACCTTTCCGACCTGCGCGTGGAGTTGGCGCTCAACCACGGCGTGCCGGGTCAACACGGCAACTTGCTGGGCGTCGAACCGCTGCTGTTTCCCAGCGACTACCAGAACCTGCAGCGCCTGCACCGCAAGCTCTCGGCCTATCTGGAACAGGCCCGCGCCCAAGGCCTGGTAGGGCCGCGAACGGTGGTGGTGCTGCCTGAGCACATCGGCACCTGGCTGTGGGCCAGGGGCGAGAAGCGCGAGCTCTACCAGGTTACCCAAAGCCGTGAAGCCGAGCAGTGGCTGGAGCTGAGCAACCCGCTGCGCTATGGCCTGGCGATGCTCGCGGCCCGCGGCGACGACCGCCGCGCCGACGCCCACCTGCGCATGAAGGCCCAGCAGATGGCCAGCGATTACCAGCAACTGTTCGGCGGCCTGGCCAAGGAATTCGGCGTGACCCTGGTGGCCGGTTCGATCGTGCTGCCAGCCCCCTACGTGGAACAGGGCGTGCTGCACATCGGCCGCGGCCCGCTGTACAACAGCAGCCTGGTGTTCGGCGCCGATGGCGCGCTGCTGGGCCAGCCCCAGCGTCAGCAATACCCCGACAGTGAAGTGCGCCGCTACATCCATCACGGCAGGCACTTCCCCCTTCAGGTCGTGCAGACCCCGGCCGGTCGCCTGGGCGTGTTGATCGGCAGCGACAGCTGGTACCCCGAGAATGTGCGCCAGTTGCAGCAACAGCAGGTGCAACTGATCGCCAACCCGGCGTTCCTCAGTGGCAAGGGCAGCTGGCAGAGTCCCTGGCGCGGTAACCGCCATCAGGATGCCGCCGCCGATCTGGGTCTGCAGCGTGGCGAGGTCAGCGAACAGAGCGCCTGGCAACGTCTCACGCAAGGCACTGGCGCAGGCGCCAGCAGCATGAGCGTGTTCATGCGTGGTCAGTTCTGGGAACTGGGCAGCGACGGCCAGGGCTTTGCCCACCAGGCCGGCGAACTGCTGGCCGGCCCGCCCAGCCAGGGCGCGCGCTTGCTGAACCTGTGGTTGTAGCGCGATGACGCGCCCCCGCGTGCGCCTGGGCGATCTTTCGGTCGGCTTCGTCCAGCCGCTGGCCGAAGCCCTCGACGAACTGGGCCACGACCCGCTGCCGCTGCTGGAGCGTTACGGGCTGGACGCCATACGCCTGGCCGAACCGGACGCGCGACTGTCGATTCCTCGCTACATGCACCTGGGGCATGCCGCCATCGCCCTCTGCGGCGAGCAGGCCCTGGGCCTGCGCATGGGCCGCCTCAGCCGCCTGGCCCAGGCAGGCCTGGCGGGCGTCACCGCCGCCCAGGCCCCCACGCTGGGCGAAGCGGCTCGCACCCTGCTGCGTTTCGGGCCGTTGTATGCCGCCAACTACCGGGGCCATTCAAGCTTTCTGGAAGATGCCCAGGGGGCCTGGCTGCGCTTCTACTCGATCAGCCCGTACAACGCCTACAACCGCTTCGTGGTCGATTCGCTGCTGAGCGGCTGGCTGGCACAACTGTCGGGGTTGGCTGGCACGCGGTTGCAGGCCGAGCGCCTGGAGATCGAATTCGAGGCCCCCGAGTACGCCGCGCAATATCAACCCCTGTGCAGCGGTACCGTGCAGTTCGCTGCCGGTGGCAACCAACTGCGCCTGAGCCGCGCCACCCTGGCGCTGGCCAACCCGCAGCACTGCCCGAGCACCTGGCAGCACCTGCTGCAGCTGTGCGAGGCGCAAATGCTCCAGCGCACGCGGGTACGCAGCCTGGGCGAGCGCATTACGCACCTGCTCGGCCCGCTGCTCAACGGCGGCCGTGAACCGGACCTGGAGGAAGTGGCTCTGCACCTGCAGATGCCCAGCTGGACCCTGCGGCGCAAGCTGGCCGAGGAAGGCACGCGCTTTCGCGACCTGCTCAACGACACGCGTCGCGACCTGGCCGAGGCTTACATCCGCGACACGGAGCTGGCCTTTGGCGAGATCGCCTATCTGTTGGGGTTTGCCTCGGCTGAAGCCTTCCAGCGCGCGTTCAAGCGCTGGACAGGTGTTACGCCGGGGGAGTTTCGCCGCAGCCAGCGGCGAGTGGGTTAAAGCTCGGTGGCGTCTTCTGCCGGTTCCGGCGGGTCCAGCTCATAGGCCTGAAACTCGAGCAGCTCTTCCTGATAGTCATCCATAGCCCTGCGTCCTCTTTTCTCATTTGTCTTCGTTGGTCATGCCTTCAACCTAAGCGTGGCGGATGAAGGAATGATGACAAGCTTATGAGTGGTAAACGTAGCAGGTGTTCAGGAAGTTATCGCCGGCCATCTGTAACAGCGCATTTAACCTGTCCCGGCCCCTTCGCGGGTAAACCCGCTCCCACAAGGGCACTACAGGCCAGAGGCTTGCAGGTTACCTGTGGGAGCCACAGGGATACCTCAGGCCTGAGGCTTGCACGGTACCTGTGGGAGCGGGTTCACCCGCGAAAGGGCCGGCACAGGCGAAGATTCAGAGCGAGGAAGGCGCAGCCTCGGCAGGCTGCGCATCCTGCTGCACCTGGATCGGCGCAGCTTCCGCGGGCGGTGCCACCGGCTGCGAGCTCTGGCTGTCATCCACCACAGGTGCCGCCACGGCTTCACTGGCGGGCGCTGCAGCCGGTGCTGGCGGCGTCGCTGCGGCCTGCTCCGGCAAGCCCAGATCCGGCGCTGGCTTCTCTGGCTTCGGCGCAGGCGCCTCGACCTTGGCCTTGGCCACTTTCTTCGGCTTGGGCAGATAGCTCTCGACCAGGGCGAAATAGCGATCGTAGAACTGCGCCGCGGTCACCGTCTCGCTGGCTACCTTGACCATGGAGTCGTCACTGGAGCCGATCGGCATCGACACCGAACCGAGCACCCCTACCCCCAGGCTGGCCGATGAATTGGACTTCTTCAGGCTGTAGCGGTCCTGCAGGGCATTGGCGAACATGGTCGAGCGCTGGTCGTCATTGACGTCAGGCGCGCAGGTCACGTTGAAGCTGATCTGCAGGTGGTTCTCGCTGTTCTGCTGGAAGCTCTTGTTGCCCATCACCTGGTTGGAACCGCTGCTGGTGATGATGTAGCCCTGGCTGAGCAGCGCACGGCGGGCCGCCTCGCAGGAGCCGGCATCGGTCACCGGGAAGCTGCGCGAATAGGTACCCGAGTCGTCGAAGTTCTCGTGCTCGTAGACGGCGGGTTTTTTCGAAGAGCAACCGGTCACGCCCGCCAGCACCAGGGCCAGCCCGAGCGCACCAAAGACGGATGATCTGGTCATTGCGAATTCCGGTGATGTCGAGAAAGGTGCCTATTGTGCAACACAGCGGGCGGGCACAGGAACCGCTGATGGGTGAAGAGTTCGTCAGGATCGTGTAAATCTGGCCACGCGCGGGCGCAGAAACGAAAAAAGCGACCCGAAGGTCGCTTTATCGAAGCCGCGAAGCGTTCAAGGGGCTTCGAGGCGAAGATGGCGCAGCGGACGGGACTCGAACCCGCGACCCCCGGCGTGACAGGCCGGTATTCTAACCGACTGAACTACCGCTGCGTATCATTCAGGCTTTCGCCCGATTGAAACCTGGGTCTACCCTTGTGGCACGAGGGCCTCGGGGCAGGCACAAAAAAAGCGACATTCGATCGCTTCTCTTGTGTGTGCTTCAAGGCGTTCTAGGGACCTTGAAACGAAGATGGCGCAGCGGACGGGACTCGAACCCGCGACCCCCGGCGTGACAGGCCGGTATTCTAACCGACTGAACTACCGCTGCGTATCGTTCAGGCTTGCGCCCGATTGAAACTGGGTCAGCTTCAGGCCTTTAGGCCTTCTGCTTCAGACCGGTGCCAGGCACCCATCTGGTACTGAAAAATGGCGCAGCGGACGGGACTCGAACCCGCGACCCCCGGCGTGACAGGCCGGTATTCTAACCGACTGAACTACCGCTGCGCAGTGCGTTTCTCTCCGGCTATCCGCTTCATCAGAAGCATCCAGCACCAGAAACATTCTCAGGAAGTGGTGGGTGATGACGGGATCGAACCGCCGACCCTCTGCTTGTAAGGCAGATGCTCTCCCGGCTGAGCTAATCACCCTCGCGATGTTGCTTGTTGCGTTTGCTTCGCTGAGGCCGCGAAATTTACGCAGGTGCCGATGCTAAGTCAATAGCCCCATTGAATTTTTTTCAAAAAAGGCAAAAACGGAAAAGGGACCTTTCGGTCCCCTTCCCTGACAGCGTCACGCTCAGGTGTAGATCATCTTGCGGGTCATGCCGCCATCGACCACGAACTCCTGACCGGTAACGAACCCGGCCTGGCGCGACAACAACCAGGCGACCATGGCCGCGACATCTTCCACGGTGCCGACCCTGCCCGTCGGATGCTGGGCATGGTCGGCCTCGCTCAGCGGCTCGGCACGCCGTTGCGACGGGTCACGGGCGTCGATCCAGCCCGGGCTCACTGCATTGACGCGAATCTCCGGCCCCAGGCTCATGGCCAGGGCGTGGGTCAAGGCCACCAGGCCGCCCTTGCTCGCCGCGTAGGCCTCGGTGTCCGGCTCGGATTGCCGGGCACGGGTCGAGGTCAGGTTGACGATGGCGCCATTGTGCGCGCGCAGGTACGGCGCACAGTGCTTGGCCAGCAGCATCGGGCCGTTGAGGTTGACCCCCAGCACCCGGTTCCACTGCGCCAGGCTCAGGCTTTCCAGCGTCTGGTTGTGCGGGTTGGCGATCGCCGCGTTGCACACCAGCGCATCGAGCCGGCCGAACTGGCCGAGCACCTGGGAAACCCCGGCACTGACCTGGGCCTCGTCGGCCACGTCCATGGTGATGAACCAGGCGTTGTCGCCCAGGGCCTTGGCCACCTTGGTGCCACGCGGGCGGTCGAGGTCGCTGAGCACCACCTGCCAACCTTCGCAGATCAGCCAGGCAGCGATACCCAGGCCGATGCCGCGCGCGGCACCGGTGACCAGGGCAACCCGGCCGTTATGGCCCGGTGCGCTGCCTTTGATTTCCATCACAGCGCCGCCAGCCCACGGGCGAGGTCCGCCTGCAGGTCGGCCACGTCTTCCAGGCCCACGGCAACCCGGATCAGGCTGTCGCGGATACCGGCGGCCTCACGCTCCTGCGGCGACAGGCGGCCGTGGGAGGTGGTGGCCGGGTGGGCGATGGTGGTCTTGCTGTCGCCGAGATTGGTGGTGATCGAGATCACCCGGGTGGCGTCGATGAAGCGCCAGGCGCCCTCCTTGCCACCCTTGACCTCGAAGCTGACCACCGCACCAAAGCCGCTCATCTGGCGCTTGGCCAGCTCGTGCTGCGGGTGGCTCGGCAGGCCGGCGTAATGCACCTTCTCCACGCCATCCTGCTGCTCCAGCCATTCGGCCAGCACCTGGGCGCTCTCGCAGTGCGCACGCATGCGCAGCTTGAGGGTCTCCAGGCCCTTGGTGAAGATCCAGGCGTTGAACGGGCTGAGGGTCGGCCCGGCAGTACGCAGGAAGCCCACCACCTCTTTCATCTGCTCGGCACGGCCGGCGACCACGCCACCCATGCAGCGGCCCTGGCCGTCGATGAACTTGGTGGCCGAGTGGAACACGATGTCGGCACCCAGCTTCAGCGGCTGCTGCAAGGCCGGGGTGCTGAAGCAGTTGTCCACCACCAGCATGGCACCACGGGCGTGGGCGATCTCGGCCAGCGCGCCGATGTCGACCAGTTCGGCCAACGGGTTGGACGGCGACTCGACGATCAGCAGCTTGGTGTTGGCCTTGATGGCCTTTTCCCAGCCGCTGAGGTCGACCAGCGGCACGTAGTCGACCTGCACGCCGAAGCGCTTGAAGTACTTCTCGAACAGGCTGATGGTCGAGCCAAACACGCTCTGCGACACCAGCACATGGTCGCCGGCACTGCACAGCGACATGACCACGGCGAGGATCGCCGCCATGCCGGTGGAGGTGCCCACGGCCTGCTCGGCACCTTCCATGGCCGCCAGGCGCTCTTCGAAGACGCGCACGGAGGGGTTGGTGTAGCGCGAGTAGACGTTGCCCGGCGTTTCACCGGCAAAGCGCGCGGCAGCATCGGCTGCCGTGCGGAACACATAGCTGGAGGTCAGGAACAGCGCTTCGCTGTGCTCGCCCTCGGCGGTACGGTGTTGACCGGCGCGCACCGCCAGGGTGTCGAAACCGACACCCTCGAGGTCACTGTCCAGTCGCCCGGCATCCCATTGATCCGTCATGCCGTCGCTCCCTAAATCAGTTGTTGTAGAGGTCGATGATCGCGCTGACCGCCTGGTTCTTGACCTTGGCCAGGTCGTTACGGGCCTGCTCGATGCGCTCGAGGTAGGCTTCGTCGATGTCGCCGGTGACGTATTCACCGTTGAACACCGCGCAATCGAAGTGATCGATCTTGATCTTGCCGCCACCGACCGAATCGATCAGGTCAGGCAGGTCCTGGTAGACCAGCCAGTCGGCGCCGATCAACTCGGCCACCTGGTCGGTGGTACGGTTGTGGGCGATCAGCTCGTGGACACTCGGCATGTCGATGCCGTAGACGTTGGGGTAGCGTACCGCAGGGGCCGCGGAGCAGAAGTAGACGTTCTTGGCGCCGGCTTCGCGGGCCATCTGGATGATCTGCTTGCAGGTGGTGCCGCGCACGATCGAGTCATCCACCAGCATCACGTTCTTGCCGCGGAATTCCAGCTCGATGGCGTTGAGCTTCTGGCGCACCGATTTCTTGCGCGCGGCCTGGCCAGGCATGATGAAGGTGCGGCCGATGTAGCGGTTCTTGACGAAGCCTTCGCGGAACTTCACGCCCAGGCGGTTGGCCAGCTCGAGCGCGGCGGTACGGCTGGTGTCCGGGATCGGGATGACCACGTCGATGTCGTGCTCGGGGCGCTCGCGCATGATCTTGTCGGCGAGCTTCTCACCCATGCGCAGACGCGCCTTGTACACCGAGATGCCGTCGATGATCGAGTCCGGGCGGGCCAGGTAGACGTGCTCGAAGATGCATGGCTGCAGCTTCGGCGCCTCGGCGCACTGCTTGGTGAACAGCTGGCCTTCCTCGGTGATGTACACCGCTTCGCCCGGCGCCAGGTCGCGGATCAGGGTGAAGCCGAGCACGTCCAGGGCGACGCTTTCCGAGGCGATCATGTACTCCACGCCTTCGTCGGTGTGGCGCTGGCCGAACACCACCGGGCGGATGCCGTTCGGGTCACGGAAGCCGACGATGCCGTAGCCGGTGATCATCGCCACCACGGCGTAGCCACCGACACAGCGGCTGTGCACGTGGGAAACGGCAGCGAACACGTCTTCTTCGGTCGGCTGCAGCTTGCCGCGCACGGCCAGCTCGTGGGCGAACACGTTCAGCAGCACTTCCGAGTCGGAGTTGGTGTTGACGTGGCGCAGGTCGGACTCGTAGATCTCCTTGGCCAACTGCTCGACGTTGGTCAGGTTGCCGTTGTGCGCCAGGGTGATGCCGTACGGCGAGTTGACGTAGAACGGCTGGGCCTCGGCCGAGGTCGAGCTGCCCGCAGTCGGGTAGCGCACGTGGCCGATGCCGATGCTGCCCACCAGGCGCTGCATGTGACGCTGCTGGAAGACGTCGCGCACCAGGCCATTATCCTTGCGCAGGAACAACCGGCCGTCGTGGCTGGTGACGATACCGGCAGCGTCCTGGCCGCGGTGCTGGAGGACCGTAAGCGCGTCATACAGCGCCTGATTGACGTTCGACTTACCGACGATACCGACGATGCCACACATGCGACGCAACCCCTACTTTGATGAAACTGGAACGAACAGCGCTCAGGGCTTGGATGGCCCGAGCAACTGCTCCTTGAATGGAAGATCAGCCGGAGCGCTGATCACCCCACTGGGAGCCCACTGACCGGTGAAACCCAGGATCAGGTTTTTCGACCAGTCAGCGACCAATAGAAACTGTGGTATCAGGCGCGACTCCTGCCACCAGGTGTCTTGCTGCACCGGCCCCAGGCTGAGCAGGCCGACCGCCACCACCACCAGCAAGCCCCCGCGCGCGGCGCCGAAGGCCATGCCGAGGAAACGATCGGTGCCGGACAGCCCGGTCACGCGGATCAGCTCGCCGATGAGGAAATTGAGCATGGCGCCTACCAGCAAGGTGGCGACGAAAAGAATGGCGCAACCGGCGATGGTACGCATCGACGGCGTCTGGATATAGCTTTCAAGGTACACCGAAAGCGACCCACCGAACATCCAGGCGACCGCCCCTGCGACGATCCAGATGAGCAGGGACAAGGCTTCCTTGACGAAGCCGCGCTTGAGACTGATCAGTGTGGAGACGGCGATGATCGCGATGATCGCCCAATCAACCAGGGTAAAGGCCACGGTGCTGCCTGCAGACGTTTGAGGCGGCGCATTTTACCAGAGCGAAAGGCCGGGAGTAAGCGGAATGTCAGGTGGATCGGCGGGTCAGGTTTTCAGGCCTGCGCTGCCCTTTGTAGGAGCGGCCTTGCGTCGCGAAAGGGCTGCGAAGCAGCCCCGGCAATTCGTGCGTTTTTGCTGAGATCCTGGGGCCGCTTCGCGCCCCTTTCGCGACACAAGGCCGCTCCTACACATCGCGAAAGCGCGGCGGGTTCAGCCTTTTTCGGGCTGGAAGCGCGTCACGAAGCCGTTGAGCTTCTGCTGGCGGTTGATCGCATCCTTGAGCTTGTCAGCCTCGGCACGCTCGATCAGCGGCCCGACATACACCCGGTTCATGCCGCCGGCCGAGCGGATGTAGGCGTTGTAACCCTGGCTGCGCAGGGTCTTCTGAAGGTTTTCGGCGCCGGCCCGGTTGGACAGGCTGGCCAGCTGGATCGTCCAACTCACCGGCAGGCCGTTGACGTCGATCTTCGACGGCGCGGTTGCCGCAGCCGCAGGCGTCGCCGCCTTGACGGCGGGCGCAGGCACCGGCGTCTGCGGCCGAGGTTGCGCCTGGGTCTGCGGTGAGGGCGTGATTGGCTGGCTCGGCGCGGTGACCGGCCGGG
Source organism: Pseudomonas sp. NPDC089401 (assembly GCF_044749485.1). Taxonomy (NCBI): domain Bacteria; kingdom Pseudomonadati; phylum Pseudomonadota; class Gammaproteobacteria; order Pseudomonadales; family Pseudomonadaceae; genus Pseudomonas; species Pseudomonas sp. NPDC089401. Next base: position 350,855 of record NZ_JBIVIA010000001.1, on the reverse strand, counting down.
TGGACTCATTGACCACCACCGGCGGCTGCTGAGGCTGCACTACCGGCTGCGGCTGTTGCGGCTCTTCCGGCAGCGGCTGAGGCTCAGGCACCGCCACCGGCTCCACCTTCACTTCCGGCAGGCTCGGCATGGCCGGCGCCTGTGGCGCCTCGACACGCACCTGGCGCATCTCGTCCTCGCGGGTGAACAGCATCGGCAGGAAGATCACCGCCAGCGCCACCAGCACCAGCGCACCGACCATGCGCTGCTTCATCCCTTTGTCCAGCACTGCCATCTAGTCACCCCTCCAGGGCCTGCCGCTCCAGCCATTCCAGGGCCTGGGCGACACAGAAAAACGAACCGAACAGCAGGATCTGGTCATCCGCCGTCGCCTGCGCGCATTGCCCTTCGAGGGCGGCGCCGACGCTGGCGTAAGACTTCACCGCCGCGCCGAGGTTCGTCAAGGCAGCAGCCAGCTCGGCAGCCGGGCGGCTGCGCGGGGTATCCAGGGGCGTGACCGCCCAGTCGTCGACCAGCCCCTGCAACGGTGCGAGCACGCCCGCCAGGTCCTTGTCGGCGAGCAGCCCGAACACCGCCAGGCGACGCCCCACGAGCGGCCGTGCTGCCAGGCGGCGGGCCAGGTACTCGGCGGCGTGCGGGTTGTGCCCGACATCCAGCAGCAACTCCACCGCCCTGCCCTGCCAGACCACCTGACGACGGTCCAGGCGGCCGGTGATACGGGTATCGAGCAGCGCCTGGCGGACCTGCCCGGCATCCCACGGCAGGCCCATCAGCAGGTAGGCCTGCAGGGCCAGGGTGGCGTTTTCCATCGGCAGGTCGAGCAATGGCAGATCGCGCAATTCCACCCGCTGCCCCTCGGCTGTGGTGCCGCGCCAGTTCCAGCTGCCTTCAGCCCAGGCCAGGTCGAAGTCACGGCCGCGCAGGAACAGCGGCGCGGCCAGTTCGGCGGCCTTGTCCAGCAGCGGCTGAGGCGGGTCCAGGTCGCCGCACAGCGCCGGCTTGCCCGCACGGAAGATGCCGGCCTTCTCGAAGGCCACCAATTCGCGGGTGTCGCCCAGGTAATCGACATGGTCGACACCGATGCTGGTCACCAGGGCCAGGTCGGCATCCACCACGTTCACGGTGTCCAGGCGGCCACCAAGGCCCACTTCGAGCACCACGGCATCGAGCTGCGACTGCTGGAACAACCAGAACGCCGCCAGCGTGCCCATCTCGAAGTAGGTCAGGGAAATCTCGCCCCGCGCCGCCTCGACGGCGGCGAAGGCATCGCACAGGCGCTCATCGCTGGCTTCCTGGCCATCGATCAGCACCCGTTCGTTGTAGCGCAGCAGGTGGGGCGAGCTGTACACGCCCACCTTGAGCCCCTGGGCACGCAACAACGACGCCACGAAGGCGCAGGTCGAACCCTTGCCGTTGGTGCCGGTCACGGTAACCACTCGCGGTGCCAGCTTGCCCAGCGCCAGCCGGGCAAGCACCTTCTGCGACCGCTCCAGGCCCATGTCGATGGCCGAAGGGTGCAACTGCTCGAGGTAGGCGAGCCACTCGCCCAGGGATCGTTGTTTCATCACGCGACCGCAGCGTCCTCACGGGCCTGCTCAGGGGTTTGCTGGCCGGTCATCTGCGCCAGCAGACGAGCCAGGCGCGGGCGCAGTTCGCCGCGGGAGATGATCAGGTCGATGGCGCCGTGCTCCAGCAGGAACTCGCTGCGCTGGAAGCCTTCCGGCAGTTTTTCGCGCACGGTCTGCTCGATCACGCGCGGGCCGGCGAAGCCGATCAGCGCCTTCGGCTCACCGACGATGACGTCGCCGAGCATCGCCAGGCTGGCGGATACGCCGCCGTAGACCGGGTCGGTCAGCACCGAGATGAACGGAATGCCTTCTTCGCGCAAGCGTGCCAGCACGGCCGAGGTCTTGGCCATCTGCATCAGCGAGATCAAAGCTTCCTGCATGCGCGCACCGCCGGAGGCGGAGAAGCAGATCATCGGGCAACGGTGCTCCAGGGCGTAGTTGGCGGCGCGCACGAAGCGCTCGCCGACGATGGCGCCCATGGAACCGCCCATGAACGAGAACTCGAAGGCACTGACCACGATCGGCATGCCCATCAGGGTACCGCTCATGGAAATCAGCGCGTCCTTCTCGCCGGTCTGCTTCTGCGCGCCGACCAGGCGGTCCTTGTACTTCTTGCCGTCACGGAACTTCAGGCGGTCGACCGGCTCCAGGTCGGCGCCCAGCTCGGCGCGGCCTTCCGGATCGAGGAAGATGTCGATGCGGGCACGTGCGCCGATGCGCATGTGATGGTTGCACTTGGGGCAGACATCCAGGGTCTTTTCCAGCTCCGGACGATACAGCACGGCCTCGCAGGCTGGGCACTTGTGCCACAGGCCTTCCGGCACCGAGCTCTTCTTCACCTCGGAACGCATGATCGATGGGATCAGTTTGTCGACTAACCAGTTGCTCATGCTTTCTTTCTCCAGTATTGGCGGACGGGGACCGGACTGGCCGGCCATGCCCTGCCCTTGAGCTCAAATTCTTCTATGAAACGATGACGGCCCGGCCACAGGGGCTGCCTGCGTACCGCGCCGTCTTCAATCTGTGCAAAGGCCACGCGGCGGGCCGCGGGCCGCCCCGCAGGGCTGCGAAACCTATGGACGATGGCGCGCCGCCAGCCGTCACATCTGCCATCACGCCTGTTTCACCGCACGCATGAAGGCTTCGATCTTTGCCGCATCCTTGATGCCCTTGGCCTGCTCGACCCCGCCGCTGACATCCACCGCGTATGGCCGCACCTGGGCGATGGCCTGGGCGACATTGTCGGCCGACAGCCCACCGGCGAGGATGATCGGTTTGCTCAGCCGCGCCGGCACCAGCGACCAGTCGAAGGCCTCGCCGGTGCCACCGGGCACGCCGGCCACATAGGTATCGAGGAGAATGCCCTGAGCACCGGCATACCGTTGGCAGGCCGCCTCCAGGTCATCCCCCGGGCGCACGCGCAGGGCCTTGATCCAGGGACGATGATAGCCCTCGCAGTCGGCCGGGGTTTCGTCGCCGTGGAACTGTAGCAGGTCGAGCGGGACCACTTCGAGGATCTCGTTCAGCTCACAGCGCGAGGCGTTGACGAACAGGCCGACGGTGCTCACGAACGGCGGCAGTTCGGCGATGATCGCCCGCGCCTGGCGCACGTCCACGGCACGCGGGCTCTTGGCATAGAAGACGAAGCCGATGGCATCGGCGCCCGCCTCGACCGCAGCCAAGGCGTCCTCGACGCGGGTAATACCGCAGATCTTGCTGCGAACGTTGCTCATGGACGGCAAACCTTGAGTGATCGTGTGAAAGGCCCGATGGTAGCAAATGACCTCCGGCGCGTCAGTCGGCCAGCGCTTCGTAGCCGGTCAAAAAGTGTGGGCCGATGTAACGCTGCGGCAACTGGAACTCGTCGGGGTATTCCACCTGCACCAGGTACAGGCCGTAAGGATGCGCGGTGACGCCGCCGTGACGACGGTCGCGCCCCTCCAGCACCTCGCGGGCCCACTCCACCGGGCGCTCGCCGGCACCGATGGTCATCAGCACGCCGGCGATGTTGCGCACCATGTGGTGCAGGAAGGCGGTGGCGCGCACGTCGAGCACGATCATCTGGCCATGGCGGGTCACGCGCAGGTGATAGAGGTGCTTGATCGGCGACTTGGCCTGGCACTGGCTGGCGCGGAAGGCGCTGAAGTCGTGGGTGCCGAGCAGGTACTGCGCGGCCTGGGCCATGCGCTCGACATCCAGTGGCCGGTGGTTCCAGGTCACTTCCTCGGCCAGGTGCGCCGGGCGGATCGGGTCGTTGTAGATGACGTAGCGGTAGCGCCGGGCACAGGCCTTGAAGCGCGCATGGAAGTCCGCCGGCATCGGCCGCGACCAGACCACGCTGATGTCGTGGGGCAGGTTGAAGTTGGTGCCCAGGGTCCAGGCACGCTCGTCGCGCACGGCGCGGGTGTCGAAATGCACGACTTGGCCACAGCCGTGCACGCCGGCATCGGTGCGCCCGGCGCAGAGGACGCTGATCGGTTCGTCGGCCACTTTCGACAGCGCCTGCTCGAGCGCCTGCTGGACGCTGGGCACGCCACTGGCCTGGCGCTGCCAGCCGCGGTAGCGCGAACCTTTGTATTCCACGCCCAGGGCGATGCGGGTGAAGCCTTCGGCGGCCGATTCGGTGGCGGCGGTATCGATGATGTCCAAGAGCATGAAACCTGTGGCTGGTACGCAATGGCGGGGATTATAACGACAACGGCAGCCGTGTTGGGCTGCCGTTGGTTTTGTACGGAACCTGAGGACCTCTTCGCGGGTAAACCCGCTCCCACAGGTCAGGCGTTGCCTTCCTGACCTGCTCGCCTCAGACCAGGCGGGTGAGCATCTCCTCGGCTTCCGAGCGCTGGCCTTCATCGCCATCCCTGACCACTTCGTCGAGGATGTCACGGGCCCCCTGGTGGTCGCCCATGTCGATGTAGGCCCGTGCCAGGTCGAGCTTGGTCGCCACTTCGTCGGCACCGGAGAAGAAGTCGAAGTCCAGGTCGTCCAGTGGCGCTGGCTCGGCGGCGGCGTCTTCGGCGGTGAAGTGCGGCTCCAGCGACGGCGACTCGAGATTCTGCGACAACTTGTCGAGCTCGGCGTTGACATCGTCCAGTTCCGAGGCGAAGCGCTTGGCCGCAGGCGAGTCGTCATCCAGCGACAACGACAGGTCGAAGTCCTCCGGCAGCTCCAGCTCGGAAATCGGATCGAATTCCGGCATGGCATCGAAGGCCGCGAGTTCGGCGGCGACATCCACCGGCTCTTCCTCGGCGGCAGCCGCTGCGACAGGCTCGCCAACGTCCAGGTCGAAGTCAGCCAGATCGTCGAGGCTCGGTGACTCAGGCTCGACTGGCGCCTGGGCCTGGGCCAGCAGGGCTTCGAAGTCGTCATCGGCATCGGTTTGCGGTTCGGCGGCGGCAACCGGCTCGACATCGGCCTGCAGATCGTTCAGGTCGGCCTCTTCCAGCACTGGCGGCTCGAGATGATCGTCCACGGGCAAGTCATCGCCCAGGCTCAGGTCGAAGGCACTGTCCAGCTCGCTCTCGGCGAGTACCGAGGTTTCGCTGAACGCCTCGGCAGCTGCTTCGAGCTCAGCCTCCGACATCGATTCGGCTTCAGCCTCGACCACAGGCTCAGGTTCGAGCGCCTGCTCGGGCTCGACCAGTGGCTCAGGCTCGGCTTCAGCCACCGCGGGCGGCTCAGGCTGTTCCTGCAGCAGCTCCTGCACATACTGCTCGTCCAGTTCCGCAGCCAGCGCCGCGGCGCCCACGCCTGCAGCCGCCGCGACCGCGACACCGACCATGGCCGGGTAGCGCGCCTTGAGGTCCTCGACCTGGGCGGTGTTGCTTTCGCTGGCCGGCAGCTTGCGCTCCTGCTCGACGAAGGCGCTGTGGTCGCCCTGGCGGGCGTAGACATCCATCAGCTTCAGGCGCAGGGCGTCGTCTTCCGGCTGCGCCGCGACTGCGGCCTCCAGCAGGTCGGCGGCATGATTCAGGCGGCCACGCGCCAGGCTCTCGTCGACTTCGGCCAGCAACGCGGCGTTGGGGTCCTGTACAGGTTCGGGCTCAGGCTCAGGCTCTGGCGCAACCACGGCGGCCGACGGCTGGGGCTTTTCAGCGGCGACCGCGGCAGCGGCCGACGCCGCTACCACGGCAGGCGACAGGGTCACGCTCGGCGACGACACTTCCAGCTCGTCGAAGCTGCTCGACGGCATGTCCAGGTCCGGGTTGCGCTCGCCCTCTTCGCTCAACGCCTGGGCCATGCGCAGGTGCTTTTCAGCCTCTTGCTGGGCCTTGCGCTTGCGCGCCAGCAACAGCAGCAGAAGCAGCAGCACCAGGAATGCGGAACCGGCGATCAGGCCGAGCACCACCGGGTTGCCCAGCAACCCGTCCAGCGCACCTGGTTGCGGCTCTACAGGGGCCGGCTCGGCTGGCGCAACCGGAGCGGTGTCGACGGCGGCGGGCGCCGGGGTCACCACCGGCTCTGCCGGGGCAGGCGGAGCCGCCGTGTCGGCCGGCGGCTGGGCTGGCGTCGGCGTCGGCTCGCCAGGCAGGCTGGTGGCAGGCGGGGCGTCGGCGGCAGCGCCCTGGGCCTCCAGGCGTGCCAACTGGTCGTTCTTGAGCTCGATCAGCTTCTGCAGCTTGTCCAGCTGGCTCTGCAGGTCGGTCATGCGGCTCTTCAGCTCATCGTTGTCACGACGGCTGGTGTCCAGGCTTTCCTGGGCCACGGCCAGCTTGTCATTGAGCGCCTTGGCAGAGCCGCCGGCGGCCTGGTTGCCCGGGCTGACCAGGCGCAGGTTGTCACCCTGGGCGATACGTTCGGGCGCTGCATCGGCAGCACCACGGCGGGTGGCATCGAGTTGCCGCGCACGCGGCCCCAGGCGACGGCCTTCACGCCAGGCCGAATACTGCTCGGCCACTTCGCGATTGGCCTCGGGCCGCGGGACGCTCTGGATCTGCTGCTGGTCGGGCAGGCGCAAGACCTGGCCAACCTTCAGCTGGTTGATGTTGTTGCCGATGAAGGCATCCGGGTTCAGCGCCTGGATGGCGATCATGGTCTGCTGCACCGAACCGCCGCCCTGGGTATTGCGCGCGGCGATCTGCCACAGGGTGTCACGGCGTTTGGTGGTGTAGCTGGCGGCGCTGCTGGTGGCCGGATTGACGTTGCCGGCAGCCGGCTGCTGACCCTGGGCCTGGGCCTGGTCGAGCAGCACGCTGTAGTCCCGCAGCAGGCGGCCCTGGGGCCACATCACCTGGACCAGGAACTTGACCACCGTGCCCGGCAGCGGCTGGCTGGAGGTGACCCGCAGCACGCTCTTGCCGTTGGGGTTGATCACCGGGGTGAACTTGAGATCCTCAAGATAGGTGGGATAGGCCACCCCGGCCTTGCTGAACTCTTCCGGTGTAGCCAGGCTCGGCGCCACTTCGGCGGCGGAGAGGTCGCGGACATCGAGCAGCTCGATCTCGGCATCCAGCGGTTGGTTCTGCGCCGACTTCAATGTCAGCTCACCCAACCCCAGGGCATTCGCCATGCCCGACGACAGCGCCGACGCTGCCGCCATGGCCAGAACCAGTTTGCGAATTCGAAGCATGACCTCTTCCCTTGTAAGAATCGTCCCAAAAACCTGCGCGAGGTGTAGGACAAAAGTGCTCGCCAGTATCTTTTACAGCATGTCTTTAATCAACAATTGTGCCAGCTGCACGGCATTGAGCGCGGCCCCCTTGCGCACATTGTCGGTGGTCAACCACAGGTTAAGCTGCTGATCTTCATCAATTCCATGACGTACACGACCAACATAGACCACGTCTTGGCCCACTGCGTCACCAACCGGGGTCGGATAATCGTCGTTCTCCACCAAATCGATACTTTCAGCCTGGTTCAACCGTTGATTGACCTGCGCGAGATCGACCGGGCGGCGGCTCTGCACCGCCACACTGAAGCTATCGCCGAAAAACACCGGGACTTGAACGCAGCTCACGGAAATCTTCAGTTCCGGCTGGCCCAACAGCACGGGCAACTCGCGAACCAGGCGGCGCTCAACGGCGGTATGGCCCTGCTCATCGGCGGCGCCGACCTGGGCCAGCAGGTTGAAGGCCACCTGCCGATCGAAGAAGCGCGGCTCCAGGGGGCGGGCATTGAGCAGCTCGGCGGTCTGCCGGGCCAGCTCGTTGACCGCTTCGCGGCCCTGGGCGGATACCGCCAGTGCGGCCATGACCTGTACCCGTTCGATATCCAGCAGCCCCTGCAACGGCGCCAGGGCAACGGCCACGGCAACGGCAGCAGAGCTGGGGCTGGCCAGGCGCGCTGGCAACTTGATGCCGGCAAGGCTGTCGGCGTTGGCTTCCGGCACCACCGGCAGGGCATCGTCCAGGCCGCCGGACAGGTCGATGATGCTGCAGCCGGCCTGCTCGGCCTTGCTGGCGAAGCTGCGGCTGACGGCCGGGCTGGCGGCGAAGAAGGCCAGCTTGACCTGGGCGAAATCGAAGCTGTCGACCTCGCGCACCTTGAGTTTCTTGCCGGCGAACATCACGCTGCTGCCCGCCGATTCCATGCTGGCCAGCAGGTGCAGGGTGCCGACCGGGAAGTTCAGCTCTTCGAGGATCTGTACGAGGGTTTCACCGACGCTGCCGGTGGCGCCGACGACGGCGATGTCCAGGGGGGTGGTCATTGAAGGGATCCTTTTGCTGAAACGGCGGGGGGCGGCACTTTACTTGGATTGTAGGCGTTTGTCTGTGCTGGCCTCTTCGCGGGCAAGCCCGCTCCCACAGGTAGAGCGCTGTCCTGTAGGAGCGGGTTTACCCGCGAAGAGGCCAGCACGGGAAATAAAAAACCCGCACTGTCACCAGCGCGGGTTTTCGGTAAAGCCGCAGCGATCAACGCTCCAGCAGGATCCGCAGCATGCGGCGCAGCGGTTCGGCCGCGCCCCACAGCAGCTGGTCACCCACGGTGAAGGCACCCAGGTACTGCGAACCCATGTTCAGCTTGCGCAAACGGCCAACCGGGATGTTCAAGGTACCGGTAACCTTGGTCGGAGTCAGCTCCTGCATGCTGATCTCGCGCTGGTTCGGCACCAGTTTCACCCAAGGGTTGTGCTGGCTGATCATGCCTTCGATGTCGGCCAGTGGCACGTCCTTGTTCAGCTTGATGGTCAGCGCCTGGCTGTGGCAACGCATGGCGCCGATGCGCACGCAGATACCATCGACCGGAATCGGGCTCTTGAAGCGGCCAAGGATCTTGTTGGTCTCGGCCTGGGCCTTCCACTCTTCGCGGCTCTGGCCGTTCGGCAGTTCCTTGTCGATCCACGGGATCAGGCTGCCGGCCAGCGGTACGCCGAAGTTCTCGGTCGGGAAGCCTTCGCCACGCATGGTTTCGGCGACCTTGCGGTCGATGTCGAGGATGGCGCTGGCCGGGTTGGCCAGGTCTTCGGCGACGGCAGCGTGGGTGGCGCCCATCTGCTTGATCAGCTCGCGCATGTTCTGCGCACCGGCACCGGAGGCCGCCTGGTAGGTCATGGCGCTCATCCACTCGACCAGACCGGCTTCGAACAGGCCACCCAGGCCCATCAGCATAAGGCTGACGGTGCAGTTGCCACCGATGTAGTTCTTGGTGCCAGCATCGAGCTGCTGGTCGATGACCTTGCGGTTGACCGGGTCGAGAACGATCACGGCGTCGTCCTGCATGCGCAGGGACGAAGCGGCATCGATCCAGTAGCCCTGCCAGCCGGCCTCACGCAGCTTGGGGAACACCTCGTTGGTGTAGTCGCCGCCCTGGCAGGTCAGGATCACGTCGAGGGTCTTGAGCTCTTCAATCGAATAAGCGTCCTTGAGCGGAGCAATATCCTTGCCCACGTTCGGACCCTGGCCACCCACGTTGGAGGTGGTGAAGAACACCGGCTCGATAAGGTCGAAGTCCTGCTCCTCCAGCATCCGCTGCATGAGCACGGAACCGACCATGCCGCGCCAACCGATCAGACCTACACGTTTCATCGCAACTACACCTTTGCTAAAAGTGGGCCGCCACCCTCAATTTTGGTGGCGGGCCAGAGAGATTACAGATTCCGCAGGGCCGCGACTACTGCGTCGCCCATTTCCTGCGTACCGACCTTGCGGCAACCCTCGGAGAAGATGTCACCGGTGCGCAGGCCCTGGTCCAGCACCAGGCTCACCGCCCGCTCGATCGCCTCGGCGGCAACCGACTGGTTGAAGCTGTAACGCAGCATCATCGATACCGAAAGGATAGTCGCCAACGGGTTGGCGATGCCCAGGCCTGCGATGTCCGGTGCCGAGCCGTGGCAAGGCTCGTACATGCCCTTGTTGTCGGCGTCCAGCGAGGCCGAAGGGAGCATGCCGATGGAGCCGGTGAGCATGGACGCTTCATCCGACAGGATGTCGCCGAACATGTTGTCGGTCACCATCACGTCGAACTGCTTCGGCGCGCGCACCAGCTGCATGGCCGCGTTGTCGACGTACATGTGGCTCAGCTCGACATCCGGGTAGTCCTTGGCCACGTCTTCGACCACTTCGCGCCACAGCTGGCTGGAGGCGAGGACGTTGGCCTTGTCCACCGAGCACAGCTTCTTGCCGCGCACGCGCGCCATGTCGAAGCCGACACGGGCGATGCGGCGCACTTCGCTTTCGCTGTACGGCAGGGTGTCGTAGGCCTGGCGCTCGCCGCCTTCCAGCTCGCGCTGACCACGCGGGGCACCGAAGTAGATGCCGCCGGTCAGCTCACGGACGATGAGGATGTCCAGGCCGGCGACGATTTCCGGCTTGAGCGACGACGCGTCGGCCAGTTGCGGGTAGAGGATGGCCGGGCGCAGGTTGGCGAACAGGCCCAGTTGCGAACGGATCTTCAGCAGGCCGCGCTCCGGGCGGATGTCACGCTCGATCTTGTCCCACTTCGGGCCGCCCACGGCGCCCAGCAGCACGGCGTCGGCCTTGCGGGCGCGCTCCAGGGTCTCGTCTGCCAGCGGCACACCGTGCTTGTCGATGGCAGCGCCACCGATCACGTCGTGCTCCAGGCTGAAACCGAGCTGGAACTTGTCGTTGGCCAGTTCCAGTACCTTGACCGCTTCGGCCATGATTTCCGGGCCGATGCCATCACCTGGGAGAATCAGAATCTGCTTGCTCATGCTTTCCTCTATCCATTCACACGGTGCGGCCAAGCGGGCCCCACCGAAACGTTCTCAACGCTCGGCCCACAGCACCAGCACATCGGTACTGAACGAGCCATCGGCTTCGATCTGGTAATACTGCCGTACTTCTTCGCCCATGGCTCGCTGCAATTATTTGCCCAGGCCGCGACATGACCAGCACCGCAAGCCTGTTCCGGCCCTTTCGCGGGTGAACCCGCTCCCACAGGTACAGCGCTGCCCTCGGGGCTGATGATGTTCCTGTGGGAGCGGGTTCACCCGCGAAGAGGCCGGCACTGCCAGCGACGAACCTCAGGCATCGCGGAACAGCCAGGGCTGCCCGGCGCGGTGCTTGCCTTCGAAGGCCTTGATCGCGTCGCTGTCCTGCAAGGTCAGGCCGATGTCGTCCAGCCCGTTGAGCAGGCAGTGCTTGCGGAACGCGTCGATCTCGAAGTGCAGCACCTTGCCGTCCGGGCGAGTCACCGCCTGCGCCTGCAGGTCGATGGTCAGCTGGTAGCCCGGGTTGGCTTCCACCTGCTGGAACAGCTCGTCGACTTCCTCATCGCTGAGGATGATCGGCAGCAAGCCGTTCTTGAAGCTGTTATTGAAGAAGATGTCGGCAAAGCTTGGCGCGATCACGCTACGGAAGCCGTATTCGTCCAGCGCCCACGGGGCGTGCTCACGGCTCGAACCGCAGCCGAAGTTTTCCCGCGCCAGCAACACGCTCGCACCCTGGTAGCGTGCGTGGTTGAGCACGAACTCCTGGTTCAGCGGGCGCTTGCTGTTGTCCTGATACGGCTGGCCGACGTCCAGGTAACGCCATTCGTCGAACAGATTGGGGCCGAAACCGGTGCGCTTGATCGACTTCAGGAACTGCTTGGGGATGATCTGGTCGGTGTCGACGTTGGCACGGTCCAACGGCGCGACAAGGCCGGTGTGCTGGGTAAAGGCTTTCATGCTGCGCTCCCTTGGATCAACTCGCGGACATCGATGAAGTGGCCGGCTACCGCGGCGGCGGCGGCCATGGCCGGGCTGACCAGGTGGGTACGGCCACCGGCGCCCTGACGGCCTTCGAAGTTGCGGTTGGAGGTGGACGCGCAGTGCTCGCCGCTCTCCAGGCGGTCCGGGTTCATCGCCAGGCACATCGAGCAGCCAGGCTCACGCCATTCGAAGCCGGCCTCGAGGAAGATCTTGTCCAGGCCTTCACGCTCGGCCTGGGCCTTGACCAGGCCGGAGCCCGGCACGACGATGGCCTGCTTGACGCTGGCGGCCACCTTGCGGCCCTTGGCGATGTCCGCCGCGGCGCGCAGGTCTTCGATCCGCGAGTTGGTGCACGAGCCGATGAACACGCGGTCGAGCTGGATATCGGTGATCGCCTGGTTGGCGGTCAGGCCCATGTACTTGAGCGCACGTTCGATCGAGCCACGCTTGATCAGGTCGGCCTCGGCGGCCGGGTCCGGCACGCGCTGGTCGACGGCGAGGACCATCTCCGGGGAAGTGCCCCAGCTGACCTGCGGCTTGATCTGCGCGGCGTCGAGCTCGACCACGGTGTCGAACACGGCATCGTCATCGGATACCAGGTCTTTCCAGGCTTCGACGGCACGCGTCCAGTTCTCGCCCTTCGGCGCATAGGGGCGGCCTTCGACGTAGGCGACGGTGGTGGCGTCAGTGGCCACCAGGCCGACACGAGCACCGGCCTCGATGGACATGTTGCAGATGGTCATGCGGCCTTCCATCGACAATGCGCGGATGGCGCTGCCGGCGAATTCCATGGCATGGCCGTTGCCACCGGCGGTGCCGATCTTGCCGATCACGGCGAGGACGATGTCCTTGGCGGTGACGCCGGCAGGCAACTGGCCTTCGACGCGCACCAGCATGTTCTTCATCTTCTTGGCGACCAGGCACTGGGTGGCGAGCACATGCTCGACCTCGGAGGTACCGATGCCGTGGGCCAAGGCTCCGAAGGCGCCGTGGGTCGAGGTGTGCGAGTCGCCGCAGACCACGGTCATGCCTGGCAAGGTGGCGCCCTGCTCCGGGCTGATGACGTGGACGATGCCCTGGCGCTCGTCGTTCATCTTGAATTCGACGATGCCGTATTCGTCACAGTTCTCGTCGAGGGTCTGCACCTGGAGACGCGAGACCTGGTCGACGATCGCCTCGATACCGCCCTTGCGCTCCGGCGTGGTCGGCACGTTGTGGTCCGGGGTGGCGATGTTGGCATCGATGCGCCACGGCTTGCGCTTGGCCAGGCGCAGGCCTTCGAAGGCCTGGGGCGAGGTCACCTCGTGGATGATATGGCGGTCGATGTAGATCAAGGACGAGCCGTCATCACGGCGCTTGACCTCATGGGCTTCCCAGAGTTTGTCGTAGAGCGTTTTGCCAGCCATCAGACTGTTCCTCATCAGCGTCTTTCTATGCCAAAGACCCCTTGGCTTGTACGGACGATGCTATGGGGTTAGATTGAATAACTCAAATTCATAATTTTCATGCTTTGGATAACCAAAAGGAATGCAAAGCCGTGGACCTGGCTAACCTTAGTGCCTTCATCGCCATCGCCGAAACCGGTAGCTTTTCCGGGGCCGGCGAACGCCTGTTCCTGACCCAGCCGGCCATCAGCAAACGCATCGCCGGCCTCGAGCAGCAGCTGGACGTGCGCCTGTTCGACCGCCTGGGCCGCGAGGTGAAGCTGACCGAGGCCGGCCGCGCCCTGCTGCCCCGTGCCTATCAGATACTCAACGTCCTCGATGATACCCGACGGGCGCTGAGCAATTTGACGGGGGAGGTGAGCGGTCGCCTGACCCTGGCCACCAGCCACCACATCGGCCTGCACCGCCTGCCCCCGCTCTTACGGGCATTTACCCGCCAGTACCCCGCCGTGGCGCTGGATATTCAGTTCATGGATTCGGAACAGGCCTACGACGAGATACTCCATGGCCGCGCCGAAATCGCGGTTATCACCCTCGCCCCCGAACCCCACCACCTGGTCCGGGCGATACCGGTATGGGACGACGCCCTGGATTTCGTCGCCGCGCCGGAGCACCCGCTGGCCAGCAACCACGCGGTCAGCCTGGCCGATGTCGCCCGCCACCCGGCGGTGTTCCCCGGCGGCAACACCTTCACCCACCATATCGTCCAGCGCCTGTTCGAGAGCCAGGGCCTGACGCCGAACATCGCCATGAGCACCAACTACCTGGAAACCATCAAGATGATGGTATCGATCGGCCTGGCCTGGAGCGTGCTGCCGCGCACCATGCTCGACGACCAGGTTGCATCCATCGTTTTGCCCGGCATACAGCTGTCGCGCCAGCTAGGCTACATTCTGCACACGGAGCGAACGCTATCGAATGCGGCCAGGGCCTTCATGGCCCTGCTCGACAGCCACGCAGGGTCCGCCTGACCGGTCGTCAGCTCGGCATTTCCAACTCAAGGACGCGTCATACGCCAAAGGTCTGGTAATCAATGCCCAAATCAGCAAATCGCTTTCCGCGCCTGCCGCGCATCCCTGCGGCTGATCCCCAGGAGTCGGAGCAGGCCTGGCAGAACGCCCCGCAGCTGCTGGCGGCGCTCAACGGCGCACGCCTGGGGGCCTGGCTATGGGATATCGAGACCGGCCGCGTCAGCTGGTCGCGCGGCACCCAGGCACTGTTCGGCTTCGACCCGCACCGGCCGCTGCCCAACGACATCGATTACCTCGACCTGCTGCCTGAAGAAGACCGCGCACGCACCCGCCAGCTGTTCCATGCCGTGGTCAATGGCGAGCCGGCGGAACAGGCCATGCGCCACCGCATCCGCTGGCCGGACGGCAGCCTGCACTGGCTGGAAATCAACGGCAGCCTGACCCACGACCACCACGGCCGGCGGCAGATGATTGGCGTGATCCGCGAAATCACCCGCCAGCGTGATCGGGAAAACGCGCTGATCAACTCGGAAAAGCGGTTCGCCACCCTCTTCCACCTGAGCCCCAACGCGATTCTGCTGAGCCGCCGCCAGGACGGCATGATCATCGAGGTCAACCAGCATTTCGAGGACATGTTCGGCTGGCCCGGCGACCAGGTGATCGGCAAGACCAGCACCGAGCTGGGCCTGTGGGTCAACCCCGACCACCGCCGCCAGGTGATGGAGGCGACCCGCGCCAGCAGTGGCCCGGCGATCCTCGAAGTGCAGTTCCGCGCCAGTACCGGCAAGCTCCATGACGGCATTCTCTGTACCCAGAGCATCGACCTCGAAGGCGTGAGCTACCTGATCAGCACCTTCGTCGACACCACCGAACGCAAACGCGCCGAGCAGGCGCTCAAGGACAGCCAGGAGCGTCTCGACCTGGCCCTGGATTCGGCCCAGCTGGGCACCTGGGACTGGCACATCCCCAGCGGCATGCTCTACGGCTCGGCCCGCGCCGCGCAGTTGCACGGGCTGGACCCGGTGCCCTTCCACGAATCGTTCGACGCCTTCTTCGAAGGCGTGCCGGAACACGAACGCATCAGCATGCGCCAGGCCTACCGCAGCCTGCGCGAGGGCCCGGCGGGCAATTACCAGATCACCTACCGGGTGCAGCTGGAAAACGGCGCTTCGCGCTACATAGAAAGCCGCGCACGGCTGTACCGCGACGAACAGGGCAACCCCTTGCGCATGGCCGGCACCCTGCTGGACATCACCGAACAGGTGGAGCGCGAGCAGCGCCTGAGCGCCTCGGAGGAAAAATTCGCCAGCCTGTTCCAGGTCAGCCCCGACCCGATCTGCGTGACCCGCCAGGACACCGGCCAGTTCATCGAGATCAACCCGGCCTTCACCCAGACCTTTGGCTGGGACGCCGAGCAGATCATCGGCCGCACCGCCGAACAGATCGGCCTGTGGGCCGAGTCGATCGAGCGCGCCCAGCGCATCGAACGGGTGATCCGCGAGCAGGCGCTGAGCAACGTGGCCGTGGTGGTCAACCACCGCAACGGCGCGGCGCTGACCTGCGTGATCGCCAGCCGGCTGATCACCGTCGACGACCAGCCCTGCAGCGTCACCACCCTGCGCGACATCACCCAGCAGCAACGCGCCGAGGCGGCGCTCAAGGCCAGCGAGGAGAAGTTCGCCAAAGCCTTCCACTCCAGCCCCGACGCCATCACCATCACCGAACGCCGCAGCGGCCGCTACCTGGAGGTCAACGACGGCTTCAGCCGCCTGACCGGCTACAGCGCCGACGAAGTGGTGGGCCGCAGCGTCTATGAAGTCGGCATCTGGGCCGACGACAAGCAGCGCAACGCCCTGCTCAGCGAACTCAAGGAGCGCGGCCGGGTACACCACCGGGAGATGCTCGGGCGCAACAAGCGCGGCGACATCCTCACCGTCGAGGTCTCGGTGGAGCCGATCAGCCTCAACGAGGTCGACTGCCTGCTGCTGACCGCCCGCGATGTCAGCCTGCTGAAAAACGCCCAGGCGCAGATCCGCCACCTGGCCTACCACGACCCGCTGACCAACCTGCCCAACCGCGCCCTGCTGATGGACCGCCTGAGCCAGCAGATCGCCCTGCTGCGCCGGCACAATCTGCGCGGCGCGCTGCTGTTCCTCGACCTCGACCACTTCAAGCACATCAACGATTCGCTCGGCCACCCGGTGGGTGACACGGTGCTGAAGATCATCACCGCCCGCCTGGAGGCCAGCGTGCGCCTGGAAGACACCGTGGCACGCCTGGGCGGCGACGAGTTCGTGGTGCTGCTCAGCGGCCTGGAAGGCAGCCGCGAGGCCGTGGAAAACAAGGTTCGCGAACTGGCCGATACCCTGCGCGAACTGCTGGCCGAGCCGATGTCGCTGGATGGCCAGCGCCTGCAGGTGACGCCCAGCATCGGCGTGGCGCTGATCCCCGACCACGGCACCACCCCGGCCGACCTGCTCAAGCGCGCCGACATTGCCCTGTACCGGGCCAAGGACTCCGGGCGCAACACCACCGAGCTGTTCCACACCACCATGCAGAAGGCCGCCAGCGAGCGCCTGCGCATGGAAAGCGACCTGCGCCTGGCCCTGGCCCGGGGCGAACTCGCCCTGCACTTCCAGCCCCAGGTCGATGCCCGTGACAACCGCATCGTCGGCGCCGAAGTACTGCTGCGCTGGCACCACCCGCAACTGGGCCAGCAACCGCCGGCGCAGTTCATCCAGGTACTGGAGGAAAGCGGCCTGATTCTCGAAGTTGGCAGCTGGATCCTCGACGAAGCCTGCGACGCCTGCGCCCGCATGCTGCAAGACGGGTTGATCGACGCCGAGGACTTCAGCCTGTGCGTGAACATCAGCCCCCGCCAGTTCCGCCAGAACGACTTCGTCGCACGGGTACTGCGCAGCCTGGACGATTACCGCCTGCCACGGCAGATGCTCAAGCTGGAGATCACCGAAGGCATCGTCATCCAGAACCTCGAAGACACCATCAGCAAGATGCGCGAGCTCAAGGGCTACGGGGTGAGCTTCGCGATGGACGATTTCGGCACCGGCTACTCCTCGCTGACCTACCTCAAGCGCCTGCCGGTGGACGCGCTGAAGATCGACCAGACCTTTGTCCGCGACGCGCCGGTGGACCCCAACGATGCGGAAATCGTCCGCGCCATCGTGGCGATGGCCCGCAGCCTGGACCTGGCGGTGATCGCCGAAGGGGTGGAGTTGACCGAGCAACTGGCGTTTCTCGAACGCCTGGGCTGCCATCTGTATCAGGGCTACCTGCACAGCCGGCCGCTGCCGCTGTCGGAGTTCCGGCGCATGCTGCAGGAAGCGCCGGCGGACTTCTGAAAACAAGAAAGGGCACCCGAAGGTGCCCTTTCTTTCATGCCGCTGGCGATCAGTTCAGCGATGGCTTGTCGCCATTGATCGGGATGCGCTTGGCCTTGGCTTCTTCCGGCACGATGCGCAGCAGGTCGATGCTGAGCAGGCCGTTGGCCAGGCCCGCCGACTTGACTTCGATGTGGTCGGCCAGGCGGAACGACAGCTTGAAGGCGCGCTGGGCAATGCCCTGGTGCAGGTAGGTCACCTCAGCGGCGCCGTTTTCGCGCTTGCCACCGATAACGGTCAGGACGCCCTTCTCGACTTGCAGGTCGAGGTCCTGCTCCTGGAAACCGGCGGCGGCAACCACGATGCGATAGTGGTCATCGCCATGTTTTTCCACGTTGTAGGGAGGGTAGCTGCTACCCGCCTCGTTACGTGCCGCGGATTCGAACAGGTCGTTGAAACGGTCGAAGCCAACGGAATGGCGGAACAGTGGAGCGAGAGAGAAAGCGCTGGTCATGGTCATAAACTCCTGAAATTCAGCAAGTAGGTCATTACGCGACCCGACTTCGGCATCGCGTACTCAAGAGATATGGGCTGGGGAAAAGCTTTCAAGGGGCAGGGTGAAAAAATCTGAAATCAGCGTCGGCCTTTTCGCGGGTAAACCCGCTCCCACAGGGATAACACAAACCCAGAGAACAGCGCTGTACCTGTGGGAGCGGGTTCACCCGCGAAGAGGCCGGCTCAGGCCACACATGCCTCGAAGGAAGTCGCCTCAACCCCCAGCAAGCGGCTGATCCGCGCGCAATCATCCTCACGCCGCAACTCGGCAAACAGCACCACCGCCTCGGGATAGCTGCGGGTCAGCATCGCCAGCCACTGCTTCATGCGCCCCGGCGCATAGCGCGGCGACAGCTTGGCCTGAGCCTGGCGCCAGAACTCGCGCAGCAACGGCAGCAGGTCGTCCCAGCTCAGCGGCTGGTACTCGCGACCATCGCGCGCCGCAGCGATCTGCAAGGCCAGGTCCGGCCGCGAGACCAACCCGCGGCCGAGCATGATGTCCTCGGCACCACTGACTTCGCGGCAACGCCGCCAGTCGTCGACGGTCCAGATCTCGCCATTGGCGAACACCGGCACCCGGACCACATCCTGCACCCGCGCCACCCATTCCCAGTGCGCTGGCGGCTTGTAGCCCTCGACCTTGGTCCGCGCATGCACCACCAGGTGCGCCGAACCGCCCTCGGCCAGCGCCCTGGCGCAATCCAGCGCACCGTCCGGGCTGTCGAAGCCCAGGCGCATCTTCGAGGTGACCGGGATATGCGCCGGCACCGCCCGGCGCACTTCACGCACGATGGCGTGGAGCAATTCCGGCTCCTTGAGCAAGACCGCGCCGCCGCGGGACTTGTTCACCGTCTTGGCCGGGCAGCCGAAGTTCAGGTCGATCACCGGCGCCCCCAGCTCGCAGGCCAGCGCGGCGTTTTCCGCCAGGCACACAGGGTCCGAGCCGAGCAACTGCACGCGCATCGGCACGCCGGCAGCCGTGCGTGCACCCTGGCGCAACTCGGGGGCGAGCTTGTCGAACGAGGAAGCCGGCAGCAGGCGGTCGCACACACGGATGAACTCGGTGACGCACCAATCGATGCCGCCCACTCGGGTCAGGACGTCGCGCAGGATGTTGTCGACCAGCCCCTCCATCGGGGCCAGGGCAATTTGCATTTCAGGGTCTCGGCGGAAAAAGCCGGCAGTCTAGCAAATATTGCCGGGGTTTCAGGCGCCGATCAGCGCCGCGCCATAACCGTCGAGGAATTCCGCCGGCATGCGCCTGGGCTTGCCGCTGGACAGCTCGATGCAGGCGAAGGTGGTCTGCGCACGCAGCAGGGTCACACCGTCACGCGGGCGCTTGAGCTGGAAGCGCCGGGTCATGCGCAGGCGCTGGTCCCAGTCGATGATCCAGGTGGCCAGTTGCAGTTCATCGTCCTCGTAACCGGCAGCGAGGTAGTCGATTTCATGGCGCACCACCGCCATGGCCCGGTCCAGACGCCGGTATTCGGCCAGGTCCAGGCCCAGGCGCTGGGAGTGGCGCCAGGCGCAGCGCTCCAGCCAGGTGACGTAGACCGCGTTGTTGGCGTGGCCGAGGCCGTCGATGTCCTCGCTGCCGACGCGCAGGTCGATGATGAATGGCGTTGCCAGGTCCCAGCTCATGCCCGCTCCCAATGTCAGTGAACGGGCCGAGTGTAACGGATGTTCAGGCACTCTGCCGCGCAGGTTCACGGGCCAGCAGCTCCAGCACCGCCTCGCTCAGGCGCGGATCAGCCAGCACGCGCTGGTGCCCACCCTCCTCCAGCAGCATCAGGCGGCTGTCGAACCAGGCCTTGTGGATGAGCGCAGCCTCACTGGCGGGCACCAGGCCATCATCACTGGCATGCACCACCAGGCCCGGCAGTTCCAGCTGATAGCCACTGACATCAAGGCGGGCGATCTGCATGCCGACGTCTCGCTCGACCTGGCGGATGAACGCCGCCCTGGCCCGCGCCGGCAGCCCCAGGCGCCGGGCAAAGCCACGCAACACGCCAAGCAACTGCGCCGGCGCGGCGATGCTCACGGCAGCCTCGGCACGCAGGCCCATCTGCAATGCCAGCAGCACGCTGGCACCGCCCATGGAGTGGCCAATCACGGCGCGCAGCGGCGGCAACTCGGCAGCGGCCTCCAGCAACGCCCGGGCAAACAGCACCACGTGCGCCTGCTGCCCCGGCGAACGGCCATGGGCCGGCCCTTCCAGCGACACCACGGTGTAGCCGCCGCGCACCAGGGTTTCGATCAGCGCGGCGAACTGGGTCGGGCGCCCTTCCCAGCCGTGCATCAGCAACACCGTCGGCCCCTTGCCCCAGCGCAGCGCCGACAGGCCGAAGCGCAAGGTGATGCGCTCGGCGCTGGCCAGCAGCGGCAGCTCCCAGTGCCTGGGCGGCAGATTGCGCGGGGTCATGAAAGCGCGGCGCATCTTGCCGGCGACATGCTCAGGGGCCAGATGGCCAAGGGTGCCGTTGACGCCGCGAATCCAGCTCAGGGTTGTCATCGCCTTGCTCCAGGTTGCACTAGGTTAGAGAACCGCCGATTTGGCGGCACGCAGGATGCGATCGGACAGCTCGCCCGTGCCCAGGGCACGCGCCAGGGCCAGGCCGCCGATCATCAGGGCCAGGTCGGCCAGGGCCTTGTCGGCGTCCTCCGGGCGGTCGACCATGGCGGCGGTCATCAGCTCGATGTGCTCTGCCAGCACTTCCCGGAAAGCCTCCGGCAGGCGCTGCATTTCGCCGAGTGCATTGGGCAGCGGGCAGGCATGCACCTCGGCGTCGCGGTGCTTGCGCGACAGGTAGAACGCACTGACCAGGGCGCGGCGGCCTTCCCCGTCGAGGCTGGGGTCGACCTGGGCAAGCAATGCCCGGCGCTCGCTCAACAACTGGCTGAAGGCTTCGAGCATCAGCTCGTCCTTGCTGTCGAAATGCGCATAGAAGCCCCCTACCGTCAGGCCTGCGGCCCCCATCACCTGGCTGACACTCGGCTCGGCCGGGCCGTGCTGGATCAATGCACTGCGGGCAGCCTCAAGGATGCGTTCGCGGGTTCTGGTCTTCTTGTCGCTCATGGAAGCATTCACCGAGCAAAATATGATGATCGAAATATGATCTTCATCATATTTTTATGCAAGCAAAATCGCAACCGTTGGTCGACGAGGAAAAGTTCGGAAAGGGAGAAAAACAAAAGGCCCATTCAATATGCGAATGAGCCTTTAAAGTCCCGCAAAACGCGGGTAAAAATGGCGTCCCCTAGGGGACTCGAACCCCTGTTACCGCCGTGAAAGGGCGGTGTCCTAGGCCACTAGACGAAGGGGACGTAACCTTCGTGCCGACCCGCCGAAGCGAATCGCGGCAAAATTGGTGGAGCTAAGCGGGATCGAACCGCTGACCTCCTGCATGCCATGCAGGCGCTCTCCCAGCTGAGCTATAGCCCCGGATTTCTAGCCTCGCGGCCCAGCGACATAGTGAAACATCGCTTGTGTGAAACTGGCGTCCCCTAGGGGACTCGAACCCCTGTTACCGCCGTGAAAGGGCGGTGTCCTAGGCCACTAGACGAAGGGGACATAACCTTCGTGCCGACCCACCGAAGCGAATCGCGGCAAAATTGGTGGAGCTAAGCGGGATCGAACCGCTGACCTCCTGCATGCCATGCAGGCGCTCTCCCAGCTGAGCTATAGCCCCGGATTTCTAGCCTCGCGGCCCAGCGACATAGTAAAACATCGCTTGTGTGAAACTGGCGTCCCCTAGGGGACTCGAACCCCTGTTACCGCCGTGAAAGGGCGGTGTCCTAGGCCACTAGACGAAGGGGACGAACCTTCTTACCTTCAAGACCCGGTTGCTGGACCCGGTCTTGCTTGCCAGCCGTCGGCTGCCAAGCGGAATTTGGTGGAGCTAAGCGGGATCGAACCGCTGACCTCCTGCATGCCATGCAGGCGCTCTCCCAGCTGAGCTATAGCCCCACAATGTCGCTCTGAACAGAAGCGCTGGCTGGGTGCCTGGCGTTTCGTTTTCGTTCATCGCTGTGGACGGGGCGCATATTAAGATCGGATTGCAGGGCTGTCAAACTAAATTTTGAAAATATTCAAAATTTTTTTCACAGATAACAATCACTTACCGCCCTGCCCTGGTGAAAAACAAGCACCGAGCCCTGTGGGAGCGGGTTTACCCGCGAATGCGGCGGTGCATGACCCATCGTATTCGCGGGTAAACCCGCTCCCACAGGTTCAGCTATCGCTTCAGAAATGCGCTCAGGCGATGTTCGCCAGCAGCTTTTCCCATTCCTTGTTTTCTTTCTTCGACACGCCGCCCAGCAGGTCCAGCGCCTGGCGCAGGCGGTAGCGGGTCAGGTCGGGGCCGAGGATTTCCATGGCGTCGAGCACCGACACCGAGCTGGCCTGGCCGGTGATGGCGGCGAACATCAGCGGCATGGCATCGCGCAGCTTGAATTCCAGCGCTTCCACCACCGCCTGGATGCAACCGGTGATACGGTCTTTTTCCCACTGACGCAGGCTTTCCAGCTTCCACAGGATCAGCTGCATCACCTGGCGCACCTGGTCGGCGGACAGCTTCTTGCTTTCGAACAGCTTGGCGTCGAGCTTGAGCGCACCCTCGAAGAAGAACCCACCCAACGGCGCGACCTGGCTGAAGGTTTCGACCCGGCCCTGCACGTGCGGGGCGATCTTCATCATGTAGTCGCTGTTGAAGGCCCATTTCTGCAGGCGCGCGGCGAACGCTTCCACCGGCAGCTCACGCAGCCACTGGCCATTGAGCCAGGACAGCTTCTCGACGTCGAAGATCGGCCCGCCCAGGGAAATACGCGACAGGTCGAAGTGCTCGACCATCTCGTCCAGGGAGAACTTCTCGCGCTCGTCGGGCATCGACCAGCCCATGCGACCGAGGTAGTTGAGCATCGCCTCGGGCATGAAGCCCATGCGCTCGTAGAACGTCACCGAAGTCGGGTTCTTGCGCTTGGACAGCTTGGACTTGTCGGGGTTGCGCAGCAGCGGCATGTAGCACAGCTTGGGCTGCTCCCAGCCGAAGTACTCGTACAGCTTGATCAGCTTGGGTGCCGACGGCAGCCACTCTTCGCCGCGCAGGACGTGGGTGATGCCCATCAGGTGGTCGTCGACCACGTTGGCGAGGAAGTACGTCGGCAGGCCGTCGTTCTTCATCAGCACCTGCATGTCCATGCGGTCCCACGGGATTTCGACGTCGCCACGGAGCATGTCCGGGACCACGCAGATCCCTTCGCTCGGCACCTTCATGCGGATCACGTGTTGCTCGCCGGCGGCCAGGCGACGCTGCACTTCCTCGTCGCTCAGCAGCAGGGCACGGCCGTCGTAGCGCGGCGTCTCGCCGCGGGCCATCTGCTCGGCGCGCATCTGCTCCAGCTCTTCAGCGGTGCAGAAGCAATAGAAGGCGTGGCCGGCGTCGACCAGTTCCTTGGCGTACTTGGCGTAGATCTCGCCACGCTCGCTCTGCCGGTACGGGCCGTGCGGGCCGCCGACATCCGGGCCTTCGTTCCATTCGATGCCGAGCCAGCGCAGGGCGTCGAAGATCTGCTGCTCCGACTCGCGCGTGGAGCGCAGCTGGTCGGTGTCTTCGATACGCAGGATGAACTCACCGCCGTGCTGCTTGGCAAAGCAGTAGTTGAACAGGGCGATGTAGGCGGTGCCGACATGGGGGTCGCCAGTGGGCGATGGCGCGATACGCGTGCGAACGGTGGTCATGGAGAGTCTCGGACGAAAGATGAAACAAAGGCGCGATGTTAGCAGGGAGCAGGCACCGGGCTCCAGCAATGGCGCGAACGTCACTTGTCGACGGGCCATCTGCCGCTGTTAAATTTACTTACATTTCTGGAACGATAGTCCCCATGCCTGCCCAACTCAAACGCCGCCTGGCGATCTTCTTCACCCTGGTGGCCATCATCGCCCTCGCCTTCCTGGCCCATTGGTATTTCAAGGGTCGCTTCTACGAAAGCACCGACAACGCCTATGTGCAGGGCGAGATCACCCGCATCTCCAGCCAGCTTGGCGCCCGAATCGACGAGGTACGGGTCGACGACAACCAGCACGTCGACAAGGGCGACCTGCTGGTGCGCCTGGAGTCCGCCGACTTCGAACTGGCGCTGGAGCGCGCCCGCGCCGCCCTCGCCACCCGCGAAGCCGAATATGCCCAGGCGCAGAGCCGCCTGACCCAGCAAGGCAGCCTGATCGCCGCAGGCCAGGCCCAGGTGGCGGCCAGCCAGGCCACTTTCGACCGTTCGCGCCTGGACTTGAGCCGGGTGGAAAAACTGCGCAAGCCCGGGTTCGTCTCCGAGGAACGGGTCACCACCCTGGCAGCCGACAGCCATGTCGCCGGCTCCCAGGTCGACAAGGCCCGCGCCGACCTGCAAAGCCAGCGCCAGCAGGTCAATGCGCTGAACGCCGAGCTCAAGCGCCTCGACGCGCAGATCGCCAACGCCCGCGCCGACCTGGCCCAGGCCGAGCTGAACCTGGCCCGCTGCGAGATCCGCGCGCCGCTCAGCGGCACCATCGGCCAGCGCAGCGCGCGCAACGGCCAGGTGGTGCAAGCCGGCGCCTACCTGCTGTCGATCGTGCCTGACGAAGACATCTGGGTGCAGGCCAACTTCAAGGAAACCCAGATCGGCCACATGCAGCCCGGCCAGCGTGCCGAACTGGTGTTCGACAGTTATCCCAACACACCGATCGAAGGCCGCGTCGAGAGCCTGTTCGCCGCCTCCGGCGCGCAGTTCAGCCTGCTGCCGCCAGACAATGCCACCGGCAACTTCACCAAGGTGGTGCAGCGCATCCCGGTCAAACTGACCTTCTCCGCCGACAACCCGCTGCACGGGCGCATTCGCCCCGGCATGTCGGTCACCGCCACCGTCGACCTGCGCCGCGAAGACGAAGGCCACGATGGCCGGTGATCAGCTGCTGCGCCCTGTCGCGGAGCCGACCCGGCGCGACTGGATCGCGGTGATGAGCGTGATGCTCGGCGCCTTCATGGCCGTACTCGACATCCAGATCACCAACTCCTCGCTCAAGGACATCCAGGGCGCGCTGTCGGCGACCCTGGAGGAAGGCTCGTGGATTTCCACCTCCTACCTGGTGGCGGAGATCATCATGATCCCGCTGACTGCCTGGCTGGTGCAGTTGCTGTCGGCACGGCGCCTTGCCGTGTGGGTGTCGGGCGGTTTCCTGGTGTCGTCATTGCTCTGCTCGATGGCCTGGAACCTGGAAAGCATGATCCTGTTCCGCGCCCTGCAGGGCTTCACCGGTGGCGCGCTGATCCCGCTGGCCTTCACCCTGACCCTGATCAAGCTGCCCGAACACCACCGCGCCAAGGGCATGGCCATGTTCGCCATGACGGCCACCTTCGCCCCCTCGATCGGGCCGACCCTGGGTGGCTGGCTGACCGAGAACTGGGGTTGGGAATATATCTTCTACATCAACATCCCGCCCGGGCTGGTGATGATCGCCGGCCTGCTCTACGGGCTGGAGAAGAAGGAGGCGCACTGGGAGCTGCTGAAAAGCACCGACTATGCCGGCATCGTTACCCTCGGCGTCGGCCTGGGTTGCCTGCAGGTGTTTCTCGAGGAGGGTCACCGCAAGGACTGGCTGGAATCCAGCCTGATCGTCGGCCTGGCCACGGTCGCCCTGGTCAGCCTGATCACCTTCGTCATCCTGCAGCTGTCCAAACCGCACCCGCTGATCAACCTGCGCATCCTCGGCAACCGCAATTTCGGCCTGTCGAGCATCGCCAGCCTGGGCATGGGGGTCGGGTTGTATGGGTCGATCTACCTGCTGCCGCTGTACCTGGCGCAGATCCAGGGCTACAACGCCCTGCAGATCGGCGAGGTGATCATGTGGATGGGTATCCCGCAGCTGTTCCTGATCCCGCTGGTGCCGCAACTGATGAAGGTGATCTCGCCCAAGCTGCTGTGCGCCGTTGGCTTTTGCCTGTTCGGTGTCGCCAGCTTCAGCTCGGGCGTGTTGAACCCGGACTTCGCCGGGCCGCAATTCAATCATATCCAGATCATCCGCGCGGTCGGCCAGCCGATGATCATGGTGACCATTTCGTTGATCGCCACCGCGTATATCCAGCCGCAGGATGCCGGATCGGCGTCGAGCCTGTTCAACATCCTGCGCAACCTGGGGGGCGCCATCGGCATTGCCCTGCTGGCGACCCTGCTGGATGCGCGGACCAAGGTCTACTTCGATTACCTGAGGGAGTCGGTGGTGCCGGGCAATCCGCAGGTGGCCGAGCGCCTGACGCAACTGGCGGAGCGCTTGGGCAACGACACTGCGGCACTGGGCAGGTTGAGCGAGATCACCCACCAGCAGGCGATGATCATGGCGTACAACGATGCCTTTCACCTGGTCGGGATCGGACTGGCGGTGAGCATGGTGGCGGTGCTGCTGACCCGTAAGTTGCCGCAGGGGTTGAAGGCTGGGGAAGCTCACTGAACCTTTTGTCGTCTGTACCGGCCTCTTCGCGGGTAAACCCGCTCCCACAGGTGCTGCGGTTCCTGTGGGAGCGGGTTTACCCGCGAAGAGGCCGGAACAGGCGAAAGATCAATCAGCTGGTAATCAGCCGCTCGCGAAGCTGGGCAATCTCGTCACGCAATTGCGCGGCAGCCTCGAATTCCAGGTCGCGGGCGAACTGCATCATCTTCTCTTCCAGCTGCTTGATGCGCTTGGTGATCTCGCCCGGCGTGCGCAGTTCGGCTTCGTAACGCGCACTCTCTTCCGCTGCCTTGGCCATGCCCTTGCGCTTCTTGCTGCGCGCCCCCGGCACGGTGGCGCCTTCCAGGATGTCGGTAATGTCCTTGACCACGCCCTTGGGCACGATGCCATTGGCCTGGTTGAAGGCGATCTGCTTTTCCCGGCGCCGCTCGGTTTCGTCGATGGCGCGCTGCATCGAGCCGGTGATGTTGTCGGCGTAGAGGATCGCCCGGCCATTGAGGTTGCGCGCGGCGCGGCCGATGGTCTGGATCAGCGAGCGCTCGGAACGCAGGAAGCCCTCCTTGTCGGCATCGAGAATCGCCACCAGCGATACCTCGGGCATGTCCAGGCCCTCGCGCAGCAGGTTGATCCCGACCAGTACATCGAAGGTGCCCAGGCGCAGGTCGCGGATGATCTCCACCCGCTCCACCGTGTCGATGTCCGAGTGCAGATAGCGCACCCGAACGTCGTGGTCGGCCAGGTAATCGCTGAGGTCCTCGGCCATGCGCTTGGTCAGCGTGGTGGCCAGCACCCGCTCGCCAGCCGCGACCCGCTTGCGGATCTCCGACAGCAGGTCGTCGACCTGGGTCAGCGCCGGGCGAATCTCGACTTGCGGATCGACCAGGCCGGTCGGGCGGACCACCTGCTCGACCACGCGCCCGGCATGCTCGGCCTCGTAAGGCCCGGGGGTGGCGGAGACGAAGATGGTCTGCGGGCTGACGCCTTCCCACTCGTCGAAGCGCATCGGCCGGTTGTCCAGCGCCGAAGGCAGACGGAAGCCGTATTCCACCAGCGTCTCCTTGCGCGAACGGTCGCCCTTGTACATGGCCCCGACCTGCGGAACGCTGACATGGGACTCGTCGATCACCAGCAACGCATCGGCCGGCAGGTAATCGTACAAGGTTGGCGGCGCGGCCCCGGCCGGGCGCCCGGACAGGTAGCGCGAGTAGTTCTCGATGCCGTTGCAGTAGCCCAGCTCGAGGATCATCTCCAGGTCGAAGCGGGTGCGTTGTTCCAGGCGCTGGGCCTCGACCAGCTTGTTGGCCTTGTGCAGGTACTCGAGGCGCTCCTTGAGCTCGACCTTGATGCCCTCCACCGCCTCCAGCAGCGTTTCCCGCGGGGTGACGTAGTGGCTCTTGGGGTAGAAGGTGAAGCGCGGCAACTTGCGGAAAACCTCGCCGGTCAGCGGGTCGAAGGCGGCAATGTTCTCCACCTCGTCGTCGAACAGCTCGATGCGGATGGCCTCGAGGTCGGATTCGGCCGGGAAGATGTCGATCACGTCGCCGCGCACGCGGAAGGTGGCACGGGCGAAGTCCATCTCGTTGCGGGTGTACTGCAGGTCGGCCAGGCGGCGCAGCAGCGCGCGCTGGTCGAGCTTGTCGCCGCGGTCGACGTGCAGGACCATCTTCAGGTAGGTCTCGGGGCTGCCCAGGCCGTAGATGCACGACACGGTGGTGACGATGATCGCGTCGCGCCGCTCCAGCAGCGCCTTGGTCGCCGACAGGCGCATCTGCTCGATGTGGTCGTTGATCGAGGCGTCCTTCTCGATGAAGGTGTCCGACGACGGCACGTAGGCTTCGGGCTGGTAGTAGTCGTAGTAGGAAACGAAGTACTCCACCGCATTGTTCGGGAAGAACGCCTTGAACTCGCCATACAGCTGCGCCGCCAGGGTCTTGTTCGGCGCCAGCACCAGGGTCGGGCGCTGCACCTGCTGGATGACGTTGGCGATGCTGAAGGTCTTGCCCGAACCGGTCACCCCGAGCAGGGTCTGGTGCGCCAGGCCCGCGTCGATGCCCTCGACCATCTGGCGAATGGCCTCGGGCTGGTCGCCGGCCGGCTGGAAACGGGTGACGAGCTGGAACTCGGACATGACGGACCTCGCGGTAACGCAGCAACTGTAAATTTAGCCAGTAGTCTATACCCAAATGTGCCCTGCCGGGACCAGAATCAAGGCCAGGCTGTGAGCGCGTATTACGGTGGACCCGGCAATTCGACCAATGGTCGAAAAATATTTGCGCAAATCGCCGGAAAACCTGCGCCAGGCTGTCGCAGGGACCGGTCGGTATCACTATACTGACTCCCCGTTTGTGCACCGCTTCAGTGCATTCGGCTGGAGCGTGTACGCCCTATCACTCTCCAATCAGAGCCGAAGTAACAATGAGCCTGTTTTCCGCTGTCGAGCTGGCACCCCGCGACCCTATCCTGGGCCTCAACGAAGCATTCAACGCCGACCCACGGACCGACAAGGTCAACCTGGGCGTGGGCGTCTACTGCAATGAGGAAGGCCGCATTCCGCTGCTGCGCGCCGTGATCGAAGCCGAAACCCAGCGTGCCGCCCAGCACGCCTCGCGCGGCTACCTGCCGATCGACGGTATCGTGAGCTACGACCAGGCCGTGCAGAAGCTGCTGTTCGGCGCCGAATCGCCACTGCTGGCCGCTGGCCGCGTCGTCACCGTGCAGGCCGTGGGCGGTACCGGTGCCCTGAAGATCGGCGCCGACTTCCTCAAGCGCCTCTCGCCGAATGCCGTGGTCGCCATCAGCGACCCGAGCTGGGAAAACCACCGCGCCCTGTTCGAGAGCGCTGGCTTCCCGGTGCAGAACTACCGTTACTACGATGCGCCGAGCAACGACGTCAACCGTGCCGGCATGCTCGAAGACCTCAATGCCCTGCCGGCCGGCTCGGTCGTGGTGCTGCACGCCTGCTGCCACAACCCGACCGGCGTCGACCTGACCCTGGACGACTGGAAGAACGTCCTGGAAGTGGTCAAGGCCAAGGGCCTCGTGCCGTTCCTCGACATGGCCTACCAGGGCTTCGGTGACGGCATCGCCGAAGACGCCTTCGCCGTGCGCCTGTTCGCCGAGTCGGGCCTGGAATTCTTCGTCTCCAGCTCGTTCTCCAAGTCGTTCTCGCTGTACGGCGAGCGCGTCGGCGCACTGTCGATCGTCACCGCCTCGAAAGACGAGAGCACCCGCGTGCTGTCCCAGGTCAAGCGGGTGATCCGCACCACCTACTCCAACCCGCCGACCCACGGCGCCACCATCGTCGCCACCGTGCTCAACAGCACCGAGCTGCGGCAGATGTGGGAAGCGGAACTGGCCGAAATGCGCGAGCGCATCCATGGCATGCGCAAGCAGATGGTCACGCTGCTGGCCGAATACGGCGCCAACCGCGACTTCAGCTTCGTGGGCCGTCAGGTGGGCATGTTCTCGTACTCGGGCCTGACCGTTGAGCAGGTCGCGCGCCTGAAGAACGATTTCGGCATCTACGCCCTGGACACCGGCCGCATCGCCGTGGCCGCGCTGAACCAGAGCAACATCCACGTGGTCACCAAGGCCATCGTGGAAGTACTGTAACTGATTGATTTGTCAGGGAGTGGCTTGACTTCTCCCTGGCAATCGGTAAGATACGCGCAGATTCCGCGATAGCTCAGTCGGTAGAGCAAATGACTGTTAATCATTGGGTCCCTGGTTCGAGTCCAGGTCGCGGAGCCAAACACTGAAAAAGCCCCCAGGTGCGCAAGCACCGGGGGCTTTTTCGTTGTGGCCGAATCAGTGCTGGACCGGCTCGGTGACCGGTTTGCCCTGGTCCACCAGACTCCAGACCAGCAGTTTTGCGGGCCGGGTCTTGCTGGCATTGCGCGAGACGCCGTGCACGGTGCCGGGAGCCTCGTACCAGTACTCGCCAGCCTTGTAGGTCTTTTCCGGCTCATCGTTGAGCTTGGACACCACTGCCCCCTCCAGCACATAGGCCATGACCGCACCCGGGTGCTGGTGGGCGGGGGATGCTTCGCCTGGGGCATAGCTGACGGTGAGCATCACCGCGGTCTTGCCGGGCGCGTTCGACGGTTGTTTTTCCTGCAGGACCTTGACCTGGTCGGCGACGTCGCCGTGGGCCCAGGCAGTGGATTGGCCGATGAGCAGGCCGAGGGGAATGAGCAAGGCGAGGACAGGTTTCATGGAGGCAGTTCCTGATGGACAAGTGTCTGCAGGTTAGACCCAGAGGCCCCAGAGACAAATGTCCAATCCGGAGAAAAAGCAGGAAGCCGATTTAGCCTCGGCGGGCCTCTTCGCGGGTAAACCCGCTCCCACAGAGGCATCACAAGCCCTGAGAGCAGCGCTGCACCTGTGGGAGCGGGTTTACCCGCGAAGAGGCCGCCACGGGAAACAACAGACCGTCAGCAAGCACGCCCGATCGGGTAGAACTGGCCATGGCTCCATACCCCGAGCCACGCTTCACCGTCGATTTCGCGCGGCACCGCCAGCTCCACCAACTGGTAGAACACGTTGCGGTGGATCAGCGCCTCGAGGTTGCTGCGCATCAGCACATAAGGCGAGGGTTCCTCGGTCAACGGGTCGATCTCCACCCGCAACGGGTGCTCCGGCCCCGCCTCCGCCTGGTCCTCGACATTGCTGGTAAAGCGCAGCACCTGCTGCTCACCGCTGCCCTGCACGTCCAGCGTCACTGCCACGAACGGTGCGTCGTCGACTCGAATGCCGACCTTTTCCACCGGAGTGATCAGGAAGTAGTCATCGCCATCGCGGCGGATGATCGTGGAGAACAACCGCACCATCGGCTTGCGCCCGATGGGCGTGCCCAGGTAATACCAGGTGCCGTCGCGGGCGATGCGCATGTCGATGTCACCGCAGAAATCCGGATTCCACAGATGCACCGGCGGCAGACCCTTGTGTGCGGGAATCTGCGCCAGCAGATCGCTGGCCTTGCCGGAATCGCTCATTACCCTGCCCTCACTCGCTCATGCCCAGAAGGCTACGAGCGTACTCGCGCATCGGCGCGGCGAGCAAATCTTCCGGCGTGTTGTCGTGGAACGTCAACAAACCGCCGCGGCTCTTGATCCGCACGCTGTCGATCAGGTAACGGCTGTTGGTCTCGATCAGCATCATCTGCACCACGCCGGTGTCCCAGCCCAGACGGTCGACGGCCTGCTCGTCATACCATTCGTCGCCATTGCCGATACGGTCGTCGGTACGGGCAAAGCGTGTGTACAGGACATAATCGGCACCCACCGAACGCGCCTGGGTGATGGCCTCTTCCAAGCCCAGCGGCCCTTGGGCACGACGCACCAGCGGGAAGTACTCGACAAAGCCCTTGAACGCCTCCTCGGCTACCACGTTCTGCTTCGGCAGCGGCCCCTTGCCCGGGGGCAGGAAGGCGCCCTGACCGATGAAGATGAACGAGTCCGGTTGCAGGCGAATCGACAGGGTACGACGGGTGTCACTGTGATCCAGCAGGCCGGCATCACTCATGTGGTACCGGACGCCCTCGCCCATATCGCTGACATTCATGCAGCCGCCCAGCGCCATCAGCGCCAGCGGCAAGACCAGGCTACGCATCTTTCCTCCAGTGGCCGGTGACGAAAAACCGGCGAATAGCCGGCGGATGCAGCTTTTGCGCCAGCTTCAGCCGCCGATCACCTTCATCACCGTCACACCGCCGGAAAACGCCAGTTCCTGCTTGTCGGCCAGGGCCTTGACCAGCAAACGCTGCAACGCGGGCAGTGCCTGGTGACGGGGTTTTTCCAACAGATCGCCGACATAGTGACGGTTGGTCGACGACAGACAGCCGTGCAACCAACCGGTGGAGGAAAGGCGCAGGCGCGAGCAGGTGCGACAGAACGGCACGCTTTCGTTGGCGATCACGCCAAAATGGCCTTTGCCCGGAATCTGGTAGCGCAGCGCGGTGGCATCCAGCGGGGCGTCGACCTGCTGGTAGGGATATTGGCCTCCGATCAGGCCGAGCAGCGCGTCGAGCCCGACGAATTGCTGGAGGAAGGCATTGCTGTCGCGGGCCAGGTGCCCCATGCGCATCAATTCGATGAAGCGCAGTTCATAACCCCGCGCCAGGCAATGATTGAGCATTGGCAAGACCTGGTCGAGGTTCTGCCCGCGCATGGGCACCATGTTGACCTTGATGCGCATGCCCATGGCGCTCGCCTGCTCCATGCCCGTCAGCACGCCCGCCAGGTCACCGCCGCGTGCAATGCGGCGAAACGCCTGAGGATCGAGGCTATCGAGGGAGACATTCAGGCGACGAATGCCCGCATCGCGCAGCTGGGGCAACTTGCGCGCCAGCAGTTGGCCGTTGGTGGTCAGGCTGATATCGGCGAGCTCAAGCTTGGCCACCGCGGCCAGAAAGGCATCGAGCCGCGGACTGACCAGCGGCTCGCCACCGGTGATACGCAAGCGCTCGATGCCGGCCGCCTCGACCAGATAGGCCACGCCGCGCGCCAAGGCTTCGCCTGAGAGTTCATCCTGCGCTGCCACCAGGCGCTTGCCGTCCGGCACACAATAGCTGCAGGCGTAGTTGCAGGCAGCAGTCAGGCTGACGCGCAGGTTGCGAAAACGCCTGCCTTGACGGTCGACGATCATAGGAAAACTCCAGCATGGATGAATCGGGGCTGGCAAAACTTGACTCATGGTTCAAGTTTTTGCAAGCCCCGATTTCACGCTGGATTCAACCAACGGCGACGAGACGCTTCAGTTCGCCGGTTCCGGGTCGCGCTTGCGCTTGTTGCCCATGCGCACGCCGATGTCCATGAGGAACTGGAAGAAGCCTTCCTGATCCTCCAGCACATTGCTCCAGAATGGCGAGTGGTACAGCGCCACCGCGCCGTGGACCAGTGCCCAGGCCGCGCAGTAGTGGAAGTACGGCGGCACGTCTTCGAGCTTGCCTTCGCTGATGCGGCCCTTGATCAGCTGGGTCAGGCGATCGAAGTTGGAAGCGCGGATGCTATGCAGCTCCTCGACCATTTCCGGCACCTGGTTGCCCTTGACCACCTTTTCTTCCAGGCGGTCGAACAGGCGGTAGCGCTGCGGGTCACGCATGCGGAACTCGAAGTA
Source organism: Pseudomonas sp. NPDC089401 (assembly GCF_044749485.1). Taxonomy (NCBI): domain Bacteria; kingdom Pseudomonadati; phylum Pseudomonadota; class Gammaproteobacteria; order Pseudomonadales; family Pseudomonadaceae; genus Pseudomonas; species Pseudomonas sp. NPDC089401. The sequence goes on along the minus strand of NZ_JBIVIA010000001.1, from coordinate 317,296 downwards.
GGCGCGCGACAGCGCCTCCTTGTCGCGATCGACATCGGCGGAATGCAACAGCCCGTTCAGGTCACGCTCGTAGTCGAGCATCAGGCGCAGGTAGATTTCCGCCTTGGACTTGAAGTGCTTGTAGATCGTGCCTTTGCCGATCCCCACGGCGTCGGCGATCATCTCGACGGTGACGCTGTCTTCACCCTGTTCGAGAAACAGCTTGAGCGCCGTATCGAGGATTTCCTGTTCGCGACGGCGAAACTCACGGACCTTACGAGGTTCTTTCTGCATAGGAAGGACTGGATGACATTGAAGCGGTTTATTATGCCTAACTTGCGGCAAATTGCACGGATCATCCAACCATGTCTATGTTTCACGATGATTTCCAACGGGCGCGGGCCCTGGGAAGCCGCGGCGCGCCTTGCCCGTGACAATGCATTTGATTGAAGCCTGAGCGCAGAACGTGCCCGGTATGCAGGTCGGCACCAGAAAGTGCGTTTTTCGGCGTATTTCCACACTTGGGAGTGGCCAATCGGCGACGCTGGCCGGCAAATACGACGCCTGGCCATGCATTGAGGGAGGAAGGGACGGCGGGCGTATTCCAAATCTGTTTAAAAAACGACCAGAGAAGCACTGGCACAGTGCCAAACCTGACCAATACTTGAAGTGTTGGCGCGGCGCATCCCCCCCAAGTGGCGCGCTGATAAAGGTGCTCAGGGACCGCGTACCTTTGTTTTACTCCTAATGGTCTTAACCCGGATTCCCCCCCCAGAACCCGGGTTTTTTTTGCCCGCGGCGATCCAGCCACCGCTCCAGGGGCAAAGGTGAGCGTGCGTCGCCATCGCCAATCAATGCGCGCAAAAAATCAAGACAACCCCATGAGCTTTTCAGCTTTTGGGAGAAGTGGGCATTCAGATCAGGCTACCCGCGCCAGCGGGAACAGGCGCTTGAAGTTGGCGGTGGTCTGCTCGGCCAGTTGCTCGTAGCTCGCCCCGCGCAACGACGCCACATACTCCGCCACCTCGCGCACGTACTGCGGCAGGTTCGGCTTGCCCCGGTACGGAATCGGCGCCAGGTAAGGCGAATCCGTCTCCACCAGCAGCCGGTCGACCGGCACCTGCCGCGCCACTTCGCGCAGGGCATCGGCATTGCGGAAGGTGACGATACCCGATAGCGAGATGTAGTAGCCCAGGTCCAGCGCCGCCTTGGCCATCTCCCAGTCTTCGGTGAAGCAGTGCAGCACACCGGCCTGCGGCAGGCTGGCCTCGCGCAACAGCGCCACGGTATCGGCCCGCGCCGCACGGGTATGCACGATGACCGGTTTGCCGGTCTGGCGCGAAGCCTCCAGGTGCAGGCGGAACGACGCCTGCTGCAACTCGGCGGCCTCCGGCTCATAGTGATAATCCAGCCCGGTCTCACCGATCGCCACCACATGCGGATGGGCCAGCTCGCGCAGCAGCCACTCCAGCGCCGGCGTCTCGCCCGGCGCCAGGTCCAGCGGGTGCACGCCCACCGAGCAGTCGACATCGGCGTACCGCTCGCTCAGCGCCTTGACCGCGCCGGCATTCTCGGCACTGACACCGATACACAGGAAATGCCCGACCCCACGCTCGCGTGCCGCCTGCAGGGCGGCATCGAGGGAGCCCTGATGGGCGCTCAGGTCAAGTCGGTCGAGGTGGCAATGGGAATCTACGAGCATGGAAGACGGCACACATGAATAGTTGAGGAATCAGCGGGAACCTGGCAGCTGGACCCATTGGGCCAGCATGGCTTCCAGCAGCAGCACACGGTTGAGGTTGGCCTTGCCCAGCACTTTCTGGCGCTGTTCGAGGATCCATGCCTGGACCTCGAGCACCTTGCCCTGGCGGCTCTTCTGCGCCAGGTACTGCACCACCTTGCGCATGTCGGCCAGGCCCAGCCCCTGCTCATCCTGGGTCAACTGGTAGCGCAGCACCAGGTGCGACCAGTCGCAGAACCAGTCGAACAGCAGCAGCAACGGCACCCCACTCCAGGCTTCGGCCAACTGACTGGGCGATTGCTGCTGCTTGAGCAGCTTCTTCACCCCCTCGGTGACCAGCGCACGCTGTTCGCGCACGCCCTGGGCCTGGAGGCTCACGGCCATCAGCGGCGAACCGGCGGCCAGGGTCAGCAGCTCCTCCCGTTCGGCCTCGTCGCTGCCAGCCAGCGCCGTGGCCAGCCAGGCCTGGCTCTGGGCCAGACTCGGCTGCGGGCAGGCGACCTGCTGGCAGCGGCTCTTGATGGTGGCCAGCAGGCGGCTCGGCTGGTGACTGACCAACAGCAGCACGGTGTCGCCGGAGGGCTCCTCCAGGCTCTTGAGCAAGGCGTTGGAGGCGTTGATGTTCATCGCCTCGACCGGCTCGATCAGCACCACTTTACGCCCGCCCAGCTGCGCCGTCTGCACCACGAACGACACCAGCTCGCGGACCTGGTCGACCTTGATCGGCTTGTCGGCCTCTTCCGGCTCCAGGACGAAGTTGTCCGGGTGGCTGCCCGCCTTGAGCAACAGGCAGGACTTGCACTGACCGCAGGCATCCAGCCCCTGGGGCTGCTGGCACAGCAGGCGAGCCATCAGGCGCTCGGCCAAGGCGCGCTTGCCGATACCCTGGGGGCCATGCAGCAGGTAGGCATGGGCATGCTGGGCACGGCCAGCCAGCTGCTGCCAGATCGACAGCTGCCAAGGATAGGCTTCAGCCACGGCAACGCTCCGGGATAGTCATGGGCAAACCACTCACGCTGGCCACCCTCAAGGCTGCTCGCCGGTTGCCGGCGGTTCGGACGGCAACGGTTGCGCAGCATCGGGCTCGGCCGGCGCCGCCTCGCTGTCAGGCGCCTGCGGCGCCGGACTGGAGCGGTAGTCCGCACGGCGCTTGAGCTGGAACTCGCGCACTGCGCTGTTGTGATCGTCAAGGTCGTCGGAGAACACATGGCTGCCATCGCCGCGCGCGACGAAGTACAGGCTGGTGCCATCGGACGGGTTGAGCGCGGCATGGATCGCCTCGCGCCCGACCATGGCGATCGGCGTCGGCGGCAGGCCGGTCATGGTGTAGGTGTTGTAGGGCGTCGGCTCACGCAGGTCGGCGCGACTGATGCGCCCGTTGTAGCGCTCGCCCATGCCGTAGATCACCGTCGGGTCGGTCTGCAGCATCATGCCCAGGCGCAGGCGACGGACGAACACGCCGGCAATCTGCCCGCGCTCCTGGGGAATGCCGGTTTCCTTTTCCACCAGCGAGGCCATGATCAACGCCTGGTACGGGTCACGGTAAGGCAGGTCGGTGGTGCGCTCGGCCCATTCCTTGGCCAGCACTTCGTCCAGGCGCATGTAGGCCTGCTGCAGCAGCTCGACATCGCTCATGCCACGCACGAAGCGATAGGTGTCGGGGAAGAAGCGACCCTCGGGGAACACGCCGGTGTGGCCGAGCTTGTCCATCACCTCGGAATCGGACAGGCCGTCGAGGGTATGCCTGATCTTTTCATGCTTGGCCACCGCCGAACGCACCTGGCGGAAGGTCCAGCCCTCGACCAGGGTCAGGTTGTACTGGACCACGTCACCACGGCGCCAGACGTCGAACAGCTCATCGACCGTCATGCCGGGCGTCAGGCGGTACTCGCCGGTGTGCAGCTGGGTGCCGGCCATGTTGAAACGCCAGTAGAGGCGCAGCCAGAAGGCGTCATCGAGCAAGCCGTCGGCCTGCATGCGATAGAACATGCGGTTGGGGTTGGTGCCGCTGGGTACGTCGAGCAGACGCTCCTCGGCCACGTGCAGGGGCTGCTCCAGTACCGAGTTGATCTTCCAGGCCGACCAGCCCAGGGCCAGGCCGGCGAGGATCAAGCCCATCTCCAGCAGCAGCAGGAATTTGCGTCTCACGAATTCAGGTATCCAGTAGCGTACGGGCAACGGCCTGCAGTTTACGGGTGAGCGGGCCTGGCGACCAGTTCAGGTTCAGCGCGGGAATACCGCGCACTGGCCAGACACCATAGACACTGTTGCAAACGAATACTTCATCCGCCTGCACCAGCGCATCGAATGGAATGTCACACACCTCGGTGGCAATGCCCTGCAACCGCGCCTGTGCCAGCAAGGCGCCGCGCATCACGCCGGCCACGCCACAGCGGCTGAGGTCGGCGGTCAGCAGCACACCGTCGCGCACCAGGAACAGGTTGCTGTAGACCCCCTCGACCACCCTGCCCTGGCCATCGAGCATCAGGCCTTCGGCAAGCTCGACGTCCTGCCATTCGGCACGAGCCAGCACCTGTTCCAGGCGATTGAGGTGCTTGAGGCCTGCCAGCAAGGGTTGCAGCCCAAGCCGGGTCTGGCAAGGGAACAGTTGCACGCCTTGCTCGGCATGCCCGGCGGGATAGCTGGGCAGCGGGCTACCCTGAAGGATGCGCCGCGGCATGGCCCCGGCAACCGGCGCATAACCACGCTGGCTGTCGCCACGGGTGAGGATCAGCTTGGCGACACCGTCGCCCAGCTGGCTGGCGAAGCGCAGCAATTCATCGCGCACCAGCGCCAGGTCGGCATCGATGGCCAGACGCTGACAGCCCAGCGCCAAACGGGCCAGGTGGCCGTCCAGCAAGCTGGGCCGGCCAGCGCGCACGGCGATGGTCTCGAACAGGCCATCGCCGTAGGCCAGGCCGCGGTTCTGCAGGTTGATCGCAGTCGCAGGCCGGCCATCGATCCAGCTGTGCATCAATCGTTGAACCGGCGGAACACCAGCGAACCGTTGGTGCCGCCAAAGCCGAACGAGTTGGACAGCACCACGTCGATCGGCATGCTGCGTGCCTGGTGCGGCACGAAGTCGAGGTCGCAACCTTCGTCCGGCTCGTCCAGGTTGATGGTCGGCGGCGCCATCTGGCTGTTGATCGCCAGCACACTGAAGATCGCTTCCACCGCGCCGGCGGCGCCCAGCAGGTGGCCGGTCATCGACTTGGTCGAGCTGACCGCCAGCTTGTAGGCATGCTCGCCGAACACCCGCTTGATCGCCGCGACTTCGGCGATGTCGCCGGCCGGGGTCGAGGTGCCGTGGGCGTTGATGTAGCTGACCTGCTCAGGTTGCACGCCAGCATCGCGCAGGGCATTGACCATGCAGCGCGCCGCACCTTCACCGCTGTCGGGTGGCGAGGTCATGTGGTAGGCGTCGCCACTCATGCCAAAGCCGACCAGCTCGGCATAGATGGTCGCACCACGGGCCTGGGCGTGCTCCAGCTCTTCCAGCACCAGGGCACCGGCGCCGTCGGACAGCACGAAGCCGTCACGGCCCTTGTCCCACGGGCGGCTGGCACGGGTCGGCTCGTCATTGCGGGTCGACAGCGCGCGGGAGGCACCGAAGCCACCCATGCCAAGGCCACAGGCGGCCATCTCGGCGCCACCGGCGATCATCACGTCGGCCTCGCCATAGGCGATGTTGCGCGCGGCCATGCCGATGCAATGGGTGCCCGTGGTACAGGCGGTGGCGATGGCGTAGTTCGGCCCTTGCAGACCCAGGTGGATCGACAGGAAGCCGGAGATCATGTTGATGATCGAACCCGGCACGAAGAACGGCGAAATACGGCGCGGGCCCTGCTCGTGCAGGGTCCGGCTGGTTTCTTCGATGTTGGTCAGGCCGCCGATCCCCGAGCCCATGGCCACGCCGATGCGCTCACGGTTGGCGTCGGTCACTTCCAGGCCGGCGTTGCGCACCGCCTGGAAACCGGCCGCCAGGCCGTACTGGATGAACAGGTCGAGCTTGCGGGCCTCTTTGGCCGACAGGTATTGCTCAACCTCGAAGCCCTTCACCGAGCCGCCAAAACGGGTGGAGTAGGCAGACAAGTCCGTATGCTCGATCGGACCGATGCCACTGCGGCCAGCCAGAATGCCCTGCCAGGTGCTCGGTACATCGGTACCCAGTGGCGACAGCATACCCATACCGGTGACCACGACGCGTCTACGCGACACAGTACTCTCCTTTTCTAATCACAGAGTTTCTTGCCATTGCATTCAAGGCAATGGAATGAAATGGCAACAAGCTCTCGCAGCGAGCGAAACGACGCCGGTGGCTCGCAAAGAAAAAACCGCACGCCGGTAAAGGCAGTGCGGTTCTTCTCGACAAGAAGCGTCGACTACAACGTCTTAGGCCTTGTGGCTGTTGACGTAGTCGATGGCCGCTTGAACGGTAGTGATCTTCTCGGCTTCTTCGTCAGGGATTTCGGTCTCGAATTCCTCTTCCAGAGCCATCACCAGCTCAACGGTGTCAAGCGAATCGGCACCCAGGTCATCGACGAAGGACTTCTCGTTGGTCACTTCCTCTTCCTTGACGCCCAGTTGCTCGGCGACGATTTTCTTGACGCGTTCTTCGATGGTGCTCATACCTAGTTTTCACTCCTAATGGACATATGTCAGGCAGCTGGCCGGTGACCAAGTTTATAGAAAGACGTTCGCTTTTCAAGCGGAACGCACCTTCGGTCAGTCACCCGACCCCCTGCCTGGAATCTGGTTGCAGCTTTATAACGGATTTTAGGCTCGCAGTATGACTCTTTTTTGAAGCAATCCGTCACATTGAGTTGCAGGGTTACATGTACATCCCGCCGTTGACCGGCACGGTGGCGCCGGTCACGTAGCCTGCGCCATCCGAAGCCAGGAACGAAACCACCTTGGCGATCTCGTCGGCCTGGCCCAGGCGGCCCAGCGGAATCTGGGTCTGCAGCGCTTCGCGCTGTGCTTCTGGCAGCTCGCGGGTCATGTCGGTGTCGATGAAGCCCGGGGTCACCGAGTTGACGGTGATGCCACGCGAGCCCACTTCACGCGCCAGGGCGCGGCTGAAGCCTTCGAGGCCAGCCTTGGCGGCCGCATAGTTGGCCTGACCGGCGTTGCCCATGGCACCGACGACCGAGCCGATGCTGATGATACGACCCCAACGCGCCTTGGTCATGCCACGCAGCACGCCCTTGGACAGACGGTAGAGGCTGTTCAGGTTGGTGTCGATCACGTCGAACCACTCGTCGTCCTTCATGCGCAGCATGAGGTTGTCGCGGGTGATACCGGCGTTGTTGACCAGGATGGCCGGGGCACCGAACTGCTCGCCGATGGCGCCCAGCACCGCTTCGACGGACTCGGCGCTGGTGACGTTGAGTTCCATGCCGGTGCCGGTGATACCGTGCTCTTTGAGGGTGGCGGCGATACGCTCGGCGCCGGAGGCCGAAGTGGCGGTACCGATCACGGTCGCGCCCTGGCGGCCCAGCTCGAGGGCGATGGCCTGGCCGATACCACGGCTGGCGCCGGTGACCAGTGCAACTTTACCTTGCAGGCTCATGCAAGCTTCTCCAAATCAGGCCAGCGCCGCGCGGGTGGCGGCGACAGCGTCAGGGGTATTGAGGTTGTAGGTGGTCACGCCGTCGGCGCAACGCTTGTTCAGGCCAGCCAGGACCTTGCCCGGGCCGCACTCGACCAGGTTGACCGCGCCATTGGCAGCCAGGGTCTGCACGCACTCGACCCAGCGTACCGGCTGGTACAGCTGCGCCAGCAGGTCCTGCTTCAGGGCATCGAGGTCGGCGGCGACGGCGGCGGTGACGTTCTGCACCACCGGGATCTGCGGGGCCTTCCATTCGATGGCGTTGACGAATTCGGCAAAGCGCTCGGCAGCCGGCTTCATCAGGGCGCAGTGCGACGGCACGCTGACCGCCAGCGGCAGGGCGCGCTTGGCGCCCTTGGCCTTGCACAGCTCCATGGCGCGGTCGACCGCAGCCTTGTTGCCGGCGATCACCACCTGGCCTGGCGAGTTGAAGTTCACCGCGCTGACCACTTCGTCTTCGGCCGCTTCGGCGCAGATGTCGACGACCACGGCGTCGTCCAGACCGAGGATCGCCGCCATGGCGCCATGCCCGGCCGGCACGGCTTCCTGCATCAGCTGGCCACGGCGCTCGACCAGGCGCACGGCATCTTTCAGCGACAGGGCGCCGGCGGCGACCAGTGCGCTGTATTCGCCCAGGCTATGGCCGGAAACGAAGGCCGGCTTGGCGCCGCCCTCTTCCAGCCACAGGCGCCACAGGGCGATGGAGGCAGTGAGGATCGCCGGCTGGGTCTTGTCGGTCTGGTTGAGTTGTTCTTCCGGACCTTCCTGGACCAGCTTCCACAGGTCGTAGCCCAGAGCCTCGGAGGCCTCCTTGAAGGTCTCGATGACCACCGGCTTTTCAGCGCCGAGCTCGGCGAGCATGCCCAGCGACTGGGAACCTTGACCGGGGAAGACGAATGCGAGGGATGCAGACATTGAACAAGCCCTTATGATCTTGTCGTCGGATAGGGTGCGCCAGGCCTGTGGCCGGGCACGGAATCTGAAATCTTGGATGGAAACACGGACCAAGCGGTCACATTTAAGCACTTCATCGGCGAAATGCCTAAGGCAACAAGTCTTCAAGACGCCCATGAAGACGCTGCGGGAGGTTTTCCTGGATTTCGATCAGCGCCCGCTGGATCGCGCTCTGGAACCCCTGCACCCCCGCCGAGCCATGACTCTTGATGACGATACCCTGCAGCCCAAGGAAGCTCGCACCGTTGTGCCGGGCCGGCGCCAGGTCGGCCTGCAGGCGCTTGAGCAGCGGCATCGCCAACGCCCCGGCCAGCCGCGACAATGCGCCACCCTTGAACAATCGCTCGATGCGCGCGCCGATCATGGTCGCCAGGCCTTCGCTGGACTTGAGCAGGATGTTGCCGACGAACCCGTCGCACACCACCACATCCGCCTCGCCACGGTACAGGCCATCACCCTCGACGAAGCCCACATAGTTGAGGCCGCGGGCGTTCTGCAACAGCGTGGCGGCCAGCTTGACCTGCTGGTTGCCCTTGATGTCCTCGGTGCCGATGTTCAGCAGCGCCACGCGCGGCCGATGGATACCCAGGGCCTGGGCAGCGACCGAACCCATCACGGCGAACTGGTAGAGGTTTTCGGCACTGCAATCGACGTTGGCGCCCAGGTCGAGCAACTGGCAGTAGCCCGCCTGGGTAGGGATTGCCGCAACCATGGCCGGGCGGTCGATGCCTGGCAGGGTCTTGAGCACGAACCGCGACAACGCCATCAGCGCACCGGTATTGCCGGCACTGACGCAGGCCTGGGCCTTGCCGTCACGCACCAGTTCGAGGGCGATGCGCATCGACGAATCCGGCTTGCCGCGCAACGCCTGCGATGGCCGCTCGTCCATGCCGATCACTTCGCGGGCCCCGACAATCTGCAGGCGCGCGCGATCCGCAGCCGCAAGGCCGCCGACAAGATCTTCAAGGAGGGAGGGTTGACCGACGAGGGTCAGGTGCAGCGAGGGGGTAGCCGAAAGGCAGGCGATGCTAGCCTGGACAATGCTGCGGGGACCGAAGTCCCCGCCCATTGCGTCGATCGCGATGATCTGAGCGGACAAGGATTACTCGTCAGCGCCCTTGTCGACCACTTTGCGACCACGGTATACGCCTTCTGGCGAAACGTGGTGGCGCAGGTGTACTTCACCGGTGGTTTTCTCTACCGACAGCGCGTTTTCCGACAGGGCGTCGTGCGAACGGCGCATGTCACGGGCAGAGCGGGATTTTTTGTTCTGCTGAACAGCCATAATTGATTAACTCCTAAACGTTTGGGTCACGCTTTAACTGCGCCAAAACACTGAACGGGTTGGACCGCGATACCTCGTCCTTGCTCGATTCGGGCTCGTCTGCGCCCGCCGGCTGCTGGCATTCTTCCGGATGATGAGCAGGCACGATGGGCAAGGCGAGCAGCAGCTCCTCCTCGACCAAAGCCTGCAGATCCAAAGGATCTTCGCCCAGTTCCAGCACGTCATAGCCTTTCGGCAACGACTGGGTATTCGCACCCTCCTTCACCACGGCGTAAGTACATTCGCTGTGGATCGGCAGGGTGACCAGCTCAAGACAACGCTGGCAAACCATCTTGACCTCGACGTCCAGCTCGCTGTGGATAACCACCACGTGCTGTTCATCTCGTTCAAAATCGAACTTCGCCTGCACCATACCGACATTGTCGGAAAGCGGGTCGCAGAGTCTTTCCAAATCAGCGAGTTGCAGCGTACCAGTGATGGATACGCCTCGATCGGCTAATTTGCGCGGGTCAACGTGAGGTGGAATCGGGTCATTCAACATAGGCGCAGCATTCTAGGGATGCCCCCCGCCCCTGTCAAAGGAAATTCGGCGACATCTCGCATGTTAGAATCGGGTTCAACTGCCCAGGAGTCTACCATGCTGCCTCTGTTGCTGGCTTCCAGCTCTACCTACCGCCGCGAACTGCTCACCCGCCTGCGCCTGCCCTTCACCTGGGCAAGCCCCGATCTAGACGAACAGCGCCTGCCCGACGAGCCCGCCACGGAGCTGGTTCGTCGCCTGGCCCGACAGAAAGCCGAGGCACTGGCAGGCAGCCACCCCGGGCACCTGATCATCGGCTCCGACCAGGTGGCGGTGCTGGGCGAACAGATCCTCGGCAAACCGCACACCTTCGACCGGGCCTGCGAGCAACTACTGGAAGCCAGCGGGCAGCAGGTGACCTTCCTGACCGGGCTGGCGCTGCTCAATACCGCGACCGGGCACTGCCAGGTCGACTGCGTGCCGTTCACGGTGACGATGCGTGAGCTGGATCGGGCACGCGTGGAACGCTATGTAACGGCGGAGCAGCCGCTGGATTGCGCAGGGAGCTTCAAGGCGGAAGGGCTGGGGGTGAGCTTGTTCCAGAGCACCCATGGCTGCGATGCGACCAGCCTGATCGGACTGCCGCTGATTCGGCTGGTGGACATGCTGACCCGGGAAGGGGTGGTAATTCCCTGAGCCTGGCTTGGGACTTCATGCACCCGAGGGATCTGGCGCCGCACAGGCGGCGCGCGATTTCAGGCGCGCATCTAACTCAGCGCAACTGCGGCCCCTGGAACCCCATCCACATGGCCAGATGCTCGGCCACGCTGGCACCGATACGCTTGGAGAAGCGATCGAACGGCGACTCCTGCACGGTGTAGTCGACCAGGTCCTTTTCCCCAACCACCTCACGCGCAACGTAACTGGCACTGCCCAGGCCATCCACCAGCCCGAGCGCCTTGGCCTGCTCGCCCGACCAGATCAGGCCACTGAACAGCTCCGGGTGCTCCTTGTCCTTGAGCCGCTCACCCCGCCCCTGCTTGACCATGGCGATGAACTGCTGATGGGTGGTATCCAGCACGCCCTGCCAGAACGCGGTCTCTTCGGGTTTTTCCGGCGAGAACGGATCGAGGAACGCCTTGTGCTCGCCCGATGTGTAGGCCCGACGCTCGACACCGAGCTTCTCCATCGCGCCGACGAAGCCGTAGCCCGCCGCCGTCACGCCGATGGAACCGACCAGGCTGGCCTTGTCGGCGTAGATTTCGTCCGCCGCACTGGCAATGTAGTAAGCCCCCGACGCCCCAAGGTCGGTGATGACCGCATAGAGCTTGATATCCGGGTGCAAGCCGCGCAGGCGACGCATCTCGTCATACACATACCCGGCCTGCACCGGGCTGCCGCCCGGACTGTTGATGCGCAGCACCACCGCCTTGGTCTTGGGGTCCTTGAAGGCATCACGCAAGCCCTTGACGATATTGTCGGCGCTGGCCGCCTCCTGATCGGCGATCACCCCGCGCACCTCGACCAGCGCCGTGTGGCTGCCGCTGCGCGAAGCAGCCTTGTCCATGTCCGTCAGCGGCAGGAACAGGGCCAGGATGCCAAACAGGTAGACGAAGGTCAGCAGCTTGAAGAAGATCCCCCAGCGCCGGGAGCGGCGCTGCTCCTGGACACCTGCCAGCAAGGTCTTTTCCAGCAGCTTCCAGCTCTTGCGCTCCTCGCGGGCGCCCTCCTCGCGATCTTCGCGGGCAAGGCGCTGCTCATCCGTTTCGTTACTGGGCGCTTTCCACTCGTCTACCATGCTCACCTACCTTGGAATTGCCGGGGAACCGGCCAGCCACTCGCGCAGCTGGGAAAAATGATCGATGCACACCTGCGGACCGAATTCGGCCAGCGCCTGCAGCGACATGGCGCCATAACCGACGGCCACCGAATGCATGCCGGCATTGCTGGCCATCTGCAGGTCGAATGCCGAATCTCCGACCATCAGCGCCCGCGCGGGTTCGACGCCACAATGGCCGAGGATCTCCTCGAGCATCAAGGGGTGCGGCTTTCCACGGGTTTCGTCGGCGGCGCGGGTAATGTCGAAGAACTGCTCCCAGCCATTGGCCTTGAGCACCCGGTCCAGCCCGCGGCGCGCCTTGCCGGTGGCCACCGCCAGGCGGTAACCCTGGGTACGGAAGGCATCCAGCGACTCGACCACGCCTTCGAACAGCGGCGAGGGCTGCCGGTCGAGGGCCATGTAGATGTCGGCGTAGTGCTGACGGAAGACCTCGACCTGCACCGCATCGAGGTGCGGATACAGCGTCGAGATGGCCTCACCCAGCGCCAGGCCGATGATGCCCTTGACCGCCTGCTCCTCGCTCGGCGCTTCGCCGGCACGCTCGGCGGCGGCATTCATGGCCTCGACGATGCGGCCAATGGAGTCGGCCAGGGTGCCGTCCCAGTCGAAGATCAGCAACTCGTAGCGTTTGCTCACAGGATCATGGCGCACTGAGTCGCTCCACGGTCTTGGCCCAGACCTCGTCCACGGGCGCCTCCAGCTTCAGCTCGCCACCGTCGGGCAGCGGCACCGTCAGCGCGTAGGCGTGCAGGAACAGACGCTTGCCGCCCAGCTCGCGAATCTCGCGGCTGAAGTCCTCGTCGCCGTACTTGCTGTCACCGGCGATCATGTGCCCGGCATGCAGGGTATGCACGCGAATCTGGTGGGTACGCCCGGTGATCGGGCGCGCCTCGACGATGGTGGCGAATTCACCGAAGCGACGCAGCACGCGGAACAGGGTCAGCGCCTCCTTGCCCTCGTCGTTGACCTCGACCATGCGCTCGCCGGAGCGCAGGTTGCTCTTGAGCAGTGGCGCGTTGACCTGTTTTTTCGAGGTTGGCCAGTGGCCGCGCACCAGCGCCATGTAGCGCTTGTCCACACCGTCGCCGCGCAGGGCGGCATGCAGGTGGCGCAGCATGCTGCGCTTCTTGGCGATCATCAGCAGGCCCGAGGTGTCGCGGTCCAGGCGATGCACCAGCTCCAGCTCCTTGGCGTCCGGACGCAGCTGGCGCAGCGCCTCGATCACACCAAAGCTCAGGCCGCTGCCGCCATGCACGGCGATGCCGGCCGGCTTGTTCATCACGATCAGCGCCTTGTCTTCGTAGACAATGGCCGCCTCCAGGCGCTGCAGCAGCCCCTGGGCCACCGGCGCCGGCTCGTCGCGCTCGGGCAGGCGGACCGGCGGCACGCGCACGATGTCGCCGGCCTGGATCTTGTACTCGGGCTTCACCCGCCCCTTGTTGACCCTCACCTCACCCTTGCGCAGGATGCGGTAGACCAGGGTCTTGGGCACGCCCTTGAGCGCCGTGATGAGGAAATTGTCGATGCGTTGGCCGGCAAGCTCCGGCGCGACTTCGATCAGCTGAACGCCGGAAGTCGGAGGGGTATTGGTCGTCATGGCAGGGATCATAACAATTTTTTATGGAATTGAAGCACTTAATCATTGCTGCTATAGTCGCGAACGCCGCCAAAAGCGGCAGGCCAGAGAAACCAGGCCCTTGGCCGGTTCCTGACCTTCGCAATTCTGCAGGACGCGAGGCCGTCCTACGGGGTTTTCGCCAGTTTACCGAATTGCCTGGAATCGCCACCAGCGCCGTGTAGAGAAGACCGAAAAAAAACGACAAGTGTGGTTTTTCGCCTGCTTACCCGATTCTTTTCGCTGCACCTCTGCCCGCCCCGTCGCTTCCACGCAACGCCCGGCGAATGCTTCGGAAATACCTGCCTTGGATATGTAATGGCGTCAGCTTCCCATTCGAAGCTGGCGAAAAATGCAACCCGTTGCGGATTCAGCGCGCGGCAGCACCCGAATGATCAGGGATACGTGCAGGGTGGAGATGCACAGCCCTCGGACCGTGTAGCACCGCGTCCGGCCACCGGCCCAGTGAATGGCCGGCGAGCGGACCAGGTCCTGAACAGATGCCCCCGGGCGTCCACGGCTGAGGGTTGATTCCTCCTCCTGACTGAGTGCACGAGGCCCGCTTGGTTGATTCGGATACCCATTCGAAGCCACCGGGGCCTGGTTGGCACCGCAGCAAACAGGACGCGTCGTCGCGACAACGGCAGGCTGGGCAACCGGCTGGTGCCGAACGTTGCTCGACACGGGGGTGGCCTGGCCACCCTTTGCGCACCTTGGCACCGACCATGAGCAGTCGTGTGTGCCGCACGCCGTTTCCGGCAGCCCGGAAACCGACGGTACAACATGAAAAGAATGCTGATTAACGCAACTCAACCCGAAGAGTTGCGTGTAGCCCTGGTGGACGGCCAACGTCTCTACGACCTGGACATCGAATCCGGCGCGCGTGAGCAGAAAAAGGCCAACATCTACAAAGGCAAGATCACCCGCATCGAGCCCAGCCTCGAAGCCGCCTTCGTCGACTTCGGCTCCGAACGTCACGGCTTCCTGCCGCTGAAGGAAATCTCCCGCGAATACTTCAAGAAAGCCCCTGAAGGCCGGGTCAACATCAAGGAAGTCCTGAGCGAAGGCCAGGAAGTCATCGTCCAGGTCGAGAAGGAAGAGCGCGGCAACAAAGGCGCCGCCCTGACCACCTTCATCAGCCTGGCTGGCCGTTACCTGGTGCTGATGCCCAACAACCCGCGCGCCGGCGGCATCTCCCGCCGCATCGAAGGCGAAGAGCGCAACGAACTGCGCGAAGCCCTCAACGGCCTGACCGTGCCAGGCGACATGGGCCTGATCGTGCGCACTGCCGGCCTGGGCCGCAGCAGCGAAGAAATGCAGTGGGACCTCGACTACCTGCTGCAACTGTGGACCGCCATCAAGGAAGCGTCCCAGGACCGCGTCGCGCCGTTCCTGATCTACCAGGAAAGCAACGTCATCATCCGCGCCATCCGCGACTACCTGCGCCAGGACATCGGCGAAGTGCTGATCGACAGCATCGATGCCCAGGAAGAAGCGCTGACCTTCATCCGCCAGGTGATGCCGCAGTACGCCAGCAAGGTCAAGCTGTACGAAGACAGCGTGCCGCTGTTCAACCGCTTCCAGATCGAAAGCCAGATCGAGACCGCCTTCCAGCGCGTCGTCGACCTGCCGTCCGGCGGCTCGATCGTGATCGACCCGACCGAGGCCCTGGTCTCCATCGACATCAACTCGGCGCGCGCCACCAAGGGTAGCGACATCGAGGAAACCGCCCTGCAGACCAACCTGGAAGCGGCCGAGGAAATCGCCCGCCAGCTGCGCCTGCGTGACATCGGCGGCCTGATCGTCATCGACTTCATCGACATGACCCCGGCGAAGAACCAGCGCGCTGTCGAAGAGCGCGTGCGTGAATGCCTCGAAGCCGACCGCGCCCGCGTTCAGGTTGGCCGCATCTCGCGCTTCGGCCTGCTGGAAATGTCCCGTCAGCGCCTGCGCCCTTCGCTGGGCGAAAGCAGCGGCATCGTCTGCCCGCGCTGCTCCGGCACCGGCATCATCCGTGACGTCGAATCGCTGTCGCTGGCGATCCTGCGCCTGATCGAGGAAGAAGCGCTGAAGGACCGCACTGCCGAAGTGCGTGCCCAGGTGCCGATCCCGGTGGCCGCGTTCCTGCTCAACGAGAAACGCAACTCGATCACCAAGATCGAACTGCGCACCCGCGCGCGCATCATCATCCTGCCGAACGACCACCTGGAAACCCCGCACTTCGAAGTCCAGCGCCTGCGCGACGACAACCCGGAAGTGCTGAACAACCAGTCCAGCTACGAAATCGCCGCATCGGAAGCCGAAGAAGCGCCGCAGCCGACCGCCACCCGCACCCTGGTTCGCCAGGAAGCCGCGGTGAAGACCGCGCCGGCCCGCGCCAACGCTCCACTGCCAAGCACCGTCGAAGAACAGCCACAGCCAGCCGCTGCGGCCACCCCTGCTCCAGCTGCACCTGAGCCAAGCCTGTTCAAGGGCCTGGTCAAGTCGCTGGTCAGCCTGTTCGCCGGCAAGGAAGAGCCTGCCGCCGCGCCGGTCGCCGCTGCTGCCGCAGAAAAGCCGGCCACCGAGCGTAGCCAGCGCAACGAAGAGCGCCGCAACGGCCGTCAACAGAGCCGTAACCGCAACGGCCGTCGCGATGAAGAGCGCAAGCCACGCGAAGAGCGTGCCGAGCGCGCTCCGCGCGAAGAGCGTCAGCCTCGCGAAGAACGTGCACCGCGTGAAGAACGCGCACCACGTGAAGAACGTGCACCGCGTGAAGAGCGCGCCCCTCGTGAAGAACGCGCCCCGCGCCAGCCTCGCGAAGACCGCCGTGGCAACCGCGGTGAAGAGCGCGTGCGTGAACTGCGCGAGCCGCTGGATGCCACCCCACCAGCCGAACGCGAAGAGCGTCAGCCACGTGAAGAGCGTGTAGCCCGCGAAGAACGCGCCCCGCGTGAAGAACGTGCTCCGCGCGAAGAGCGTGCACCTCGCGAAGAACGTGCTCCACGTGAAGAGCGTGCGCCGCGCGAAGAACGCACCCCTCGTGAAGAACGTGCGCCGCGCGAAGAACGCACCCCTCGTGAAGAACGTGCGCCGCGCGAAGAACGCGCCTCGCGTGAAGAACGTGCACCTCGCGAAGAGCGTCAGCCGCGCCCACCGCGTGAAGAGCGTCAGCCGCGTGCAGCCGAACAGGGCGCCGAGCAGGCTGCCGAGCTCGCCGAAGAGCAACTGCCGAACGAAGAACTGCTGCAGGACGAGCAGGAAGGCGCCGATGGCGAAGAACGCCCACGCCGCCGCTCCCGTGGCCAGCGTCGTCGCAGCAACCGTCGTGAACGCCAGCGCAATGCCAACGGCGAGCTGATCGACGGCGACGACGAAGGCAGCGAAGATCAGCCGCAACAGCACCAGGCCAGCGAGCTGGGTGCCGAACTGGCTGCCGGCCTGGCCGTCACCGCCGCTGTTGCCAGCAGCAACATCAGCGCCGAAGCCGAGGCCCAAGCCAATCAGCAGGCCGAGCGCGCCAGCACCGAAGCCGCCGCCGACAACAGCGAAGTCGCCCAGCCGACCGAAGCCGTGGAAGTGGTTGCCCAGGCCGAGGAAGTTGTCATCGCGCCGGTGGTCGAGCAACCGATCAGCGAACCAGTCGCCGTGGTCGAAGCCAGCGCCGAGCCAGTGGTCGAAGTGACTCCGCAGCCCGTGGTTGAGCAAGCGCCTGTCGCTGCTGAACCGGTGGTCGTCGCCGAAGCACCAGTCGAAGCCCCTGCCGTCGAAGCAGCACCTGTCATCGAAGCGCCGGCCGTGGAAGCCGCCGTCGTCGAAGCGGGTGAAGCCGAGCAAGCCCAGGTGGTGGTCGAGCAAGCACCGGTTGCCGAGCAGCCTGCGCCTGTGGCCGAAGCCCAGCCGGAAGTGGTTGCAGAGCCAGCGCCTGCCGTCGTCGAAGCTGCCCCGGTAGCTGTCGAGCCGGCTCCGGCCGAGCAAGCAGCGGCCACCGCCGAAGCCGCCACCGTGATGCTGCCGAACGGCCGCGCGCCTAACGACCCACGCGAAGTGCGTCGTCGCAAGCGTGAAGCCGAGGCCGCAGCCAAGGCTGCCCAGGAAGCTGCCGAGCCAGCACTGGAAACCGCCGATGAGCACAAGCCTCATTGATAGCCGGTGCTGAATGAAAAAGCCCCGCCAGTGCGAACTGGCGGGGCTTTTTTTCGGCTATCTGTCCAGATCTGTTCCGACTTCTTCGCGGGCAAGCCCGCGAAAGGGCCGGAACAGGCCCAACCATCAGTACAGGTTGGGCTCCATCTCCAGCTCGACCCCGAACCGCGCCAGGATATCAGCCTGGATCCGCTGCGCCAGCGCATGCAACTGCGCCCCGCTCGCCTGGCCGTAGTTGACCAGCACCAGCGACTGCAACCGGTGCACCCCGGCATCGCCCTCGCGATACCCCTTCCACCCCGCCTGCTCGATCAACCAGCCGGCTGCCAGCTTCACCTGGCCATCGGCCTGAGGATAAGCCACCACGCTCGGATATTGCGCCCGAATCGCCTCGACCCGCTCAACTGATACCACCGGGTTCTTGAAGAAGCTCCCGGCATTCCCCAGCTCGGCCGGGTCCGGCAGCTTCTCACGGCGAATGCCGCAGATGGCATCGCTGATCGCCTGCGCGTTCGGCTGCTCGATCCCCTGCTCCAGCAAGCGCTGACGCACCGGGCCATAGTCCAGGTGCGCCTGCAACGTGCGGCTCAAGGCAAAGCGCACGCGCAGGATCAACCAACGCCCTGGGTTGCGCTTGAACAGGCTGTCACGGTAGCCGAAGGCGCATTCTTCGAGGCTGAAATCCCGCAGCGTACCGGTTTCCCGGTCCAGCGCGGTCAGCCCGGCGAACACGTCCTTGATCTCGACACCATAGGCGCCGACGTTCTGCATCGGCGCAGCGCCCACGGTCCCCGGAATCAGGCTGAGGTTCTCCAGGCCACAGAAACCCTGCGCCAGCGTCCATTGCACGAACGGATGCCAAGGCTCGCCGGCCTCGCCCTCGACCACCAGCCGCTCGCCATCGTCACTCAGCACCCGGCAGCCACGGCTGGCCATGTGCAGCACCAGGGCATCGATGTCGCGGGTCAGCAGCAGGTTGCTGCCACCGCCGATGACCATGACCGGCAGCGCACGCTGGCGCGCCTGAAGCAACGCCTCGCGCACCTCGTCGTCATTGCGGGCCTGGACGAAGTAGCGGGCGCTCACATCGATGCCAAAGGTGTTGTATGGCTTGAGCGATACCTGCTCCTGCCACGGCGCCGTCATAGCCGCCCCTTGATTTCGATGACCAGCTCACGGCAGGCCGCCTCGACCAGGTCGAGCACCTGCTCGAAGCCGTCGGCGCCGCCGTAGTAAGGGTCCGGCACCTCGTCGAGGGCCGCGCCGTAGCGCCGCAGGAACAGGTCGAGCTCGCCAGTGGCGTTGTGCGGGCGCAGGGCACGCAGGTCGCGCAGGTTGCTTGCATCCATGGCCAGGACCAGGTCGTACTCGGCGAAATGCGCCGCCTTGACCTGCTGGGCCCGCTGCTTCGACAGGTCGTAACCCCGCGCCAGCGCCGCCTGGCAGGTGCGGCTGTCCGGCGCCTTGCCGACATGCCAGTCACCGGTGCCGGCAGAGGCCACGTGCACCTGCTCGGCCAGGCCGGCAGCCTGCAGTTGATGGCGCAGCACGCCTTCGGCAGTGGGCGAACGGCAGATGTTGCCCAGGCAGACGAACAGGACGCGCATCATGCCTCCAGCAAGCGCCGGACGCGCTCCAGGTCTTCAGGGGTGTCGACACCCACCGCCGGCGCCTCGATGGCGTCCTCGACATGGATCCGCACGCCGTGCCACAGCGCCCGCAGCTGCTCCAGCGCCTCGGTCTGCTCGAGCCAGCACGGGCCCCAGCCGACGAAGTCCTGGAGGAAGCCGACGCGATAGGCGTACATGCCGATGTGGCGGCGGTACGGCACGCCCTCGGGGAGCACGTCGCGGCCCTTGGCGAAGGCGTCGCGGGCCCAGGGCAACGGCGCACGGCTGAAGCTCAGGGCCAGGCCGTTCTTGTCGCTGACCACCTTGACCGCATTGGGGTTGAACACGGTTTCCGGCGCATGGATCGGCTCGGCCAGGGTGGCGATACCGGCTTGCGGGTTGGCGGCCAGGTTGGCGGCCACCTGGTCGATGATCACCGGCGGGATCAGTGGCTCGTCGCCCTGCACGTTGACCACGATGGCATCGGCCGGCAGGCCCAGGTGCGCGGCCACTTCGGCCAGGCGGTCGGTACCCGACTCATGGTCGGCGCGGGTCATCAGCACTTCGGCGCCGAACGCCTGGCAGGCTTCGAGGATGCTGGCGTCGTCGGTGGCAATGACCACGCGGCCGGCACCGCTCTTGCGCGCCTGCTCCCAGACGTGCTGGACCATCGGCTTGCCGGCAATCGCCAGCAAGGGCTTGCCCGGCAGGCGCGTGGAGCGCAGCCGGGCAGGAATCACCACGGTGAAGTCCAGGCTCATTTGTCCAGACGCTCGTCGTCGGTCAGGGTGCGCGCCTCGCTTTCCAGCATCACCGGGATGCCGTCGCGGATCGGGTAGGCAAGGCCTGCGCCCTTGCTGATCAGCTCGGTCTTGTCGGCGCTGAGCTTGAGCGGGCCCTTGGTGATCGGGCAGGCCAGGATGTCGAGCAGTTTGGTGTCCATGGAAGCGTCCTTGAGGCCGGATGGCCGAAAAGTGAATAGG
This sequence comes from Pseudomonas sp. NPDC089401, assembly GCF_044749485.1. NCBI lineage: Bacteria > Pseudomonadati > Pseudomonadota > Gammaproteobacteria > Pseudomonadales > Pseudomonadaceae > Pseudomonas > Pseudomonas sp. NPDC089401. The sequence goes on along the minus strand of NZ_JBIVIA010000001.1, from coordinate 297,033 downwards.
GCTCAGGGCTTGTGCAGCAAGCGTTGCAGCTGGCTGTCGAACCAGGCGCAGAAAGCCTCGGCAGGCTGCGCCTCCACCGCCAGGTACCACCAGTCATCGGCGGCGAAGGCCCGGCATTTCACCGCATCCTTCTCGGTCATGACCAGCGGCAGCGCCGGGCTGAAGGCCAGGCTCTCGGCGCTGAACCGGGCATGATCGGCAAAGGGGTGCGGCACCGGCTGCCAGTTTAGCCCCAGCAGGGTGTTGAAGAAACGTTGCGGGTTGCCGATGCCGGCCACCGCATGCAGGCGCTGGCCGGCGGGGAAAAAGTCGAGTTCGCGGCGCTCGCCGCTGCGCAGGTTGACCAGGGCTGACGGCCGCAGGCGCAAGGCATAGCCCTCGGCGCGGTCTTCGCCGGCGCCGTTGAACAGCACCGCGTCGGCTTCCTGCAGGCGTTCGGCAGGTTCGCGCAACGGGCCGGCGGGCAGGCAGCGGCCGTTGCCCAGGCCGCGGGCGGCGTCGATCAGCACCAGTTCCAGGTCTCGGGCCAGGCGGTAGTGCTGCATGCCGTCGTCGCACAGGATCAAGTCGAGCGGTTCGCTGGCCAGCAGCGCCTGCACGGCTTGCGAGCGGTCAGGGTCGATCATCAACGGCACGCCGGTACGCTGGACGATCAGCAAAGGCTCATCGCCGGCCTGCTCGGCAGGCTGGCTGGCTTCGACGCGCCAGGGGAACCGTGGCGGCTTGGCGCCATAACCGCGGCTGACCACGCCGACCTTGAGGCCCTGGCGGCGGCAGTGCTCGATCAGCCAGAGGATCATCGGCGTCTTGCCGGTGCCACCAATGGTGATGTTGCCCACCACGATGACCGGCACCGGAGCCCGGTAACTGGCGCTTTCACCGCTGAGGAAACGCGCGCGCTTGCGCGTCACCACGCGGCGGTACAGCGCTTCCAGCGGGCGCAGCAGCGCCAGGGCCGGATGCCCGGCGTACCAGGCATTCAGCAGTCGATCGGAGAATGCCATCAAGGTGTCCCCTGGGCGGCCTCGACGGTGGTCATGCGCAGGTGGCTGAAACCGAGCTTGCCGGCGGCATCCATTGCAGTGATCACGGCCTGGTGCGGGGTCTTGCCGTCGGCACTGATGGCCAGCGGCAGCTTGTTGTCGCCGCCCGATTCACGCTCGATGGCCTCGGTCAGGGTGGCCAGGTCGCTCTTGGGCAGCAAGTGGTTGTTCACCGAGTACACGCCGTCGGCGCTGATGGTGACTTCCACCAGCTTGCCCTGGTCCGCCGGGGCCTGCTCGGCGCTGGCCGCCTCGGGCAGCTCGACGCGCAGCTGGGTCTCGCGGGTGAAGGTGGTGGTGACCACGAAGAACAGCAGCAACACGAACACCACGTCGATCAGCGACGCAAGGTTGATGTCGACGTTCTCGCGCTGGCGATTGCGCCGAAACTTCACGCCTTGCCTCCGGCCACTTCCACTTCGCGGTCGCCCTGGATCACTTCCACCAGCTTGATCGCTTCCTGCTCCATGCCCACCACCAGCTCATCGATGCGGCGCAGCAGGAAACGGTGGAAGAACACCGCCGGGATACCGATCATCAGGCCGGCCGCGGTGGTGACCAGGGCCTTGGAGATACCGCCGGCCAGCACGGCGGCATTGGCCGTCATCTGCGAGCCCATGAAGGCGCTGAAGATGTCGATCATGCCCAGCACGGTACCGAGCAGGCCGAGCAGAGGCGCCATGGCGGCGATGGTGCCGAGGGTGCTGACGTAGCGTTCGAGTTCGTGGATGACCCGCGAGGCGGCTTCCTCGATGCACTCTTTCATGATCTCGCGGCCATGGCGCGAGTTGGCCAGGCCGGCCGCGAGGATCTCGCCCAAGGGCGAATCGGCGCGCAGGGCCTTGAGCTTGTCACTGGTGAGCTGCTTGTCCTTGATCCACATCCACACCTGGCCCAGCAGGTGCGGCGGCGTGACGCGACTGGCGCGCAGGGTCCACAGGCGCTCGACGACGATAGCCATGGCAACGATGGAACTCAGAATGATCGGCAGCATCATCCAACCACCGGACTTGACCAATTCCCACACAGTAAACGCCCCTTTGGAAAAAGGCCGCCACTCTAACATAGGTGCGCGGAGGGCTCATCTGCCGGAGGTCAGGGAATTGACCTCCGGCCTGCCCGCGAAGAGGCCGGATCAGCCATCGCCAGTCTCCCTCCAGAACCGCCGCAGCCGGCGCACGCCCTCGACCTCGCCGTGGGCGCCCAACACCAGCCGCAAAGCCCCCTCCACCGCCGTATCGTGAACCACCACACCATGCCGCCGGTAGCGCTCGACCACCTGGGGATGCGGATGCCCGAAACCATTGTTGCGCCCACGGGAAATCAGCACGCCCTGCGGCGCCGTGGCAGCGATGAAGGCCTCGGTCGAGGAAGTACGGCTGCCATGATGCGGCGACTGCAGCCAGTCGACCTGGACGCCCCGGCCTGCCGCCAGCCAGGCAGCCTCCGCGCCCGCCTCGATGTCGCCTGCCAACAGCAGCCGCTCGCCCTGCGCCTCGACCAGCAAGACACAGGAACGATCATTGCCGGGCTGCCCGTCAGCCCAGCGCCAGGTGGAAAACCGCACACCGTCCCACTCCCATTGCTCGCCGGCATCACAAGGTTCTGCCTGCAATTGATCCGGCAGTGCTGGCGCCTCGCCGCCCAATGCACGCCTGACCGGCATGCCCTGGAAGATCGCCAGCGCGCCACCGGCATGATCGGCATGGGCGTGGCTGATCAACAGCACGTCCAGCTGACGCACACCCAGTTTCTGCAGGGTCGGCAAGACTACCCGCTCACCCAGGTCGGTCTCGCCGCGCGCCGGGCCGGCATCGTAGAGCAGGCTGTGGTTGCGCGTACGCAGCAACACCGCCAGCCCCTGCCCCACATCCAGCTGCCAGACGCCAACCTGCCCGACCGGCAGGGTTTCCCCAGGCACCCAAAGGGCCAGCAACATGACGCCACCCAGCCCCCGCAACGGGACACCTCGTGGCAACAGCAGCAGCAATGCCCCCAGGGCCACCAGCAACCATGCCGCCAATGGCAACGCCGACGGCACCCAGGCCGGGCGCCAGTCAGCCGCCAGCGCCAACAAACGGAACAACCCGTCCAGCGATCCACCGGCAAGCCACAGCAGGCCTTCCCCCACCCCCGGCACAGGCAGGAGCAAGGTCCCGAGCAATGCCAGCGGCAGCACCCCCAGGCTGATCCACGGCACCGCCAGCAGGTTGGCCAGCGGCGCACTCAGGCTGACCGGCAAACCGGTAGCCAGCAGTACCGGCAGCAAACCCACGGCGATCACCCATTGGGCGCGCGTCCAGGCCTGCCAGGGCCGCCAGCCACCCAGGCGCGCACTGAAGCAATAGATCAGCACCGCCACCGCCGCGAACGACAGCCAGAAACCGGGCAGCAGTGCCGCCAGCGGGTTGACCAGCAGCACGGCGTTCAATGCCGCCAGCAGCGGCAGCATTGCCCCAAGATGCCGAAAGCGCAGGCGCCACAGCAGCACCACGGCGAGCATCAGGCACGCCCGCTGCACCGGCACGCCAGCACCGGCCAAGCCGCCGTAGGCGAGCGCCGCCGCCAACGCCAGCGCGCAGGCCCAAGGCAGCCAAGGCCACCTGCGCGGCCACATCCCCCAGCGCGCCAAGCCTGCGACCAAGGCATAGAGCAGCCCCGCCACCAGGCCGATATGCTGCCCCGAGATCACCAGCAGGTGCACCGTGCCCGTGGCCTGCAACACCTGCCAGTCCTCGCGCGCAAGCCCGGCACCATCGCCCAGCACCAGCGCCACCAGCGCTGCTTCGCGGCCATTGGCATCCACCTGCAGCAAGCGCTGGCGCAAGGCGTCCCGCCAGCCCGGCGCATGCCCGTCGAGCAACTGGCCGGCCTTGACCGTGCCCGTCGCCCCGACCCCGCGCGCCAGCAACTGCGCCTCGCGATCCGGGCCATGGGGGTTGAGCAAACCGGCCGGGCGCTGCAAGGTGACCGCCAGGCGCCAGCGCTCCCCGGCCCGAACAGGCGGCCCATCGAACCAGCTCAGTTGCAGGCGGCCGGGCAGTTCCACCCGCCGCGACTGCGGCTGCCCCAGCTCGAAGCGGACACCTTGCGCGGTGCGCGCCGGCAACCCGACCACCCTGCCCTCAACCCACAGCGTGCGGCCATCCAGGCCCGGCGCCAGACGCTCGTCCAGCGCCTGCTGCGCCGACCAGCAGGCCCAGCACAGCCCCAGCAGGAACCACCCCAGTGGCCAGATGCGGGTACGCAAAGTGGCAAAGGCAATGGACAACAACAGGGCAAGCCATCCGACCGATGGCAATTCGGGTAGCACGCCCAGGCACAGCAAGCCGAGCGCGAGCGCAAACATCCCTGTGCGCATGAGTTAGAGCTCCGGAAGCAGAATCGCTCAGGGAGGCATAGACGAAAAGCAGGCCAGGCCTGCTCAACAATTGTCACAAACTCTAAACGAGCCTGAACCGGAATGAGGGCATACTTCCCCGGTCAATGCCCCGGGAGCCCCCATGCCGCGCCGTCTCTTCAAACGCTACATGCCGGACCCGACCAGCATTCGGGAACACAAGTCCTTACGCTTTTTCGGCAAGCTGCTGCACGACCCGAACCTCTGGCACCTGAATCGCCATTCGGTGGCTCGGGCCATGGGCGTGGGCCTGTTCGCGGCACTGATCCCCATCCCGATGCAGATGCTGCTCGCCGCGGCGCTGGCGATCCCGGTGCGCGGCAACCTGCCGATCGCCGTCAGCCTGGTCTGGCTGACCAACCCGTTGACCATGCCGCCGGTGTTCTTCGTCACCTACATGACGGGCGCCTGGCTCATGCAGGTGCCGCCACGCACGCTACCGGACGAACTGACGTTCGACTGGATCACCGACCAGCTGGCCACGCTGTGGCAGCCGTTCCTGCTGGGCTCGGTGGTGTGCGGGGTGGTGCTTGGCATCGCGGCCTGGCTCACCACCCTGCTCTATTGGCGCTGGTGGATCGGCCGGCAGTGGCGCCGGCGCAAGCAACGGATGTCAGGCACGCATGCCGCGGCCGCTGACCAGCAGGCGGACACACAGCACGTAGAGCACCGCAGTGGCCACCAGCATGAAGGTGATCGCCGTGCCAATGCTGATGTCCGACACCCCTAGGATGCCGTAGCGGAACGAGTTGACCATGTGCAGCACCGGGTTGGCCAGCGACACGGTCTGCCAGAACGGCGGCAGCAGGTTGATCGAGTAGAACACCCCGCCCAGGTAGGTCAAGGGTGTCAGCACGAAGGTCGGGATGATCGAGATATCGTCGAAGTTGCGCGCGAACACCGCGTTGACGAAGCCCAGCAGCGAAAAGATGGTCGCGGTCAGCAGCACCACGATCACGGTCACGCCCAGGTGATGCACCTGCAGGTCGGTGAAGAACATCGACAGGATGGTCACGATCACCCCCACCGCCAAGCCCCGCAGCACGCCGCCCAGCACGTAGCCGACGAGGATGGTGTGCGGCGATACCGGCGACACCATCAACTCTTCGATCGAACGCTGGAACTTGCTGCCGAAGAAGCTCGACACCACGTTGCCGTAGGAGTTGGTGATTACCGACATCATGATCAGCCCGGGCACGATGTACTGCATGTAGGTGAACCCGCCCATGTCGCCGATCTGCCGGCCGATCAGGTTACCGAAGATCACGAAGTACAAGACCATGGTGATGGCCGGCGGCAGCAACGTCTGCGGCCAGATGCGCAGGAAGCGCCGCACTTCGCGGTAGACGATGGTGTTCAGGGCGACCCAGTTGGTGCGCAGTTCCACACTCATACGGCCACCTTCGACAGGTTCTTTTCCACCAGGGACACGAACAGCTCCTCGAGTCGGTTGGTCTTGTTGCGCAGGCTCTGCACTTCGATGTTCTGCAGGGCCAGCTGGCCGAACAGCGCGGTGATGCCGATGTCCTTGTCCACCTGCACTTCCAGGGTGTGCGGGGTCAGCAGGCGGCAAGGGTAGCCTTGCAGCACGGGCACCGTGGCCAGGTCCTGTCTGAGGTCGAGGACGAAGGTCTCGACATGCAGCTTGCCCAGCAGCTGGCGCATGCTGGTGTTCTCGACGATGGTGCCATGGTCGATGATGCCGATGTTGCGGCACAGCTGCTCGGCCTCTTCCAGGTAGTGGGTGGTGAGGATGATGGTGATGCCTTTCTGGTTGAGCTCGGTGAGGAAGCTCCACATCGAGCGGCGCAGCTCGATGTCCACCCCGGCGGTGGGTTCGTCGAGGATCAGCAGGCGCGGCTCGTGGATCAGCGCGCGGGCGATCATCAGGCGGCGCTTCATGCCGCCGGACAGCGAACGCGAAGGCACGTCGCGCTTGTCCCACAGGCCCAGCTGGGTCAGGTACTGTTCGGCGCGTTCCTTGGCGACCTTGGCCGGAATGCCGTAGTAGCCGGCCTGGGTCACGACGATGTCGAAGCACTTCTCGAACTGGTTGAAGTTGAACTCCTGCGGTACCACGCCCAGGCAGCGCTTGAGCGCCGAAGGCTCGCGGTCCAGGTCATGGCCGAACACGTTGACCGTGCCGCTGGTCTTGTTCACCAGGGTCGAGAGGATGCCGATGGTGGTGGACTTGCCGGCGCCATTGGGGCCGAGCAAGGCGAAGAAGTCACCTTCGGCGACATCCAGATCGATGCCCTTGAGGGCCTGGAAGCCGTTGCCGTAGGTCTTGGTCAGCTGTCGGATGGACAGGGCGGAACTCATAGCGGGTCATTTACCGAAGAAAAAGGTGCAGGACACGCCAGGGCAGATCACTGGCGCAGTGAGTGGGGCCATGGTGCAAGGCCAGGCCACACAAGTACAGTCACATGTATTGATAATGACTATCGAAGCACGCGTGGTTTCCGATCAGGTCAGCGCGGTCATCACCGCCGCCTGGTAGGCCGGGCGCGCGCAGAGGCGTTCGTACCAGGCCTCCAGGTGGTGCATGGCCGGGCGCTCGATGGGCATTTCGAACCAGGCATAGACGAAGCAGCCGAGCGGGATGTCACCCATGCCGATCTGCTCACCGGAAAGATACGGCTGCCTGGCCAGGGTCTCGTCGGCGATGGCCAGCAACTCGGCGCATTGTTTATGTGCGGCGTTGATCGCCACCCAGTCGCGCTGGTCCTCCGGAGTGCGCAGCAGGCCCCAGAACAGCGGGCGGAACGGCGCCGCGAAGGATGAGGTGGTCCAGTCCATCCACTTGTCGGCCAGGGCGCGCTGGCGTGGGTCTTCCAGGTACCAGCCCTGCTCTGCGCCATATTCGGCACACAGGTAGCGGACAATGGTGTTGGACTCCCACAGGGTAAGGTCGCCGTCCTCGAGCATCGGCACCAGGCCGTTGGGGTTGCGCGCCCGGTAGTGCGGCTCGTTGACCACGCCGAAGGCGCCACCGGCGTCGATCGACTCGAAATCCAGGCCCAGTTCGTGGGCGACCCACAGCGCCTTGCGCACATTGCTCGAATTCTTGCGGCCCCAGATCTTCAGCATGACAACGTCCTTATGAATGCATAGGGCCGACAGTCTACTCCAGAGTTTTAGTGCCTGTACCGGCCTCTTCGCGGGCAAGCCCGCTCCCACAGGTTCTCCATCGCCTTGAAGGTTGTGCTGACACTGTGGGAGCGGGCTTGCCCGCGAAGAGGCCGGCACAGGATGAAAAGGCACTGAAACTCCCACCGCCACACCCTGTCACTGTTCTGAACCTGCCGTTCACAGCGTTGCGTCTAAGCTGTCTGGGACGGCTCAAGCCCCTGGTTCCAAGGAGGACCGATTATGTTGCTGTTGTGGTTGGTAGTGCTGGTGATCGGCGCGGCATACCTCACGCACCGGCGCCTGGCGCCCTTGCAGATTCTCGGCATCCTGGCGGCCTACGTGCTGCTGATGGGCATCCTCAGCAGTGCCCCCGGCTGGCTGCTGACCCTGCTCTGGATCGTGCTTGCACTGAAGATTGCTCTGGTGGCGTTGCCGGACTGGCGCCGCAAAGTGTTCACCGGCCCGATATTCAAGTGGTTCCAGCGCACCCTGCCGCCGATGTCGCAAACCGAGCGCGAAGCCATCGATGCCGGTACCGTGTGGTGGGACGGCGAGCTGTTCAGTGGCCGCCCCGACTGGCGCACCCTGCTCAGCTACCCGGCACCGAAGCTGACCGACGAGGAACAGGCCTTTCTCGACGGGCCAACCGAGGCGCTCTGCGCCATGGTCAGCGACTGGCAGATCGGCCAGGACCTCGACTTGCCACCCGAAGCCTGGGCGCATATCAAGCAGAACGGCTTCTTCGCCCTGATCATCCCCAAGGAGTACGGTGGCAAAGGTTTCTCCGCCCATGCCCACTCCCAGGTGGCGATGAAGCTGGCCACGCGCAGTGGCGACCTGGCCTCCACGGTGATGGTGCCCAACTCCCTGGGCCCGGCGGAACTGCTGCTGCACTACGGCACCGAGCAACAACGCAACCACTACTTGCCCCGCCTGGCCCGCGGCGAGGACATCCCCTGCTTCGCCCTCACCGGCCCGCTGGCCGGCTCCGACGCGGGCGCCATGCCCGACACCGGAGTGGTCTGCAAGGGCCAATGGCAGGGTGAGGAAGTCATCGGCCTGCGCCTGAACTGGGAAAAGCGCTATATCACCCTGGGGCCCGTGGCGACCTTGCTCGGCCTTGCGTTCAAGGCCCACGACCCGGACCACCTGCTGGGCGAGGAAGAAGAACTGGGCATCAGCCTGGCGCTGATCCCGACCGACACCCCGGGCGTCGAGATCGGCAAGCGCCACCTGCCCCTGGGCGCCGCCTTCATGAACGGCCCCAACAGCGGCAAGGACGTGTTCATCCCGCTGGACTTCCTCATCGGTGGCCAGGCCATGCTTGGCAAGGGCTGGATGATGCTGATGAACTGCCTGTCGGTGGGCCGCTCGATTTCCCTGCCGGCCGTGGGTACCGGCGCGGCCAAGTACACCAGCCTGGTCACCGGCCAGTACGCCAGCATTCGCGAACAGTTCAACGTGCCGCTGGCGGCTTTCGAGGGTATCCAGGAGTCACTGGCGCGCATCGGCGGCAACGCCTGGCTGATGGACAGCGCCCGCCTGCTGACCGCCAAGGCCGTGGACCTGGGGGAAAAACCCTCGGTGCTGTCGGCGATCCTCAAGTACCACCTCACCGAGCGTGGCCGCGAATGCATCCAGCACGCCATGGACGTGCACGGCGGCAAAGGCATCATCCTCGGCCCGAACAACTACCTGGGGCGCAACTGGCAAGGTGCGCCGATCTTCATCACCGTCGAGGGCGCGAACATCCTCTCGCGCAACCTGATGATCTTCGGCCAGGGCGCCATCCGCTGCCACCCGTTCGTGCTCAAGGAAATGGCCCTGGCCGGGCACGAGGACCGCGAGCAGGCGCTGAAGGCATTCGACGAACTGCTGATGAAGCACATCCTGTTCGCCGCCGGCAACGCGGCGAGCACGCTGGTGTACAACCTGGGGCTGGGCCGTTTCGAGAATGTGCCAGGTGACGCCCTGAGCCAAGGCTACTTCCGCGCCCTCAACCGCCAGGCGGCCGCTTTCGCGCTACTGGCGGACGTGTCGATGATGCTGCTCGGTGGCGCGCTCAAACGCCGCGAGCGCCTGAGCGCACGGCTGGGCGATGTGCTGAGCCACCTGTACCTGTCCAGCGCCGCGCTCAAGCGCTACCACGACCTGGGCTCGCCGCACTACCTGCAACCGCTGCTGCGCTGGGCCATGGAAGAGAGCCTGGGCCAGGCGGAACACGCCCTTGACCGCCTGCTCGAGAACTTCCCCAACCGCTTTGTCGGCTGCGCACTGCGGGCACTGGTATTCCCCTTCGGGCGCCGCCATACCGGGCCGGGCGATGAGCTGGATGCCGAAGTGGCGGCGCTGATTGGCCGCAGCAAAGGCGACCCGGCACTGGAGGAGCTGCTTGCCGGCTGCTACAGGCCGCAGGCCGAGGGCGATCCGGTGGCAGCACTGCAACGGGCCAGCGACCTGCTGGACCAGGCCGCACCCTTGCACAAGGCGCTGCATCAGGCGATCAGGGAAGGCAAGCTCAACCCCGCACCCGGCCAGTCACCCATCGATGCCGCCGTCGAGGCCGGCGTGCTGCAACCAGGCGAGGGGCAGCGCCTGCATGCGGCGGAACAGGCGCGCCGGGCCGTGATCGACGTCGATGCCTTCGACAAGGAGCAACTGCTACCGGAACAGGGCAAGGTGCGCTGAACCTCGCCCGCCCCGGGGGCCGCTTTGCGGCCCCTTCCCCATCCCGCGTATACTCCGCGCCCGTTTCGACCACACCGAGGACCGCCCCATGGCCAACCCCCACCTGCAATACCACCTGCAACTGCTGAACCACCTGCGCACCATTCTGGTTGCCCTGGGTGAAGCGGATCAGGTACCGGAGGAAAGCCACGCCCTGTTCCTCGAACGCTTCGATGAACTGCTGACCCTGCTGCCGCAGGATCCGCTGGAAAGCCAGTACCTGGGCCAGGACCTGATCTGCCAGGTAATCCAGCGCTACCCACAGATCGCCCACCTGGTGCCGCGCGACCTGCTGTGGTTCTTCGCTGGCGATTGCCTGCACTTCATGCCTGACGAAGAGCTGGAGCTGTACCAGCAACTGGAAGAGCGCCGCTACCAGGCCGAACAGGAAGGCGAGCCGTTCGACTGGAACCTGGAAAAGCAGCTGCTGAGCGCCCAGCAAGGCCCGGCCAGCACGCACTGAGGCAACACACGGGCTGCGACGGATCACGCGCAGCCTGTGTATCGGTGGCCTTTTGCGCAGGCGAAAAAAAACGCCACCTCGTTAGAGATGGCGTTTTCTGATTTGGAGCGGGAAACGAGACTCGAACTCGCGACCCCGACCTTGGCAAGGTCGTGCTCTACCAACTGAGCTATTCCCGCAATTTGAAGCTTTACCGCTAATCGGCGTGAAGCGCCTTGACGACCCTCACCACCACTGCACCGTGCGAACGCCACAGTATTTAAACTGGAGCGGGAAACGAGACTCGAACTCGCGACCCCGACCTTGGCAAGGTCGTGCTCTACCAACTGAGCTATTCCCGCATTTGGCGTCCCCTAGGGGACTCGAACCCCTGTTACCGCCGTGAAAGGGCGGTGTCCTAGGCCACTAGACGAAGGGGACACACAACACTTTTCAGTGCACCAGGACCCGAACCTCACGATTCAGACTGGATTTCTATTTCCTGCCCCGCCGCTAGGCGTTGCCGGAGAATTTGGAGCGGGAAACGAGACTCGAACTCGCGACCCCGACCTTGGCAAGGTCGTGCTCTACCAACTGAGCTATTCCCGCAATTTGGCGTCCCCTAGGGGACTCGAACCCCTGTTACCGCCGTGAAAGGGCGGTGTCCTAGGCCACTAGACGAAGGGGACACGCTGCTGGCATCGCTGCCTGCTTTCACTCCCTGCTGCGTTTCGCTGTGTGCTTTACGCTGCAAGTGGCGCGCATTCTATGGATGCTTCGAACAGGCGTCAACCCCTTTGTAGAAATTTATTTAAATCAATGACTTCGAGCAATCTGACGGCACCCTCGACGGCGCGTCCAAGGATTGGCGTTGCTTTCCTGACGGTACCTCGGGCAAGCTCAGCGGCAATGTGCCAGCATTCAGCGGCATTGCAGTTAACGATAGAGTTGCCGATACAGAGGGGAGCCGGCCCTGCCCGCTCCTACACTATAGATAGATGCACCACTTCTTCATGAGGCGTTAACGGTGACACCACTTCTGATCACACTGCTCATCGTGGCGGGTATCGCGTTGCTGATCGTGATCGGCTACCTCAACAACGTGGTCGAGAACAGCAAGCTCGAGCGCGCACGCTTGAAGATCGACCTCGCCGACCGCGTGCGCCGCTGCGGCGAAATCACCGAGACCTTCCCCGGCCAGTTCATGACCCCGGCCCTCAAGCTGCTGTTGACCCGCCTGGAACTGAACCTCAACCAGCGCCAGCTGGCACTGGCCAAGCACAGCGCCGAGCTCAAGGCGCGCATTGCCGAACTCGAAGGCCAGGTCGCCCAGGGCGACGCCATAAAGGTGAACAACCCGCCAAGCCCGATCCAGACCGAGGCCAAGGCCAAGGACGTGCGCTTCCTGCTCGAAGCCCTGCACAGCCAGATCGTCAAGGCAACCCAGGAAAATGTCCTGCAGACTGCCGAGGGCAAGCACTGGGTCAAAGAGATTCGCCACATTCTTGTACTGCTGCACATCGAGTTCTTCAACAACCTGGGCCAGCAGGCCTTGCAGCAGGAGCAGCCCGGCCAGGCGCGTCTGGCCTTCGAGCGCGGCGTGCAGTACCTGCGCAAGCAGCCTGAGCCGAAGGTCTATGAAGAACAGCTGACGTATCTGGAGAAACTGCTGGCCCGGGCCAACGCCCAGGTGCTGGACAAGATGGAACCGGCGGAAGGCGAGCAGAACGAGCTGACCCAGGGGCTCAAGACCGACGAGGACGAGACCTGGAAGAAGCGGGTGATCTACGACTGATACTGAAACCTGGACTGACCTCTTCGCGGGCAAGCCCGCTCCCACAGGGATTGCACCCAGCCTGAGAGCGGCGCTGTACCTGTGGGAGCGGGCTTGCCCGCGAAGAGGCCGGCGCAGGCTTCAGCAGTCGGTCAATTCCAGGAAGATCGCGGCCAGCCTCTCCAGCCCCACCTGGTCCGCTTCACTGAAACGCGCAAGCTTCGGGCTGTCCAGGTCCAGCACGCCGATCAGCCTGCCCTCCTTCACCAACGGGATCACCAGCTCGCTGTTGGATGCGCTGTCACAGGCGATATGCCCCGGGAACGCATGCACGTCTTCCACCCGCTGGGTCTGCCGGGTGGCCGCCGCCGCGCCGCATACGCCCTTGCTGAACGGAATGCGCACGCAGGCCACCTGGCCCTGGAACGGGCCGAGCACCAGCTCTTCGTTGCGGTTGAGGTAGAACCCCGCCCAGTTCAGGTCGTCCACCTGGCTGTAGAGAAACGCCGAGAACTGCGCGGCATTGGCGATGAAGTCACGCTCGTCGGCGAACAGCGCCTGCACTTGCGCAGCCAGCAGGTGGTAGCCGTCGAGGCCGGCGCCACTGGCATTGAGATCGATCATGTTTACTTTTGCTCCAGCAATTGCAGCCCGACCCAGTAGCGGGCGAACTGATAGGCACAACGGCCATTACGGTTGCCGCGGCCGGTGGCCCAGCGCACGGCGAGAATTTCCAGGGCTTCGTCACGCTGCCAGGCCAGGCCCGCAGGGCGTGCCAGCTGGCCGATCCAGTGCTCGACCACGTCGAGGAAGTGTTCCTGGGTAAAGGGGTAGAACGACAGCCACAGGCCGAAACGGTCGGACAAGGCGATCTTGTCTTCCACCGCCTCGTTGGGGTGCAGCTCGCCATCGACCATCTTCCAGTTTTCGTTGTCGCTCTGTTTCTCCGGCACCAGGTGGCGACGGTTGGAGGTGGCGTACAGCAACACGTTGTCCGGCGCCTGCTCCAGCGAGCCATCGAGCACGCTCTTGAGTACCCGGTAGTCGCCCTCCCCGGCTTCGAACGACAGGTCGTCGCAGAACAGGATGAAGCGTTGTGGCAGCTTCTGCAGCTGTTCGACGACGCGCGGCAGGTCGGCCAGGTGGTCGCGTTCGATCTCGATCAGGCGCAGGCCGGCACCGGCATGTTCGGCCAGCAGCGCCCGCACCAGCGAGGATTTACCGGTGCCACGCGAGCCCCACAGCAAGGCGTGGTTGGCCGGCATGCCATTGATGAACTGGTGGGTGTTGCGGCCCAGTTGCTCACGCTGTTTATCGACGCCGATCAAGTCGGACAGGCGGATGTCCAGGCTGACTTCCAGCGGCATCAGGTAACCGGTGCGACCGTCGCGCTGCCAGCGCGCGGCCAGGGTAGTGTTCCAGTCGATGTCCGGGCGTGGCGCCGGCAACAGCGGTTCGAGACGCGCCAGCACCGATTCGGCGCGTTCCAGAAAAGCATTCAAGCGAGCGTCCATGACGACTCCTGCAAAATTCAGATTCTAGGCTGCTGTGGCGGCCTCTTCGCGGCTGAAGCCGCTCCCACAGGAATCGCACACCTCCTGTAGGAGCGGCTTCAGCCGCGAAGAGGCCGCCACAGATAATTGAGCAATCAAGGCTGAATGTGTGACAGGCCCGCCAGCAGCCGGGGCTGATCGGCTATGCTTGCGCAGCGCAAGGGACGTGAAACCGGCTCGGGACTCATGGATATCAAGTTCACCAATCGCCTGTCATACAAGCAAGCCCGGTTGACAGTCCTGGTCGGCTTCATCCTGGGAACATTGCTCAGTCTCATCCAGATCGGCATCGATTATGCCAGCGAAGACGCATCCATCAACCGCGAACTGCAGGCGTTGCTGCAAATCAGCCACAATCCGGCCTCGCGCATCGCCTACAACATCGACTCGGAGCTGGCGCTGGAGTTGACCCGGGGCCTGTTGCAGTCGCCGGCGATCATCCGTGCCCGGCTGATCGACAACAACGAAACCGTGCTGGCCGATGTCGGGCGCCCGCGCCTCGAAGACCGCTACCGCCCCCTGAGCGACTTCCTGTTCGGCGAGCAGCGCCAGTTCAAGGAACGCCTGTTCCTCACCCACATGCCCGAGGAATACCTCGGCACCCTGTACCTGGACGTCGACACCTTCGCCTTCGGCAGCCGCTTCCTCGACCGCGCCGGGGTCACCCTGCTCAACGGCTTCGCCCGCAGCCTGGTCCTCACCGGCATCCTCCTGGCCCTGTTCCACATGCTCCTGACCAAGCCGCTGGTAACCGTGATCAGCGCGCTCACCGGCCGCGACCCACGCCAGCCCGGGCAAACCCGGGTGGACTGCCCGCCCGGCCACGAACTCGATGAAATCGGCGTGCTGGTCAAGGTCGCCAACCAGCAGTTCGTCAGCATGGCCACCGAGATCCAGCAGCGGCGCACCGCGGAAAACCGCCTGACCCAGTACCTCAACGAGCTGGAAGACATCGTTTCGGCGCGCACCGAGGAACTCAAGGCCAGCAACAGCAGCCTCAGCCAGTCCAACCAGGAGCTCGACGAAGCGCGCCAGCGCGCCCTGGAGATGGCCCAGGCGCGCGCGGCGTTCCTGGCCAACATGAGCCACGAGATCCGTACCCCGCTCAACGGCATGCTCGGCATGATCGCCCTGGCTCTGGACAGCCCGCTGGCCGGCGAGCCGCGCCAGCAACTGGCGATCGCCCACGACTCGGGCAAGGTGCTGGTCGAGCTGCTCAACGACATCCTCGACCTGTCCAAGTTCGACGCCGGGCAGCTGGAGCTGGAGCGCATCCCCTTCGACCTCGGCGCCATGGTCGAGGACACCGCCAACCTGCTGTCGCAGAACGCTGCCCAAGGGGTCGAGCTGACCTGCCTGATCGCCGACGATTTCCCCAGTTCGGTGCTGGGCGACCCGACCCGGGTCCGCCAGGTCATCAGCAACCTGCTGTCCAACGCCCTCAAGTTCACCCGTTTCGGCCGCGTCGACCTGCGCCTGTGCACCATCGTCGGCGGCGTGCGCCTGGAAGTACGCGACACCGGCATCGGCATCCCTGAGGATGCCCAGGCGCGGATTTTCCAGCCGTTCACCCAAGCGGGCGCCGGCATCACCCGCCAGTATGGCGGCACCGGCCTGGGCCTGGCCCTGACCCGCAACCTGTGCAAGGCCATGCAGGGCCGCCTGCATATCCAGTCCGAGCCGGGGTTCGGCAGCCGCTTCAGCGCCGACCTGCCGCTGACCACCCACACCGAGGCCGTCGCGCCCGCGCCGCTGCGTGGCCGGGTGGCGGCCCTGAGCAATGCCGGCAGCGGCCTGAGCGAGCTGCTGCAGGGCCTGCTGCCGGGCTGGGGGCTGGACTACCAGCGCCATGATGCCCCCGCTGCACTGGACGACACGGCGATCGACCTGCTGATCACCGACGACCTGGAGCACCTGCTACAGCTGCGCCCGGCGTTCAAGGCAGCGATCCTGCTGGTGACCGCCTACGGCAACTTCCTGCCCAGCGAGCAGTCGGCGCAACTGGCGCCGCTGCACCAGCTGGCTCGCCCGCTGGCACGCAACGCCCTGTACCAGACCTTGCGCCGCACCCTGCAAGGCCTGGCCCCGGAGCACCCGCTGGCGACCCCGGCGCTGATCGCCGCCGAAGGCCGCGCGCGCATCTTGCTGGTGGAGGACAATGCGGTGAACCAGCTGGTAGCCAAGGGCATGCTGGCCAAGCTCGGCTGCCAGGTGCAGCTCGCCACCCAGGGCGTCGAGGCCCTGGAGTGGCTGGAAAAGCAAGACTTCGACCTGGTGCTGATGGACTGCAACATGCCGGTGATGGATGGCTACGAGGCGAGCCGACGCATCCGCCAGAGCGGGCGCTGGCCGGAGCTGCCGATCGTCGCCCTGACCGCCAACGCCATGCCCGAGGAGCGCGAGCGCTGCCGCGCTGCGGGCATGAACGACTACCTGGCCAAGCCGTTCCGCCGCGAGGAACTGCTGGCGCTGATCGATCACTGGGTGCCGCTCAGCGGCTGAGCAGGCGCTCGATGTCGGCCTCAAGCGCCTGGGGCTTGGTGGTCGGGGCAAAACGCGTGACCTTGCCGCTGGCCGGGTCGACCAGGAACTTGGTGAAGTTCCATTTGATCTTCTGCGAGCCGAGCAAGCCCGGGGCGCGCTGCTTGAGCTCGACGAACAGCGGGTGGGCACCCGGGCCGTTCACCTCGACCTTGCGAAACAGCGGAAAGCTCACGCCGAAATTGACCTCGCAAAACTGCGCGATCTCCCGGGCATCGCCTGGCTCCTGCTTGCCGAACTGGTTGCAGGGAAAGCCCAGCACCACCAGGCCGCGCTCGCGGTAGGCCTGCCACAACTTTTCCAGGCCCTTGTACTGCGGGGTAAAGCCGCACTGGCTGGCCGTGTTGACCACCAGCAGCGCCTTGCCGGCGAAATCGCCGAGCTTTCTCTGCTCGCCGCCCAGGGTCACACAGGGGATGTCCAGCATCGATCCAGCCATGGTCAGGCTCCGTCGCGGGGTTTGAAATCCAGGCACACCGAGTTGATGCAGTAGCGCAGGCCGGTCGGCGGTGGGCCGTCGGGGAACACGTGGCCCAGGTGGGCATCACACTGGGCGCAGGTGACTTCGGTGCGGATCATGCCGTGGGAGGTGTCGCGAATCTCGACCATCGCGCTCTCCTCGATCGGTGCGTAGAAGCTCGGCCAGCCGCAGCCGGAATCGAACTTGGTCTGCGCGTCGAACAGCGCCAGGTCGCAGCAGATGCAGTGGTACACCCCGGCACGACGCTCGCTGTTGTACTTGCCGCTGAACGGCCGCTCGGTGCCCTTGAGGCGGCACACCTGATACTGGGCGGGGTCGAGCATCGCGCGCCATTCTTCAAGTGTCTTGTCGATCTTTTGCATGTGGGGACCTCGGCAGGCTGAATTTCACCTCGCGCCGTCTTTTCCGTAACGCGGGTGGCACGTATATTAGTTGGCTTCGTGTGCAAGGCCTCCAGTCTGGCACCCGCTTCCTGCCCTTTCAAACCTTTCGAGCGTTTCGAAGAGGGCCGCAGTGCGTATTCTCAATCGGGATCCCATCATGCAGTTCAGCAAATCGAACAAGCTCGCCAATGTCTGCTATGACATTCGCGGCCCAGTGCTCAAGCACGCCAAACGCCTGGAAGAGGAAGGCCACCGCATCCTCAAGCTGAACATCGGCAACCCGGCGCCGTTTGGCTTCGAGGCGCCGGACGAAATCCTCCAGGATGTGATCCGCAACCTGCCGACCGCCCAGGGCTACAGCGACTCCAAGGGCCTGTTCAGCGCGCGCAAGGCGGTGATGCAGTACTGCCAGCAGAAGGAGATCGAAGGCGTCACCATCGAGGACATCTACCTCGGCAACGGTGTCTCCGAGCTGATCGTCATGTCGATGCAGGCGCTGCTCAACAACGGCGACGAAGTGCTGATCCCGGCCCCCGACTACCCACTGTGGACCGCCGCAGTGAGCCTGGCCGGCGGCAAGCCGGTGCACTACCTGTGCGACGAGCAGGCCGACTGGTTCCCGGACCTGGAAGACATCAAGGCCAAGATCACCCCGAACACCAAGGCCCTGGTGATCATCAACCCGAACAACCCGACTGGCGCGGTGTACTCCAAGGAACTGCTGCTGGGCATGCTGGAACTGGCGCGCCAGCACAACCTGGTGGTGTTCTCCGACGAGATCTACGACAAGATCCTCTACGACGAAGCCGTGCACATCAGCACCGCCTCGCTGGCCCCGGACCTGCTGTGCCTGACCTTCAACGGGCTGTCCAAGTCCTACCGCGTGGCGGGCTTCCGCTCCGGCTGGCTGATCATCTCCGGGCCCAAGCATCACGCCCAGAGCTACATCGAAGGCATCGACATGCTGGCCAACATGCGCCTGTGCGCCAACGTGCCGGCCCAGCATGCCATCCAGACCGCCCTGGGCGGCTACCAGAGCATCAACGACCTGGTGCTGCCGCCAGGCCGGCTGCTGGAGCAGCGCAACCGCACCTACGAGCTGCTCAACGCCATCCCCGGCGTGAGCTGCGTGAAGCCGATGGGCGCGCTGTATGCGTTCCCGCGGATCGACCCGAAGGTATGCCCGATCCTCAACGACGAGAAGTTCGCCCTCGACCTGCTGCTGTCGGAAAAGCTGCTGATCGTCCAAGGCACCGCCTTCAACTGGCCGTGGCCGGACCACTTCCGCGTGGTGACCTTGCCGCGGGTGGATGACCTGGAAGCTGCGATTGGCCGCATCGGCAATTTCCTGCGCACCTATTCGCAGTAAGTGACGGCCCTTTCGCGGGCTTGCCCGCGAAAGGGCTGCTAAGCAGCCCACCGCAACCCCGCAGGATGTTTCTTACATCCTGCAACGCTCTGCTCCAAGGCCTCCGCGCCATCCTCTGCCATACTCCGCCGTACACAGTTTGAAATAGTCGCCCGATTGAATCGGCGCGGCAGGCGCCTTATATACCCCGCAGTACGCAACAACCCATCCGTCAGGAGAACGTAACAACCATGATGCGCATTCTGTTGTTTGTAGCCACCAACCTCGCGGTGGTGCTGGTTGCAAGCATTACCTTGAGCCTGTTCGGCTTCAACGGGTTCATGGCCGCCAACGGGGTTGACCTCAACCTCAGCAGCCTGCTGGTCTTCTGCGCCGTGTTCGGCTTCGCCGGCTCCCTCGTCTCGCTGCTCATCTCCAAGTGGATGGCGAAGATGAGCACCGGCACCCAGATCATCACCCAGCCGCGCACCCGCCACGAGCAGTGGCTGCTGCAGACGGTCGAGGAGCTGTCCCGCGAAGCCGGCATCAAGATGCCCGAAGTGGGTATCTTCCCGGCCTACGAGGCCAACGCCTTCGCCACCGGCTGGAACCGCAACGACGCGCTGGTGGCCGTTTCCCAGGGCCTGCTGGAGCGTTTCTCGCCCGATGAAGTGCGCGCCGTGCTGGCCCACGAGATCGGCCACGTGGCCAATGGCGACATGGTCACCCTGGCCCTGGTGCAGGGCGTGGTGAACACCTTCGTGATGTTCTTCGCGCGCATCATCGGCAACTTCGTCGACAAGGTGATCTTCAAGAACGAAGAAGGCCAGGGCATCGCCTACTACGTGGCGACCATCGTCGCCGAGCTGATCCTGGGCATCCTCGCCAGCATGATCGTCATGTGGTTCTCGCGCCGCCGCGAGTACCGCGCCGACGAAGCCGGCGCCCAGCTGGCCGGCACCGCGGCGATGATCGGCGCCCTGCAGCGCCTGCGGGTGGAGCAAGGCCTGCCGGTGCACATGCCCGACACCATGAAGGCGTTCGGCATCAATGGCGGCCTCAAGCATGGCCTGGCCGGCCTGCTGATGAGCCACCCGCCGCTGGAAGACCGCATCGAGGCCCTGCGCCGCCGCGGCTGATCCATCTGCGAAAGAAAAAGGCGACTTCAGGTCGCCCTTTTTTGTATGCCTGCTCCGGCCTCTTCGCGGGTAAACCCGCTCCCACAGGGACCGCACCCATTTCGAATACTGCACTATACCTGTGGGAGCGGGTTTACCCGCGAAGAGGCCAGCACAGCAGACACTTCACTCAGAACGCTACGCGGTATACCCGCTCCAGCACGCTGGCCACGCCGGCCTGAAGGAATTTCGGGCTCTCTTCGATCACTTCCCGTTCATCCAGCACCTGTACCTTGCCCCCCGCATACCCCTGGCGCACTTCGGCATCCGGCACCGAGAACGGCGGCCCGTCGAGCAGTTGCTGATCGTAATCCATGGTCAGCAGCAACCCCTGGCACCCCACCGGCAGCACCTGCGAAAGATGCGCCATGTAGCGCGCCCGCATCGGCGGTGGCAAGGCAATCGCGGCAGCCCGGTCGTAAAGCCCCGCGCAGTCGGCAACATCCTCTGCGCGCAAGGCAAAGAAATCACCGCACCAGACCTCCACCCCGACACTGCGCCAGACCTCGAATGCGCCCTGCTGCGACACCTGCGCCTCAAGCCCCTGCTCGTGGAAAAAGTCCTCGACCGCCCGCCGCGACAGTTCCACACCCAGCACCCGGTGCCCCTGCCCTGCCAGCCAGGCCATGTCCAGGCTCTTGCCGCACAGCGGCACCAGCACGCGACTGCCCTCGACCAGCGCCAACCTAGGCCAGTGGGTCAGCAGAAACGGGTTGACGTCGGTGCGGTGAAAGCCGATCTGGTTATCGGCCCAACGCTTTTGCCAAAAAGCAGCTTCCATGTTCACTCCAGGTTTTTAGATGGATCAAGGGTAAAACTTGGTTTGGATTTCGATCTGTACTTGATCGAAGATGATGACATCTTAATCCTCAGGACCCCCATCATGCTGCCCAGCCTGTTCATTTCCCATGGTTCCCCCATGCTTGCCCTGCAACCCGGCGCCAGCGGGCCGGCGCTGGCCGGGCTGGCCCGGGCGCTGCCACGGCCGAAGGCGATCGTGGTGGTGTCGGCGCACTGGGAAAGCCATGAGCTGCTGGTGAGCGCCAGCGCACACCCCGAAACCTGGCACGACTTCCATGGCTTCCCAGCGGCGCTGTATGCCGTGAACTATCCCGCACCCGGCGAGCCCATGCTGGCTACCCAGGTGGCTGAGCGGCTGAACGCCGCCGGCCTGCCCGCCCGCCTGGATGCCCAGCGGCCATTCGACCACGGCGCCTGGGTGCCGCTGTCGTTGATGTACCCGGATGCGGTCATTCCGGTGATTCAGGTGTCCCTGCCCAGCCAGCATGGGCCGGCATTACAGGTCAAGGTCGGCCAGGCACTGGCCGGCTTGCGCAACGAAGATATCTTGCTGATTGGCTCGGGCAGCATCACCCACAACCTGGGCGAGCTGGACTGGCATGCCGGGCCGGACGTGATCGAACCTTGGGCGCTGGCGTTCAGGGACTGGGTGGTGGAGCGGCTCGAGGCGGGCGACCAGGGGGCGTTGCTGGACTACCGCAAACAGGCGCCGTTTGCGGTGCGCAACCACCCCAGTGATGAGCATCTGCTGCCGTTGTTCTTTGCCTTGGGGGCTGGGGAGCGGTTTGCCGTGGTGCATCAGGGGTTTACCCTGGGGGCGCTGGGGATGGACATTTATCGGTTCGACTGACGAATGCCGGGGGCGCTTTGCGCCCCTTTCGCGACACAAGGCCGCTCCTACAAGGGACCGCGCGCCCTGTAGGAGCGGCCTCGTGTCGCGAAAGGGCTGCGCAGCAGCCCCAAAATGGCACAGCCAAAAAAAATCCCCGACCTAAGCCGGGGATTTTTTCATTGCATCAAGATCAATCTTCGCGATAACGACGCAGCTTCAGCTGCTTGCCGGCAACGCGAGTGTCCTTGAGCTTGGTCAGCAGACGCTCCAGGCCATCTTCCGGCAGCTCGATCAGGCTGAAGCTGTCGCGTACCTGGATGCGGCCGATGGCGTCACGGGCCAGGCCACCTTCGTTGAGGATCGCACCCAGCAGGTTCTTGGCGGCGATGCCATCACGGGCACCCAGGGCGGTACGGCAACGCACGCGGCCTTCGGCCAGCGGCATTGGCGCGCGACGCTCGCGGTCGGCACCACGCTCACCACGGTCGCTGCGCTCACCACGCTCGGTGCGCTCGCCACGCGGGGCGAAGCTCGGCACCAGCGGCTGCTCGCGCTCGACGCTTGCCAGGTCCAGCGCCTGGCCGTTGGTGGCCTTGCGCAGCAGGGCCGAGGCCAGGGCGCGGGCACTGCAACCCAGGTCGGTGGTCAGGCGGTCGAACAGCTCGCCGTGGGTCGCTTCCGCTTCGGCAACCAGCGGCGCCAGGCTGTTGGTCAGCTTCTTGATGCGGGCGTCCAGCACAGCCTGGGCGTTCGGCAGGCGGGCTTCGGCAACCTTCTGCCCGGTCACACGCTCGATCACCTGCAGCATGCGGCGCTCACGCGGGGTGACCAGCAGCAGCGCGCGGCCATCGCGACCGGCACGACCGGTACGGCCGATACGGTGCACGTAGGACTCCGGGTCGTACGGCATGTCGACGTTGAACACGTGGGTGATGCGCGGTACGTCCAGACCACGGGCAGCGACGTCGGTGGCGACGACGATGTCCAGGCGGCCATCCTTCAGCGAGTCGATCACGCGCTCACGCTGGTTCTGGGCGATGTCACCGTTCAGCGCGGCAGCCTTGTAGCCCTTGGCTTCCAGGGCGGCGGCCAGGTCCAGGGTGGCTTGCTTGGTACGCACGAAGGCGATCAGCGCGTCGAATTCCTCGACTTCCAGCAGACGCAGCACGGCCGGGATCTTCTGGTCGGCATGGACCATCAGGTGGGCCTGGTCGATCGCGGTGACGGTCTGGGTCTTGCTCTGGATCTTGACGTGCTTGGGCTCGCGCAGGTGACGTTCGGCGATCGAGCGGATCGACGACGGCAGGGTAGCGGAGAACAGCACGGTCTGGCGGCTGGCCGGGATGGCGTCGAAGATCACTTCGAGGTCGTCCATGAAGCCCAGCTTGAGCATTTCGTCGGCTTCGTCCAGTACCAGGTACTGCACGGTCGACAGGACTTTCTCGTCACGACGCAGGTGGTCGCACAGGCGGCCCGGGGTAGCGACGACGATTTGCGCACCGTTGCGGATGGCACGCAGCTGTGGGCCCATCGGGGCACCACCGTAGACGGCCACTACATTCACGCCTGGCATCTGCTTGGCGTAGGTTTCGAAAGCGGTAGCGACTTGCAGCGCCAACTCACGGGTTGGCGCCAGGATCAGGGCTTGCGGTTCGCGCTTGCTCACATCGATCTTGTTCAGGATCGGCAGGGCGAAGGCAGCGGTCTTGCCGGTGCCAGTCTGCGCCTGGCCGATCATGTCGTGACCGGCGAGGATGATCGGGATCGATTGTTGCTGAATGGCCGACGGCTCTTCGTAGCCGGTAGCCAGAACGGCAGCAACAATGTTCGGATTGAGATCGAGAGCGGCGAAGCCGCCGGTTTCCTGGGTCATGGGTCTGCCTCTAAGTGCATCCGCAAAGACCCATGCTGCAAAGCTGCACATGCCTTGAAAGACCGGAACGGTCACCCAGGCAGCTTTGTCGGCGGGGATTTGCGAAAACGATTGAAAAAGAATACGTGGGAAGGTCCGCCTAGCGGACGTGCAGCCGAAGCTGGACTCGGAGGATTTGCACCACCTGATTTTGCGGTCCGCTAAAAGACCGGCGCGTACTATACCCGAAATAATAGTTGGGAGTGAGTAAATTTTTCTGGCCGGTTAGCCAGTATCGAGCTATCACGTGGTGGCGGCTGAATCGTTTTTCTTCTGAGGCTTCGTGCTGGCCTCTTCGCGGGTAAACCCGCTCCCACAGGTAAAGCGCAAGCCTCACGGGCAGCGCGGTCCCTGTAGGAGCGGGTTCACCCGCGAAGCAGGCGACGCGGTCTTCAAGTCGCCGGCCGGATCTCGCGGATCAATCCCTCCAGGCTATACCCCAACCGCGGCGCCAGGGCCTCGGCGCGCGCGCGCAAACCGTCAAGTTCCAGCGTCTGCTCCAGGTCCGCCGGCACCAGCAGGATCACATTGCCCTCCTTCACCGGCAGTTCCCAGTAATGCCGGTGGTACAACCCACGCAACAGCGCCGCGCCCAGCGGTTTGCCGTCGTCGGTGGCCCACTGGTTGATCACCAGCCAGCCGCCAGGGTTGAGCTGCTGCTGGCAGTTCTCGAGGAACTTCCACGCCAGGTGGCCGACACCCGGCCCGTGGTCGGTATACAGGTCGACGAACAGCAGGTCGGCCTTCTCCGCCGTGGGCAGCAGCTCCAGGGCGTCCCCCACGCGCACATACAGCCGCGGGTCGTCGTCCAGCCCCAGGTACTGCATGGCCAGGCGCGGCACGTCCGGGCGCAGCTCGATGGCTTCGATGTCCTCCAGCGGCAGGAACTTCATGCACGCCTGGGTCAGGGTGCCTGCACCAAGGCCAAGAAACAGCGCGCTCTCCGGCTGCGCATGGCACAACGCGCCGACCAGCATGGCGCGGGTGTAGTCGTACTCCAGCCAGCTGGGGTCGGCGGTGAACACGCAGCTCTGCTCGATGGCATCGCCGAATTCGAGGAAGCGGTAGTCCTCGACCTCGTACACGCTGATCACGCCGAAGGCATCCTCGACCCGGGCCAACAGCTTCTCTTCCCGCTCCGTCGTCATCTACCTGCCACTCGCCCGCGCAAAAACGCGCATTGTCCGCCAACGCCCCGGATGCAACAAGCTCGGCGCCGCTGTTACCATGGCAGGCAGCCTATAACAGACAAGATCGAGCCCGTGATGAACCGACCGTGGAGCCCCGACAGCTGGCGTGCCCTGCCGATCCAGCAGCAACCGACCTACCCCGACGCCGCGCACCTGCTCAAGGTCGAGCAGACCCTGGCCAGCTACCCGCCGCTGGTGTTCGCCGGCGAGGCCCGCGAGCTGCGCCGGCAGTTCGCCGAGGTCACCGAAGGCCGTGCCTTCCTGCTCCAGGGCGGCGACTGCGCCGAAAGCTTCGCCGAGTTCTCGGCGGCGAAGATCCGCGACACCTTCAAGGTGCTGCTGCAGATGGCCATCGTCATGACCTTCGCCGCCGGCTGCCCGGTGGTCAAGGTCGGGCGCATGGCCGGGCAGTTCGCCAAGCCGCGCTCGGCCAACGACGAGACCATCGGCAACGTCACCCTGCCGGCCTACCGCGGCGACATCGTCAACGGCATCGGCTTCGACGAGAAGAGCCGCGTGCCGGACCCCGAACGCCTGCTGCAGGCCTACCACCAGGCCACCGCCAGCCTCAACCTGCTGCGCGCCTTCGCCCAGGGCGGTTTCGCCGACCTGCACCAGGTGCACAAGTGGAACCTGGACTTCATCGCCAACTCGGCGCTGGCCGACAAGTACCACCAACTGGCCAACCGCATCGACGAAACCCTGGCGTTCATGCGCGCCTGCGGCCTGGACAACGCGCCGCAACTGCGCGAAACCAGCTTCTTCACCGCCCACGAGGCGCTGTTGCTCAACTATGAAGAAGCCTTCGTGCGCCAGGACAGCCTGACCGGCGACTACTACGACTGTTCGGCGCACATGCTGTGGATCGGCGACCGCACCCGCCAGCTCGACGGCGCCCACGTCGAGTTCCTGCGCGGCGTGCACAACCCGATCGGGGTCAAGGTCGGCCCGAGCATGGACCCCGAGGAGCTGATCCGCCTGATCGACACGCTCAACCCGGCCAACGACCCGGGCCGCCTGAACCTGATCGTGCGCATGGGCGCCGGCAAGGTCGGTGCCCATATGCCGGGGCTGATCCGCGCCGTCGAGCGCGAGGGGCGCAAGGTGCTGTGGAGCTCGGACCCGATGCACGGCAACACCATCAAGGCCAGCAGCGGCTACAAGACCCGCGACTTCGCGCAGATCCTCGACGAGGTGAAGCAGTTCTTCCAGGTGCACCAGGCCGAGGGCAGCCATGCCGGCGGCATCCATATCGAGATGACCGGGCAGAACGTCACCGAATGCATCGGCGGGGCCCGGCCGATCACCGAGGATGCCCTGTCGGATCGCTACCACACCCACTGCGACCCGCGGATGAACGCCGACCAGTCGCTGGAACTGGCCTTCCTGATCGCCGAAACCCTCAAGCAGGTGCGGCGCTGAGCAAGGCCTGACGCAACCGGCTGCCCTCGGCGCGGGGGCAGTTCGCCTGCACCCGCTCCAGGCCCAGCCATCTGGCCAGGCGCAGCAGCGTGACAGCCAGGGCCTGGTAGCCCTCCTCGTCCAACGGTATCGACTCCCCGTGCACGGCGTGCACCGCCAATTGCCCCTGGGCGCGCTCGGCACGCAGGTCGAGGCGGGCGGCGATGCGTTCGCGGTTGAGAAACGGCAGCACGTAGTAGCCATAGACCCGCTTGTGCGCCGGGGTGTAGATCTCCAGGCGGTAGCGGAAATCGAACAGCCGTTCGGTACGGTTGCGCTCCCAGACCAGCGAATCGAAGGGTGACAACAGTGCGCTGGCCTCGATGCGCCGGGGGATGCGCGGGGCTCCGGCGCTGTAGGCGAGCTGTTTCCAGCCTTGCACCTCGACCGGCTGCAGGCGGCCGTCGGCCACCAGTTCAGCCAGCGCCGCCCTGCCCTGGCCGGGCTCCAGGCGGAAATAGTCGCGCAGGTCGCGCTCGGTGGCCACGCCCAGGGCGGCGGCGGCGTGCAGCATCAAGTCCTGATGAGCTTCAGCCTCGGTGGGCACGGCTTGCTCAAGGATCGCCTTGGGCAGGACTTTTTCCGGCACATCGTAGAGCCGCTCGAAGCCGCGCCGCCCCGCGACTGTCAGCTCACCGGCAGCAAACAGCCATTCCAGTGCGTGCTTCTCTTCGCTCCAGTCCCACCAAGGGCCGGCCCGTTCCTGACGGGTGGACAGGCTGCCGGCGCCCAGGGCGCCCTGCTCACGGACGGCGGCCAGTACACGGGCGATCACCGCCTGGCGCTCGCGGCCGAACTGGGCGAGCTGGCGATAGATGCCACGGCCCTCGGCGGCATGGGCCATGCGCCAGCGCATCAGCGGGTAAAGGTCGAGGGGGAGCAATGAAGCTTCGTGGCCCCAGTATTCGAACAGTTGGCGCTGGCGGCCTTGGCCCCAGGCGAGTTGGTCGAGCATGGCCGTTGGATAGTCGCCCAGGCGGGAGAACAGCGGCAGGTAGTGGGAGCGGACCAGGGCGTTGACCGAGTCGATCTGCAGCACACCCAGGCGTTGCAGCATGCGCTTGAGTGCGGGAAGGGTCGCAGCACAACCCGTCGGCTTGCCGAACCCCTGGGCAGAAAGGGCCAGGCGCCGGGCCTGATTGATGGACAACTTGAGCGGCAAGCCTGATCTCCTTGTGGTGTCTGTTACGGCCCTTTCGCGGGTAAACCCGCTCCCACAGGGATCGCGCAATGTCGGAGATTGTGGTGATCCCTGTGGGAGCGGGTTTACCCGCGAAGAGGCCCTTACAGGTTTAGCCTATTTACGCAGCGGGTCATCCCAGAATGGCCGCTCGGCTTCTTGCAGGATATCCGCCCGGCTCAACCCCAGGTCGTGCAGGGTCGCATCACTCAGGCTGGCCAGCTCGCGGCGCTGGCGGTACAGCTGCAGCCAGCGCGCCGGGCGCTGCAGGGCTGCGTGCCACAGGTGGTTCAGGGCAAAGGCAGGTTGCGGGATGCTGCTGACATGACCTTTCATCGTGAAGCCCTCCGTGTTGATGGCTCCAGTCTCTGCCCAGGCTTAAGATCAATCCAACGAATGTTTCTGATGCCATGCATCTCGGAGATTGATGCAATGACCCAGTACCAGAGCCTCGATGCCGACGTGCTGCGAACCTTCGTCGCCATCGCCGAACAGGGCGGCTTCACCCGCGCCGGGGAAGTGGTCAACCGCACCCAGTCGGCGGTCAGCATGCAGATGAAACGCCTGGAGGAAGACATCCTGCAGCGCCAGCTGTTCGAGCGTGACGGGCGCCAGGTCAGGCTCACCGCCGAGGGCCAGGTGCTGCTCGGCTATGCCCGGCGCATCCTCAAGCTGCATGGCGAGGTGTTCAACACCCTGCGCATGCCGCACATGGTCGGCGTGGTGCGCATCGGCACGCCGGACGACTACGCCATGCGCTTCCTGCCGGCCATCCTGTCGAGCTTTGCCCAGGCCTACCCGCTGATCCAGGTGGAAGTACACTGCGACTCGTCCAAGCAGCTGATGCTGCGCCAGGACCTGGACCTGACCATCATCACCCGCGAGCCGGGCAACGAGATCGGCCAGCTGCTGCGCCAGGAACGCCTGGTGTGGGCCGCGGCCGAAGGGTTTTGCCCGCAGGAGCAGCGGCCCATGCCAGTGGCGCTGTTCAACACCGACTGCTTCTGCCGCGCGTGGACCTGCAATGCCCTGGAGAGCCAGGGCATCGACTACCGCATCGCCTACACCAGCCCCAGCCTGGCGGCGATCTTCGCCATCGTCACCGCCGGGCTGGCGGTGACCGCGCAGTTGCAGAGCCTGATCGGCGGCAACATCCGCATCCTGGGGGAAAGCGATGGCCTGCCGCAGTTGCCGGTGGCCAACGTGATGCTGGTGCGCAACAGCCAGACCCAGTCGCCGATCACCGACTGCATGGCCGACTACATCGTCGAAGGCTTCCTGTGAGCCTTACAGCTCGAAGCCCAGCATCACCGCACAGATCACCAGGAACACGCAGAACATCGCCTTCAACACCTTCTCCGGCAGGGCATGGGCCAGCTTTACGCCCCAGCTGATGCTCAGCAGGCCACCCACCGCCAAGGGAATGCCCACGCTCCAGTCGACACTGTGGTGCACGCCATAGGTCACCAACGTCACCAGGGTGCTCGGCGCGGCCAGGGCCAGCGACAACCCCTGGGCCACCACCTGGGTGGTGCCGAACACGCTGGTCAGGATCGGCGTGGCGACCACCGCCCCGCCCACGCCGAACAGGCCGCCCATGGTCCCGGCAAAGCCGCCCAGCACGCCCAGCCATGGCCAGGCATAGCGCAACTCGGCGCTGGGCGGCGAGACCTTGAGGAACATCCGCGCCACGTTCCACACCGCCAGCGCCACCAGGAAGCCGACAAAGCCCAGGCGCATGGACTGCGCGTCGATCCCCACCGCCCAGATCGATCCCAGCCAGGCGAACAGGAAGCTGCACAGCGACAGCGGCAAGGCATGGCGCAGTTCGATGCGGTTGCGCTGGTGATAGCGCCACAGCGCCAGCAGCACGTTCGGCACCACCATCACCAGCGCGGTGCCCTGGGCCAATTGCTGGTCGAGGCCGAACAACACGCCCAGCGCCGGGATGGCGATCAGGCCGCCGCCGATGCCGAACAACCCACCCAGGGTGCCCAGGCCTGCGCCCAGCACGATATACAACAACCACTCGATCATCAGGGTCTCACCCGCCTGTTTTGAATGCGAGCATGCTAACGATTGCGGGCTGGCGGGGAAACGCACAGCAACGCACAATGGCTGTGCGTTTTTTGCATAACCACAGCCGCACGACCCGCGTCGCGAAGCATTCAGAGATGCCATGAGCCCCGATACCCTGACCGACCAGCTGAGCCTGTTTCTCGACGTGCTGGAAAGCGGCAGCTTCTCCGCTGCCGCCCGTCGCCACCCGCTGACCCCGTCGGCCGTGGCGCGGCGCATCGACAACCTCGAGAGCGCCGTGGGCAGCCGCCTGTTCACCCGCAGCACCCACGCCGTGCGCGCCACCCCGGCCGGCCATGCCTTCGCCGAGCGCGCCCGGCGCATCATCGAAGAGCTGCGCCTGGCCCGCGCCGAGGCAGTGTCGCTGAGCAACGCCCCGGAAGGCCTGATCCGCATCGACGCCCCGGCCGCCTTTGGCCGCCGCCACCTGGCCCCGGCGATCGCCGATTTCCTGGTGGCCTACCCCGGCCTGGACGTGCAACTGCGGCTGATCGACAGTTTCGTCGACCTGCACGGCAGCCACCTCGGCGAAGTCGACCTGGTGCTGCGCGCCGGCCCCCTGGCCGACACGCGCCTGGTGGCCACCCCGCTGGCCTACATGGTGCGCATCGCTTGCGCCAGCCCCGCCTACCTGGCCAGCCGCGGCATGCCCACCTGCCCCAGCGAGCTGCCGGGCCACGATGGCCTGGACTGGGACGGCCTGGCGCCGCCCTTCGCCTGGCGCTTCGAGGTCGACGGCCAGCAACGCCTGTACCGCCCGTCACGCATGCGCATGGCCGCCAACAACGCCGAAACCCTGCTGTTCGGCGCCCTCGCCGGCCTGGGCATCGCCCACCTGCCGACCTGGCTGATCAGCGAGTACCTGCTGCGCGGCGAACTGCTGCCGCTGTTCTGCCACACCGGCCTGCCGCCCGCCGAGACCAGCGGCATTTACGCATTGCGCCTGGCACATGAAACGAACTCTCGCAGCCGTTTGCTGCTCGAATTCCTCAAGAGCCGCTTCAGCCCGATCCCGCCGTGGGACCTGGCCCTGCGCAGCGAGCTGCGCTGGCAGTGAGCGTGCCCATCTTCAGCGTGCTAGATTCCTCACTCGACGATATTCAAGGACCTGCATGAACGCCAACACCCAAGCCTCCTGTGACGAGTTGTTGCTGGAAAACCAGGTCTGCTTCGCCCTGCATTCCACCTCGTTGCTGATGACCAAGGTCTACAAGCCACTGCTGCAGGCCTTGGGCCTGACCTACCCGCAATACCTGGCCATGCTGGTGCTGTGGGAACGCGACGGCCTGACCGTGGGCGAAATCAGCCAGCACCTGCTGACCGACCCCGGCTCGCTCACCCCCCTGCTCAAGCGCCTGGAAAGCGAAGGCCTGTTGCAGCGCAACCGCAGCCGCGAGGACGAGCGCGTGGTCCTGGTGCAACTGACCGACAAGGGCCGCGCCTTGCAGCAGCGGGCCCGCGAGGTGCCGCCGTGCATCCTCAAGGCCAGCGGCCGCAGCCTCGAACGCCTGCAACAACTGCAGGCCGACCTGCTGGAACTGCGCGACAGCCTGCAAAAAAGCCTCTGACGGCTACGCTGTGTGATTGCCGTCTGATTGAGCGGTAAAAATTTATCTTGCGCACAAACTAATTGCGCGCTAATTTAAATTCCGTACCCACACGACGCCACCTGATGACCAGGGGCGCACAGCACACTAGCGAGGCTCAAGATGCAAAAGGTCACTCCGCTGTACATCGCAGAAGCCACCTCCACCGGCGGTCGCGACGGCAAATCCCGCTCCAGCGACGGCAAGCTGGAAGTCAAGCTGAGCACCCCCAAGGAACTCGGCGGCGCTGGCGGTGACGGCACCAACCCCGAGCAGATGTTCGCCGCCGGCTACTCGGCCTGCTTCATCGGCGCACTGAAGTTCGTCGCTGGCCAGGAGAAGAAGGCCCTGCCCGCCGATGCCTCGATCACCGCCAAGGTCGGCATCGGCCAGATCCCAGGCGGTTTCGGCCTGGACATCGACCTGAACATCAACCTGCCGGGCCTGGCCCAGGCCGATGCCGAAGCGCTGGTGGAGAAGGCCCACAAGGTCTGCCCCTACTCCAACGCCACCCGCGGCAACGTGGATGTGCGCCTGCACGTGACGGTCTGAAGCACGCGGTCATTGCAGGAGCGGCCTAGTGTCGCGAAAGGACCGCAAAGCGGTCCCCTGCAATAGTGCGGCGGATGAGAGATCCTGGGGCCGCTTCGCGGCCCTTTCGCGACACGAGGCCGCTCCTACGGGAGCCGCGGACAATTGCTGAGCACATAAAAAAACCCGGCCAAGGCCGGGTTTTTGCGTTTCACAAGAAGGATTACTTCTTGGAGCGGCCTTTGAAGCTGTTGTCGCGAGTGTCGATGTCGATCCACTCGTCGATCTGGATGAAGTCGGCAACCTGGATCTCGGTACCGTTCTTCAGCTTGGCAGGCTTCATGACCTTGCCCGAGGTGTCGCCGCGCGCAGCGTTCTCGGTGTAGACGACCTGACGGCTGATGGTGGTCGGCAGCTCTACCGATACCAGACGGCCTTCGAAGAACACGGCTTCGCAGACGTCTTCCATGCCTTCTTCGATGTACGGCAGAACGGCTTCGATATCCTCGGCGTTCAGCTCGTACATGGTGTAGTCGGTGGTGTCCATGAAGGTGTATTCGTCACCGTTGATGAACGACAGGGTCGCTTCTTTGCGATCCAGGATCACGTCGTCCAGCTTGTCGTCTGCACCGTAGACGGTTTCGGTCTTGTAGCCGGTCAGCAGGTTTTTCAGCTTGGTCTTCATGATCGCGCTGTTGCGACCCGACTTGGTGAACTCGGCTTTCTGAACCAGCCACGGGTCGTTGTCGATCCGCAGTACGGTACCGGGTTTCAGTTCTTTACCAGTTTTCATTACGAAGTATCCGAATCTGGATGGATTTATAAAAATCGAGGCCGCATATCATAGCCAATTTCGGTAAAACTGTACCAGCGCCTTGGCAAGGTCCGGCCGAGCGGCCTGCATCGCCGCCCAATCACTGGCGTGCTGCTGCAGTTCCGCCCAGTGTTTGCGGGCCCCTTGCCAGGCCGCGTGCATGTCGCGGTCCATGTTCCAGGCGCGCCACAAGGCCATCAGTGCCTCGCCGGCAGCGTCCGACAGGCCCTGTCGATAGTGGCCGAGGAAGGCTTCGAGCTTTTCCCAGTGGGCATTTTCGTCCTGGACGTAGATGTGCCACAACATCGGCCGGGCGGCCCACTGGGCGCGCACGAACGAATCCTCGCCGCGCACCGCGTTGAAGTCGCAGGCCCACAGCAGCCGGTCATAATCGTCCTGGCTGACGAACGGCAAGATCTGCACGGTCAACGCGCCACGCAGGTGCACATCACCCGCTTGCAACACCGGCACCCCCAGCCAAGCGCCCAGGTCGCCGAGAATGCGCCCTTGCGGTACCAGCAGGTGCACCGGGCCGGCCTCCTCGGCCAGGGCATCCAGCCAGCGGCCCAGTTGCCCGTTTTCATAGGCGAACAACGACATCAGCAGCGCGCCGGGCTGCACCTGCACGCCCAGGCCCTGGAGAAACGCCGCGCGCGCCTCGGCCGACTGCTCGAAGGCCTGCCGCCGTGGCAGCAGGCTGGCCTCGCGCAACAGCCCGCCGGTGTTGTCGGTGAAGCCCGGGAAGAAGAACACCTTGCGCAGGCCGTTGGCCTGGGGCGACGGCAGGCCATGGCAACCTTCCACCCAGTCCTCGGCGCTGAGGTATTCGAGGTTCAGCCACAGCACCGGCGCCGTGCGCGCGCGCATCGCTTCGACGTAGGCCGCCGGCAACTGGCAGGCAAAGGCACCGATCACCACGTCCGCAGGCACCGCCGGTTGCCAGTCAGCGGGCCACGCGCGCACATCGACACCCTGCTGCCACTGCTGCGCGGCCTGGGCATCGGCGCCCGGGCACAGCGGCACGAAGGCATTGAGGTCATCCACCCACAGGCGCACCGCCAGGTCGTGCTCGGCCACCAGCTGCCGGGCCAGGCGCCAGGTCACGCCGATATCGCCGTAGTTGTCGACGACGGTACAGAAGATGTCCCAGGTGGTTTTCATGCGGCCCTGCCCTCGCCCGGCGGAAAAACGCGAATTCTGCGGATAAATCGGCGCCGACAAAAGCACCTCGCGGAAAAAACCACAACGCCATGCGACAATGGCGCCCTGACCCACCCTGCCAGGAGGCTGCCATGCCACGCCAGCGTGAACTCAAGATCACCCTCAAACCCCTGCAACTGATCATCTGCGTGGCCTTCGGCCTGTGGCTCGGCGCCGTGGCCATCGCCCTGAGCCTGTGGCTGGCCCAGCGTCTGTGGCCCGAGCAGGTACAGCCGGTCGCCCAGGTGCTGGTGCCGGCCGTGGCTGCGCCTGCGCCCAGGCCGCCAGCGACAGCGGCACAACCCCAGGATGCCCAGGCCGAGATGTTCGAGCGCTACAAGGACATCCTGCACCAGCAGCAGGTGCAGCAGGCCGCCGAGGCCGCCCAGGGCAACCCGCGCAACCTGAACAGCCCCAAGTGCCAGTTCTGGCTGGCGCAGAACCGAAACGCGCCGACCGACAAGAGCCAGGCCGCGGTGCTGGAGTTCTGCTACTGACCATGGACAAGGCCACCCTGCTCACGCGCATCGTCGCGGCCCTGGAAACCGACATGGAGGTGCTGCGCCGCGCTGCCCAGACCGCCTACGAGACGGCCACCGCCGAGGAAAACATCGCCGAGAACAAGTACGACACCCTCGGGCTGGAGGCGTCGTACCTGGCGACCGGGCAGGCGCGGCGCACGGCCGAGATTCGCCAGGCCCTGCTGACCTACCAGCAGTTGCTGCTGCGCGACTACGACCCGGCGCGCGGGGTGCAGGTGAGCAACCTGGTGAGGCTGGAAGATGAGCATGGCGGGCACCGGCTGCTGTTTCTCGGGCCAGAGGCGGCAGGGCTGAAGATTGGCGAGGGGGATGGGCTGGTGACCGTGATCACCCCGCGCTCGCCCCTCGGCCAGTTGCTGGTGGGCAAGAAAGTCGACGATGAGGTGAGCCTCGGGGCGCAGGTGTTCTACATCATCGAGGTTGCCTGACAGGGCCCTTTCGCGGGTAAACCCGCTCCCACAGGGATCACCAAAGCCCTGTAGGAGCGGGTTCACCCGCAAAAGGGCCGGCACAGGCGACATACCTCTAGGCCAAGGCATCGAACCGCGCAGCCAACCCCCGCTCGGCAAACTGCTCCACCACGAAATCGATGAACGCCCGGGTCTTGCCCGGCAACAGCTTGTGCTCGGCGTAATACAGGCTGATATGGCCATCATCGACATACCAGTCCGGCAACACCCGCTGCAATTGCCCCGCCTCCAGGTAAGGCACCGCAAACGGCAGGCTCACCAAGGCAATCCCCAACCCTTGCTGGGCCACCGCACAGGCCGCATCCGAATCGCTCATGGTCATCGCCTGGCGCAGCTGCAATGGCTGCTGCTCCTGCCAGCGGCTGGTCAGCGGCCAGGAGCGCACGCGCCCGGTCTGCGGTGAGCGGATCAGGATCCCCTCATGGCGCTGCAACGCCTGTGGGCTATCGATCAGCCCATGGCGTTGCAGGTAGAGCGGAGCCGCCACCAACACCCGGTGGGCCGGGGTCAGCTTGCGCGCCACCACCCCGAGCGGCAATTCAAAGCCACCGCCGATTGCCGCATCGAAGCCTTGGCCGATCAGGTCGACCTGGCGGTTGTCGAAATGCCAGTCCGGGATGATTGCCGGGTAGCGCCGCAAGAACTCGCCGAGCAGCGGCAACACATACAGGCGCCCGAACACCGTGCCCATGCTCACCCGCAGCAGCCCGGCCGGCTGGCCTTCGGCACTGGCCAGGTTGGCCACGGCGTACTGGATGGTGCGAAAGCTTTCGCTCACCTCGCCGAGAAATCGCTGCCCGGCTTCGGTCAGGGTCAGCTTGCGCGTACTACGCTGGAACAGCCTCACCCCAAGGCGCGCTTCCAGCTGGGCGACATGCTTGCCCACCGCCGCCGGGGTGAGATGCAGGCGACGGGCGGCCTCGGCAAAACTGCCCACTTCGGCGCTGCGGATGAAGCACTCGAGGGCGTTGAAGGATTCCATGGCCATGATTAACAACCAAAGGTTTACTCAGCTGATCGTGATTACCATCTTATCAGCAGGTAATCATCGGTCGATACTTCGCTCATCCAAGGCATTCGGCCTTGCTTCCAGCAGGAGATCAGCATGTCCAACACACTTACCCTCGAAGGCAAGGTCGCCTTCGTCCAAGGCGGTTCCCGCGGTATCGGCGCCGCCATCGTGCGCCGCCTGGCCCGTGAAGGTGCGCAGGTTGCCTTCACCTACGTCAGCTCCGCCGGCCCCGCCGAGGCGCTGGCCGAAGAGGTCAAGGCCGCAGGCGGCCAGGCCCTGGCCCTGCGCGCCGACAGCGCCGACGCCGCCGCGCTGCAGTTGGCGGTGGACGATGCCGTGAAGGCCTTCGGCCGCCTCGATATCCTGGTCAACAATGCCGGCGTGCTGGCGGTTGCGCCACTGGCCGAGTTCGACCTGGCGGACTTCGACCGCACCCTCGCAGTCAACGTGCGCAGCGTGTTCGTCGCCAGCCAGGCCGCCGCCCGCTACATGGGCCAGGGTGGGCGCATCATCAATATCGGCAGCACCAATGCCGAGCGCATGCCGTTCGCCGGTGGCGCCCCATATGCCATGAGCAAGTCGGCGCTGGTCGGCCTGACCAAGGGCATGGCCCGTGACCTGGGGCCACAGGGCATCACCGTGAACAACGTGCAGCCCGGGCCGGTGGACACCGACATGAACCCGGCCAGCGGCGAGTTCGCCGAAAGCCTGATTCCGCTGATGGCGATCGGGCGGTATGGGCAGGCGGACGAGATTGCCAGCTTCGTGGCGTATCTGGCCGGGCCTGAAGCGGGTTACATCACCGGGGCCAGTCTGTTGGCCGATGGTGGCTTTGCCGCCTGATTTCAGCTTGTAGCGGCCTCTTCGCGGGTAAACCCGCTCCCACAGGGACTGCATGGATTTCGAATCCTGTGCAGTACTTG
This sequence comes from Pseudomonas sp. NPDC089401, assembly GCF_044749485.1. NCBI lineage: Bacteria > Pseudomonadati > Pseudomonadota > Gammaproteobacteria > Pseudomonadales > Pseudomonadaceae > Pseudomonas > Pseudomonas sp. NPDC089401. The sequence continues at coordinate 260,498 of NZ_JBIVIA010000001.1, read as the reverse complement.
TGGGAGCGGGTTTACCCGCGAATGGGCCGGTACAGGCCACTGACTCACTGCCAGACTGCGCTCCATGATATCCAGAAAAGCCCGCGCCGCTGGTGTCGGGCTCTGCGCCCAAACGGCATACAAATGCCGCGCCACCGCCACCCCCCTGAAACCCCTCGGCCAATTGGTGTCATGCCTGATACTTCCCGATACTTGTCTTCATTGAATGCCTCACGAGAGCCCCCCATGAAATCGCCCACCCTGAGCCGCGCCCTGATCCTGCTGATGGCCACCGCCACCGGCCTGGCCGTGGCCAGCAACTATTACGCGCAGCCGTTGCTGCACAGCATCGCCGAGCAGTTCGGCCTGAGCACCGCCAGCGCCGGCAGCATCGTCATCGCCGCCCAGCTCAGCTACGGTGCCGGCCTGTTGCTGCTGGCACCGCTGGGCGACCTGTTCGAGCAGCGCCGACTGATCGTGGTGATGAGCGCCATCGCCACGCTGGGCCTGGTGATCAGCGCCTGCTCGCCCAGCCTGCCCTGGCTGATTCTCGGCACCGCGCTGACCGGGCTGTTCTCGGTGGTGGCGCAGATCCTCGTGCCGATGGCCGCGACCCTGAGCGAACCGCACCAGCGCGGGCGCGCCGTCGGCACGCTGATGAGCGGCCTGCTGCTGGGCATCCTGCTGGCACGCACGGCGGCGGGCTTCATGGCCGAGCTGGGCGGTTGGCGCAGCATCTATGTACTGGCCGCGGTGCTGATGGCGATCACCGCCCTGGCCCTGTACCGCAGCCTGCCGCAGCACCACAGCCATGCCGGGCTGAAGTACCCGGCGCTGATCGGCTCGGTGTTCCGCCTGTTCATCGAGGAGCCGGTGCTGCGCCTGCGCTCGCTGCTCGGCCTGCTGGCATTCAGCCTGTTCGCGCTGTTCTGGACACCGCTGGCGTTCCTGCTGACGCAACCGCCTTACCAGTACTCCGACGCGATCATCGGCCTGTTCGGCCTGGCCGGCGCGGCGGGTGCGCTGTCGGCCAACTGGGCGGGGCGCCTGGCCGACCGCGGCAAGGGCTCGCTGGGCACCACCGTGGGCCTGGTGGCGCTGCTGTTGTCGTGGGTGCCACTGGGCTTTGCGCAAAGCTCGCTGCTGGCCTTGCTGGTGGGCGTGCTGGTGCTCGACCTGGCCGTGCAGCTGGTGCACGTGAGCAACCAGAACGCGGTGATCGCCCTGCGCCCCGAAGCCCGTACCCGGCTCAACGCCGGCTACATCACCTGCTATTTCATCGGCGGTGCGCTGGGCTCGCTGCTCGGCACCCAGCTGTTCCAGCACCACGGCTGGATGGGTATCGTCACTGCGGGGCTGGCGATCGGCACGCTGGCGCTGCTGGTGTGGGCCTGGGCGCAACGCAAGCGCCCGGTTGCACAGGTGGCATGAATCACGCGAGCCCGGCAAAAGGCGGCGGCACATGACCCTCCGTCGCCTCGCCGTTGACTTGCCCGCTGTTGGGGCGCTCAGTAGGCGCTGGTCAATGCCCTATCCCTGAAGGATCATTCAATGACAAGACTCACGGTGCAATCCGGCGACTTCTTGCAAGGTGAAGGCGAGTTTCGCAATGGATCGCTCACACTCAAGACCCCGCGCAGCCCTTCGCCTGGCGAGCGCATCTCGCTTACCCGTATCACCGACTTGCAGCTGGCCAGCCTGGAATCCAGCCGCAGCCTGGGCTCGGCCCTCGGCTGGGGCGTGGCCGGCGCGCTGGTGGCAGGCCCGGTGGGCCTGATCGCCGGGCTCTGGCTCGGCGGCAAGGAAGAGGAAGCCACCTTCCTGGCCACGTTCAAGGACGGGCGCAAACTGCTGGCCATCACCGATGGCAAGACCTGGTCGAAGATCGATGACAGCTGGCGCCAGCATCGGCGACCGCCTGGGGACTGATGCCCTGTGGGGCTGATAAGATAGCGCACCTTTTTTCGCCTGTACCGGCCCTTTCGCGGGTAAACCCGCTCCCACAGGAATCGCACACAACCTGAACGTGTGATCAACCTGTGGGAGCGGGCTTGCCCGCGAAGAGGCCTGCGCGGTCTTCGCCCAAGGACTCCACCCGCATGCCCCTGCTTCGCCCTCACCTGCCCCTGAGCCTGCTCAGCCTGGGCCTGGCCCTGCACAGCCCGCACAGCCTGGCCGAAGACAGCATCACCCTGGCCCCGGTACAGGTCTCCGACACCTACGGCGACGCGGGCTACCAGGCCCGCGAGGCCGCCGTCGGCGGCTTTCAGGCCGCGCCCCTGCTCGACACCCCGGCCTCGGTCAGCGTGTTCAGCCAGGACCTGCTGCAGGACCGCCAGGTGCGCAAGCTCAGCGAGGTGCTGCAAAGCGATGCCTCGGTCGGCGAAAGCTACGCGCCCATCGGCTACTACGAAAACTTCAACGTGCGCGGCTTCGAACTCAACGCCGCCAGCAGCTACCGCATCAATGGCCAGACCATCGCCGGCGAGCAGAACGTGGCGCTGGAGAACAAGCAGCAGGTCGAACTGCTCAAGGGCCTGGCCGGCCTGCAAAGCGGTGTCTCGGCACCCGGCGGGCTGATCAACTACGTCACCAAGCGCGCCGCCGACGTGCGCAGTGTCACGGTATCGAGCAACGAACAGGGCGAACGCTACCTGGCCACCGACCTTGGCGGCTGGTTCGGCAGCGAGCGGCAGTTCGGCCTGCGGCTCAACCTGGCCCACGAGGACATCCGCTCCTACGTCGACCACGCCGACGGCAAGCGCGATTTCGCCTCGCTGGCCTTCGACTGGCAGATCAACCCGGACGCCTCCCTGCAGCTGGACGCCGAGTACCAGCACCGCGAACAGCGCTCGGTGCCGGGCTACCAGTTGCTGGGCGGCAGCGAAGTGCCCCACGGCATCGACCCGGACGAGCGCCTGGCCTACCAGCAGTGGGCCAAGCCCGTGCAGAACGATTCGCTGAACCTCGGCGGGCGCTTCCAGTACCGCTTCAATGAAGCCTGGACCGGCACACTCGGCGCCTCGCGCAGCCAGGTGGTGATCGACGACTACAGCGCGTTCGCCTGGGGCAGCGAAGGCGGCTGGCAGTCGCACTTCAGCCCGCAGGGCGACTACGACATCTACGATTTCCGCAGCCCCGACGACACCCGCCGCACCGACGAAGCCCAAGCCACGCTCGAAGGCCGCTTCGACGCGCTCGGCGTTAGCCACGAACTGACCGTGGGCACCAGTGCCCAGCGCCGCACCCTCGACCAGCGCCCCTACTACAACGCGCTGGTCGGCAGCGGCAACATCTACACGGGCGCGCCCACCGTCGAGCCTTCGGATCAACCGGTGGGTGCGAGCGAACGACGCCTGGACAGCCGCCAGTACGGGCTGTTCGTCAGCGACCGCATCAGTTTCAACGAACAGTGGCAGACCGTGCTGGGCGCCCGCGAAGTACGCCTGGACGAGAAGACCTGGGACGAAGACGGCAACGCCGGGCGACACACCCGCCAGTACCAGTTGCTGCCCAATGCGGCGCTGATCTACAAGCCGCGCCCCGACACCACCTTGTACGCCAGCTATGCCAAGGGCCTGTCAGCCGGCGGCACGGCGCCGTGGTACGCCAGCAATGCAGCAGAGATCCTCGCGCCCACCCTCTCCCACCAACTTGAACTGGGGATCAAGCAGGACTGGCAGCGCATGAGCTTCAGCGCCGCGCTGTTCCAGCTGCGCCAGGCCTACCAGTACGCACGGCCCGAAGGCGACGGCTCCTTCACCTATGTGCAGCAAGGCCAGCAGAAGAACATCGGCCTGGAACTGGGCGCCAGCGGCTGGGTGACCTCGAAGCTGCAGATCCAGGCCAGCGCGGCGGCGATCCGTGCCCGGGTCGAGAACAGCGGCACCGAGGCCTACGAAGGGCACCAGGCGATCAACGTGCCACGCCTGCGGGCGGCGATCCAGGCCGACTACAGCTTGCCGCTGCCAGGCCTGGCGCTGCTCGGCGGGGCGCGCTACAGCGCCAGCAAATATGCCAGCCAGGCGGGCAATGTCGAAGTGGGCGGGTACACCGTGTTCGATATCGGCAGCCGCTACCGCACGCAGGTCGGCGGGTATGACACGGTGTTGCGGCTGACCGTGGACAACGTGTTCGACAAGCGCTACTGGCGCGATGTGGGGGATTACCTGGGGGACAACTATCTGTTCCAGGGGGCGCCGCGCACGGCGCGGTTGTCGGCTTCGGTTGCATTCTGATGATGCAGGGGCTGCTTTGCAGCCCTTTCGCGACACAAGGCCGCTCCTACAGGATGGGGAATTCCCGGGCGCCCCGGAAAGCAAAAAGCCCCCGAACCTTTCAGCTCGGGGGCTTTCGCAGAATGTGGCGGTGAAGAAGGGATTTGAACCCTTGATACGATTTCTCGTATACACACTTTCCAGGCGTGCTCCTTCGACCACTCGGACACTTCACCGTTTCTCTTCAAGGCTTTCACCCTGTCGAGGCGCGCTAATTTAGTGGAAGAGCTTTTCCTTGGCAAGCATTTTTTTCAAATTTTTCATGTATTTATGCCAACCCACCGAAAAACCGGGGCCGCCAGGGCAAAGCCGCCAATCTCGCCTGCGCTTTTACCCACCTTGCCTGCCCTGCCCTCGCCCCGCAAGGCACAGCGCCCGGACGCTGACTGGCCAGTCAGCCTTGGCGCTTTACCTGGCCTGCGCCGCTGGGTAACGTCGTCGCCACGCCACCCAAAGGACTCTGTCATGAGCGAGCTGATTACCTACCATGCCGAAGACGGCATCGCCACCCTGACCCTGAACAACGGCAAGGTCAACGCTATCTCGCCGGATGTCATCGCCGCCTTCAATGCCGCGCTCGATCGCGCCGTGCAGGACCGCGCGGTGGTGATCGTCACCGGCCAGCCGGGCATCCTCTCCGGCGGCTACGACCTCAAGGTGATGACCTCCGGCCCCAAGGAAGCCGTGGCCCTGGTCACTGCCGGTTCCACCCTGGCACGCCGCCTGCTGTCGCACCCGTTCCCGGTGATCGTCGCCTGCCCCGGCCATGCCGTGGCCAAGGGCGCTTTCCTGCTGCTGTCGGCGGACTACCGTATCGGCGTCGAGGGCCCGTACAAGATCGGCCTGAACGAGGTGCAGATCGGCATGACCATGCACCACGCCGGCATCGAACTGGCCCGCGACCGCCTGCGCCGCTCGGCCTTCCACCGTTCGGTGATCAATGCCGAGATGTTCGAGCCCAAGGACGCGCTGGATGCCGGCTTCCTCGACAAGGTGGTGCCGGCCGAGCAACTGCTCGACGTTGCCCATGGGGTTGCCCGGGAATTGAAGAAGCTGAACATGCTGGCGCACAAGAACACCAAGCTGAAGGTGCGCAAGGGCCTGCTCGATGCGCTGGACGAGGCGATCCTGCTCGACCAGGGGCATATGGGTTGACCTTGCCGGCCTCTTCGCGGGTAAACCCGCTCCCACAGGGAATGCACAGGTTTCAGAACCACCGCAGTACTTGTGGGAGCGGGTTCACCCGCGAAAGGGCCAGCACAGGCTGACACCAGCGTTTGCCCCAGCCAGTGCACAGTCGTACACTGCGCCGCGACTGTCTGGTGTGAGTCGTACCATGCTCTACTCCCTTCGCATGCTCCTGCTGGCGCTGCACTTCCTGCTGGTCGGGGCCGTCGGCCTGGTGATCGGCCTGCTGCGCCCCTTCAACCGCGACAACAGCCGCGTGTTCGCCCGCCTCTACAGCCTGCCAGCCACCTGGCTGATGCGCATCAAGGTCAAGGCCGAAGTCGGCCCGCTGTGGGACCAACCGCCCGGTTGCGTGATCGTCGCCAACCACCAATCCAATTTCGACCTGTTCGTGCTCGGCCATGTGGTGCCACAACGCACCGTGGCCATCGGCAAGAAGAGCCTCGGCTGGATCCCGCTGTTCGGCCAGCTGTTCTGGCTCGGCGGCAACGTGCTGGTCGACCGCAACAATGCCTACCAGGCGCGCAAGGCCATGCAGACCACCACGCGTATCCTGCGTGACGACACCTCGATCTGGATCTTCCCGGAAGGCACGCGCAACCCCACGGAGCAACTGCTGGCGTTCAAGAAAGGCGCGTTCCACATGGCCGTCGAAGCCGGCGTGCCGATCGTGCCGGTGTGCGTCAGCCGCTATGCCCGGCGCCTGAGCCTGAACAGCTGGCGGCGGCGCACGGTGATCATCCGCTCGCTGCCACCGATCGCCACCGCCGGGCTCGACAAGCAGGACCTGCCGGCGCTGATCGAGCAATGCCGCACGCAGATGCAGCAGTGCATCGATCAGATGGAAGGTGAATTGGCCGATCGCTAGGAGCAAGGCTCGCGCCTTCCGGTGCAGGTTGCCGTATGCGCCGTGACAGACCAAGCTGTAGTCCGTGTGCAACCGAACAAGTGGATAACCATGGGTCGAGTCGTGGCATCGGCGGTGTACGCCGCTGGCAGAAAGGTCACCAACATCAGCATCGACGAAGGCAGCGAGTGGGCACGCAAGCCCGGGCATTTCGTCTGGATCGGCCTGGAAGAGCCCAACGCCGAGGAACTGGCCAACCTGCAGTGCCAGTTCAACCTGCACGAGCTGGCGATCGAGGATGCGCTGGAGAAGCACAGCCGGCCAAAGCTGGAAACCTTCGGCGACGCGCTGTTCATCGTCACCTACTCGCCAGTGCGCCACGAGGGCAAGCTGGAGTTCATCGAAACCCACATCTTTGCCGGCAATGGCTACATCATCACCTGCCGCAACGGCCACTCCAAGTCCTATGCCCTGGTACGCCAACGCTGCGAAGCCCGCCCGCTGCTGCTCGAACATGGCGAGGACTTCGTGCTGTATGCGCTGCTCGACTTCGTCACCGAAAATTACCAGCCGGTCAGCGAATCGATCCACGGCGAGATCGAGGAACTGGAGCAGAGCGTGCTGAGCACCACCCTCAAGGAAGAGGACATCCAGCGCCTGCACAGCCTGCGCCGCGACATCCTGCGCCTGCGCCGCTACGTGGCGCCGATGGTGGAGGTCAGCGAGGAACTGCAGCGTCTGAGCTTCCCGTTCATCGACAAGAACATGCGGCCGTACTTCCGCGACGTGCAGATCCACGTGACGCGGCAGATGGAAGACCTGGCCGGGATTCGCGATATCGCCAGCCAGACCATCGAGATCGGCATGCTGCTGGAGTCGTCACGGCAAAGCATCGTGCAGCGCAAGTTCGCGGCGTGGGCGGCGATCCTCGCGTTCCCCACGGCGATTGCCGGGGTTTACGGGATGAACTTCCAGAACATGCCGGAGTTGAGTTGGCACTACGGCTATTTCACCGTGCTGGGGGTGATCGGGCTGGGGTGTGCGGGGTTGTACGCCAGCTTCAAGAAATCGGGCTGGCTTTAGAATGCCGAGGGCGCTTTGCGCCCCTTTCGCGACACAAGGCCGCCCCTACAGGAGATCGCGTACCCCTGTAGGAGCGGCCTTGTGTCGCGAAAGGGCTGCGAAGCAGCCCCGGCAATGGATCAGGCAGCGCTGTCGCTGGCCTTGGAAGGCTGCTGGATAAAGCGCAGCATCCACTCCCCGACCAGGTCCCCCTGGTGCTCGCTGGCCAGGCTGGCGATGGCCTTGTGGTACACCTCGTCGCCCAGGTACTCCTGACGCGCGTCCAGCAGCGCCCGCGAGTAGTCGTGGACGAACTCCGGGTGGCCCTGGAAGCACAGTACCTGGTCGCGGATGTGATACGCCGCATTCGGGCAGAAATCGCTGGAAGCGATCACCGTGGCGCCTTCCGGCAGCGCGGTGACCTGGTCCTGGTGGCTGATCAGCAGGGTCAGCTCGGACACTTCCGGGTCCATCCACGGCGCATGGGCCGCCAGCGAATAGCGGTGCACGCCCACACCCCAGCCCTGGTCGGCGCGCTCGGCCTTGCCACCCAGGGTCAACGCCAGCAACTGGTGACCGAAGCACACGCCCAGCAGCTTCTCGCCACGCTTGTAAAGCTTGAGCAGGTACGCCTTGAGCTTCTGGATCCACGGGTCGCTGCCGAACGAGTCGGCCTTGCTGCCGGTCACCAGGTAGGCATCGTAACGCTCGCCATCGGGCGGATAGTCGCCGTTCATGACGTTGTACACGCGAAACTCGGCGGCGATCGGCTGACGCGAAAAGAGCTGCTCGAACATCCTTCCGTAGCCCTGGTACTGCGCGGTCAACTCCGGTCGCAGGACATCGGTTTCAAGGATGCAGATGCGTAACGACATAGGGATAGTCCTGAACGACATGGGTGGGAATCTGCTGTAGAGACTGACGCGAAAGCCACGTACAAGCAAGTAGGTCGCACTGACGAACGGTCACATTTCGTCGGTGCGACACGGGTGAATACGCCGCCGTCTAACCAGCGCATGCCAGTGGGATGGCTCAAGGCCTCATAGCCGATAGCAATCAGACGAGAGGCATTTAGAACAAAGGGTTCTCAGCGGTGGATAACGCTCCTGCCGTTGTTGGTTTATATCCACATACATGAGGCAAGCAGCACGGGCACCTTCGCCCGCCGCTGCGATCGACCCGCGACGCGACAGGGAAGCCAACGGGTATTCAGGAATAACAACAAGAAGGCGGTCCGCCATGTTCAGACAATCGAAAGTTCGCCAAGCTGGGCTCATTCTGTTCGCCACCACGTTGCTGTTGATTCTGCCGAACCTGACGCGATTGTTCGGCTGATTGGTGGTCTTTTCCGATAGTGCGCAGGTAATCTGCCGACCTTGATGGTCGGAGATTACCCATGCGCTACTGCCTCGCCCTGGTGATTGTTCTTTTCAGCCTGCCCTTGTCCGCGGCGCAATTGCAGCTGGAGCTGGGGGGCACGCTGCGGCCAGTGGACAGCAGCGAACTGCTGAAGCACCCGCAAGCCCGCGAGATCAGTATCCCGCAGGACGTCTCTTATAAACGCCCGATGCGTTATCGCGCGGTACCTGTGGCTGCGCTGCTCGAAGGTGTGAAGGCTGACGACCATCTGCAAGCCGTGGCGCTGGATGGTTTTGCTGCCGAGATGCCAGCAGGGCCACTGTTGCAGGCGGGCCCCGCCCGCGCCTGGCTGGCGATTGAAGACCCGGCCAAACCGTGGCCTGCGCTGGCGCAGGGCAAACCCAGCGCCGGCCCGTTCTATCTGGTGTGGACCGACCCACAGGCGAGCGGCATCCGCCCCGAGCAGTGGCCGTTCCAGATCGCCACCATCCGCCGCCTGGCGCCGGTCGAACAGCGCTTCCCGGCGTTGCTCCCCGACCCCAGGCTGGCGGCCAATGACCCGGTGCGTCAGGGCTTTGCGCTGTTCCAGCAGAATTGCCTGGCGTGCCATCGGCTCAATGGTGCGGGGGATGCGCAGTTCGGGCCGGACCTCAATGTGCCGCACAACCCCACCGAGTATTTCCGGCCTGAGTACCTGCGGATGTACATTCGCGACCCGCAGAGCCTGCGGCACTGGCCGCAGGCGCGGATGCCGGGGTTCGGCAAAGACGTGCTGAGCGAGCAGGATCTGGATGCTTTGCTGGCTTACCTGAAGCATATGGCCGGGCGCAGGCCTTGAGATCGTGCAAGCTGCTTCGCGGGTAAACCCGCTCCCACAGGGGCATCGCAAGGTCTGAGGGCGGTGATATCCCTGTGGGAAATCCTGAAGCCAGCTCCCACAGAGGTATCACAGAGCCTCAAGGCGGTGATATCCCTGTGGGAGCGGGTTTACCCGCGAAGAAGGCGACGCATTCCTTTCAGGCGATCGGCCGCTCGTGCTTGACGCCCCACCCTTCAACTTCGCCACCATAGGGCGAGACCACCTGCTCGAAGGCCTCCTCGAAGTCACCAATGCCGCCATAGGTGGCATACATGACCTTGCTCAGCTCCAGGTGCCAGGCGCCATCGTCCATCTCTCGGACCTGGGCATTCAACGACTCACCACGAAACTGCCCGGCGGCACGCCGTGCGCCCGCTTCATCGGGGAACACGGCGTAGAACTCGATGGGGTGGATACGGGTGAAGTCGAAACCGCCAGCTTTCATCTGGCGCAGGACATTACTGCTGATATCGTCGTTCAGGCTGCTCATGAATCGTCCTCCCAAATAAAGCGATGGATAGACTTTCCGTGCACTACGCACCCGCCGGCAGGGCCGGCAGTTCGAGCTGATGCAAGACGCGAATTGAAACGGCGCAGGCCCGCAGAAAAGGCCGGCGCGTCCCTGTAGCGTAGTGCCTGCAACAGCACTACGCCAATAGCTGGGCCAATGCCCGGGTCAGGAGGCTTCGTGGATGCTGGTGATCACCACGCCATTCTGCTCCTTGAGCCAACGGGCGGTGGGGGATGGAGCGCGGTCCTGGAAGTCGTTGAGGTCCAGCTCGTCCATGACCGGGAACAGATGCGAACGTATGGCGCGGGCCGCCTCTTCCTCGCTGGGGCACTGCTCGCCATGCAGCCGCAATGTGGTTGGCTCGCCTTTCTGGTCAGCAAAGATGACTTCCCACTCTTTCATTGAATAGCCCTCTCAATCAAAGAACACCTTGGTAAGTGACGCCTGTAGATGCAGACCTTGGCCCCGGGCATTCGTTCAGGCAGCAAAAAGGGCCGCAATGCGGCCCTGTCTGCTGACTTGGCGAGGCTTACTTCTTCGGCACGCCGTGGACTACACCGGCGGTGTTGTCCAGCAGGCTCTTGGTGGCGGTCTGGATGAAGGCTTCGAGCTGCTGCAGCATCTGCGGCTGCTCCGGGCTGTCGATCAGCTCGGCCTTGAACTCGCTGCCCAGCTGGTACCGGTACATGCGCGGGCTCATGTCCTTGGACTCGATGAGCAGGTGGTCACCCTTGACCAGGCCAACGATCTGCTCGCTGCCCGATGGCTTGATCATGCCCACGCCCTGGTCGCCTTCAGGCAGGTTGAGCAGGTCGCGACCCCAGCACTGGTGGCGGGTATCGCCACCCAGGCGGCCCATGATGGTCGGCACGATGTCGACCTGGGTGCCCACGGTGTGGTTGACCGCGCCGAACTTCTCCTGGATGCCCGGGGCGATCAGCAGCAGCGGCACGTTGAAACGGCCCAGGTCCAGCTCGGTGACCTGCTGGTGGTTGCCGAAGCCATGGTCGCCGACGATGACGAACAGGGTGTCCTTGAAGTAAGGCTCCTTGCGCGCCTTCTCGAAGAACTGGCCCAGCGCCCAGTCGGAGTAGCGCATGGCGGTCAGGTGCTCGTCGAGGCGGCCTTGCCCGGTGACCTTCTCGACCGGCAGGTTGGCCGGCAACGCATACGGGGTGTGGTTGGACAGGGTCTGCAGCAATGCGTAGATCGGCTTCTTCTGGTCGTGCTTGGCCAGCTCCTCGTTGCCGCGGTCGAACATGTCCTGGTCGGACACGCCCCAGGTCGGGTCGGAGAACACCGGGTTGACGAAGTCGTTGCGGCCGATGAAGGTGGTCATGCCCTGGTTGCCGAAGAACCCGGACTGGTTGTCCCAGGCGAAGTCGCCGTTGTAGACGTAGACGTCGTCGTAGTCACGGGCACTGAGCAGCGCCGGCAGGCCGGACAACTTGTGGCCGCCTTCCGGGGTCTGCATCAGGTATTCGAAGCCCGGCAGGTTGGGGAAGCAGGCCATGGTGGCGAACATGCCCTGGTGGGTATGGGTGCCGTTGGAGAAGAAGCGGTCGAACAGCACGCCTTCCTTGGCCAGCTTGTCGAAGTACGGGGTAATGTTGTTCGGGCTGCCCAGGGCACCCACCGAGTGGCCGGCGAAGCTCTCCATGAGGATCACCACGACGTTCTTGATCGGCAGGGTACGCTCGGCCGGCGGCACGAAGTCGCGGCGCACGGCAGCTTCGTCGGCGTCGACCAGGGTGTCGTTGGCGGTCAGCAGCTGCTTGCGCACGGTCTCGGTGGCCAGGTCCTGCTTGAGCACCGGCTTCCAGATGTTGGCGCGGTCTTCGCCGAAACGGCTCTTGGCGGCGTCGATCAGGGTCAGGGTGCCGTTCAGGCCCAACTGGTTGACGAAGTTGGAATCGGTGGTGAAGGCATCACCCCAGCGCATCGGTGGGCCCTGGCGCAGGGTGCCACGGGCGGCGACCACGGCCACCAGCAGGATCACCATGAACACCGCCAGGCGGTTGTACCACGGCGCCACGCGCTGGCCGGAACTGCGGGTCACGCGGTCGATGCCCTTGAACAGCAGGCTCAGCAGCCAGGTGCCGAACAGCCAGGCCAGCAGGTAGCGGACCACCGGGAAGCCGTACCAGAGCATGCTCAGCACGGTCTTGGGGTCTTCCTTGATGTACTGGAACACCAGGCCGTTGAGGCGCTGGTGGAATTCACGGTAGAAGTCCATCTCCATCAGGCCGAGGAACATCACCACGCTCGAGGTGACCGTCAGCCAGAAGCGCCACAGGCCGCGCCGGGCCATCAGCCAGGGGCTCAAGGTGGCCAGCATCAACGGGATGCTCAGGTACACCACCACGCGCAGGTCGAAGCGCAGGCCGTTGAGGAAGCCTTCGGCGACGGTCGAGTAGGGGGTGTCGCCGATCATGTCGCTGTTGTAGACCAGCAGTGCCAGGCGTACCAGGCTGAGCATCAGCATGATCACCAGGGCGCTGAGCAGCATGAAGGCCAGGTGTGATTTCAAGGTCGGCGTGAAAGCTCGCGCGCCCTGTTGCTTCAAGGCATCCGTGTTAGCCATGAATGGGGAAGTCCTAGGATGGCGGGTTTGCGGAGATGGCGCTGGTGCGGGACCAGCGCAGCATTGTGCGGGTGGGGATTCTGTTTAAACCAATGTGAAAATTTTGTCACGGAGCTGTTGCTGATTTTGTCTTGAATGCCACTGCTAGAGGCGCACATTGCCCCGCGGCCCGGCAATCGCCCAGATGATCAGGCCGATCACCGGCAACAGCGCGATCAGCAGGATCCACAGCACCTTGATGCCGACTTCGCTGCTGCTCTTGATCACGTTGAGGATCGCCCAGATGTCCAGGGCGAGAATGATCAGGCCGACCAGGCCGTTGAACGTGGAACCCATTGCGGCGTTCTCCATGAAGGGTGCGTGCTGCACAGCATAGTCAGCTATCGCGCCCATAGAAGGGAATCCTTGGCAGGCCGCACCGGTCACTGGATAGACTGCAGACATTCATGGATCCGAGGTTCACATGCCCCCAGCCCAAAGCCAAAGCGCCACCCCGCCCTCCTTGTTGAACGCCTGGCGACAGCAAGTGGCCAACACTCCCTGGCTCAGCGCCGGCCTGGGCGTCAGCCTGCTGGCAGTGATCGTGCTGCTGGCGGCCAGTTTCTGGAATGCCATCAATGGCGAGCATGCCGACAACCTGCACCTGGCACTGCTCGGCGGCCTCTCCGGCTTTGCCGCCACCGCGCTGGGCGCGGTGCTGGCGGTGGTGCTGCGCGATGTCAGCGCGCGCAGCCAGGATGTGATGCTGGGCTTCGCCGCCGGCATGATGCTCGCGGCCAGTTCGTTCTCGCTGATTCTGCCGGGGCTGGACGCGGCGCGGGAAATCACCGGCAACGGCCCGGCGGCGGCCTTCACCGTGGTGCTCGGCATGGCGCTTGGCGTGCTGCTGATGCTCGGGCTCGACCGCTTCACCCCCCACGAACATGAAAGCGTCGGACGTTGCGGGCCGGAAGCGGAGCGCATCAACCGGGTGTGGCTGTTCGTGCTGGCGATCACCTTGCACAACCTGCCCGAGGGCATGGCCATCGGCGTGAGCTTCGCCAATGGCGACATGAACATCGGCCTGCCGCTGACCAGCGCCATCGCCATCCAGGACATCCCGGAAGGGCTGGCCGTGGCGCTTGCGTTGCGGGCGACCGGCTTGTCGAACCTGAAGGCGGCGCTGGTGGCGATCGGTTCGGGGTTGATGGAACCCTTGGGCGCGGTGATCGGGCTGGGGATTTCCACCGGATTTGCCCTGGCTTATCCGATCAGCATGGGGCTGGCGGCAGGGGCGATGATTTTCGTGGTGTCCCACGAGGTGATTCCCGAGACCCACCGCAACGGGCACCAGACATCGGCGACCCTGGGGTTGATGGGTGGGTTTGCGGTGATGATGTTTCTGGATACCGCGTTGGGCTGAAGTTTTTCTTTACCTGTGCCGGCCTCTTCGCGGGTAAACCCGCTCCCACAGGAACACCACCCCATTCAAGGCCAGTGATAGACCTGTGGGAGCGGGTTTACCCGCGAAGAGGCAAACGAAGATTCAGATGTGAACCGCGACCTTCAATGCTTCCAGGGCAGGCTCCAGCTTGATGCCGACCTCGGCACCCAGTTCCAGCACCCGCGCCAGGTCCTGCTGCCCCACCATCACCATCTGCAGCTCGTCATCGAGCAACTGGCTGAAGTTCAGCAGCACATAGCCACCCGCTTCCTTGTTCAACGCGCCCATCTGCACCTGGATGCGATTGAGCGCGGTCAGCGGCTCGGTGCGCGCCAGCTGCTTGGGCTTGAGGGTGAACGGCACGCTCTGGTCGAACGAATCGCTGATGTGCTGGAACAGCTCCTGGTAGCTGTCGGCCTGGAACAGCACGGTGTCCGGCAGGCTGCCGAGCACCACCCATTCGCCCAGCGGGATCGGGAAGCTGTCGTCGTAGTTGATGTCGGGGTTGGCGGCGAGGAACGCGGCCGGGTCGGCGTAGGCCTGGGCGGCCTCGTCGGCGATGCGCTCGATGTCCTCGTCGCGCATGCAGCCGGCGCCGATGAGGCTGATGAATTCGAGCAACTGGTTTTTCATGAAGGGGGCCTGCGGCGGGTGAAAAGTCGCCAAGGATAGCCGCAAACGCCCCCTGGGGGTTAGCCGGCCAGCGCTTGCAGGCGCGCGGCGGCCTGCACCGCCCCCATGGTCTGCGCCGCCATCAGCGCAGTGGCGCCACGGGCGTCCTGGCGGGCAGGGTCGGCGCCCTGGGCCAGCAGGAAGTCGAGGATCTCGCTGCGGTTGAACATCGCCGCCAGCATCAGCGCGGTACGCCCGTCCTCGGCCGCCGCGTCCACCGGCACGCCGCTTTCCAGCAGCAGGCGGATCATCCCCAGGTTGCCTTTGAAAGCCGCGCCGGCGATCGGCAACTGGCCGTTGTCGTTGGCGATCAGCGGGTCAGCGCCATGGGCCAGCAATACCTGCACCGCGCGATGATGGCCGTGGTAGCTGGCCAGCATCAGCAGGGTATCGCCCTTGTGGTTGCGCAGGTCGGCCGGCAGGCCACTGGACAGCAGGCGCTCGAGCATTTCGGCATCGCCCTGGCGGGCGCGCTCGAACACTTGCTCGACGAATGCGGCGGTTTCGTCATCGGTCATGGCAACGGGTTGGTCGGACATCTGGAACCTCCTGGCAGAAAAGATTACCCAAGTGTTTGTCAGGCACGGCCGAGGGGGCAAAGGTTCAGAATCTATGGGGCCGATAGTCATCGGTCGATCCGTGCAAAATGCACTGTGCAAACTGCACGACCCTGCAAACTGCACGACGCCGCTTCGGCAAATGCTGCGCAACAGCCTGTATTTACTGGCTTTTTCCAGATTCCCGGTTCTGGCACGGTCACTGCAACATTCAACTCACGTCTGCCAACACAACAGTCAGGAGTTGATATGGACCTTATCCAGGAAAAGTTCGTCTCGGTGTTCTCGGCCTACCAGGTCGCCACCCAGCCCCGCCCCGACGGCGGTGTCCTGCTGACCCTGCGCGGCGCCGATGGCAAAGTTACCCGCCGGGTACTGACCTATGGCCAGTTGCACAGCGCCGAGCAACTGTCCTGGGCAATCAGCGCCATTCGCCGTGACCTGGCCGAGCAGGCCAGCGAGCTGCCGGTGATTTCGATGCTGCAGAGCCAGCAGCGGTTTGCGCTGCCGACTTACCGTTGAGTTTGTCTGGGCCGGCCTCATCGCGAGCAAGGCTCGCTCCTACGCAGGTATTGCATTGCCCATAGGGATGGCGGGATACCCCGTAGAAGCGAGCGTTGCTCGCGATGATGCCCGGTCAGACACTACAGTTCGTCGATGCCGAGAAACGCCCGCGCCGTCTCATCCCCAGTAAACCTCGGCTCGACAGCTTCACTGCCAAACAGGCGCAAGGCCAGGCAGAACGGATTGTCCCCCAGCTCCACCCAACGCCGCGTCCCCGCCGGCACCACAAGCTGGTCACCCTTCTCGCACAACACCGCATACACGTACTCCCCCAGGCGCAATCCAACCTGGGCACGGCCGCTGACCACGGCGAAGACTTCTTCAGCGTCATGCACATGCTCGTCACGTACATCGACCTGCGCCGTATCGGCGCCGTCGCGATTGAGCAGGCTGTAGGCACGGCTGCCATGGCCGGTCATCATGGCATCGAGGTATTCGCGGCAGGCGCTCAGCACCTCGTCCTGGGCAGTGCCGGGGCGCACACGCAGTTCATGCGCCTGGTGAGCGAAGCGCACGCCCTGCTCGGCCAGGGTCGCGGCGATGTCGTCGTGGTGGGTCAGCACCTTGTTCGGCAAGCCTGGGCTGGACGGGTGGAAAACACAGAGGATGCTCATCGGCTGCTGGTCCTGGTCGGTTTCGAACGAGTGGCAATGATAACGGCTGCGACCAGCGCTGCGGCACTGGCCATACCAAAGGTGAAGGTCGGCCCCAGCAGTTTCCAGCTGTAGCCCGAATACAGCGCGCCCAGCGCCCCGCCGATGCCCGACAGCGCCGCGTACAACGCCTGCCCCTGGCCCTGCTGGCGGGCGCCGAAGCTGGCCTGGACGAAGGCGATGGAGGCGGCGTGGAAGCAGCCGAAGGTGGCGGCGTGGAGCAACTGGGCGAAGATCAGCACGGCCGGCTCATCCGCCAGGTTGCCCAGCAGCAGCCAGCGCAGCGATGCCAGCAGGAAGCTGACCAGCAGCACCCGCTGCACGCTGAAACGGGCGAACACCCGGCTCATGACCATGAACATCAGCACTTCGGCCACCACCCCCAGCGCCCACAACAGGCCGATGCCGGCGCGGCTGTAGCCCAGGTGCTCCAGGTGCAGGGTGAGAAAGGTGTAGTACGGGCCGTGGCTGAGCTGCATCAGCGCCACGCAGAGGTAGAAGGCGATTACCCCGGGCGCGGCCAGCTGGCGCAGGAAGCCGCCCGCCTCGCGACGCTCGCCCTGCTCCACCGGCTGAGCGTTGGGCACCCACAGGCTGGCGACGACGATGCCGGCCATGATGGTCACCAGGGCTACCGGGTAGATGTCCAGGCTCAACCATTCGAACAACCGGCCCAGGCCGACCACGGTGAGGATGAAGCCGACCGAGCCCCACAGGCGCACCTGGCTGTAGCGCGAGGTCTGGCCGTGCAGGTGGGCCAGGGTGATGACCTCGAACTGCGGCAGCACGGCGTGCCAGAAGAACGCGTGCAAGGCCATCACCAGGGCCAGCCAGGCATAGCTCTTGCCGAAGAAGATCAGCGAGAACGTGGCCAGGGTCGACAAGGCGCCGAGGCGCACGATCAGCAGGCGTTGGCCGCTGCGGTCACCAAGCCAGCCCCACAGGTTGGGGGCGATGCAGCGCATCAGCATGGGGATGGCCACCAGCTCGCCGATACGCGCCGGGGGGAAGCCCAGGTGGTCGAGGTACAGGGCCAGGAACGGGGCGGTGGAGCCCAGCAGGGCGAAGTAGAAGAGGTAGAAGCTGGACAGGCGCCAGTAGGGGATCGGGGGCATGGGATAGGCCTTGTGGCTTGCCTGTGCCGGCCTCTTCGCGGGTAAACCCGCTCCCACAGAGCCCCCGCTGCCCTCAGGCCAGTGCAAAACCTGTGGGAGCGGGTTTACCCGCGAAAGGGCCGTTGCAGGATGATCAGAGCTGACCCAGCACCGGGGTGTTCACCTTCACATCGGCATTCTGCGCACGGTGGCGCAGCAGGTGGTCCATCAGCACGATGGCCATCATCGCCTCGGCGATCGGCGTGGCGCGGATGCCCACGCACGGGTCGTGACGGCCCTTGGTGACGACGTCCACCGGGTTGCCGTCGACATCGATCGAACGGCCCGGCACGGTAATGCTCGAGGTCGGCTTCAGCGCCAGGTGGGCGACGATCGGCTGGCCCGAGCTGATGCCGCCGAGGATGCCGCCGGCGTTGTTGCTGAGGAAACCTTGCGGCGTCAGTTCGTCACGATGCTCGGTGCCACGCTGGGCAACGCTGGCGAAACCGGCGCCGATTTCCACGCCCTTGACCGCGTTGATGCTCATCAGCGCGTGGGCCAGTTCGGCGTCCAGGCGGTCGAAGATCGGCTCGCCCAGGCCCGGCATCACGCCTTCGGCAACCACGGTGATCTTGGCGCCGACCGAATCCTGGTCACGGCGCAGCTGGTCCATGTACGCCTCGAGCTCCGGCACCTTGCTCGGGTCGGAGCTGAAGAAGGCGTTGTCCTCCACCGAATCCCAGCTCTTGAACGGGATCTCGATCGGGCCGAGCTGGCTCATGTAACCGCGCACCTGGATGCCCTGGGTAGCCAGGTACTTCTTGGCGATGGCGCCGGCGGCCACGCGCATGGCCGTTTCGCGCGCCGAGCTGCGGCCACCGCCGCGGTAGTCGCGCACGCCGTACTTGTGGTGGTAGGTGTAGTCGGCGTGGGCCGGGCGGAACAGGTCCTTGATCGCCGAGTAGTCCTTGGACTTCTGGTCGGTGTTGCGGATCAGCAGGCCGATCGAGCAACCGGTGGTGCGGCCTTCGAATACGCCTGAGAGGATCTCCACTTCGTCGGCTTCCTGGCGCTGGGTGGTGTGCCGGCTGGTGCCGGGCTTGCGCCGGTCGAGGTCGTGCTGCAGGTCGGCGAGGGAGATTTCCAGGCCAGGCGGGCAGCCATCGACAATGGCGACCAACGCCGGGCCATGGCTTTCGCCAGCGGTGGTGACAGTGAACAGCTTGCCGTAGGTATTGCCGGACATGGACGCTCCGCGAGTTCTGCCTGAAGTGAACGAAAGCGAGGAGTATACAGATGGATTGGCCGCCTGTGCTGGCCTCTTCGCGGGTAAACCCGCTCCCACAGGGGCCGCGCAATCCCGAACATTGCGCGCCCCCTGTGGGAGCGGGTTTACCCGCGAAGAGGCCGAACCTTCCCGTAAACGTTGGGTCAAACCGTCATCTCATCACTGTAGTAACGCATGATGTCGCGCCTCGTCGCCTTGCTTTTCCTGCTGTGCACCGGCCTGGCCCAGGCCGCCGCCCCCACCGTGCTGCAACGCCCCATCGACCTCGACACCGGCCAGGGCGTGTTGCATGGCAGCCTGCTTTTGCCACAACAGGCGACGCCACCGCCGGTGGTGCTGATCATCGCCGGCTCCGGCCCCACCGACCGCGACGGCAACAACCCGGCGTCCGGGCGCATCGACAACCTCAAGCGCCTGGCCCTGCTGCTGGCCAACGAGCACATCGCCAGCGTGCGCTACGACAAGCGCGGCGTGGCCTCCAGCCAGCCGGCCACGCCGGATGAACGCGACCTCAGCGTGCAGCGCTACGTCGACGACGTGGTGGCCTGGAGCCACAGGCTCAAGGCCGACCCGCGCTTCGGCCCGCTGATCCTGGTCGGCCACAGCGAAGGTGCGCTGATCGCCAGCCTCGCCGCCGAGCGTGCCGGCGCCAGCGCGGTGATCACCTTGGCCGGCAGTGGCCGGCCGCTGGCCGACGTGCTGCGCGAGCAACTGGCCCAGCGCCTGCCGCCGGCGCAGCTGGCCCGCAGCAGCGCCCTGCTCGACCGCCTGCAGGCCGGGCAGACCAGCCTCGACGTGCCGGCGCCGTTGCGCCAGGTGTTCCGCCCCAGCGTGCAGCCCTACCTGATTTCGCTGTTCCAGCAAGATCCGGCCAAGGCGTTCGCCCACCTGCCGATGCCGGCACTGATCATCCAGGGTCGCAATGACGTGCAAGTCGACGTGGCCGACGCCGAGCGGCTCAAGGCGGCCAAGCCGGATGCCCAGTTGGTGCTGATCGATGGCATGAACCACATGCTGCGCATCAGCCCGAGGGACATGCGCGACCAGCGTGACAGCTACCTCAACCCCGAGCTGCCCCTGGCTCGGGAGCTGGGCGAGCGCGTCGTCACGTTCATTCACCAGTTGCCTTCGGCCTGACCCTCAAACATCGGCAAAGCCTGCCGATAACGCGGTATTGGCGGTGATTGCAGCGATTTTGCGCGCGATCACCGTTTGCCCGTATCTGAGGACACGCCTTGATGACCGATGCCCCCGCTGCCGTAGAGCCGGCCGAAGAGCCGCAAGCCCCGGAACCCGCCGCCCTGCCCTGGGCCGACCTTGCCGTCGAACACTTCCAGCTGCTGCGCCTGGCACCACTGCCCACCGACCGCAACAGCGGCGCGCGGCCGCTGCGCTTCGTCGAGTTCGCCTATGCCGAGCGCCATGACAAGGCCCACAGCCTGCTGCGCATGGAGATCCGCCTGCCGGGGCAGAAGGTGCGCAAGGAGCAGAACCAGCTGGATGTGCGGGTCGACCATGATGCGCGCAGCGTCAGCATCGGCAGTGACAGCGGTGTGCAGCTGGAGCCGCTCAACCGTGGCCTTGGCCGTTTCCTGATGGGCCAGGCGGTGCAGTGGCTGCAACGCAAATGGCCGAACTACCGGGTCGAAGGCATGGCGCTGCCGAACAAGGACGCGCTGAACGAAGACACCCGCCTGCGCCGCGATCGCTTCCTGGCTGCCAGCGGGATCGAAGTCGAATATGCCGACCCGCAGCACCTCAAGGGGCGCACGGCCGACACTGCGGTGAGCCAGCTCAAGGGCGGCTGGAACACCGAGAAGCTGCAGCAGGTGGGGATTCTCGATGCGGCGGGGATGTTGCAGCAGGCCGAGCAGCAGTTGCTGGAGAAGGACGCGCAGTTGCGCGAGCGTGATGAGCGGGTGGCCAAGTACCGGCGCGAGGATGGCGGGTTGCGCTTTACCATCACCTGCCTGGTCGCGTTCGCGGTGTTTCAGGCGGGGTTGCTGATCTGGATTGCCACACGCTGAGACCGCGTCGCCTGCTTCGCGGGTAAACCCGCTCCCACAGGGGAATGCATAACCCTGTGGGAGCGGGTTTACCCGCGAATGGGCTGCAACGCAGCCCCCAAGGCCTCAAGTCAGACCCGGGCCTTGAACAGCTCCTGGTGCTGGCGGCACTGCTCAGCCGTCAACATGAACACCCCATGCCCACCCCGCTCGAACTCCAGCCAGGCGAAGTCCACTTCAGGGTACAGCGCCTCGACGTGCACCTGGCTGTTGCCCACCTCGACGATCAGCAGGCCCTTCTCGGTCAGGTGGTCACCCGCCTCGGCCAGCATCCGCCGCACCAGGTCCAGGCCATCGTTGCCGCACGCCAGGCCCATTTCCGGCTCATGGTGATACTCGGCCGGCATGTCACCGAAATCTTCGGCGTCGACATAGGGCGGGTTGGACAGGATCAGGTCGAAACGCTGCCCTGGCAGGCCGGCAAAACCATCGCCCTGCACGGTGAACACGCGCTCGTCGAGGCCATGCCGCTCGATGTTCTGGTTGGCCACTTCAAGCGCGTCGAAGGACAGGTCGGCCAGTACCACCTCGGCCTCGGGGAATACTTCGGCAGCGACGATGCCGATGCAGCCGGAGCCGGTGCACAGGTCGAGGATGCGTGCAGGCTCGGCTGCAAGCCAGGGTTCGAAGCGCCGCTCGATCAGCTCGCCAATCGGTGAGCGGGGCACCAGCACGCGTTCGTCGACGATGAACGACATGCCGCAGAACCAGGCTTCGCCCAGCAGGTAGGCAGTCGGCACACGGTCTTCGATACGGCGCTTGAGCAGGTGCTGCAGGCGTACCCGCTCGTCGTCCTCGAGCTGGCAGTCCAGGTAGCTGTCGGCGATTTCCCAGGGCAGGTGCACGGCGCCCAGCACCAGCAGGCGGGCTTCGTCCCAGGCATTGTCGGCGCCGTGGCCGAAGAACAGCTCGTGCTCATGGAAGCGGCTCACCGCCCAGCGGATGTGGTCGCGCAACGTGCGCAGACGGGATGTGATCACGGGGTACTCCTCATTACAGACCGTACAAAAGTCTAACAGCCCCACCCGCACATTTGTTTGCCGCGATGCCCCGACAGCAGGCCACAGGCCAGTAACCACGCCGCTTGCGATGTCAACCATTCCCATTGGCGCCAAGGCAAGGGAGAATAGGTATACAAAAGCCCTTCCAAGGAGCCCTTGATGTCCGTTCCAACCACGATGTTCCGCCTCACTGGCCGCGACTACCCGCCGGCCAAGCTGAGCCAAGCCAGCCTGATCATCATCGATGCGCAGAAGGAGTACCTCAGTGGTCCCCTGCAACTGTCGGGCATGGACGAGGCCGTGGCCAACATCGCCCGGTTGCTCGACGCCGCCCGCAAGGCGGGCCGTCCGATCATCCACGTTCGCCACCTCGGTACCGTTGGCGGGCGCTTCGACCCGCAAGGCCCGGCTGGCCAGTTCATCCCCGGCCTCGAGCCGCTCGAGGGTGAAATCGTCATCGAAAAGCGCATGCCCAACGCCTTCAAGAACACCAAGCTGCACGAAACCCTGCAGGCGCTTGGCCACCTGGACCTGATCGTCTGCGGTTTCATGAGTCATTCCAGCGTCAGCACCACGGTGCGCCGGGCCAAGGACTATGGTTACCGTTGCACCCTGGTGGAAGACGCCTCGGCGACCCGCGACCTGGCGCTCAAGGACCGCGTCATCCCCGCCGCGCAGATCCACGAATGCGAAATGGCCGTGATGGCCGACAACTTCGCCTGTGTGGCGCCGACCGCCAGCCTCATCTGAGCCTGGTGTCCGAATGACCGCCCGGCAGCCGGGCGGAACCTGACGGGCGGGGCACAGGTCGAATTCCGGATGTCCACAGAGGAACCTGGAATGAAGCTCAAAGGCAGTTTCGACGCCAAACGCCTGCGCCCGCGCCAACCGCGCAACTGGGGCGCCCGAATTGCCGCCGGCCTGTCGGCCCTGCTCGCCACGCTCGGGGTGTTGCTGGCCATGGCCGGCATCGCCGGGCTGCTCGGCAACTACGCGGCCCTGGCCGAACTCAATGCCAATCGCCCGCTGGCCAGTATCCTGGCCGTGGTCGGGCTGTTGCTGCTGTATTTCGGTGTGCGCTTCTGGCGACGCAGCCGCATTCGCCTGCGCCGCGGGCGCGAGCTGAACCTCTCGCCGCACCTGATGAAAAAGCATGATTAGTGGCTTGGGCTGCCGGCCCTTTCGCGGGTAAACCCGCTCCCACAGGTACAGTGCCACCCTTGAGGTTTGCACCCTCCCTGTGGGAGCGGGTTTACCCGCGAAGAGGCCGGCACAAGCTACACAAGGCTGTACGCCGGGCCACACTCGCGTAAACTACGCCGCCCACGTGGAGGCCCCATGCAAGACGACGATTTTTCCCTGTTCAGCGCTGAAGTGCGCGGCGTCAAGCCGATCAAGCACGATCGCGCCGACGTGGGCAAACCGAAAACCGACCGCAAGCAACTGGCCGGCCTGCGCCAGGCGGCGACCGTGCGCAGTGACCAGGCGCTGGTGATCGACGGCCTGTCCGACCAGTTCGTCATCGACGTCGGTGCCGAGGACGAGCTGATGTGGCGCCGCGACGGCGTGCAGGAAAGCCAGATCCGCAAGCTCAAGCTCGGCCAGATCGCCTTCGAGGGCAGCCTCGACCTGCACGGCATGAGCGTGGAGAAGGCCCGCGAGACCCTGTGGGCCTTCATCGCCGAAGCCACCGGCCTGGAAGTGCGCTGCGTGCGGGTCACCCACGGCAAGGCCGCGCGCCTGGACGGCAAGCGCCCGATGATCAAGAGCCACGTCAACACCTGGCTGCGCCAGCACCCGCAAGTGCTCGGCTTCACCTCGTGCCAGGCCCGCCACGGCGGCACCGGTGCGGTGTACGTGATGCTCAAGCGAACCATGATGGAAGGCCGCGACGAGTAACGCCGCGCTTGCAGCGTGGGCCGCGCCGCCGTACCCTTCCTTTTTGCGATTTTTTACCCACAGGTAGATACATGTCCCTGGAACAGAACTACACCGAGATCCTCAGCCAACTTGGCGAGGACGTCTCCCGTGAGGGCCTGCTCGACACGCCCAAGCGGGCTGCAAAGGCCATGAAGTACCTTTGCCGCGGTTACGAGCAGACGCTGGAAGAAGTCACCAACGGCGCACTGTTCACCTCCGACAATAGCGAGATGGTGCTGGTCCGGGACATCGAGCTGTATTCGATGTGCGAACACCACATGCTGCCGTTCATCGGCAAGGCCCACGTGGCCTACCTGCCAAAGGGCAAGGTCCTGGGCCTGTCCAAGGTCGCGCGGATCGTCGACATGTTCGCCCGCCGCCTGCAGATCCAGGAAAACCTCAGCCGCCAGATCGCCGAGGCCATCCAGCAGGTGACCGGCGCCGCCGGCGTGGCCGTGGTGGTCGAAGCCAAGCACATGTGCATGATGATGCGCGGCGTCGAGAAGCAGAATTCGACCATGCTCACCTCGGTGATGCTGGGCGAGTTCCGCGAGAACGCCGCCACCCGCAGCGAGTTCCTCAGCCTGATCAAGTGATCGGCGTGTGACCCGAGCCGGCCCCCAGGGGTCGGCTTTTCATTTCAGGAGTAGCCCATGATCGTCAAAGCCTTGCGGGTCGGCCTCGGCCAGCTCATCGTGTTCGGCGACTGGATCAGCCGCCCGGCCAAGCGCAAGCGTGACGCGGCGGCCCAGGCGCGTGTCGAGCAGGAGGCCAAGGGCCTTGCGCTGTACCAGTTCCACGCCTGCCCGTTCTGCGTGAAGACCCGCCGTACCCTGCACCGGTTGAATGTGCCGGTGGCGCTGCGTGATGCCAAGAACGACGAAGGGCATCGCCAGGCGCTGCTCGAAGGCGGTGGCCGGGTGAAGGTGCCGTGCCTGCGGATCGAGGAAGCCGGGAAGGTGACCTGGATGTACGAATCCAAAGACATCATTGCCTATCTGGACAAGCGGTTCGCGTAAGCCAGTTACATCAGCGTCGCCTGCTTCGCGGGTAAACCCGCTCCCACAGGGGACTGTACAACCCTGTGGGAGCGGGTTTACCCGCGAAGAGGCCGGGCCTGCCCTACTCGCCCATCGGCACATGCCGAGGATGGCTGGCCACCCGCGCCAGCCAGGCGCGCACTGCCGGGTAATCGGCCAGATCGAAGCCCCCCTGATGCGCAACATGGGTGTACGCATACAGCGCCACATCCGCGATGGAGTATTGCTCCCCGACCAGGTACGGGGTCATCTGCAACTGCCGCTCCATCACCTTCAACGCCTTGTAACCACCCTTGTGCAGCTTGCGGTACTCGTCCACGCGCTCGTCCGGCAGCCCCAGGTAGAACTGGATGAACCGCGCCACGGCAATATAGGGCTCATGGCTGTACTGCTCGAAGAACTGCCACTGCAGCACCTGGGTGCGCAGGCGCGGCTCGCTGGGCAGGAACTCGCTGCCATCGGCGAGGAAGTTGAGAATCGCGTTGGACTCCCACAGGCAGGTGCCGTCCTCGAGCTTGAGCACCGGCACCTTGCCGTTCGGGTTCATGGCCAGGAACTCGGGCGTTTCGGTCTCGCCCTTGAGGATGTCCACCGGCTGCCATTGGCAGGGTCGGCCCAGCAGGCTGAGCATCAGCTTGACCTTGTAGCAGTTGCCCGACTGGTAATCACCATAGACCTTGTACATCGCCCCTCCCCTCCTGTGCAGTTACACAAACTTGCCCAATAGTTGGCGACTGTACGGCCAAAAGCAATGCTTGCTGTATGGCAAGGATCAACAGCGGCCGCGTTAGTCTGAAAAAACTGCTTACACATGGACAAGGACCCAACCCATGACCGATGCCACCTCCGCACGCCTGCGGCCCCTGGCAGACAGCTCCCCGTCGGCGGTAGTCGCCGGCTTCATCGCCATGCTGACCGGCTACACCAGCTCGCTGGTGCTGATGTTCCAGGCCGGCCAGGCCGCCGGCCTGACCAGCGCGCAGATTTCATCGTGGATCTGGGCCTTGTCGATTGGCATGGCGGTGTGCAGCATCGGCCTGTCGCTGCGCTACCGCACGCCGATCACCGTGGCCTGGTCGACCCCTGGTGCGGCGCTGCTGATCACCAGCCTTGGCGGGGTCAGCTACGCGGAGGCGATCGGCGCCTACATCACCTGCGCCGTGCTGGTGCTGATCTGCGGCCTGACCGGCAGCTTCGAACGGCTGGTCAAGCGCATTCCCGCATCGCTGGCCTCGGCCCTGCTGGCCGGCATCCTGTTCAAGATCGGCAGCGAGATCTTCATCGCCGCCCAGCACCGCACATTGCTGGTACTCGGCATGTTCTTCAGCTACCTGCTGGTCAAGCGCCTGTCGCCACGCTACTGCGTGCTGGCGGCGCTGCTGGTGGGCACGCTGCTGTCGGGCGCGCTGGGCCTGCTGGACTTCAGCGGTTTCAAGCTGGAGGTGGCGACGCCGGTGTGGACCACGCCGAGCTTCTCGCTGGCCGCGACCATCAGCATCGGCATCCCGCTGTTCGTGGTGGCCATGACCTCGCAGAACATGCCCGGCGTGGCCGTACTGCGCGCCGACGGCTACCAGGTCGCGGCCTCACCGCTGATTTCGGCGACCGGCTTCGCCTCGTTGCTGCTGGCACCGTTCGGCTCCCACGGGGTCAACCTGGCGGCGATCAGCGCGGCGATCTGCACCGGGCCGCATGCCCATGAAGACCCGAAGAAGCGCTATACCGCGGCCGTCTGGTGCGGGATTTTCTACGGTATTGCCGGAACGTTCGGCGCCACCTTGGCGGCGCTGTTCGCGGCATTGCCCAAGGAGCTGGTGCTGTCGATCGCGGCGTTGGCGCTGTTTGGCTCGATCATGAACGGGCTGACCGTGGCCATGGGCGAAGTGCGCGAGCGCGAGGCGGCGCTCATCACCTTCATGGTGACGGCTTCGGGGTTCACGCTGTTTTCGGTCGGCTCGGCGTTCTGGGGGATTGTCGCCGGCGTGTTGACCCTGCTGATCCTCAGCCCGCGCAAGGGCTGAGATCATAGGCTGCCCGTGCCGACCGACTCGCGGGGCAAGCCCGCCTGCTGGAGAAAGGCCTGGGCGCGAGAGTCCTGCCCGTAGGCGACATTGATGCGCAGCCATTCGCTGCTCGCGCCTTGATAGTCGAAGGCACTGCCTGGAGTCAGCAATACGCTGTCGTGCAGCGCCAACTGCTCCAGGCTTGCAACGTCGCGCCCCGGCACCCGCGCCCAGACGAACATGCCACCGTGCGGCTCGCAGAACACCTCCCAACCGTAGCGTTCCAGTTGCCCGAGCAGCTTGGCCCTGTGTTGCCCCAGGCGCACCCGCAGGCGTTGCACGCTCTTGCGGTAGCTGCCGTTGGCGAGCATATGCCCCACCACCTGTTCGGCGAACCGCGAAGTGCCGATGCCGCTGACCATCTTCAATTCGGCCAGGCGCGCCAGCAGCGCCGGGTCGGCGACCAGGTAAGCGACCCGCAGCGAGCTGCTGAGGGTCTTGGAGAAGCTGGCCAGGTAGATCACCCGCTGTTCGCTGTCGAGGGTCGCCAGGCGCGTGGCCGGGCCTTCCTGGAAGTCGGCGTAGATGTCGTCCTCGATGATCCGCAGGTCATGTTCGCGGGCCAGCTCCAGCAAGCGGTAGGCAACCTTGGGCGTGAGGCTGGTGCCGGTCGGGTTCTGGTACAGGCTGTTGGTGAAGAAGCAGCGTGGCCGGTGCTCGCCGAGCAGCCGTTCGAGCTCGGCGAGGTCCGGGCCATCCGCCGTGCGTGGCACCGGCAGCATGTTCACCTGGTGCTGGCGCAGCAGGTTGTAGAGGTTGTAGTAGCCGGGGTTCTCCACCAGCACCGTGTCGCCAGGTTGCAGCAACGTTCGCACCAGCAGGTCGAGGCCGTGGCTGGCGCCCTGGGTGGTGAGAATACGTTCGGGGGAGGCGGCAATGCCCACCGCCGCGAGGCGCTTGTGCAACTG
The DNA here is from genome assembly GCF_044749485.1 of Pseudomonas sp. NPDC089401. Taxonomy (NCBI): domain Bacteria; kingdom Pseudomonadati; phylum Pseudomonadota; class Gammaproteobacteria; order Pseudomonadales; family Pseudomonadaceae; genus Pseudomonas; species Pseudomonas sp. NPDC089401. Next base: position 232,583 of record NZ_JBIVIA010000001.1, on the reverse strand, counting down.
CTGGCGCAGGCTGGCCAGGCCCAGGGGTGGGCAGTAGTCGAACAGGTCCTGCGGGTTGCCGCGGCTGACCTGGCGGATGGCCTGGGCCAGCTCGGCGTCGGCGCGCCAGCTGTTGGGCAGCCAGCCGCAGCCGAGCTTGAGCAGGTCGTCATGGCCTTCACGGAACTGCCGCCAGCTGCCGTCGACGGCCTCGCCCCATGCTGGCGGGTCATCGTGCACGCTGGCTGGCTTGCATTCAGCGACGAAGAAACCCGTGCCGTGGCGGGCTTCCAGCCAGCCGCCGGCGACCAGGCGGTCGTAGGCCTCGATCACGCAGGAGGCGCTGACCGACTGCTCGCGGGCCAGGGTGCGGATCGATGGCAGACGGGCGCCGGGGCGCAGGCGCTGGTGTTCGATCCAGGCCTGCAGGTGGTCGGTGAGCTGCTGGACCAGGGGGGTGGGGCTTTGGCGGTCGAGGGGGAAAGGCATGGCCTGGAGTGTTTGCTGATTTTGAGCGAACAGTTAAGCACAAATCGTCAGTGGGTGTGCCTTGTTGGCTGGTTGGGCTCAGGGCAATGTTTCCTGTGCCGGCCTCTTCGCGGGTAAATCCGCTCCTACAGGTACAGCGCAGGACCTGTGGGAGCGGGCTTGCCCGCGAAAGGGCCGGCACTGACAACCCAGAAACCAGGATTGGAAACCATGCCCCCGCGCCACGCCCCAGCCCTATTGGCCTTCGCCCTGTGCCTGATCACCCTGGCGGTGAACCTGCAGGCCCCGCTCTACATCACCTACGCCGACCTCTCCGGCCAGGGCGCTGCCGCCACCGCCGTGGCCTTCTCCGGCTATGTACTGGGCGTCCTGCCAGTGCTCCTGGCCTTGGGCGGCCTGGCCGACCGCGTCGGCCGACGCCCGCTGATCATCGCCGCGCTGCTGGTGTCGATGCTCGCCACCCTGCTCATGCTGCTCGCCCCCAGCCTGCAGACCCTGGGCCTGGCGCGCCTGTTGCTGGGCCTGGGCACCGGCCTGGCCTCGGCCACCGCGACCGCCTACATGGGCGAGCTGATGGGGCCGAGCAACAGCGCCCGCGCCGCCAACTGGGTCACCGCCAGCACCTCGCTGGGCTTTGGCCTGGGCGCTGCGCTGACCAGCCTGTTCCTGCTGCGCGGGCCGAGCCTGACGCCAGGCAGCTTCCACCTGCAACTGCTGCTCGCCGCGCTGGCCGTGATGCTGGTGTGGCGCCTGCCCGACCCACGCCCGGCGCAGCGCAGCGCCATGCTGCGGCTGCCCTGCTACCGGCCCGGAAGCGTGGTATACGGCTTGGCCATACTGCTGGCCTGGGCCTGCGTGGGGCTGGTGATCGCCTTGCTGCCGGGGATTCTGCGCCAGCACGGGCTGAGTGACTGGTCGGGGTTTTCCACGTTCTGCGTGATCAGTTGCGGGTTGCTGTTCCAGCCGCTGGCGCGGCGCATGAGCAGTGCCCGGGCGACGCTGCTGGGGTTGCTGATCCTGCCGTGCAGCTATGCACTGCTGGCCTGGGGGGCGCACGCCGGGCAGTTGCTGGCGGTGCTGGCCGGGGCCGTGACGGCCAGCAGTGCGTGTTACGGGTTCATCTACCTGGGTGGCCTGGCGGCGGTGAACGAACGCGCCGGCAACGAGAAGACCCGGGCCAGTGCCGGGTTCTTCCTGCTGGCTTACCTGGGGTTCAGTTTGCCGGTGATTTTTACTGGCGTGATGAGTGATCGATTGGGAGCGGGAGTGGCGTTGGCGGTGTTTGGGGTGGGGTTGGGGCTTGGATGTGTGGGGGTTGGGATGGCGCTGATCCGGCAGGCCAGATCGTCGCGCCGCACATATGGGGACACACCCCGGGTTCAGGACGAACCCACATCCTCCAGCAACCGCGCCATCAACCCCGCCGGGGTATGTTTGTGCAAGGCATCCGGGGATACCGACGGCGCCTTGCTGGCGAGAAATGCCTGCAGAGAGCGCGACTCGTCACCCAGCACGTAGACACGCTCGGGATGAAAGAACGCCGTGTCCCGGACCCGCGGGTTGTCGGTGATCAGCTTCTTGTCGAAGAACGCGGCTTCCAGGGGCCGCAACGTCAGCCCGGCCTGGCCGGGCTGGTTGATTTCCACCAGCACGTCGGAGGCCATCGACCTGGCCAGGTTGGCCTCATAGGACAGCCCGGCATCGATGTGGTAACAGCTCGCTGCCTGGGTGGTATCGTCCTTGACGATCAGGAAGTCGAGCTCGCAATCCAGCGCGTCGAGTTCCTGCGCCAAGGCCTGCAAGCGGTTTGCCCGCCCCTTGTCACGCCCCAGGAAGAAGCACAGCGGACGCTGTGAGTTGTCACCGCCCTTGGCTGTCGACTGCCTCGCGTCGTCGAGGTCGAACGGGAAAAACTGCTCCAGGTGCGTCATGCCCAGGCGCTCGCACTGTACCGGGTCGTAGCTGTAGATATGATCGAACAACGGTCGCATACGCTCGATGAACCCTGCCTCGACAAGGTCACGGACCAGCATCACCCGCTTGCCGGGAAAGCCCGCCACCAGGTGCACGTGACGCCCGCGCTTGAGCTGGCCCTCATTGCACACCAGCACATCGCTTGAAGTCGCACCATTGACAGCGCTGACGCGCCTGCCGAGCCACTTGAGCAACAGCCCCGCCCCACCCAGGGCCCGTGCCAGGCGCACAACCCTGCGGGCGTAGGATGGCAGTGCGAACACCTGGACAGCATGCGACTGCGCCAGGTGATCGATCATGATTTGTTCGTATCGGGCTTTCCAGCCGAGGAAGTAGACAGTCACGCGTGGTCGCTACACTTATCGCTGAACAGGGAGGTGGCAGCGGCGAAAATCATCGCCTGCGCCTGGTCGATTTGGCGGGGCGGGATTATACACAGGTTACAACTGCCTAGCCGTCACCGGCGCCTGCATTACAGCGCAGCTCAGATGGCTGTCGCGCCGCCATCCACCGTCAGGCTGTGCCCGGTAGTGAACGCCGCGCCGTCACTGCACAGGTACAGCACCGCACTGGCGATCTCCTCGACCTTGCCGATTCGCCCCACCGGGTGCATCGCCGCAGCGAATTCGGCCTTGCGCGGGTCGGCCTGGTAGGCCCGGCGGAACATGTCGGTGTCGATCACCGCCGGGCACACCGCGTTCACCCGAATGCCCTTCTTGGCATACTCGATGGCCGCCGACTTGGTCAGGCCGATCACCGCATGCTTGGAGGCACTGTAGATGCTCATCTTCGGCGCCGCGCCCAGGCCGGCCACCGAGGCCGTGTTGACGATCGCACCGCCGCCCTGGGCCAGCAGCAGGGGCAGCTGGTACTTCATGCACAACCACACGCCCTTGACGTTGACACCCATGATGGCGTCGAACTCAGCCTCGCTGCCCTCGGCCAGGCGGCCCTGCTCGATCTCGATACCGGCGTTGTTGTAGGCATAGTCAAGGCGACCGTAGGCTTCGATGACCTGCTCATGCAGCTGGCGCACCTCGGCGTCGCGGGTCACGTCACAGGCTACGAACAGCGCCTTGCCACCCGCCTCGCGGATCAGCGCCACGGTCGCTTCGCCGCCCACCGGGTCGAGGTCGGCCACCACTACCTTCAAGCCCTCGCGGGCAAATGCCAAGGCCGTCGCCCGGCCAATGCCCGCCGCACCGCCGGTGACCAGGGCTACCTGGCCGGAAAAGGTCATGCTCATCGTCTGCTCCTGAAGGTCACTAGCGTCTGGCACCGCCCGTGTAGGAGCGGCCTTGTGTCGCGAACGGGCTGCGCAGCAGCCCCGGGATCGTCGAGCGATACAAAATCGCCGGGGCCGCTGCGCGACCCTTTCGCGACGCAAGGCCGCTCCTACAAGAGGCGTGCATGTTTCGCCAGAGTCTAGTCAGCCCCTTGCATCGATGGGCAGCATCATCACACCAGCGGTTGGGCTACCATGCTTACCAGTGATTTTGCGGACCCGCCTGCATCAGCGGGTTAAATTGACCGATCACGCCCTCAAGGACCCCGCCATGACCCAGACCAACCGCCGCTTCCTGCTCGCCAAACGCCCGGTAGGCGCCGTGCGCCGCGATGATTTCACCTTCGAGACCGTCCCTGCCCAATCCCCTGCCGACGGCCAGATCCAGGTGCGCAACCTGTACCTGTCGCTGGACCCGGCCATGCGTGGCTGGATGAACGAAGGCAAGTCCTACATCCCGCCAGTGGCCCTCGGCCAGGTGATGCGCGCCCTCGGCGTGGGCGAGGTGGTTGCCTCCAATCACCCGGACTACAAGCCCGGTGACCATGTCAGCGGCGCACTCGGGGTGCAGGACTACTTCACCGGCGAGCCCCAGGGCCTGCACAAGATCGACCCGCGCCTCGCCCCCCTGCCCCGCTATCTATCAGCCCTGGGCATGACCGGCATGACCGCCTACTTCGCCCTCCTCGACGTTGGCCAGCCCAAGGCTGGAGAAACCGTGGTCATCTCCGGCGCGGCGGGCGCGGTCGGCAGCATCGTCGGGCAGATCGCCAAGCTCAAGGGCTGCCACGTGGTCGGCATCGCCGGCGGTGCGGAAAAATGCCAGTACCTCAAGGACGAACTGGGCTTCGACGGGGTGATCGACTACAAAGCCGAGGACGTGCTCGCCGGGCTCAAGCGCGAATGCCCGAAGGGCGTCGACGTGTATTTCGACAACGTCGGCGGCGAGATCCTCGACGCCGTGCTCACCCGCATCAACTTCAAGGCACGCATCGTCATCTGCGGCGCGATCAGCCAGTACAACAACAAGGAAGCGGTGAAAGGCCCGGCCAACTACCTGGCGCTGCTGGTCAACCGCGCACGAATGGAAGGCTTCGTGGTGATGGACCATGCCAAGGACTATGGCAAGGCGGCGCAGGAAATCGCCGGGTGGCTGGCCACTGGCAAGGTCAAGAGCAAGGAGGATGTGGTGGACGGGCTGGAGACGTTCCCGGAGACACTGCTCAAGCTGTTCAGCGGGGAGAACTTCGGCAAGCTGGTGCTGAAAGTCTGAGCATTGAGCCGGGGACGCCGTGGCGTCTCCGGCTTCACCTAACACACCGAAGCTACAGACTTATGAATGTTTTGTAGGAAAAATGTGAAAAAAATGTATTATTGGATCCATTAATTATGGCTCTTTGATACTACAAGGACGTTGTGTGGTAGGCGACTCACAAATCTGGAAAGACGAATACCCTCACACCCTTCGGTATCGTGACACCACCCTGCACTTCCAGTCCCCCATCCCCGACCATACCCGGCAGGCCCTGGAGCAACTGATCGAGCGGTCCCCCTCGGCCAAACGCGTCAGCGCCCCCCTCGACTGCACCGCCAGCAAGCTGTTCACCAAGCGTGAAAAGCTCGACTCGCTGAAAAAGAAATGGCGCATTCAGCGTGGTACCCCGAAACGCAACGGGATGTACGACTGGTCCCTGGAAGAGCTGATCAACACCCGCGAAGCCGCTCGCCGCGGGGCGCGAGTGCCGGAGCTGAAGGGCTTCGGCTACAGCCGCTCGAAGCTCGGCCTGATGCAGGACTTCTTTCTCATCACCGAACTGCTGACCGGGCATGTGGACGGCATGACCAAGGTCCGCGAAGCGCCGGAGACCGTGCACCAGGTCATGCAGGCCACCTTCGAGCTGCTGCATGCCCTGCACGCCCAGGGCATCACCCACATGGACCTGTGGGCGGCGAACGTCATGCTTCCTGAGCAGGGTGAAGCGCAAGCCATCGACCTGGAAAACAGCTTTTCCGGGCCCACCGACTACCTCAGCGAAACCCTGGGTTTCCAGTTCGGATTTTTCTACTACCGAGAAATCTACCGCTACATCACCGAAGCGGACTATGATGCAGCGGTAGAATGCGCGCTCGCCAAGTACTTCCCGCAAGTGCAACGCGCCGCCTTCAATCGGGTGTATGCGCTCGCCAAGCACGAAGACATCGGGCGCCTGGAGCGCCGCGACATCTTCACCAGCGGCCTGCCCGACAGCCGCCGCTAGAGCGTCATGGCTACCCCATGACTTCACAGAGTAGAAAATGATCAAGATCACCCAGACTATCGAATGCTCCAATACCGCCCCGTTCGTCCTGTTCGGCGGTATCAACGTCCTCGAGTCCGAGGACCTGGCCCTGACCGCGTGCGCCGAGTACGTCCGCGTCACCGAGAAACTGGGCATCCCCTACGTGTTCAAGGCCAGCTTCGACAAGGCCAACCGCTCCTCGATCCACTCCTACCGCGGCCCGGGCCTGGAAGAAGGCCTGCGCATCTTCGAGAAGGTGAAAGCCGAGTTCGGCGTACCGATCATCACCGACGTGCATGAAATCCACCAGTGCGCACCGGTGGCCGAGGTGGTCGATGTGCTGCAGCTGCCCGCCTTCCTGGCCCGCCAGACCGACCTGGTCGTAGCCCTGGCCAAGACCGGCAAACCGGTCAACATCAAGAAGCCGCAGTTCCTCAGCCCTTCGCAGATGCAGAACATCGTGCAGAAGTTCAAGGAAGCCGGCAACGACCAGCTGATCCTGTGTGATCGCGGGACCTGCATGGGCTATGACAACCTGGTCGTGGACATGCTGGGCTTCGGCGTGATGAAGCGTACCTGTGACAACCTGCCGATCATCTTCGACGTGACCCACGCCCTGCAGAACCGCGACCCGTCCGGCGCTGCCTCGGGTGGCCGTCGCGAGCAGGTGGTCGACCTGGCGCGCGCCGGCATGGGCGTTGGCCTGGCAGGGCTGTTCCTGGAGGCGCACCCGAATCCGGACCAGGCCAAGTGCGATGGGCCAAGCGCGCTGCCGCTGGACAAGCTGGAGCCGTTCCTGGCGCAGATCAAGGCGCTGGATGATCTGGTGAAGTCGTTCCCGGCACTGACAATTGCCTGACGGCGAGGGTTTGCTGCACAACGGGCTTTCATGCACACGCATGAGAGCCCTTTGCCATTGCCCCATTCCTGAAGTCGATTAGACTCACCTTACGGCTTGACCAGGACGGTCATTACGCATGAGCCACGCCCATGCTGCAGCCAGGCCCATTGAAGTTCGCGCTCGCCCCGTGCGTCGAGCACCGTCCTAGAAAGAAGCATTTTCAGAGGCTCTACTATGCACGCCCAATGTCACGATGCTCCTGACACACCGTTGGTGACAGTGATCATCGCGTCCTACAACCACGCACGCTATATCGAGGAGAGCATCCTCAGCGTCATCAACCAGACCTACCAGAACATCGAACTGCTGGTCATCGATGACGGCTCGAAAGATGAAAGCCCAGCCCTGCTCGGTGAACTGCAGGCAAAGCATGGCTTCGACTTGAAGCTACAGGCCAACCAAGGCCTGGCACGCACCCTCAACGAAGCGATTGCACGCGCCCGGGGCAACCTGATCGTACCTTTCGGCTCCGATGACATCATGGTGCCTCACCGCATCGCCACCCAGGTGGCCTACATGCAAGGCAAGCCTGAAGTCGGCATCTGCTCGGCCAACATCGAAACGATCGATCAGAATGGCCAGGTCATGGGTGCCCGCGAGCAGCGCAACCGAAACCTGCCGTTTCGCCGCCTGGACTTCGACGACCTGTTCCTGGATCGCAAACCCGGGCCGATGGCCGCCACCCTGATGCTTCGGCGCGAGGCACTGGAGAAAGTCGGCGGCTTCCACGACAAGATCCGCCTCGAAGACGTCTACATCGAACTGTCGATTGCCCATGCGGGTTATTTCATCGACGTTCTCGGCGAGGTACTGGCGCAGTATCGCGACCACCCCACCAACACCTTCAAGAACGGGCGCTTCATGGTCGACAACGTCCTGAAGACTTATGCCGTGTTCGCGAGCCATCCTCAGTACGAGCAGGTCTGTATGAAGTTCCGCAACTCCATGGTGCTCAAGTACGCCAATCGTGACAAAGGGCTGGCCCGGGAAATCCTTGCGCAAATCCCGGTCAGGTACTGGAACAGGAAAACGTTCCGCGGTATCTGGCGATTGATCTGGTCTTAAGCAGGCCGCTTGCGCGCCCAATAGACCAGTGAGAGGCCATAGACCATGGCCATCGGCAGCCAGATCAGGAACCAGTGCTCCTTGGGGCGCGACATGAACGCACTGCCTTCAGTCAAGCCAGAGGCAAAGCCGAAAACCAACCAGGCTGCCGCAAGCGTCACCCCCGGATGCCTGCGGTAAGTCCAGCAGAAGTAGATCGCCAGAGCGTAGAGCACCATCCACAGTCCCAACCCCACGACTCCCCCTGCATATAACACCCCCAGCTCAATGTTGTGCGGGTCGGCAAGGGGCTTTTCCATCCCTGGGATGATCACGGTCATGGGCGAGTCATAGCCATGCCCTAACCATGGATGCTCAGCAATCTGGCGAAGTGAGTCCATCCAGATTGCCGGTCGATAGGAAACACCACGCTGGGTAATGGCCTCCGGATACAGGCAAGCCACCGCGAGCAGCACCACAGCCGCCACGGCCAGGGCGATCACACCCCGCTTGCGGTTGCCTACAAGGATGAGCCACCCCAAAGCCGCCGCCAGACCGATCAAGGGAGTCCGTGAGCCGGTAGCGAGGATCGCCGCCCCCAACAGGGCCAGGCAAACCAGCGGCAGCGGACTCAACGCGTTACGCGCCCAAAACCAGTGCGCCAACCAGATAGAGGCGAACGCCCCGAACACATGGGCGGTAAGCAATGGGTTGTACAGAGCACCGTAACCGTCCAGACGACCGCTCGCCTCGACCTGCCCGGAGAAGACGAAATAGGCGAGTGACAAACCCGCCGCCAGCGCCGCGAAGACGGCCGCGAGGTAGGTGCACTGAAGTAGCTGCGAAGGCGACCTGAGCGCGATGATACCGGCCGAAAACAGCAACATCGCAATATACAAGGGGCGCTTGACCAGGCTGCCCACCGAGTTGCCGGTGTCCGACCAGGCGATTGAAGCAAGGGTGTATCCGCTAAAGACCAGGAAGGCGATGAACAACGGATTTGCAACCAGGGCCTTGAGCTGGCGCGGCTGCATAAGCAGCACGATCAACGTAGGTGCAGCCACGAAAAAATAGTAGAGCTTGTGGTACAGCGTGCGATCCCAGGCCCAGAACATGCCAGTCAGGATCACCATCCACCCTACTGGCAGGAGATAGCCATTGATCCAGCTGGCACAACGTTGAACCCTGCCCTCGATCGGTATATCAATTGCCATCAATCGCCCTCGTTCCGATAGTGATTTTTCCAGTTCACCCTGCAACCCAGTTTAAAAATCGCAGAGCATGATGACAATCGAACAAACCCGTCACGTAACCGCGCGACAGCGAACTCAAGCCAGGATTTCGGCCACTACCGAAGCCAATGCTTTCGCAGGGTCTGCCGCCTTGCTGATAGGACGGCCGATGACCAGATAGTCCGAACCAGCATCCAGGGCTTGCCTTGGGGTCAGGATACGCCGCTGATCATCCTGAGCGCTGCCTGCCGGGCGAATGCCTGGTGTCACCAGTTGCAACGACGGATGTGCGGCCTTCAGAGCCGGAGCTTCCAGCGCCGAGCATACCAGGCCGTCCATGCCAGCCTTCTCGGCGAGGGCCGCCAGGCGCAGTACCTGCTCCTGCGGGTCGACATCCAGGCCGATACCGGCCAGGTCCTCACGCTCCATGCTGGTCAGCACGGTTACGCCGATCAACAGCGGTTGCGGGCCGCTGCGCTTGGCCAGCTCTTCACGGCAGGCCGACATCATGCGCAGGCCACCCGAGCAGTGCACGTTGACCATCCAGACGCCCATCTCGGCGGCGGCTTTGACTGCCATGGCGGTGGTGTTGGGAATGTCGTGGAACTTGAGGTCGAGGAACACTTCGAAGCCTTTCGCACACAAGGTCTCGACGATACCCGAGGCGCTGCTGGTGAACAGCTCTTTGCCAACCTTGACGCGGCAAAGCGCAGGGTCGAGTTGGTCGGCCAACTCGAGGGCGGCGTCACGGGTTGGAAAATCCAGGGCGACGATCAGGGGCGTCTGGCAGGCGGACATGTCGAGGTCTCTTTGGCAAGTCGAAAACGGCGCGCATTGTACGCGAGATTTGGTCAGACAGGGGCAGGATCCTATAATGGAACCAACGAGTGGCGCCGTCGCTCGAATTTCATACAAGCGATGCGCTTTCCGAGAATGGGAGAATCACACATGCCTTGGTATGCCTGGCTGATACTCATCATAGCCCTGGGATCAATCGTTGGCGGGCTGATGATGTTGCGCGATACAGCGAAGAAAGTACCGTTGACCGAGGAGCAATTGCGAAAGGTCCATGAGCGCAATGCCGAGGCCGATGCCAAGGACGCACAGGACCGCTAGGCATGGCGTGTCAGACATCGAGCGCGGCGAAAGCAGCGCTCGATGCAACAGGCGCCTTTATTCCACGCTCAGCCTGTCGCGGTTGCGCTCCAGCAGGGCGCTGCCGATTCCTTTTATCTCCAGTAGTTCATCCACCGAAGCGAACGGCCCGTTGGCATCACGGTAGGCCACGATGGCTTCCGCCTTTGCCTTGCCGATCCCGTTGAGCTGCCGTTGCAGGGTTACGGCATCCGCCTGGTTGAGGTTGAGCACCGGGGACGCGTTTTTTTGCTGGCTGACCAGCGGTACGGGATCAGCGATGGGTGCGCTGGCAGGTGCAGCGTTCACGGAAAACGCCAGGCCAGCGAACAGCGGCATGAGCAGGTAGGAAAGAACGGTATTGCGCATGACAGACACTCCTTCGAGTCAGTTTACGAGGCAGCATTTCCATGGCTGCCAGATAAAACTACCCATTCGAAGGAGGCGTCGTAAGCGCCGAACACTGCGCAGGCTGTAGGAAATCGCGCTACCTGTCTTGCCGCTGCTGCTGATACACCCAGTCGACAATATCTCCTTCCGGCGAATAGCCATTGACCAACTCGCGCAACAACTGGCGCACCCGGCTGAAGTCGTCTTCCGCCACCGCCTTGAGCAAGGCCCCCAGACGCTCGCGCAACAAGTCCCAGGCCAGGTAATCCTCGTTGGCGCACATGATCATCGGATGCACGGTAGGCGCCACGTCATCGCCGATCAGCAGCTCTTCATAAAGCTTCTCGCCCGGGCGCAGGCCGCTGAACTCGATGGCGATATCACCCTGCGGATTGCCGGCGCTACGAACGCTCAGGCCCGAGAGATGAATCATCTTCTCCGCCAGTTCGACGATCTTCACCGGCTCGCCCATGTCCAGCACGAACACGTCGCCGCCCTGCCCCATGGCACCAGCCTGTACCACCAGCTGCGCCGCCTCCGGAATGGTCATGAAGTAACGGGTGATCTTCGGGTGGGTCACCGTCAGCGGCCCGCCGCTCTTGATCTGCTGGTGGAAAAGCGGAATCACCGAGCCGGAAGACCCCAGCACGTTACCGAAGCGGACCATGGTGAAGCGGGTCTTGTTGACTCTGCGAACCTTGCTGCTGTCACCGTACATCACCGGCGCCGCTTCGCGGCTGAGGGCCTGCAGAATCAGCTCGGACAGGCGCTTGGTACTGCCCATCACGTTGGTCGGGCGCACCGCCTTGTCGGTGGAGATGAGCACGAAGTTGGCCACCCCCGACTGCAACGCCGCCTGGGCCGTGCACAGGGTGCCGTAGACATTGTTCAGAATGCCCTCGGCCATGTTGTGCTCGACCATCGGCACATGCTTGTAGGCCGCGGCGTGGTAGACCGTGTCGACCCGCCAGGTGCCCATGATGTCGGCCAGGTGTTGCTGGTTGCGTACCGAACCCAGAATCGGCAGCAGACGCACCGGCAGCGATTCGCGCGCGACGCGCTGCTCCAGCTCGTTGAGGATGTTGTAGAGGTTGAACTCGCTGTGGTCGAACAGCAGCAAGGTCCTGGGTTGCGAACCGATGATCTGCCGGCACAGCTCCGAGCCGATCGAGCCGCCCGCACCGGTGACCAGCACTGTCTGATGCTTGATGCAGCGCTCGAGCAGGTCCTCCTGCGCCGGTACCGGGTCACGCCCGAGCAGATCGGCGATGTCGACATCCTGGATGTCATCGACCTTGACCCGGCCGCTGGCCAGGTCGGCAAAGGCCGGCACACTGCGCACGTGCAGCGGGTACGGCTCCAGGAAAGCGAGGATTTCCTTGCGTCGCGCCCGCGAGGCACGAGGCAGGGCAAGGAGGATTTCCTGGGCACCGCTTTCCTTGATCATCTGTTGCAGGTGCTTGGGCTTGTACACCTGCAGCCCGGAAATCACCCGGTTGGACAGCTCGCTGTCATCGTCGATGAAGGCCACCGGGCGCATCACCCGCCCCATGCGCAGGGCCGCCAGCAACTGGTTGCCGGCCGTACCGGCGCCGTAGATGGCGACCTTGATCAGGCCGTCGTCGCGGTTGGCGAAGGGTATCTGATGGCTGCCGGTGAACCAGTCACCGAGGAAGTACTGGCGCATGACCAGGCGCAGGCCACCGATGATGACCAGGCTCAGCCACCAGTAGTTGAAGATGATCGAGCGCGGCACCACGACCTTGTGGTTGCTGTACCAGTACACCACCACCGCCAGGATCAACGCCGAGAGGGTGACGGCCTTGATGATGGTGATCAGCGCGTCGTTGCCGAAATAGCGCATCACCGCCCGGTACATGCCGAAGCGGATGAACAGCGGCACCGCCACCACGGGCGCGGCCATGAACAGCCAGGTGTGCTGGAGGATGGGGTTGTACATCTCGTCGATGCCCAGGCGCACGATGAACGACAGCCACAGGGCGACCCAGATCAGCAGCACATCGGTGCACACCTGTATCAGGCGCTTCTGCCGCCGCGACAGGTTCACCAGGTGCTGGCGCACGCCGTCACTCTTTGCCTCGCTCATCCGGCCCTCCTCAAGGTGCCATACCCGGTATGCATGATGATGTTACTCCCGCTTCCCGGCATGGTATTTGATCGCCAGCAGTGTAAGAGGTGCATAGCCCAGCAAGGTTCCCGTCGCGCCGTCGATCCCGAATGCCACCACCGCCAGCGCCACAGGCAGCAACCAGCCGAGGTTGATGGCCAGGACCGCCAGGCTCACCGAGCGATGGCTGCCGTGCTGGCGCGAGGCATACTGGTAGGCATGGCTGCGATGCGCCTCGTAGACACGCTCACCGCGCAACAGCCGGCGACCCAGGGTGAAGGTGGCATCGACCACGAATACACCCAAAAGGATTAACCATCCCCAGAATAGTAGCGGATTTACCCAGCCTGCCTGCAACGCCAGCAAACCCAGGACAATCCCCAGGAAACCACTGCCGGCATCACCCATGAAAATACGCGCCGGCGGGTAGTTCCAGAACAGGAAGCCAGCCACCGTGACGGCCAGCAGCAGCGGCAACCACATGGCCTCGGCATGCCCCGCCACCCCGTAGAGCAGACAGCCACCCAGGCAAACGCAAATGGCCTCGATGCTGGCGATGCCATCGATGCCGTCCATGAAGTTGTAGAGGTTGAGCAACCACACCAGGTACAGTGCGCCGAGTACCGCGCCCAGCCAGGCGCTGTGCAGCGGCCAGCCGAACACCAGCAGCGGCGGCAGGCCGCCCATCCAGGACAACCCCCAGCCGGCAGCCAGGAAATGGCCTAGCAGGCGCCAGCGCGCAGCGATATGGCCGTGGTCGTCCATGAAACCGATCACCGCCACCAGGCCACCGGCGCCGAGCAGCCCCGCCAGCAACCCTGGCGCCACTGCACCCTGCCAGCCCAGGACCAGCGCGGCCAGCATGAATGCAACGACGAACGACAGGCCGCCACCGCGGGGCGTGGGCAGGCTGTGCGAGCTGCGGGCATTGGGGATGTCCAGCAGGCTGCGGGACAAGGCATAGCGGCGCAGGCCGGCGGTCATTGCCCAGGCAGCCAGGCCGGCTGCCAGAATCAGCCAGATCATCGGTGTCGGGTATCCAGGAAAGCACGGGCGGTCACGTCGAGTCCTTGTTCCAGCGTGTAGGGAGGGGTCCAGCCGAGCAGCTTGCGGTTCTTGGTGATATCGACCTGCAGCGAGCCCAGCAGGCGCTGGGCCAGATCAGCGCGCCCAAGCATCCGAGCCGCGGCATGAAGCAGCACAGGTGGCACCGGCAACAACCGGGCCGGGCGCCCGAGCGCCTGGCCGATCGCCGTCAGCAACTGGCTGAGGGTGATGTCCTGGCCGTCACTGGCGAGAAATACCTGATTGGCCGCCTGCGGATGATCGAGGCAGGCCAGTACCAGATCGACAAGGTTGCCCACAAATACCAGGCTGCGGCGGTTGCGCAGCGCACCCAGCGGCAGTGGCACGCCCCGCTGCACCCAGCGCAGCATGCTGAGAAAGTTGGCCTTCACCCCCGGGCCGTAGACCAGCACCGGGCGGATCACCACCACTTGCATCCCGGTGGCTGCTGCCAGCTGCAGCAAACCCTGCTCGGCTTCGTGCTTGGACACCCCGTAGGCATCCTGCGGCAGAGGCGTGTCGTCGGCGCCCAGGGGGTGGCCGGGCTGGCTGAGCTCGCCGTTGACCTTGATCGAGCTGATGAAGATGAAGCGGCGCACACCGGCAGCCGCGGCCTGCCTGGCGAGATTGAGCGTACCATCGACGTTGACCCGGCGGAATTCGGCCTGGCTGTCGTTGGCATTGTCCTGCATCACGTGCACACGTGCGGCGGCGTGAATCACCGCATCGGCACCGGCCAGCGCAGTTGCCCAATCGGTCGTGGCGTTCAGCTCACCCTCACGGCGTGACGGGGCGCGGACGCTGAAGACGCCCAAGGCGTTCAATTGGCGGCACAGGGCACTGCCAACGAAACCGCTGCCGCCGGTGACAAGAATCGTTCGTCTATCCATGAAAGTTATTCTTACCGCTGTCAGCGAAGTTACAAGATCGAATGCAAACGCGCCAAGCTACCAGTAACCACGGGAGCTGCCTACAGCAGGCTGCGGTACAACTCGGCATAGGCTGCCGCCATGGCCGGTGCGGTGAACACCTGCTCGTAGCGCTCAAGAGCCTTTGCCCCCATGGCCTGGGCCATCGCCGGGTCATCCCACAGCCGCTGCATGGCCCGGGCCAGCGCCGGAGCATCGCGCGGCGGTACCACCAGGCCAGTCTGGTCGGCCAGGTTGATGAAGGTGGTGCCCGAGCCCATTTCGCAGGAGATCAGGGGCTTGCCGTACATCGCCGCTTCGAGCAGGGAAATACCGAACGACTCCGAACGCAGGTGCGAGGGGAACACGAAGCCATGGCACAACTCGAGCAGGGCTGCCTTGTCCTCATCCGGCAGGCCGCCGAGGAAATGCACATTGCCCAGCTCAAGGTCTGTCGCCTGCTGCTTCAACGTCGCCTCCAGGAAGCCGCCACCCATGATCGCCACGGGCAAGCCGTTGATCTTGGCCGCCTGCAGCAGGTAGTCGAGGCCCTTGTAGTAACGCAACGCACCAACGAACAGGAAGAAGCGCTCACCCAGCCGCTCGCGCCAGTACGCCAGCTTGCGGGCAGAAGCCCGCGGGTAGGTAGACCGGTCCAGCCCGTAGGGAATGATCGAAACCTTGTCCTGGAAGCGCGTCAGCACCGGGCTGTGCGCCGCATAGTTGGGTGATGACGCCACTACCTGGTCGACACTGGAGAAGAAGCGGTACATCAACGGCTGATAGAGCTTGAGCAGCCACTTCTGCTTGACGATGTCCGAGTGGTAACTGACCACCGTCGGCTTGTTCAGGCGCGAAAGAAAATGAACCAGATCCATGTACGGCCATGGAAAGTGGTAATGCACGATGTCGGCCTGGCGCGCCAGCTCGGTGAAGTCCTTGAGCGCAGACAGGGAAAAACCGGTGGACGCCAGGTGCAGGTCGAGCCTGGAACGGTGGGTCAGGTGGTTGGCCACCGGCTCGTTGCGTGCCGCACCGCGCTCGCTGAGGTAGAGCACTTCGGCATCGATGCCCTGGGTGCGGGTACCCTCGGCGATCTGGAAGATGACCTGCTCGATACCACCCATGGAGTCGGGGTAATAGGTTTTGAAGAAGTGCAGTACCTTGATCATCGCGCCCCGTTGACCTTCCGATAGACCTCGATGGTGGCCTGGGCGCAACGCTCCCAGGAGAACCTGGCAGCATGTCGCAATCCCTGCTCCACTGCCGCCTGGCGCCAGACACCGTCCTCCAGCCCCCGCTGCAACAGCGCACTCAGGCCGTCGACATCATCCGGCGCGCACATCAGCGCGGCCTGCCCTGCCACCTCTGGCAGCGAAGAGGTGTTGGAGCACACCACCGGCACGCCCGAGCTCATGGCTTCGAGCACGGGCAGGCCAAAGCCTTCATAGTGCGACGGGAAGGTGAACAGCCGCGCACCGGCGTACAGCAGCGGCAGGTCTTCGCTGGCCGCGAAGCCCAGGTAACGGGCCCAGCCCTGCTGCTGCGCCTGGCTGATGCGCTGGTGAATGGCTTCGCTGCGCCAGCCGTGGTAGCCGGTGAGGATCAACGGCCAGCGCTGGCGCAACGCCAGTGGCAACTTGCCATAAGCGTCGAGCAGCGTCTCGAGGTTCTTGCGCGGCTCGATCGTGCCAACGAACAGGCTGTAGCCGCCCGCCTCCAGGCCATGGCGGGCCAACGCTTCACGCAGGGCTTCGGCGCTGCGCGGATAGAATTCCGGCGAGCTGGCCAGTGGCACCGCATGAATGCGTTCAATGGGCCAGGCGAAGTAATCCGCCAGTTCCTGACGCGTGTAGTGTGAATCGGTGATCAGCGCGTCGGCACGCTCCAGGGTGAGCTTGAGCTCTTTCTGCAGGTAGCGGGCGATCTGTGGCGCCTGGCAGTGCGCCCAGGTGAAGGGCGACAGGTCGTGGAAGGTCGCCACACTGCGCCCGGTGAAGGGGGGCAGGTAGTAATTGGGGCTGTGGTAGAGGTGATCCTCATGCCCTTTCAGCGCACGCTTGCGCAATATGGGCATCAACCGTCGGTAAGCCTCTACGGCCAAGGCGTTCTTCTGCACGAAGCGCTTCAGGCCATGCACGGCGTCGGACTGGTCCGACGCGGTGGGCAAGGCCGGGAGAAAGCGCCTCCCGGCGAAAAAACGCAGTTCGGTGATTTCGCTGGTGCTCTGCAGGCGTGTGGCCAGTTCGTAGGTGTAGCGCCCTATGCCGGTGAGCGGAAAGCGGACCGGCTCGACAGAAAGGATGAGCTTCATTTCCCCGCAAGCATCCAACCCAGGGTTTCATCCAGCGATGGGGTTTGCCAGCCCGGCACCAATGTGCGCAGGCGGCTGTTGTCGCCGCAGAGGGTTTTGACCTCGTTGGCGCGCACGAACGCAGGATTGACCTGCACCTCGATCCGATGGCCGGTGATGGCCGCGCACTTGGCGATGACTTCGCGCAGCGAATGGGTTTGCCCGGAGCTGACGTTCACCGTCTGCCCCACCGGGCGCGCCTCGATCAAACCGCGGTAGGCCTGCACCACTGCACGCACGTCGCTGAAGTCGCGCCAGACGTCCAGGTTGCCGAGTTCGATGGTCTCGGCCGCACGCTGGAAGTGCGAGACGATCTTGGGCAACAGGAAGTTTTCCGCCTGCCCGACACCGGTGTAGTTGAAGGGGCGCGTGATGACGATCGGCAAACGGTCGAACCACAGCCGGGCCATGTATTCCATGGCCAGCTTGCTGACCGCGTAATCATTGGCCGGCGCGGGCATCGTCTGCTCGTCCAGCATCCCCTCGGAAACATTGCCGTAAACGTTGGCACTGCTGGCGATCAACACACAGTCCGGTGTTTTGCCGCAGGCCGCGATGGCTTCGAGCAGATTGCGTGTACCCACCAGGTTGACCTGATAGAACGCGTCGGCTGCACCGTGCCCGACAAAGGCGATGGCAGCCAGATGCACGATGACATCCGGCTGCAGTTCGGCCAGCAAGGCGCGCAGGCCCGGGCCGTCGGTGAGGTCGACCTGATGGTAATCAGGTGCCTGCAACGGCTGGCTGCCCGTCCCTATGACGTCATAGCCACAGGCCCGCAACTCGGCCGCCATGTAGCGACCGGTGAAGCCCTGGATCCCTGTGATGAGCGCGCGCTTGCTGGCCATTTGCATCAGAACGAGAACCCTTTTTCGTTACGACGCAGGTCGGCTTCGACCATCATGCGGCACAGCTCCTCAAGGCTGGTTTTCGGTTCCCAACCCAGTACTTCCTTGGCCTTGGCTGGGTTGCCGATCAGCAGTTCGACTTCCGCCGGGCGGTAGAATTTCGGGTTGATCACGACCAGTACCTTGCCGGTGGCGGCGCAGGTGCCCTGCTCGGCTTCGTCCTTGCCGCTCCAGGTGATTTCGATGCCTGCGGCCTTGAAGGCCATGGACACGAAGTCACGCACGGTTTCGGTGCGGTTGGTGGCCAGCACGAAGGTGTCCGGCACCTCGGCCTGCAGCATGCGCCACATGCCCTCGACGTATTCCTTGGCGAAGCCCCAGTCACGCTTGGCGTCGAGGTTGCCCAGTTCGAGCTTGTCGAGCAGGCCCAGCTTGATCTTGGCCACCGAGTCGGTGATCTTGCGGGTCACGAACTCACGGCCGCGCAGCGGCGACTCGTGGTTGAACAGGATACCGCTGGTGGCGAAGATGCCGTACGACTCGCGGTAGTTGATGGTCATCCAGTGGGCGTACAGCTTGGCCACACCGTAAGGGCTGCGCGGGTAGAACGGGGTGTCCTCGACCTGCGGAATCGCCTGGACCTTGCCGAACATTTCCGACGTGGACGCCTGGTAGAAACGTACCTTCGGGTTGACGATGCGGATGGCTTCGAGCAGGTTCACCGCGCCCAGGCCGGTGATTTCGGCGGTGGTCATCGGCTGTTCGAAGGACACGCCAACGAAGCTCTGCGCCGCGAGGTTGTAGACCTCGGTGGCTTCAGTGGTCTGCAACAGGCGAATGCTGGCCGACAGGTCGGTGAGGTCGTATTCGACCAGGTGCAGGTTCGGGTTGGTGTGGATGCCCAACTCTTCGATGCGCCAGAAGTTGACCGAACTGGTGCGACGGTAGGTGCCGTAGACGGTGTAGCCCTTTTCGAGCAGCAGTTCCGCCAGGTAGGCGCCGTCTTGACCAGTGATCCCAGTGACGATTGCTTTCATGCGACTTAACCAACTCCGATAGTGCCGTGCGGGCATGTGTGAATGTCAGACCGGCGCGGGCGATTCCTGTCGCACGCGCTGCGGTTCGAGGCAGTATACATAGGTTGGGCAACGTGCTCGACTTGGAAAAATCGAACCCGCGCCAGAGGGTAAAGGAACCTCTTGCACAGCCCACAAGCGAGCCGCTTACGGGCGCATTCGGATGCAATAATCGGACAGCGAGTACAGGTTAAGTTCCACTGCGCTGAAATTCCATAACCTACCTCGTAGGAAATTTCCGAATCTCGCCTCCCCCTCGCCAGAAACACCGCCTTACCTCGATTTCGAAGGATGACGTACCGCCTGTGCATTCCGCTTTGCCGCGTTTATTCCGATGCCACTTCAGGCGACTGGGCAGACTGCGGTGGAACCACCCCTTCACGCAACCCATGCCATCAGACAAGTGCACATTCTTCAGGAAGTTCACCGAGTCCGGACTAACGACCTTGCCATCCAGGCGACTGCCCGCAGAAAACACTAACCACCCACGAGACACACTTACGCGAACTTTGGCGAAACGTAGGCTCGACCGAAAAATATACATGCCTGATTAGTCATTACAGGCTACTGAAAAACCTGCAACTTGATAACTTGAGACCGACAGATTTCCTCCCAGGCAGACGTCGACTTGAACCACCCGGCCTCGCTGCCTCCACCGTAGACGCCGCCCTGGAAGCGCAGCCGCCATGCCCCTGCTCGGAAACCCCAGAGAAAAACCGACAAAAGGTCTTTCAGGCAGCATGGAGCCCGCCACTCAGGGGCCCGCCCCTCTTTAGAGCAGGATCCAGGAAGATACAAGGCAGATGCCTTAACAAACATCGTGTCGGGTTTACCAGCAGCCAAAGCTCCACGCATTACACAAGCTGGAATCTGCAAACGCCCACATACCAGCACAACCCGCCTGATTGAAGATTCTCCGCCCCCCCAGCATACTACCCACTTGACATGGCAACGCCGCACGCACACAGCTGATGCGACGCATGTATTACCCACCCGCACTACCGATACACAAATAGTGCAACACTCTCAAAACTTGAGTGAGGAATTGAGATGATTTTTGTTACCGGAGGTGCCGGCTTCATAGGCTCGAATTTCGTCCTGCAGTGGTGCGCCCAGAACGACGAGCCGCTTCTCAATTTGGACGCCCTGACCTATGCCGGCAACCTGGCCAACTTGCGCGCGCTTGCCAGCAATGATCAACATCGGTTTATCCACGGCAATATTTGCGATGCCGAACTGCTGACGCAGCTTTTCAACGAGCACAAACCTCGTGCAGTGGTGCATTTCGCTGCCGAATCGCACGTCGATCGCTCCATCTCTTCCCCGGAAGCCTTTGTCCAGACCAATGTTCTTGGCACCTTCCGCCTGCTGGAAGCCGCGCGTAGCCACTGGCAGAACCTCCCGGAGGACAAAAAAGCAGAATTTCGCTTCCTGCACGTATCCACCGACGAGGTGTACGGCACACTGACGCAGAACGATCCGGCGTTTACCGAATCCACGCCCTATGCCCCCAACAGCCCGTACTCTGCAAGCAAGGCCGCCAGCGACCATCTGGTGCGCTCATACTTCCACACCTATGGCATGCCCGTACTGACGACCAATTGCTCAAATAACTACGGCCCCTATCACTTCCCCGAAAAACTCATTCCCTTGATGATCGTCAATGCCTTGGCGGGCAAGGCGCTCCCTGTCTACGGCGACGGCCAGCAAATTCGCGACTGGCTGTACGTAGAAGACCACTGCTCCGGTATCCGTCGCGTCCTCGAGGCAGGCACTTGTGGCGAAACCTACAACATCGGTGGCTGGAACGAGAAAGCCAACATCGACATCGTGCACACGCTCTGCACCCTCCTCGATGAATTGGCACCGCCCAGTGATCGCGGCGTGATCAATCAGCAGACCGGCCAACCGGTCAAGCAATACGCCGAGTTGATCACCTACGTCACTGACCGTCCGGGGCACGATCGCCGCTACGCCATCGACGCTCGCAAGATCGAGCGCGAGCTTGGCTGGAAACCTGCGGAAACCTTCGAAACAGGTATTCGCAAGACGGTCGACTGGTACCTGAATAATCAGGAATGGGTACGCAATGTCATGGATGGCAGCTACCGCGACTGGGTAGCGAAACACTATGAGTCAGGAAACAAGTGAAGATCCTTCTACTGGGAAAGAATGGCCAGGTCGGCTGGGAACTGCAACGCGCCCTCGCGCCCCTTGGCAACCTGGTTGCCCTTGACCGCCATAGCACAGCCGACCTGAGCGGCGACCTGGCCGACCTGGAAGGCCTCGCGGCAACGGTCCGCACGCTTGCCCCGGACGTCATCGTCAATGCAGCGGCCTACACGGCCGTGGACAAGGCAGAATCCGAGCCGGCACTGGCGCGGCGGATCAATGCCGAAGCGCCACAGGTGCTCGCCCGCGAAGCTGCGGCCCTGGGCGCGTGGCTGGTGCATTTCTCCACCGACTATGTATTCGACGGCAGCGGCACCACGCCATGGACCGAAGAGGCGCCTACCCGGCCATTGTCCGTCTATGGCCGCACCAAGCGCGAAGGCGAATCAGCCATCCTCGCCAGCGGCGCCCACGCCATGATCCTGCGCACCAGCTGGGTTTACGCGACACGTGGACAGAACTTCGCCAAGACCATGCTACGACTGGCCAGGGAGCGCGAAACGCTCGATGTGGTAGCCGATCAGGTTGGCGCCCCAACCGGCGCCGACCTGATTGCAGACGTTACCTCCCACATCCTGCGGCACCTCTTCAGCCAGCCGGGCGCGAGCCAGCTTTCCGGCATCTACAACCTGGCCGCAGCCGGCGAAACCAGCTGGCACCGCTACGCGCAATTCGCACTGAGCCATGCCGCCCGCCAAGGACAGTCATTCAAGGTGCCTGCCGAGCGCATTGGCGCAATCGGCACGGAAGATTATCCGCTACCGGCCGCACGCCCGCGCAATTCACGCCTGGACTTGGCTAAACTCGAAACCACCTTCAACCTCAAGATGCCACCTTGGCAGCAAGGTGTGCAGCGCATGCTGGACGAAATCCAGGCATAAGGACCCTCTATGGCACGTAAAGGAATAATTCTGGCAGGCGGCTCGGGCACCCGCTTGCACCCCGCAACGTTGTCTGTTTCCAAACAGCTGCTGCCGGTTTACGACAAACCGATGATCTACTACCCACTCAGCACGCTGTTGCTGGCGGGTATCCGCGACATCCTGGTGATTTCGACGCCGCAAGACACACCACGCTTCCAGCAACTGCTGGGCGATGGCAGCCAATGGGGGCTCAATCTGTCGTACGCGGTGCAGGCCAGCCCGGACGGCCTGGCGCAGGCATTCACCATCGGCGCGGACTTCATCGGGCACGACACCTCGGCACTGGTGCTGGGCGACAACATATTCTATGGGCACGACTTCCAGGCCCTGCTGCTCAATGCGGGTAACCGCGAGTCCGGCGCGTCGGTATTCGCCTACCACGTCCAGGATCCGGAACGCTATGGCGTGGCAGAGTTCGATCAGAGCGGTCGCGTGCTATCCATCGAAGAGAAACCGCAAGCGCCGAAATCCAGCTACGCGGTAACCGGGCTCTATTTCTATGACAACCAGGTCGTCGACCTTGCCAAGCAACTGAAGCCATCGCCACGCGGCGAGCTGGAAATCACCGACCTCAACAACCTCTACCTCCAGCAACAGCAATTGCAGGTCGAGATCATGGGACGCGGTTATGCCTGGCTCGATACCGGCACCCACGACAGCCTGCTCGAAGCCAGCCAGTACATCGCCACCATGGAGCGTCGCCAGGGCCTGAAAATCGCCTGCCCTGAAGAAATCGCCTATCGCGCAGGCTGGATCAGCTCCGAGCAGGTTGAACGCCTGGCGCAGCCATTGTTGAAAAACGGTTACGGGCAATATCTACGCAACTTGCTTGAGGTCAAGATATTCTGATGCATGCAACTCCATTGGCCATTCCCGATGTCTTCCTGTTCACCCCCAAGATATTCGGCGATAACCGCGGCTTCTTCTACGAAAGTTACAACGGTGCGGTGTTCAGCGAAGTGACGGGGCTGCGGCCCGACTTCGTCCAGGATAATCACTCTCGCTCGACCAAGGGTGTGTTGCGCGGCCTGCATTATCAGTCGCCACCGCACGCCCAGGGCAAGTTGGTGCGCGTGGTTCAAGGCGAGGTCTTCGACGTGGCTGTCGATATCCGCCGCTCTTCGCCCACCTTCGGCAAATGGGTTGGAGCCGTGCTGTCTGCCGAGAACAAGAACCAGCTGTGGATTCCTCCCGGGTTTGCGCACGGCTTCGTCACCTTGAGCGACACCGCCGAGTTCCTTTACAAGACCACCGAGTTCTACTCCCCACGCAGCGAGCGCTGCATTGCCTGGGACGACCCGGCAATCGCCATCGACTGGCCGATCGACTTCACTCCAAGCCTGTCCGGCAAGGACCAGCTCGGCGTGGCACTGGCTGACGCCGAACTGTTCGATTGACCTGGGCGCACTGGCCAGGATGCTGATGGACCTTGCCGCGCGAGCTACCGAGGCCGCGCGGCTCGCAATGACAGGCTCGAGCCGGTAATGATTGCACCCCCTCGGCAGTGCGGCCTTCGTGATCCCCGGGGTGCAACTGTGACAGCCTGCGACACACTCATGCCGACCAGCTAACAGGGCATCACCAGAAAGGCTTCATGCAGACTTGCCTGCGGAACCACCTTGTCCTTGATTATCTTCTGGTGCAGCAAGCGCTCGCCTCAGCTATGATGCTGCCCCTTGAGAGCTAGAGCCCAAGGCTACAAGCCCCTGACAATTTGCACGGATAAGCATTTCAGCGTGATAGACGGATTTTCTCAGCGCGCCTGCGCGCTACGCCCACCTGCATTCACACCCATAGTCCCGAGCGGTCCAGCCTGCGTTCGTAGCGCACAGATATGCTCGCGATTCGCGCGCCCCCAGCCGTGCCCCCGCATTCTGACGAAACATCCGGTAGTTTTTCCCAGGAAAATTCCGATACATTCTGCCGTCCGGCAATTGCAACCCTGAATGCCTCGTCACGGTGGTAGACTCCCTGACCCGATGCAACTTCAGAAGCGCCGCCGGAGTACCCGCCGTCGCCGGGCCAATCCTCGAACAACTTGTTTACAGGACTTGCCACACCTGGCTTTCGTTGCAGGGCCATGCCCAAGAACGACTACCCGGCAAAGGCAAGACGATAATTTCTGTAGCCCATTAGAACTTCAAACCCGGTAACCTCAATGGCGTCAGTAAAACTTCAAAACGGGAAGTCTTTCAGTTCCGAATCCGGCACATCACTGCTCGACAGTGCCAAGGCCGCCGGCCTCACTTTGGAATACAGCTGCCGCACCGGCCGCTGCGGCGTGTGCAAGACCACCGTCGTCTGCGGTGAAACTGAAGCCCTCCGTGAAGAAACCTCGCTGACCGCCGAAGAGCGGGCCGCCGGGATGATCCTGACCTGCTGCCGCCATGCCACCAGCGACGTGGAAATCGACGCAGAAGACCTCGGTGCCCTGGGCAATATCGTGGTCAAGACCGTGCCTTGCCGCATCGACAGCATCACCCGCCTGGCCGACAACGTGGTCGAGGTAGTGTTACGCGTGCCGCCCACCGGCAAGCTCGACTACCTGCCGGGCCAGTATCTGGACGTGATCGGTGAAGGCGGTCTGCGCCGCAGCTACTCCATTGCCAATGCCCAGCGCGAAGACGGCAAGCTGGAGCTGCAGATCCGCGAAGTCGAGCAAGGCATGATGTCGCAATACTGGTTCGGCACTGCCAAGCACAACGACTTGCTGCGCCTGGAGGGCCCACTGGGTACCTTCTGCCTGCGCGACACGGAAGCAGGCACCATCGTATTCCTCGCCACCGGCACCGGCATCGCGCCAGTCAAGGCGATGCTCGAGCAGTTGCTGGGCAACCCCGAACTGGCCGCCGGCAAAAAAATCCACATCTACTGGGGCGGGCGCCATCCCGGCGATATCTACTGGACGCCTCAACTCGAAGGGCTCAACGCCGAATTCATTCCGGTCCTGTCGCGGCCACACCCCGACTGGCCTGGGCGTACAGGTTACGTGCAAAAGGCACTGCTCGATGACGGCATCGAACTTGCCGATGCGGTCATCTATGCCTGCGGCTCGGAGGACATGATTCATTCCGCCCGCAGCGCACTGACCGACGCCGGTTTGCCGGCCAAACATTTTTACTCCGATGCATTTGTAAGCTCAAACTAACAAGGAGCAGTCATGAAAGCAGTCATTTTGGCAGGTGGCCTGGGGACGCGGTTGAGCGAAGAGACCGGTACTCGCCCCAAGCCCATGGTCGAAATCGGCGGCAAGCCGATCCTCTGGCACATCATGAAGATGTACTCCTCGCACGGCATCAATGACTTCATCATCTGCTGTGGCTACAAGGGCTACATGATCAAGGAGTACTTCGCCAACTACTTCCTGCATACCTCGGACGTCACCTTCAACATGCGAGACAACAGCATGGAGGTGCACGACAAGCGTGCCGAGGACTGGAACGTGACCCTGGTCGACACCGGTGAAACCTCGATGACCGGCGGTCGCCTGCGCCGCGTGGCCGACTACGTGCGCCACGAAGAGGCCTTCTGCTTCACCTACGGTGACGGCGTCGGCGACATGGACATCAGCGCCACCATCGCCTTCCACAAGCGCCACGGCAAGGACGCGACCCTGACGGCCACCTACCCGCCAGGCCGCTTCGGCGCGCTGGACATCAGCAATGGCCAGGTTCTGAACTTCAAGGAAAAGCCCAAAGGTGACGGTGCCATGATCAATGGCGGGTTCTTCGTGCTTTCGCCGAAGGTACTCGACCGCCTGGGCACCGACAGCACGGTGTGGGAACAGGAGCCGCTGATGGGCCTGGCCGACGACGGCCAGCTGATGGCCTACGAACACGCCGGTTTCTGGCAGCCGATGGACACCCTGCACGACAAGAACCTGCTGGAAAAGCTGTGGCAGAATGGCACCGCGCCGTGGAAATCCTGGGAATAACGCGAACATGAAAGCTTCCGTCTCGGCCGCCTTCTGGCAAGGCAAGAAGGTATTCCTCACGGGCCACACCGGCTTCAAGGGCAGCTGGCTGGCCCTGTGGCTGCAGGGCATGGGCGCACAGGTGAAGGGCTTTGCCCTGGCACCGCCGACCACCCCGTCGCTGTTCGAACAGGCGCACGTCGAGCGCGGCATGCATGCCTCGCAGATCGGCGACATTCGCGACCTGCCGGCCATCACAGAAAGCATGACCGCGTTCGATCCGGACATCCTGATTCACATGGCAGCTCAGCCGCTGGTGCGCCTGTCGTACCGGGAACCGGTGGAAACCTACGCCACCAACGTGATGGGCACTGTCCACGTGCTGGAAGCCGCTCGCCAGTGCCCGAGCCTGCGTGCGATCGTCAATGTCACCACTGACAAGTGCTACGAAAACCAGGAATGGGAATGGGGCTACCGTGAAAACGAGCCCATGGGTGGCCACGACCCCTACAGCAACAGCAAGGGCTGCGTCGAGCTGATCAGCAGTGCCTACCGCAACTCGTTCTTCAACACCGAAAGCGCCCCGGCCCTGGCCTCTGCACGTGCCGGTAACGTGATCGGCGGTGGTGACTGGGCCGACGACCGGCTGATCCCCGACATCCTCCGCGCCGTGGCCAAGGGTGAGCCGGTGGTGGTGCGTAACCCCATGGCCACCCGCCCCTGGCAGCACGTGCTGGAGCCGCTGAGCGGTTACCTTGTCCTGGCCCAGCAGCTGTGGGAGCATGGCCACGCCGTCGCGCAGGGCTGGAACTTCGGGCCGCGTGACGAAGACGCCCGCCCTGTCGAATGGATCCTCGACCACATGGTCCAGGCGTGGGGCGATGGCGCTCGCTGGCAGTTGGACAACGACCCGCAACCGCACGAAGCCCGTTACTTGAAACTGGACATCTCCAAAGCCCGGGCCCACCTGAAATGGGAACCGACCTGGAACCTCGAAACCACCTTGACCCACATCGTCAACTGGCACCGCGCCTGGCTACAGGGCGATGACATGCACGCCCGCTGCGTGGACGAAATCAACAGCTACATGGCCGCCATGGCTTCTGGCGCCTAAACAACTATTAGCTTGAGCAGGAACTACTATGACCCCCGATATGCTCCGTCAGGAAATCAGCCAGCTCGTCGAGCGCTATGCCCAGATGGCCCTGGCTGCCAAACCTTTTGTTGGGGGCGAAACCGTCATCCCTCCTTCGGGCAAGGTGATTGGCGCCCGTGAACTGCAACTGATGGTCGAAGCGTCGCTGGACGGCTGGCTGACCACTGGCCGCTTCAACGCCCAGTTCGAGAAGAAACTGGCTGAATTCCTCGGTGTGAAGTACCTGATCACCGTGAACTCGGGTTCGTCGGCCAACCTGGTGGCCTTCAGCACCCTGACCTCGCCCAAGCTGGGTGAGCGCGCCATCAAGAAAGGCGACGAAGTGATCGGCGTGGCCGCCGGCTTCCCGACCACCGTCAACCCGATCGTGCAGTTCGGCGCCATCCCGGTGTTCGTCGACGTCGACATGGCCACCCACAACATCGATGCCGACCTCATCGAGGCCGCCATCACCCCGAAAACCAAGGCCATCATGCTTGCCCACACCCTGGGCAACCCGTTCAACCTGGCCAAGGTCAAGGCGATCTGCGAGAAGTACAACCTGTGGCTGGTCGAAGACTGCTGTGACGCCCTGGGCGCCACCTACGACGGCAAGCTGGTCGGCACCTTCGGCGACATCGCCACCCTGAGCTTCTACCCGGCGCACCACATCACCATGGGTGAAGGCGGCGCGGTGTTCACCAACAACGCCCAGCTCAAGCTGATCGCCGAGTCGTTC
Source organism: Pseudomonas sp. NPDC089401 (assembly GCF_044749485.1). Classification (NCBI taxonomy): domain Bacteria; kingdom Pseudomonadati; phylum Pseudomonadota; class Gammaproteobacteria; order Pseudomonadales; family Pseudomonadaceae; genus Pseudomonas; species Pseudomonas sp. NPDC089401. Next base: position 204,616 of record NZ_JBIVIA010000001.1, on the reverse strand, counting down.
CGTGACTGGGGCCGTGACTGCTACTGCGCCCCAGGTTGCGACGACACCTGCGGCAACCGCTTCGGCCAGCAGTTCGGCAGCCTGCCGCAAGGCTACGATCACAAGTACGTGTACGCCCACCTGGGCTACAACCTGAAGATCACCGACATGCAGGCTGCCTGTGGCCTGGCCCAGCTGGACCGTGCCCCGGAATTCATCGAAACCCGCAAGCGCAACTTCAAGCTGCTCAAGGAGCGCCTGTCGAGCCTCAGCGACTTCCTGGAAATCGCCGAGCCGACCCCGAACAGCGAGCCGTCCTGGTTCGGCTTCCCGGTGACCCTGAAGGAAAGCGCCGGGGTCAAGCGGGTCGACCTGCTGAAGTTCCTCGACCAGCACAAGATCGGCACCCGCCTGCTGTTCGCCGGCAACCTGATCCGTCAGCCGTACTTCCACAACGTGGAATACCGCGTGGTAGGCGAGCTGACCAACACCGACCGGACCATGAACCAGACCTTCTGGCTGGGCGTACAGCCTTCGCTGGGGCAGGAACATTTCGACTTCGTCGGTGAAAAACTGGAAGAATTCTTCGGGATTGGTTTCTAACTTATGAAAGCTTCAGATGCAGTGGCAAAAGTTCTGGCGGACTACAACGTCCTCTATGGTTTTGAGCTCATCGGTGGAATGATCGCCCATCTGGTGGACAGTATTAACTTGCTCGGCAAGACCAAGTTGGTATCCATGCACCATGAGCAAGGCGCGGCCTTCGCTGCATCTGCGGTCGCCCGTGCGACCCACCACAAGGTCATGGGCGTGGCACTGGGCACGAGCGGCCCAGGCGCCACCAACCTGATCACTGGCATTGCCGACTGCTGGCTGGATAGCCATCCGTGCGTGTTCCTCACCGGGCAGGTGAACACCCACGAGCTCAAGGGCGACCGCCCTATCCGCCAGCAGGGCTTCCAGGAACTCGACAGCGTGGCCCTGGTGAGCAGCATCACCAAGTACGCACACCAGGTCACCCACGTCGACGAACTCATTCCGAGCCTGCTCAAAGCGCTGCGTATCGCGCGAGAAGGCCGTCCGGGGCCGGTCCTGCTGGACATCCCCATGGACATCCAGCGCGCCGAAATCGATGAGGCGTTGCTGGACCAATTGATCAAAGCCAGCCTCGCGGCCCCCGTGGCCGAACCCCAGCCCTCCTACAGCGAGGTCTGGGCCGCGCTGGCCAAGGCGCAGAAGCCGCTGTTCCTGATTGGCGGCGGCGCCGTCAACTGCGCGCACTTCAATCGCTGGCTGAGCCAGGTCGGCAAGCTGGGCATCCCCCACGTCGCCAGCCTCAAGGGCGCTGAAAAGCTCACCGCCAGCGAGCATTACCTGGGCATGCTCGGGGCCTATGGCACCCGCGCCGCCAACCATGCCGTGCAGAACTGCGACCTGCTGGTGGTGTTCGGCAGCCGTATGGACGTGCGCCAGACCGGCGCCAAGACCGAAACCTTCGCCGCCAATGCGCAGGTCATCCAGTTCGACCTGGATGCCGCGCAGCTGGACAACCGGGTCAAGGCGCAGCAGTCGATCCATGCCGAACTCGACGGCGTGTTCGCCGACTTCATCAGCCATGCCGCTTCGCTGCCAACGGCACCGGCGGCCTGGCGCACGCACCTGGCCAAGGTGTTCACGCAATCGTTCGCCGATGAATACTCGGCCTGGAGCGTCAGCCCGTTCGCCCTGTTCAGCAGCCTCAACGAACTGACCGCTGACAGCGCCCTGGACTACGTTGCCGACGTCGGCAACAACCAGATGTGGGCCGCGCATACCCTGCGCCTGGGCCCCAACCAGGCCATGCACCACTCCGGCGGCCTGGGCACCATGGGCTTCGCCATCCCTGCCGCCGTCGGGGCGAGCATCGCCGGTGACAAGCCGGTCATCGTCATCACCGGTGACGGCGGCGCACAGTTGAACATCCAGGAACTGGACATCATCGCCCGCGACCAGCTGCCGATCCTGACCATCGTCATGAACAACCACTCGCTGGGCATGGTGCGTGGCTTCCAGGAAATGTACTTCGAGGGCCGCAACTCCTCGACCTACTGGAACGGCTACACCTCGCAGTTCAAGGCCCTGGGCGAGGCGTACGGCATCCCGTCGCACAGCGTCATCGACCTGGCCGCCTTCAACGCCGCGGTGGCCGAGTTCTTGGCCAACGGCAAGCCTATGTTGATCGAAGTGCTGATGCCCGACGCCCGCGAATGCCGCCCACGCCTGGAGTTCGGCCGGCCGATCGATGAGCAGTCGCCACTGATGGATCTGGGCCGATGAAGCTGGCGATCCTCGGAGCCAGCAGCCACATAGCCAAGGACCTGGTCGCCAGCATCGCCGCACACACCGCTTACGCCTGCACGTTGTTCGTCCGCTCGCCCGCTGCGCTGGACACCGAGCTGCAGGCCATCGCGGCACGCAAAGGCTTTGCCGTCAGCGACTATGCTGGCTTCGACGCCGACTGTCAGTTCGACGCGATCATCAACTTCGTCGGCGTCGGCGACCCCGCTCGCGCCGTGCGGATGGGCAAGGAAATCTTCACGGTCACCGAGCACTACGACAACCTGGCGATGGACTACCTGAATAGCCACCCCGCCTGCCGCTACATCTACCTGAGCAGCGGCGCCGCCTATGGCAGCAACTTCGCCGCACCGGTCACCGAAGCCTCGCACGCGGTGTTCCCGATCAACGGCCTGCGCCCGCAGGACTGGTATGGCGCGGCCAAATTCCAGGCCGAATGCCGCCACCGTGCGCTGCCCGAGGCCGCGATCGTCGATGTCCGGGTGTTCAGCTACTTCAGCCATCGCCAAGCCCCGCAGGCGCGCTTCTTCCTCAGCGACATCCTGCGTGCGCTGCACAATGGCAGCGTGCTGGAAGTGGCTGCGGACGACATGCTCCGGGATTACCTGACGCCGGCCGACTTCCTTCAACTGATCGACCGCATCTTGCAAGCGCCAGCCTGCAATGCCGCCATCGACTGCTACAGCCTTGCACCGGTCGGCAAGTTCGAGCTCCTGGCGGCGCTGGAGGATGCCTTCGGCCTGCAACACAGCGTTGCCGGTGACCAGGCACGGGTCAATGCGACCGGCCCCAAGGCTCATTACTATTCCCACAACCGGCGCGCGGAGCAGTTGTTCGGCTATGTGCCCGGTGACTCATCGCTCAGCGGCGTTGTACGCGAGATCAGGCAGCAGCTCGATGCAAGACACTAACCCGAGGCTTCCCTGGCTGCGCAAGCTGCTGCAGGTGAAGCTGTTCCGATTCTTGCTAGTGGGCGTGCTGAACGCCGCGTTCGGTTATGGCTGCTTCGCCGGGTTTCTCTACCTGGGCCTGCACTACAGCGCGGCCTTGCTGCTGGCCACCGTACTGGGTGTTGCCTTCAACTTCAAAAGCACCGGGTCTCTGGTGTTCGGCTCGAAGAACAACAAGCTGATTCTCAGGTTCGTGGCCGGATATGGCGTGGTCTATGGCGCCAACGTGGCAGGCATTGCAGCGCTGAAGCTGCTGGGTGTCGACCCCTACCTGGCCGGCATGGCATTGATCGTGCCCATGGCCCTGCTCTCCTTTGTCATCAATAACAGGTTCGTTTTCAATTATGCGTAAGCTGATCAGCATAGTGACTCCCTGCTACAACGAAGAAGCCAATATCGATGAGCTTTACCAGCGCATCGTCGAGGTCATGTCACGCCTTGATTACGATTACGAACATGTATTCATCGACAACTGTTCGACCGATGGCAGCCATGCCAAGCTGCGCGCCCTGGCTGCACAGGACAAGCGCGTCAAGGTGATATTCAACGCCCGCAACTTTGGTCATATCCGCTCGCCTTACCATGCCCTGCTGCAGGTCAACGGCGACTGCGCCGTGCTGATCGCCTCGGACTTGCAGGACCCGCCCGAGATGATCGAAGAGTTCGTCAAGAAGTGGGAAGAAGGCTTCAAGACCGTGATGGCGGTCAAACCAGAGAGCGAAGAGTCGCGCGTGATGTTCCTGGTACGCCGCGCCTATTACCGCTTCGTGACGCGCATTTCGGAAGTGCCGCTGGTGCAGAATGCTACGGGTGCCGGCCTGTTCGACCGTGCGGTGCTGGATATTCTGAAGAAGATCGACGACCCGTACCCGTATTTCCGTGGACTGCTGTGCGAAATCGGCTTCCCGATCGCCACCGTGCCGTTCAAGCAACCACGCCGCCAGCGTGGCATCACCAAGAACAACTTCTACACCCTGTACGACATCGCCATGCTGGGCATCACCAATCATTCCAAAGTGCCGCTGCGCCTGATGGTGATGGGTGGCGGCCTGCTTGCGGGGTTGAGTCTGCTGGCGGCTTTCGCCTTCCTGATTGCCAAGCTGATTTTCTGGAACTCGTTCCAGATGGGTATCGCGCCGCTGCTGATTTCTCTGTTTTTCTTCAGCTCGGTACAGATTCTGTTCCTTGGCATGCTCGGCGAGTACTTAGGCTCGGTGCATACGCAGATGCGCAACATGCCGCTTGTGGTTGAAGCTGAACGTGTGAATTTTGACTGAACCCTACGGACAAAGTGCTTTGAACTCTCCTAATCTGAATGCCAGAACAGACAATTTCCCGTCACCCACTAATCTGGGTTGGCGAAGTATTGTCAACGAAGACTGGCGCCTGATACTTATCGGTGCCATTGTCTCGTTCTTTCTTGCAAGCCTGATCACTTCAGGTACACCTGCCGGATTAATTCCAGAGCTATCAGTGCCGTTCGGCTACAATGGCGATTCTATTTTCCACGCCTGGATGGCTAATCGGGTCGATGAGGGCTGGATATTCAACAATGCCAGAAGCGGATACCCGTTCGGCTCCAATTTTCTAGATTACCCGGGCGCTGATGCCGGAAACCACCTTGTCATCAAGCTGCTCTCTGGCCTCACAGGAGGCTGGGTTGGCGGGCTCAACCTGTACTTCCTGCTCGGGTTTCCTACTTGCTTCGTCGCCAGTTATATTACAGCTCGTGCATTCGGGCTAAATCGCAGCTTCACAATGACGGTGGCCGGGCTCTACACCTTTACACCGTTCCACTTTCTGCGCCTGGAATATCAACATCTATTTTACACGTGGTATTTTGTAGCACCTGTATTCTTCTATTTGGCACTTAGTGTTTATCGAACCACCCAGCAATCGCGGAACGAAAATTTGCCAACGCGCCTCGCAAAAGGAATTCTTCCAAGCGCGGGACTGCTCATAGTCTCCTCATTCGGCGTTTATTATGCCGTCTTTGGGGTAATTATTATTGGCCTCGCAGGCCTGTTAAGCTGGGCAAGATCGAAACACCTTCATGGCCTGAAAAGGTCGATTCTTCTGTGCTTCGCCATTGGTGTCGGGGTTGCTTTCAATGTCGCGCCCAATGCGATAAACACCTTCAAAAACGGCGCGAACGAAGAAGTGGCTCAACGGTCGCCAGGCCAGTCAGAACACCTAGGCTTCAAGTTGATGCAGTTGATGCTGCCTCGACTGGATCACCGGTCTTCAACGCTGGCTAACCTGACGCAGGCTTACAACAACGGTTCCCCGCTGATCAATGAAAATGCCACTGCGACACTCGGCATGATCGGTGCTGGAGGGCTCGTCCTGACGTTCCTATTTCTGCTGTTCAGGCCGACAGGTGCTGCAGATGACGAGCGCCTACGCCTTGTAGCTGCAATCACCTTGATACTTTTCATGTTCGGTACCATAGGGGGCCTGGGTACAGTTTTCGCCTGGTTCATCTCCCCCTCTATCAGGGGCTGGAACAGAATTAGCGTATTCATTGCCTTCAGCACTGTATTATTCACGTTCATCGCCTTGCAGATCCTGCTGAAAGCCAAGGCTCCACGCCATTCCCGTTATGTCGCAGCCATTGCTGCGGCAGCACTGTTGTTCGGCTTCCTCGACCAGACCATACCGGCCTGCAAAAGCTGCTACGTACAGCGTAAAAGCGAATTCGAAAACGACAAGAACTTTGTCCAGTCCATCGAAAGCGCTTTGCCTTCTGGCGCAGCAGTGTATCAATTACCGTACATCGGCTTTCCTGAAGAGCCGCCGCTCAATGGAATGGTGAGTTACCAGGCACTCGCAGGCGTTATCCACTCGAAAGGGCTTCATTGGAGCTTTGGCGGGATGAAAGGACGCGATGGTGACGCGTTCTATCGTGCACTTGCCAAGGAGTCAGCGAGCAAGCAATTGAGTGTAATTCGTCGCCTGGGCTTCGACGGAATTTACATTGATCGTCGAGGCTATGCCGATAACGGCGATGCTTTGATCACTCAGTTGACCGAGCTTCTTCAACGCGCACCAGACCTGGTGAGCAGCAGCGGTGACCAGGTGTTCTTCAAGGTTACCGGCAGTGATCATCCAGCACTGGAACACCTCAGTACTGCTCAGATCATGAAGCTGTCTGGTTACTATGCTGACCATCTCGGCATTCGCTACGCTGCTACGCTGGAAGATGGCATTGATTTCACCAAAGACGGTTGGCCGGCGTTCATTGCCAACGTCAAAGGCGTCTGGCCGCTGGAGCCTTGGGGACGATGGTCAGTAAAACCGGAGGTTACCTTCGATTTCTCTGACCCCTTACCTCAGACGTTCACATTGGTATTGAGAGCTCGTGCATTCGCATCCAACGCGGAGCACCCTACTCGCATTCAGGTGGCCGATAAGGAGTACACGGTTCAATTGACTGGCGATACGTCAGAAGTGCGTCTGAAGGTCGACCTCCAAGGCTCAAACGCGCAGCGTATTACTTTCATTCCGTACTCCCCGACCTCTCCCCGAAAAGTCATGGGGGGCTCCGATGATCGTAAACTTGGTATCGGCTTTGTATCGATGCGTTTTGAGCAATAGACCACCCATGCAGCGCGGTGCGGGCGTTTCCGATCAGACGCCCCCATCGGCATCATCACTGAACTCGCCGCGCATGGCTGATCCGCTTTATTGGCAGTAGTTGAACTACAAGGAGACCACATGTTTGGATTATTGAGAGGGCTCCTGAGCTATCGCAGCTTCATTGCCACCTCGATCCGCAATGAATTCGTATCACGGTTCTCGCGGAGCAGCCTGGGCGGCTTGTGGATGATCATCAATCCACTGGCAAACGTACTCATCTACGCACTTATTCTTTCCAACGTGCTCGCAGCAAAGCTGCCAGGCATCGATAACAAATATGCCTATGCCCTGTATCTGATGGCAGGCACGTTGGCCTGGAGCCTTTTTGCGGAGATCATCAACCGCTGCCTTACGCTATTCATCGAAAATGGCAACTTGATGAAAAAGATGAAATTCCCGCGAATTACCCTGCCATTCATTGTGCTCGGCTCCGCCTTGCTCAACAACTTGCTATTACTGCTCTCGGTGCTGGGCGTTTTCATCTGCCTGGGGCATTGGCCAACCTGGCAGATGCTGTGGGCCATTCCCTTGATACTCACCGTAGCAGCCCTCGCCGTCGGCCTGGGCCTGATCCTCGGCGTATTGAATGTGTTCGTTCGCGATATCGGTCAGGTGGTACCCATTGTGCTGCAGATACTTTTCTGGTTCACGCCTATCGTTTATCCCATCACGATCATACCCAATGAGCTCAAATCCCTCATTGCCTACAACCCCATGTTCCCGATTGTCAGCGCTTACCACGACGTTTTCGTTTATAACGTCGTGCCCGATATTTCGCAGGTTGCCGTAACCCTGGGCGTTACACTTCTGCTTCTGGCGTTCAGCCTCTTTCTGTTCCGCCGTGCGGCCCCGGAAATGGTGGATGCGCTATGAGTCTTCTCAGCGCCAAGGATCTTGGCAAGGCCTACCGCACCTACACAAGCGAATGGCAGCGCATTGGTCGCTGGCTGGGTTTGCCGAGCAAGCCCCGCGAAGAGCACTGGGTGCTCAAACATATCAACTTTGAAATCAATGCTGGCGAAGCGATCGGTATCGTTGGTCAAAACGGTGCTGGTAAATCCACGTTACTCAAGATGCTGACCGGAACGCTGCAGCCCTCCACGGGCGAGGTACGAGTCAACGGCCGGATTGCCGCGATCCTGGAGCTTGGCATGGGCTTCAACCCGGAGCTGACAGGTCGTCAGAACGTCCATCATGCCGCCGGCTTGATGGGGTTCGGCGCCGAAGAAATCGAGCAGTTGATGCCTGCTATCGAATCGTTCGCTGAAGTCGGCGAATACTTTGATCAGGCAGTACGGACTTATTCCAGCGGCATGCAGATGCGAGTGGCATTTGCGGTTGCAACAGCCAAACGCCCCGAAATCCTCATTGTCGATGAGGCGCTTTCCGTGGGCGATAGCTACTTCCAACACAAGAGCTTCGACCGGATTCGCGAGTTCCAGGAGCAAGGAACTACCTTGCTGATAGTCTCTCACGATCGCAGTTCGATCCAAGCGCTGTGTGACCGTGTCCTTTTGATCGAAGGCGGTACAGTGATCAAGGACGGGGCGCCAGAGGAGGTGATGGATTTTTACAATGCAATCATCTCTGAGAAAGAAAATGCCACGGTTGTCGTACACAAGCTGGAAGATGGGAGCACACAAACAAGGTCTGGCTCCGGCGAAGCAACGGTTGGCAGCCTCGCACTCTATAATGAGGCTGACGAGCCTGTTGAATTTGTCACTGTTGGCCAGACGGTATGCCTGAAGATAAATGTCGATATCAATCAGGCGATCCCCGAACTGGTGGTGGGCTACATGATCAAGGATCGGTTGGGCCAGGCGATCTACGGTACCAATACGCACCACCTGGACAGAAAACTCACGGCCTTGCCTGCGGGCACCGTGCTTGAGTATGCCTTTACCTTCAACGCCAATATCGGCGTAGGCTCATACTCGATTGCCGTTGCGCTGCATACCGCAGATACTCACCTCAACGCAAATTATGAATGGCGAGATCTGGCACTGGTATTCAATGTCATCAACGCAGACAAAGTTCCTTTTGTTGGATCTGCCTGGATTCAGCCCTCTGTGGAGTGCAACCAATGACTCAGTTTTATCGTGCATTTGAAGATGTACACCGCGGCACCCGCGACACGATAAAGCAACGCCTGCAAATCTACCTGCCCTTCATCCGGCCATTGCTCGATCTTTATCCGGACGCCCAGGCACTCGATGTAGGCTGTGGTCGTGGAGAGTGGCTGGAAACCTTGATGGAAAATGGCTTCAATGCCACGGGTGTCGATATGGATGAGGGAATGCTGGAAGCCTGCAAGGCTCGCAATCTTCCCGCTGAAAAAGCAGACGCTCTGTCTTATCTGCAGACTATCCCCAGCGACTCCCTCTGCGTCATGACGGGCTTCCACATTGCCGAGCATATCCCATTCGATAGCTTGAAAACGTTGGTAGCGGAAGCACATCGGGTACTCAAGCCAGGTGGGCTTCTGATACTCGAAACTCCCAATTCGGAAAACCTGATAGTCGCGACTCAAAACTTCTATCTTGACCCCACACACGAACGCCCGATTCCACATTTGCTTCTTGATTTCCTTGTGAAGTTCAGCGGATTCCAACGCTCGAAAATCCTTCGCTTGCAGGAAAACCCTGCCTTGGCAACGACGGAATCGCTTTCGCTGATGGATGTCATCGGTGGGACTAGCCCAGACTACGCGATCATTGCCCAAACGGACTGGGGTGAACTCGACAGCACACCGTTTGACGGGCCGTTCTCTGAAATTTACGGCCTGAGCATGGCTGAACTTGCTCGTCGCTATGACATGACGACTGGCGCCAGAGCAGTCAAAACGCTCTACACCGCGCTCGCGGAAAGGGTCAACGCCCTGGAAAAATATCAAGCCGACTTTCCTGACAAACTAAAAACCGCACCGAGTTCGGTTATGGCTCTAAAACTTGAAGAGTTGCAGTTCGAAAACAACGAATTGCAGCGGGCACTCGAAGAGGCGCGCTCGAATGTTCAGCACTGGCAAACTGAGGCGGAGAACCGCCAGCAGCATATTCTGAGTCTGAACAGCACGACGCACGCTCATCACCAGGTCATCCACGACCTGAACGACTATGTAAACAAGCTCAAAACCAGTACATCCTGGAGAATCACTGCGCCTGCCAGATTTGCGGTCATCATGACCAGGCCACTGCTCTCATCCCCGGTACGGACATCCAAGCGGATAGCTAAAGCAAGCCTGAAAAAAGCACTCAAGAATCCGACCTTGATCAAACTGGCAAAAAAAGTTCTTTATCGCATTCCAGCGCTAAACACCTATGCAAGGAAAGTGGCCACGCGGTTGAGAGTGGAAGCAGCAGACGCTTCGCTCCAGGGGCAGCATGTTCCGACCTACTCGAATTCAGCTCCCCTTCCTGACGGTGTGCCTGCCGCACCGGCGAACCTCACTGAAAATGCCAAGGCTATTTATCATCGCCTCAACAGCAACGCTTCACACAAGGATGCGAATTGATGCGTGTCGTCATTGACCTGCAAGGTGCACAGGCAGAAAACAGAACCCGGGGTATTGGCCGCTATGCGTTGTCGTTCACCAAGGCCTTCATCAAGCACCGTGGCGAAATCGAAGTTTTCATTGTTCTGAATGCCTTGTTCGGTGAATCCATTGATGACATTCGCGAAGCCCTGCATGGATTGCTTCCGGATAGCCATATCCATACATGGGTGCCCAATGCGAATGTGGCCTCGCTGAACGCCGATAACTTGTGGGGTCGTCAGGCAGCCGAACTGGTCAGGGAGGCCTTCATTGCCAGCCTGGATCCGGATCTGGTCCTCATTACCAGCCTTTTCGAAGGCCTGGTTGACGATGCCGTGACAAGCATAAAGTGTTTGAATTCGACCATTCCAACTGCGGCGATCGTTTACGATCTGATTCCTCTCATCAATCCAGAGACCTATCTGAGCGCCCTGCCAGTGCGTCAATGGTATGAAAGCAAGCTCAAGCATTTGCGCCGTGCTGATCTGTTGCTGGCCATCTCGAACTCATCGCGTTCGGAAGCCCTCCGCTATCTGGGCTTCGCTCCCGATCAGGTCGTCAACATCTCAACGGCAATCGACACTGAGCATTATCGGCCGATCGCCAACACGCAACCACCGACCGAGCTCCTGCAACGGCTGGCGATTGCCCGAGACTTCGTCATGTACACCGGCGGCATCGACCCCAGGAAAAACATTGACGGGTTGATCATTGCCTACGCAAATCTGCCAGCAGAGATCCGCACACAGCATCAGCTGGTCATCGTTTGCAAGGTTCAGCCGGAAGAGCGCGACCGGCTCCTGGCACTGGCTAAAACGAATGGCCTGAACAAGTCCGATGTATGCATTACCGGATATGTCAGCGATGACGACCTCCTCGCCCTTTACAACGCTTGCAAGCTGTTCATTTTCCCATCCTTGCACGAAGGGTTCGGCCTCCCCGCTCTGGAAGCGATGGCCTGCGCAAAACCGGTTATCGCTTCGAATACCTCGAGCTTGCCCGAAGTGCTAGGTAACCCGGAAGCGCTGTTCGATCCCTTCGATCTTCATTCGATCACCGCGAAGCTCGAGGAAGTGCTCACCAATGAGGCTTTGCGCACGCGTTTGACTGAATCGGCAGTCGTTCAAGCTGCTTCATTCAGTTGGGACCAGACTGCAATTACAGCTGTGGGGGCCGTACACAAGGCAATCTTGCAGCTCCGGGCTACTTCCACGCTGCCTGGCGCACCCCGGCAACCACGGCTGGCCTATGTGTCGCCACTGCCACCTGCGCGAAGCGGCATCAGTGACTACAGCGCCGAATTGCTTCCAGAGCTCGCGGCCCACTACCAAATTGATGTGATTGTGGCACAAGACTCGGCTTCTCCAGCCGACGTCGGTGTCAATTACAACCTACGCTCGGTCGCTTGGTTCGAAGCCAACGCGCACTTGTTCGATCGCGTGATCTACCACTTTGGAAACTCGACTTTCCACAGTCACATGTTCCAGTTGATCGAGAAGATCCCTGGCACGGTGGTGTTGCACGACTTCTTCTTATCGGGCGTCGTCGCCAATATGGAAGTCCATCAAGGACTGCCAGGCTTCTGGGTCCGGGCACTTTACCATGGGCATGGCTACCGGGCAGTCAGCGATCGTCTACTCGGCGCAGACACTGCCGATGCTGTCTGGAAGTACTCGTGCAACCTTGGGGTTCTTCAGCAAGCTGAAGGCATCATTGTACATTCGCACTACTCGATCCGCTTGGCCCAACAGTGGTATGGCGAAAATTCCGGGCTGAAGTGGGCTGAAATCCCTCTTTTGCGCACCCCGCACTACCCTACCCTTCGCAAACGTGCGGAATCCAGGAGCAAGCTTGGTTTCTCCAAACACGATTTCGTCGTCTGCAGCTATGGACTGCTGGGCCCTTCCAAGTTGAATGATCGCCTGCTCGAGGCGTGGCTGGATTCCCCGCTGTCCAAAGACAAAAACTGCTACCTGGTTTATGTAGGGCAAAATAGCGACGGTGAGTTTGGCGATAATCTACTGAAGCGTATCAATGCAAGCGGCTGCCGCAACCGTATCAAGATCACAGGCTGGGCGGATGCAGACACCTTCAAGTCGTATCTGGAAGCTGCCGATGCCGCCGTGCAACTTCGCACGTTGTCCCGAGGCGAAACTTCGGCGGCCGTATTGGATTGCCTCAATTACGGCATCGCCACTATCGTCAATGCCAACGGCAGCATGTCCGACATTCCAGATACCAGCCTGATTAAGCTGCCCGATGCGTTTAGCAACGAAGAACTGACCGAGGCGCTGGTTCTATTGCGCAGCGATTCGCCTGCGCGCGAGCGAATTGGAGCAGAGGGGCAGAAGCTGATACATATTCAACACTCGCCCCGAGCCTGTGCGGCTCTTTACCACAAGGCAATCGAACGCTTCCATACAGACTCGTTCCACTCCACGGCCGAAGTCGTTTCCTCAATCGCCACGCGGGATAAAACGACCTTCTCCATTGAGAGTTCAGTAGCCGTTGCCACATCGATCGATCAAAGTTTGAAACCCAGCATCTCGAAACATCAGTTGCTGGTGGACATTTCCGAACTGGTCAACCGTGACGCCAAAAGCGGTATCCAGCGGGTCGTTCGAAACATCCTGCAGATCTGGCTGAAAAACCCACCTGGCAACTATCGGGTTGAACCGGTTTACGCAACCGAGCACGAGGACGGCTATCGCTACGCCAGGCATTTTACCCTGGGCTTCATGGGCTGTCCTGGCAGCCTCCTCGCTGATGAGCCAGTGGTTTACCACAATGGCGACCATTTCATCGGGCTCGACCTACAACCTGTCGTAGTTCCTCGGCAGCGCTCTGCACTCGCACAAATGCGCCGACGTGGTGTGAAAGTACAATTCGTAGTGTACGACCTGCTTCTGAAGAAACTCTCCGAGTGTTTCCCACCCGGTGCATCTGATGTTGTTGATCAATGGCTGGAGACTGTCTCCCAGGCTGACGGTGCAATCTGTATATCGAAAGCCGTCGCAGATGAGATGGCCGAATGGCTCAGCGCGAATCGACAACCGTCGAAACGACCGTATTCACTGTCTTGGTTCCATCTCGGCGCGGATATCAACGAACCACGCCTCACCCAACCGTCAGCTTCAGCAACTCGAGCAGCGTTGTCTGATCTGGGTAGCCGCACCTCGTTCTTGATGGTAGGTACGCTTGAGCCCCGTAAAGGGCATGCTCAGGTACTGGATGCCTTCGAAGCGCTCTGGGCAAAGCAACACGATGTAAATCTGCTGATTGTAGGGAAACAAGGCTGGATGGTCGAAGCGCTTGTCGAGCGCCTCAACAACCATCCCGAGAAAGGCAAGCGGCTGTTTTGGTTCCAGGGCGTTGATGATGATCATCTGTGTGCGCTCTATGAACACGCCGATGCATTGATTGCAGCATCGCTTGGGGAAGGGTTCGGGTTACCACTTATCGAAGCAGCGCAATATAAACTGCCTCTGATCGTGCGTGACATACCGGTGTTTCGCGAGGTAGCAGGCGCTCACGCCTTCTATTTCAAAGCCGAACAGGGTGTCGATCTTTCTTCTCAACTTGCAGACTGGCTGGGCCTGCATGCTGAAGCAGCACACCCAAAATCTGAAGGCATGCCCTGGATGACTTGGGAAGAGAGTGCGCAGCAGCTGTTCAAGGCGTTGTAGCAACCGACGGGGTAAATCACTCTCGATGCTGCCCTCACCTGCAATGGGTGAGGGCAGTGGGTGATGCGCTTTCCGATTTAAGGTGTCAGCCTTGAATCATACGGGCAATTTCATCGACTCGAAGCGCAACCAGCGCTTCATCACCACGACTCTCGACGTTAAGGCGCAACAGTGGCTCGGTGTTAGACCCACGCAGGCTGAAGCGCCAGTCGGCGAACTCGACGCTGATGCCATCGGTGCGGTCGACACTCGGGTTGTGCGGCAGGTAGAAAGCCAGGATCTTCTCGATGGTGCCTTTCACATCGGCCACTTCGTAGTTGATCTCGCCGCTGCAAGGGAACGCCGCGATGCGCTCGTCCACCAGCTGGGCCAGGCTCTTGCCGGTGACGCTCATCAGCGCGGCGACGAGCAGCCAGGGAATATTGCCGCTGTCGCAGTAGGCGAAATCGCGGAAGTAATGGTGGGCGCTCATTTCGCCACCGTACACGGCGTCTTCGGCGCGCATGCGCTCTTTGATGAAGGCGTGGCCGGTCTTGCTCTGGATGGCCTGGCCGCCGGCAGCGCCGACTTGCTCGATGGTGTTCCAGGTCAGCCGCGGATCGTGGATGATCTTGCTGCGCGGGTGTTTGGCCAGCAGCATCTCGGCCAGCAGGCCGACCACGTAGTAGCCCTCGATGAAGCGCCCCTGGTTGTCGAAGAAGAAGCAGCGGTCGAAATCGCCATCGAAGGCAATCCCCATGTCGGCACCGGTGTCGAGCACCGCCCGACGGGTGAGGTCGCGGTTTTCCGGCAGCAGCGGGTTGGGGATGCCGTTGGGGAAGTTGCCGTCAGGCTCACCGTTGATGATGGTGATGGCCAGCGGCAGGCGTGCCTTGAGCAGTTCCAGCACCGGACCAACGGCGCCATTGCCGGGGTCGGCCAGCACTTTCAGCGGCTTCAGCGCGGCCAGGTCGATGTAGGTCAGCAGGTGGTCGATGTACGCGGTCTTGTCGAACGCTTCGCGAATGCTGCCCGGGGTAGCGGCCTGAGTACCCAGGTCGCCGGCTTCGACGCGTTGGCGAATGTCATTGAGGCCGGTGTCACCGCTGATCGGGCGCGACTGCTCGCGCACCAGTTTCATGCCGTTGTAACCCTTTGGGTTGTGGCTGGCGGTGACCATGATGCCGCCGTCCGCCTGGTAGTGGCTGGTGGCGAAATATACTTCTTCGGTGCCGCACAGGCCGATGTCGATGACATCAGCGCCGCCTTCGGTCAGGCCTTTCATCAGGGCACGGGACAGGCCGGGGCTTTCCAGACGCATGTCGCGGCCAACCACGTAGCGGCTTCCGCCAAGCTGGGCCACCAGAGCGCGGCCGATGCGGTAGGCGATGTCGTCGTTGAGGTCGGCAGGCACTTGGCCACGGATGTCATAGGCTTTGAAGCAGCGGGTTTGGATAGGTGTGTACATACATCTCTCTCGGTTCGGTGACGCCTGCGCGTGCACCGACGGGAAGGGGATGAACGGCGAATGGATTGCCGAACGCGCATCGGCCCGCAGCCTCGAAGAGGCGCTCACGGGCCGACGGAAAATGGCCTGGCTTCAGGCGTCGCAACGACCGTATTTATCCTCGAAGCGGACGATGTCGTCTTCGCCGAGGTAATCGCCGCTCTGCACTTCGATCAGGACCAGGTCTATGACACCTGGATTTTGCAAACGGTGCTTGTGGCCGGCACGAATGAAGGTGGATTCGTTGGTGTTGAGCATCAGCTCCTGGTCATCGTTGACCACCACGGCCATGCCGCTGACCACGATCCAGTGTTCACTGCGGTGGTGATGCATCTGCAGCGACAGCGAGGCTTTGGGCTTGACCACGATACGCTTGATCTTGAAGCGCTCGCCGTCCTCCAGGGTGGTGTAGGTGCCCCATGGACGATGCACGGTCTGGTGCAGCATGTGGGCGGAGTGGCCGTCGCTCTTGAGGCGCTTGACGATGTGTTTGACGTCCTGGGCGTGATCCTTGTGGGCGATCAGCAGTGCGTCCGGGGTATCGACCACCAACAGGTCCTGCACACCGACCAGGGCCGCCAGGCGGTCTTCGGTGCTGACATAGTTGTTGCTTGCAGCGTAGGCCATCACTTCGCCTTCGAAGCGGTTGCCGTGCTCATCTGGCGGAGTCAGTTCACTGACGGCGTTCCACGAGCCAATGTCGCTCCAGCCGATGTCGCACGGAATGGTCGCCACCTTGCGCGAACGCTCCATGAGCGCATAGTCGATGGAAATGTCCGGCACCTGGGCGAAGCTGTCGGCATCCAGGGAAAGGCAGCTGTAACCTTTCGAGGTGGCACGACGGGAGGTTTGCAGGGTGTGCTCGACGGCCTTGAGCACATCTGGAGCATGTGCCTTGAATTCCTCGATGACGGCGCCGACCTGGAAGCAGAACATGCCGGCGTTCCAGAAGTAATTGCCGGCAGCAACATAGGATTCAGCGGTTTTCTGATCGGGTTTTTCGACGAAACGCTCGACCTTGAGGCCACCTTCGAGTTTGCCGGCAGCGGCAGCCTCAATGTAGCCGAAACCGGTTTCCGGGTACTGCGGCTTGATGCCGAAGGTCACCAGCCAACCCTGCTCGGCCAGGTGTACGGCCTTGCCGACGGCATCGGCGAAGGCGCTCTCGTCCTGGATCAGGTGGTCGGCGGCCAGGACCAGCATGTAGGCCTGCGCCCCATGGCTCTGCTGCAGTTGCAGTGCGGCGGCGGCTACTGCGGCGGCGGTGTTGCGGCCAAACGGCTCGAGGATGTAGCCCTGTGCATGGCCTTGGACGTTGACGCTGCGGTATTCGTCTTCGGTCTTGAAAAGGAGCTCACGGTTGGTGACGGTCAGCACTTCAACCACACCATCCAGGCGCGCGGCGCGCTGGAACGTCTTCTGGATCAGGTTTTGCCCGTCCGGCAGGGTCATGAAGGGCTTTGGGTGAGCCTCACGAGACACGGGCCACAAACGGCTGCCAACGCCACCGGAGAGAATTACCGGGATCAATTCCATAATCGAGTCCTTAACGGCCACTTGAAGTTTCAAACTTCAGGGAACCTGCATGTGTCTTAAATCCGACCGCTGCCGCGACAGCCGCGACAGCGCTTATTTACGCGCCCAGCGTGTTAATTCCCTGGCCATCCATAGGCTCAGACGCAAGCTTCGGCCAGTAGAATACCAGAGATTTTTCTCTGTAGCTTGGTGGTGGAAAGACCATCAATCGTGGCCTCGCCGGGCAAAGACGGGCAAATTGCCAGCACCTGTAACCGCCATGAAACACTTCATGGCGGTTATGAGACAGCAATGTTTGTCGTTGTTCAGTTAAGAGCGGCCTGTTGGGCAATAATAATATCCGTCGGTCGGTTCAACAGCCCAAGTCGGAGTGCCAATGCCTGTTTCAAGGCCACCTTCGCCCTTGGCTCACCGTGCACCAAGATAATCTTCTCTGGTGCAAACGGGATACCCTCGACAAAATTTACCAAGCCCGCCTGATCGGCATGCCCCGAATAGCCGCCCATCGACAGCACTTTTGCCCGGATCTCGTACATTCGCCCATCCAGGTCGATCTGAACGAACCCCCCTGCCCCTTCGCTGGCCTGGATTACCGCGCCGGGCGTTCCCTTGGCCTGGTAACCGACGAACATTACCTCATGGCGCGGATCACCCAGCATGGCCTTGAGGTAGTTGACGATGCGCCCGCCTGAGCACATGCCGTTGCCGGCAATGACGATCGCCGGCCGGCCAGTGCTTTTCAGGTAGTTCACGACCTGCTGGTGCCTGGCATGGGTATCGACGCTCAACAGCTGCCCAAACCCGAGTGAGGCCCTGCCCTCGCCCAGACGTTGCCGGGCAGCGTCATTCCAGAATGCATGCAGCTCGCCGTAGACCCGGGTGATACGCTGCGCCAGTGGCGAATCAAGGATGATGGGCAAGCGCGACCAGTCCGTGAACTGCAGTGGGTCAGCCAAGGCTTCAGCCCCCTTGGACAGTTGCTTGCGGTGCAGGATATCTTCGAGCTCATACAGCAGCTCCTGGGTACGCCCCAGGCTGAATGCCGGAATCAGCAGGGTGCCACCGTCGGCCAGGGCGCGATCGATGGCTGCATCCAAGCGCGCCAGACGATCGCTGCGGCCTGCGTGCAGCCGGTCCCCGTAGGTGCTTTCCAATACCAGGATATCGGCGCGCTCTGGCGGCTGCGGTGCCCGCAACAATGGATTGCAGGGCGCGCCCAGATCGCCCGAGAACACCACTCGGGTGCTGTTTTCCGGGCCCGGGTAACGCAAGTCACATTCTACATAGGCCGAACCGAGCAGATGGCCGGCGCGCCGCAAGCGCACGGCACAACTGACACCCACCCCTTCGACAACAGGGTGCCAATGATCGAACGGCACGGCCACGATCAGCCGCTGCAGTAGCGCCAGGTAACGGTCAACCTGCACCGCATCGGTGCTGATACCCAGCCTGTAGGCATCTTCCAGCACCAGGGGTAACAACTTGGCGGAGGGCTCGCTGCACAGGATCGGCCCCCGGAAGCCGGCAGCCAGCAAGGCCGGAATGCGGCCGACATGGTCGAGGTGGACATGGCTGACGACCAGCGCCTGTATGCCGGCGACATCAAATTCGACAGGCGCAAACTCAGTGCCTGGACGAGTATCAGGACCTTGTTCCAGGCCACAGTCCACCAGCAGGCTCGTGGCCGCATCGAGGTGTAATTGGTGGCAAGATCCGGTTACACCACGGACGCCACCATGGTGGGTAAGGCTGGGGAAACTCATTGAGTGCACGCTCGCCAGGGTCAGAAATGGAAACAGCTATTACCCCATTTTGGCCGAGCCGTGCACAGGTGATGCTTTCCTACTGTGCTGCAGGAACTTTCATCAATTACCGTTCA
The DNA here is from genome assembly GCF_044749485.1 of Pseudomonas sp. NPDC089401. Lineage (NCBI taxonomy): Bacteria > Pseudomonadati > Pseudomonadota > Gammaproteobacteria > Pseudomonadales > Pseudomonadaceae > Pseudomonas > Pseudomonas sp. NPDC089401. The sequence goes on along the minus strand of NZ_JBIVIA010000001.1, from coordinate 185,592 downwards.
AAGCCGCCTGCCGCGCCGACGCTCGAATCTTGCGCTTGCTACGCTGAACACCATAAGCACCCAGCAACGGCCCTACCGCCAGGCCCACGACCAGCGCCGCGATCACCGGCACGGCCACAGGCATCGCCGGCGCCGACCAACCGAACAGCACCAGCGCCACTGCCTGCTGGTTCTCCAGCACGAAGAACAGCACCACAGCCGCCAGCAGCAGCACGAACAACGCCGCCAGGGCGCGCTTGAGGTTACGCATCAGACTGCTCCTTCATCGCTCAAGGGTGCTCGTGCTCTTCTTCTTCGTTAACCCGGTCACGCAGCTCTTTGCCCGGTTTGAAATGCGGCACGAACTTGCCTTCAAGCTCCACCGACTGGCCGGTCTTGGGATTGCGGCCTACCCGTGGCGCCCGATAGTGCAGGGAGAAACTGCCAAAGCCGCGGATCTCGATGCGATCACCGGTGGCCAGGCATTGGGACATCTGTTCAAGCATGGTCTTGATGGCCAACTCCACGTCCTTGGACGAGAGCAGCCCCTGATGGGTGACAATACGTTCGATCAGCTCCGACTTCGTCATATTTTTCCCTTCGTTATCAAGCAGCTAGATCATTGCTTAATCAGGTTGTAGCACGCTCGGAGGGTTTTGAACAGGGCGGTTCTTGACTTAATAAAAAAATTCAAGAATGGCGTGTAAGGAAATAAGAAAAAACCCTACTGCAAGGCGGGAACGGAAATACGGGCAAAAAAAAGGGTGGCCCGAAGGCCACCCTTTTTTACCGATCAAACAGAACTCAGTTCTGCTTGGCCATAGCTTCGCGCAGCAGCGCGGCCATGGTGGTGTCGGCAGCCGCTTCCGGAGCGTTTTTCAGGCTCTGGATGGCTTCACGCTCTTCAGCGTCGTCTTTCGACTTGATCGACAGGCTGATGACGCGCGATTTGCGGTCAACGCTGATGATCTTGGCTTCGATCTCTTCGCCTTCCTTCAGGACGTTACGCGCGTCTTCAACGCGGTCACGGCTGATTTCGGAAGCTTTCAGAGTGGCTTCGATGTCGTCGGCCAGGGTGACGATGGCGCCTTTGGCGTCAACTTCTTTCACGATGCCCTTGACGATAGCGCCCTTGTCGTTGACAGCAACGAAGTTGGAGAACGGATCGTCTTCCAGCTGCTTGATGCCCAGGGAGATGCGCTCGCGCTCTGGGTCAACCGACAGGATGACGGTTTCCAGTTCGTCGCCCTTCTTGAAGCGACGCACGGCTTCTTCGCCGGTTTCGTTCCAGGAGATGTCGGACAGGTGAACCAGACCGTCGATGCCGCCGTCCAGGCCGATGAAGATACCGAAGTCGGTGATCGACTTGATGGTACCGGTGATCTTGTCACCCTTGTTGAACTGGCCGGAGAAGTCTTCCCATGGGTTGGACTTGCACTGCTTGATGCCCAGGGAGATACGACGACGCTCTTCGTCGATGTCCAGAACCATGACTTCCACTTCGTCGCCAACCTGAACGACTTTCGACGGGTGGATGTTCTTGTTGGTCCAGTCCATTTCGGAAACGTGTACCAGACCTTCAACGCCTTCTTCCAGCTCAGCGAAGCAGCCGTAGTCGGTCAGGTTGGTCACGCGAGCCTGTACGCGAGTACCTTCTGGGTAACGGGCAGTGATAGCTACCCACGGATCTTCGCCCATCTGCTTCAGACCCAGCGAAACGCGGTTGCGCTCGCGGTCGAACTTCAGAACGCGTACGTCGACTTCGTCGCCAACGTTAACGATTTCCGAAGGGTGCTTGATGCGCTTCCAGGCCATGTCGGTGATGTGCAGCAGGCCGTCGATGCCGCCCAGGTCCACGAATGCGCCGTAGTCGGTGAGGTTCTTGACGATACCTTTGACTTGCTGGCCTTCCTGCAGGGTTTCCAGCAGGGCTTCGCGCTCGGCGGAGTTCTCGGCTTCCAGCACGCTGCGACGGGAAACGACAACGTTGTTGCGCTTCTGGTCCAGCTTGATGACCTTGAATTCCAGCTCTTTGCCTTCCAGGTGGGTGGTGTCGCGCACTGGGCGGACATCAACCAGGGAGCCCGGCAGGAACGCACGGATGCCGTTAACGTCGACAGTGAAGCCGCCCTTAACCTTACCGTTGATAACGCCCTTGACCACTTCTTCGGCGGCGAAAGCTGCTTCCAGAACAATCCAGCACTCGGCGCGCTTGGCTTTTTCACGGGACAGCTTGGTTTCGCCAAAGCCGTCTTCGACCGCGTCCAGCGCAACGTGAACTTCGTCACCGACCTTGATGGTCAGCTCGCCAGCTTCGTTGTAGAACTGCTCGAGCGGGATGACGCCCTCGGACTTCAGGCCAGCGTGTACGGTAACCCAGTCGCCGTCGATGTCGACAACGATACCGGAGATGATGGCACCCGGCTGAAGATTGAGGGTTTTCAGGCTTTCTTCAAAGAGTTCTGCAAAGCTTTCGCTCATTTTAATTCCTGTAGATTCGGGCGAAACATACGCCCCTCGCCACATTCCAGACAATGTGGGTCTGTTTTAAGTAAAGGAAAACCGGCAGGACGTTGACTGGTGAACCTGCCTGCTCTCCTGGCTATCAAAGCAAGTCGCGCTGAGCGAGCTCGCTCCTGATACGTTGCAGCACCTGCTCGATGGACAACTCGGTGGAGTCCAGCTGAATGGCATCGGCCGCTGGTTTCAGCGGGGCCACTGCACGCTGGGTGTCACGCTCGTCGCGCGCACGAATCTCATCTAGCAGACTCGACAGACTAACATCTTCACCCTTGCCCTTCAACTGCAGGTAGCGGCGACGGGCACGCTCCTCGGCGCTGGCAGTGAGGAACACCTTGAGTGGCGCGTCCGGGAACACCACGGTCCCCATGTCGCGGCCATCGGCGATCAGGCCCGGCATTTCACGGAACGCCCGCTGACGCTCCAGCAGCGCATCGCGCACCGCCGGCAGCGAAGCGACCATCGACGCACCGGCGCCGACGGTTTCGGTACGAATGACCTGGCTGACGTCCTCACCTTCGAGGATGGTTTGCTGAAGCTTACCGGGCTGGGCGGCGATGAACTGCACATCCAGATGGGCGGCAAGCTTGGTCAGCAGCTCTTCGTTGGTCAGGTCGACGCCGTGGTTGCTGGCATTGAAGGCCAGCAAACGGTACAGCGCACCGGAGTCCAGCAGGTGCCAGCCCAGCTCGCGCGCCAGCAGCCCGGCAACCGTGCCCTTGCCCGAGCCGCTTGGGCCGTCGATGGTGATGACCGGAGCCTGGGTATTCACGCTGCCCCCTCTTCGGCGACGCGGATACCGACGTCGGCGCACAGTTTGAGGAAGTTCGGGAACGAGGTGGCGACGTTGGCGCAGTCATGGATGCGGATCGGCGCGCTGGCGCGCAGCGAGGCGACGCTGAAGGCCATGGCGATGCGGTGGTCACCGTGACCATGCACTTCGCCGCCGCCGATCTGGCCGCCATCGATGATGATGCCGTCCGGGGTCGGCTCGCACTTCACACCCAGGGTGATCAGGCCGTCGGCCATGACCTGGATGCGGTCGGATTCCTTCACCCGCAGCTCTTCGGCGCCACGCAGCACGGTACGCCCTTCGGCGCAGGCCGCGGCGACGAACAGCACCGGGAACTCGTCGATGGCCAGTGGCACCAGCTCTTCAGGGATGTCGATGCCCTTCAGCTTGGCGCCGCGCACGCGCAGGTCGGCCACCGGCTCGCCGCCGACTTCACGCTGGTTTTCCAGGGTGATGTCGCCGCCCATCAAGCGCAGGATGTCGATCACGCCGGTACGGGTCGGGTTGATGCCGACGTGCTCGAGGACCAGCTCCGAGCCTTCGGCGATCGACGCGGCCACCAGGAAGAACGCCGCGGAGGAAATGTCCGCCGGCACTTCGATGCGGGTCGCGCTCAGCTTGCCGCCGGATTGCAGCGAAGCCACCGGGCCGTTGGTCTCGACCGCATAGCCGAAGCCGCGCAGCATGCGCTCGGTGTGGTCACGGGTCGGCGCAGGCTCGGTGACGGTGGTCTTGCCTTCGGCATACAGACCGGCCAGCAGCAGGCACGATTTGACCTGGGCACTGGCCATCGGCAGCGTGTAGGTCAGCGCCTTCAGCTTGCTGCCACCACGGATGGTCAGCGGCGGGCGGCCGTCCGGGCCGGTCTCGACCACGGCGCCCATTTCCCGCAGCGGGTTGGCCACGCGGTTCATCGGGCGCTTGGACAGCGAGGCATCACCGGTCATGGTGACGTCGAACGACTGGCCGGCCAGCAGGCCCGACAGCAGACGCATCGAGGTCCCGGAGTTGCCGACGTACAGCGGGCCGGGCGGCGGCTTGAGGCCGTGCAGGCCGACGCCATGGATGGTCACGCGACCGTGGTTCGGGCCTTCGATGACCACCCCCATGTCACGGAAGGCCTGCAGGGTCGCCAGGGCGTCCTCGCCTTCGAGGAAGCCTTCGACTTCGGTCGTGCCTTCGGCCAGCGAGCCGAGCATGATCGAACGGTGGGAAATCGACTTGTCGCCCGGTACGCGGATTCGCCCGCTCAGGCGGCCACCCGGTTGGGCCAGGAAAATCAGATCGTTGGCGTTCATAGCGTCCACATAGGCCCGGCGGGCCAGGATTTTACTGAAATGCTCGCGGGCAACGCGTGCGCGGGTGAAGACCCCCAGCAGCTGATGCCCGTCCCCAGCATCGACCGCGTCGCGCAAGGCGTCGAGGTCGCTGCGAAATGTGTCCAGGGTGCGCAGGACCGCCTCGCGATTGGCGAGGAAGATGTCGTGCCACATGGTCGGGTCGCTGCCGGCGATTCTTGTGAAATCGCGGAAACCTCCCGCAGCGTACCGGAAGATGTCGAGGTTTTCATTGCGCTTGGCCAACGAATCGACCAGGCCGAAAGCCAGCAGGTGCGGCAGGTGACTGGTGGCGGCCAGAACTTCGTCATGGCGCTCCACCGGCATGTGCTCGACATCGGCATCCAGCGCGCGCCACAAGCGGTCGACCAGGGCCAGGGCGGCCGGGTCGGTCTCTTCCAGCGGCGTGAGGATGACCTTGTGACGGCGGAACAGGGTGGCGTTGGCGGCCTCTACCCCGCTCTGCTCGGAACCGGCGATCGGGTGGCCGGGCACGAAGCGCGGCAGGCGCTGACCAAAGACGGCCCGCGCCTCACGCACGACATTGCCCTTGGCACTGCCGACGTCGGTGATGATCGCATTGCCGAGGTCAAGCTGGGCCAGGCGGGCCAGGACCTTTTCCATGGCCAGGATCGGCACGGCGAGCTGGATCACGTCGGCGCCGACACAGGCGGCGGCGAGGTCGGCTTCGCAGCGATCGACCACGCCCAGGTCCACGGCCAGCTTGCGCGACGGGGCGTCCAGGTCGACGCCGACCACTTCGCGGCACAGGCCGCTTTCACGCAGGCCCTTGGCGAACGAGCCGCCGATCAGGCCGAGGCCGACCACCACCAGGCGGTCGATGATTGGCGCGGGTTTGGTGTTTGCTGCATTTACCACTGGTGCGAACCCTGTTCTGGAATCTTGGCAGTTCTGTTGGATCGTTGGGGCCGCTTCGCGCCCCATCGCGGCTGAAGCCGCTCCTACAGGGATACACGAAACCTGTAGGAGCGGCTTTAGCCGCGATGGGCCGCAAAGCGGCCCCAGCAATCTCAAATCAAAGCACCGCCTTCGGATAGGAACCCAGCACCTTCAGCGCCACGGCCTCTTGGCTGATCTTCTCCAGCACCGCCTTGATCAGCGGGTCACGGTGATGGCCAACGAAGTCGATGAAGAACACATAGGTCCACTTGCCGCTGCGCGACGGACGGGTCTCGATGCGGGTCAGGTCGATGCCATTCTCGTGGAACGGCACCAGCAGCTCGTGCAACGCACCCGGCTTGTTGCTCATCGAAACGATGATCGAGGTCTTGTCGTCGCCGGTCGGCGGCACTTCCTGCTGACCGATCATCAGGAAGCGCGTGGAGTTGTCCGGGCGGTCCTCGATCTTCTCGGCCAGGCGGGTCAGGCCATACAGGCTGGCCGCCATGTCGCCGGCGATCGCCGCCGAGTTCCACTCGCCCTTGACCCGCTTGGCGGCTTCGGCGTTGCTGGACACCGCAACACGCTCCACATTCGGGTAGTGCGCGTCCAGCCACTTGCGGCACTGGGCCAGCGACTGGGCGTGGGAGTAGATGCGGGTGATGCTGTTGGTCTTGGTGCTTTCGCCCACCAGCAGGTGGTGGTGAATGCGCAGTTCGACTTCACCGCAGATCACCATGTCGTGCTCGAGGAAGCTGTCGAGGGTGTGGCTGACAGCGCCTTCGGTGGAGTTTTCCACCGGCACCACACCGAAGTTGACGGCACCGGCCGCCACTTCGCGGAACACTTCGTCGATGGCCGCCATCGGGCGGCTGACCACGGCGTGGCCGAAGTGCTTCATGGCCGCCGCCTGGGTGAAGGTACCTTCAGGGCCGAGGTAGGCGACCTTGAGCGGCTCTTCCAGGGCCAGGCAGGAAGACATGATCTCGCGGAACAGCCGCGCCATCTCTTCGTTGCCCAGCGGGCCCTTGTTGCGCTCCATCACGCGCTTGAGCACCGCGGCTTCACGCTCGGGACGATAGAACACCGGCTTTTCGCCTTCGGCCAGCGAGGCAGTCTTGACCCGCGCCACTTCTTCGGCGCAGCGGGCGCGGTCACTGATCAGCTCGAGGATCTTCTCGTCGAGGCTGTCGATGCGAACGCGCAGGGCTTTGAGTTCCTGTTCGGACATCAGCCGTGCTCCTTCTCGAATTCGGCCATGTAGGCCACCAGGGCTTCCACCGCTTCCAGGCCCAGGGCGTTGTAGATCGAGGCACGCATGCCGCCGACCGAACGGTGGCCCTTGAGGTTGAGCAGGCCGCGGGCGTCGGCACCGGCCAGGAAGGCCTTGTCCAGGCGCTCGTCGGCCAGGCGGAACGGGACGTTCATCCACGAACGGGCATTGTGCGCGATCGGGTTGGTGTAGAAATCGCTGGCATCGATGAAGCCGTACAGGCGGTCCTTCTTGGCCCGGTTGCGCTGCTCCATGGCGTCGACGCCACCCTGCTCCTTGAGCCACTCGAACACCAGGCCCGAGAGGTACCAGGAATAGGTGGCCGGGGTGTTGTACATCGAGCCGTTGTCGGCCGAGACCTTGTAGTCGAGCATGGTCGGGCAGCTGCTGCGGGCGCGGCCGAGCAGGTCTTCGCGGACGATCACCACCACCAGGCCGCTCGGGCCGATGTTCTTCTGCGCGCCGGCGTAGATCAGGCCGTACTGGGAGACGTCGATCGGGCGCGAGAGGATGTCGGAAGACATGTCGACCACCAGCGGCACATCACCGGTTTCCGGCACCCAGTCGAACTGCAGGCCACCGATGGTCTCGTTGGATGCGTAGTGGACGTAGGCGGCGTTCTTGGTCAGCTTCCACTCGTTCTGGCCCGGGATGGCCAGGTAGTCGTAAGGCTTGGCGCTGGCAGCGACGTTGATGCTGCCGAAGCGGCGCGCTTCCTCGATGGCCTTCTTCGACCAGATACCGGTCTCGACGTAGTCGGCGGTGGCGTTTTCCGGCAGCAGGTTCAGCGGGATCTCGGCGAACTGCTGGCTGGCGCCACCCTGCAGGAACAGGACCTTGTAGTTGGAGGGGACGGACAGCAGGTCACGCAGGTCCTGCTCGGCCTTCTCGGCGATGGCCACGTAGTCGTCGCTGCGATGGCTCATTTCCATCACCGACAAGCCCTTGCCGTTCCAGTCCAGCATTTCGGCCTGGGCACGCTGCAACACAGCGTCAGGAAGCGCGGCAGGGCCTGCGCAGAAGTTAAAGGCTCGTTTGCTCACATCCACTCTCGCTCTGCCAAATAGAACAAATCTACAATCTTCAATGCTGTCGAGGCCCCTGTGGGAGCGGGTTTACCCGCGAACAAGGGCAAAGCCCTTGCCAGGCACCGCAGCGCCTTCTTCGCGGGTAAACCCGCTCCCACAGGGGATTGCACCGCCCTGAAGGACGTTGCCGTCTCTAATCAGTCAAACGGGGCGACCTTGGTCGCCCCGCTCGGGTTTTACGCTTGCTTATTCCTGCGGTGCCTCTTCGGCGCCTGCAGCTTCGTCATCCGGCGCATCGGCCTCGACGCCCTCCTCGTCCGTCTCGATCACTTCATCGAGTTCGTCCTCGGATGGCTCCTGGATACGCTCCAGGCCCACCAGGGTTTCGTCGGCGGCCAGCTTGATCAGGGTCACGCCCTGGGTGTTACGGCTGAGGCTGGATACCTCGCCGACCCGCGTGCGCACCAGGGTGCCCTGGTCGGAGATGAGCATGATCTCTTCACCTTCCTGCACCTGGATGGCGCCGATCAGCAGGCCGTTGCGCCCCTTGGTGCCCATGGCGATCACGCCCTGGCCGCCACGCCCGCGACGCGGGAACTTGGACAGCGGGGTGCGCTTGCCGAAGCCACGCTCGGACGCGGTGAGGATCTGCGCGCCGGACTCGGGGATCAGCATCGAGATGATCTGCTGGCCCTTGCCCAGCTTCATGCCACGCACGCCACGGGCGGTACGGCCCATTTCACGCACCACGCTCTCGGCGAAGCGGATCACCTTGCCCGCGTCGGAGAACATCATGACTTCCTTGGCGCCGTCGGTGATGGCGGCCGCGATCAGCGTATCGCCTTCCTTGAGCTTGAGCGCGATCAGGCCATTGGAGCGCGGACGGGCGAACTGCACCAGCGGGGTCTTCTTGACGGTGCCGGAGGCAGTGGCCATGAAGATGTAGGCGCCGGTGGCTTCTGCCACCCACTCAGGGGTGTCGCCGTCTTCTTCGTCGACTTCCTCGGCCTCCACCAGCTCTCCTTCGAGCACGGTGTCGTCGGCGTCTTCCAGCTCTTCGTCGAGGTCGGCGTTCTGCTGCAGGGCCTCGAGGTCGATCTGCAGCATGGCGGTGATGCGCTCACCCTCCTCCAGCGGCAGCAGGTTGACCAGCGGGCGACCACGGGCGGCACGGGACGCTTCGGGAATTTCGTAGGTCTTCTTCCAGTACACCTTGCCCTTGCTGGAGAACAGCAGCAGGGTGGCATGGCTGTTGGCGACCAGCAGGTGCTCGATGTAGTCCTCGTCCTTCACGCCGGTCGCCGACTTGCCCTTGCCGCCGCGGCGCTGGGCCTGGTAGGCGGACAATGGCTGGGTCTTGGCATAACCACCGTGGGAGATGGTCACCACGCGCTCTTCTTCCGGGATCATGTCGCCGTAGTTGAGGTCGTGGGTGGCATTGAGGATTTCGGTGCGGCGGGCATCGCCGTATTCGGCACGGATCGCCTCGAGCTCTTCGCGGATCACTTCCATCAGGCGCTGGGCGCTGCTGAGGATGCGGATCAGCTCGCCGATCTGCTCCAGGATCTCCTGGTATTCGGCCAGCAGCTTTTCATGCTCCAGGCCGGTCAGGCGGTGCAGGCGCAGGTCGAGGATCGCCTGGGCCTGTTCCGGCGACAGGAAGTACTTGCCGTCATGCAGGCCGTACTGCTCCGGGAGGTCTTCAGGGCGGCAGGAGTCGGCGCCGGCGCGCTCGACCATGACCTGCACGGCGCTCGATTCCCACGGCGTGGACACCAGGGCTTCCTTGGCTTCCGACGGGGTCGGCGAGGCCTTGATCAGGGCGATGACCGGATCGATGTTGGACAGCGCCACCGCCTGGCCTTCGAGGATGTGGCCGCGCTCGCGAGCCTTGCGCAGCTCGAACACGGTACGCCGGGTCACCACTTCGCGGCGGTGGCGGACGAACGCTTCGAGCAGGTCCTTGAGGTTGAGCAGGCGCGGGCGACCGTCGACCAGGGCGACCACGTTGATGCCGAACACGCTCTGCAGCTGGGTCTGCTGGTAGAGGTTGTTGAGCACCACCTCCGGCACCTCGCCGCGACGCAGCTCGATGACGATGCGCATGCCGTCCTTGTCGGACTCGTCGCGCAGCTCGGTGATGCCCTCGATCTTCTTCTCTTTGACCAGCTCGGCGATCTTCTCGATCAGGCGGGCCTTGTTCAGCTGGTACGGCAGTTCGGTGATGACGATCTGCTGACGGCCACCGACCTTGTCGATGTCCTCGATCTCGGAGCGGGCGCGCATGTAGATGCGGCCGCGGCCGGTGCGATAGGCCTCGATGATGCCCTGGCGACCGTTGATGATGCCGGCAGTCGGGAAGTCCGGGCCGGGGATGAACTGCATCAGCTCATCGATGGTGACTTCCGGGTTGTCGATCAGTGCCAGGCAGCCATCGATGACCTCGCCGAGGTTGTGCGGCGGGATGTTGGTCGCCATGCCCACGGCAATACCGCTGGAACCGTTGACCAGCAGGTTGGGGATGCGGGTCGGCATGACCGCCGGGATCTGCTCGGTACCGTCGTAGTTGGGTACCCAGTCGACGGTCTCTTTGTGCAGGTCGGCCAGCAGCTCGTGGGCCAGCTTGGTCATGCGCACTTCGGTGTATCGCATCGCCGCGGCGTTGTCGCCGTCGACCGAACCGAAGTTGCCCTGGCCATCGACCAGCAGGTAACGCAGCGAGAACGGCTGAGCCATACGCACGATGGTGTCGTAGACCGCGGTGTCGCCGTGCGGGTGGTACTTACCGATCACGTCACCGACCACACGGGCGGATTTCTTGTACGGCTTGTTCCAGTCGTTGCCCAGTTCGCTCATCGCATAGAGGACGCGACGATGCACGGGCTTCAAGCCGTCACGCGCATCGGGCAGCGCTCGCCCGACAATCACGCTCATCGCGTAGTCGAGGTAAGACTGTCTCAGTTCGTCTTCGATATTGACCGGGAGGATTTCTTTGGCCAGTTCGCCCATGAGAAGCCTGATTCCTTTTTTCGGGTGAAACTTCGCAGCTCCATCAAGGGCCGAACGAAGCTCGCCGCCGCAGCGCATAAGGGTGCGACGACTTACGACAAATCAATGAGTTGTTGCATGGATCTGCGCAATGAAGGCCGCCTTCGTGGGCGGTCCTGGAAACTGCCGGATGTTATCACAAAGGCGGGGCGGTGGGGAGAGCTGGCAGGCGGCCGCAGGCTGGGGGTTTTGGTTGCCAGTACCGGCCCTTTCGCGGGTAAACCCGCTCCCACAGGTACACCACCGACTTCATGCCCTGTGATATCCCTGTGGGAGCGGGTTCACCCGCGAAAGGGCCGGCACAGGCAACGATTCAGTGCAGGCGCTTACGGCACATCAGCTGCGCCAGCTTGGCGGTATCGGGCCGTTCGACGATGCCACGTTCGGTGACGATCACGTCGATCAGGTCCGCCGGGGTCACGTCGAACACCGGGTTGAACACCTCGACATCCGGCGCCACCCGCGTGCCGGCATAATCCAGCAACTCGTCGGCCTCGCGCTCCTCCAGCGGAATGTCCTCGCCAGTGGCCAGGTTCAGGTCGATGCTGGTGCTCGGCGCCACCACCATGAAGCGCACGCCGTGGTGCATGGCGCTGACCGCCAGCTGGTAGGTGCCGATCTTGCCGGCCATGTCACCGTTGGCGGCGATGCAATCGGCACCGACCACCACCCAGGTGATGCCCTTGCTCTTCATCAGGTGCGCCAGCGCCGAATCGGCGCACAGGGTCACCGGAATGCCTTCGCCGGCCAGCTCCCAGGCGGTCAGCCGCGAGCCCTGCAGCCAGGGCCGGGTTTCCCCGGCATAGACGCGCTCGACCATGCCCTCCAGGTAGCCTGCGCGGATTACCCCCAGCGCGGTGCCGAAGCCGCCGCTGGCCAGGGCGCCGGCATTGCCGTAGGTGAGCAGGGTCTGGGCATTGCCCTGATGGCGACGGATCAGCTCGATGCCGTGCTGGGCCATGGTCAGGTTGGCTTCGCGATCGCTTTCATGGATGGCCACCGCTTCGGCCTCCAGGGCGGCCAGCACGTCCTCCTCCGGGCGCAACCGCTGCAGCCGCTCGCGCATGCGGTTCAGCGCCCAGAACAGGTTGGCGGCGGTAGGACGCGCCTCGGCCAGGCAGAGGAAATCCTCCTCCAGGTCCATCTCCCAGTCGCCGCCCTCGGCCAGCCGCTCCTCCACGGCCAGCACCAGCCCGTACGCTGCGGCAATGCCGATGGCGGCGGCGCCGCGCACGGCCATGTCTCGGATCGCCGTGACCACCTGCGCGACATTGTCGCAGGCCAGCCAGCGCTCCTGCGATGGCAGCAGGCGCTGGTCGAGCAGGTGCAGGGCGCCGCCGTGCCAGCGGATCCCGGTCACCTTCTCCGCCGCCAAAAGTCGCTCGCGCATCGCCTCTCCCCGCCATTTGGATATCAAAAGCCGGCGATTATAGCGACCCCCGGCCGCAGGCGCTCGGGTATACTGCGCCCCATTTGAAGTGCAAGTTCCAGAGGATTGTTCAATGAGCAACGTCGACCACGCCGAAATCGCCAAGTTCGAAGCCTTGGCCCACCGCTGGTGGGACCGCGAAAGCGAGTTCAAGCCGCTGCACGACATCAACCCGCTGCGCGTCAACTGGATCGACGAGCGCGTCGGCCTGGCCGGCAAGAAGGTGCTCGACGTGGGTTGCGGCGGCGGCATCCTCAGCGAAGCCATGGCCCTGCGTGGCGCCACCGTCACCGGCATCGACATGGGCGAGGCGCCACTGGCCGTGGCCCGGCTGCACCAGCTGGAGTCCGGCGTGCAGGTGGAGTACCGGCAGATCACCGCCGAAGCCCTGGCCGAAGAGCTGCCCGAGCAGTTCGACGTGGTCACCTGCCTGGAAATGCTCGAGCACGTGCCCGACCCGTCGTCGGTGATCCGCGCCTGCTTCCGCATGGTCAAGCCCGGCGGCCAGGTGTTCTTCTCGACCATCAACCGCAATCCCAAGGCCTACCTGCTGGCCATCGTCGGCGCCGAGTACATCCTCAAGATGCTGCCGCGCGGCACCCACGACTTCAAGAAGTTCATCCGCCCGTCCGAACTCGGCGCCTGGGCCCGCGTGGCCGGCCTCGAGGTCAAGGACATCATCGGCCTGACCTACAACCCGCTGACCAAGCACTACAAGCTCAGCAACGACGTCGACGTCAACTACATGATCCAGACCCTGCGCGAGGAATGAGCATGCGCTTGCGAGCAGTACTCTTCGACATGGACGGCACCCTGCTCGACACGGCGCCGGACTTCATCGCCATCTGCCAGGCCATGCTCGCCGAGCGCGGCCTGCCGGCCGTCGATGACAAGCTGATCCGCGACGTGATCTCCGGCGGCGCCCGCGCCATGGTCGCCGCGACCTTCGCCATGGACCCCGAGGCCGAAGGCTTCGAGGCCCTGCGCCTGGAGTTTCTCGAGCGTTACCAGCGCGACTGCGCGGTGCACAGCAAGCTGTTCGACGGCATGGGCGAGCTGCTGGCCGACATCGAAAAGGGCAACCTGCTGTGGGGCGTGGTGACCAACAAGCCGGTGCGCTTCGCCGAGCCGATCATGCAGCAGCTGGGCCTGGCCGAGCGTTCGGCGCTGTTGATCTGCCCGGACCATGTGAAGAACAGCAAGCCTGACCCCGAACCGCTGATCCTCGCCTGCAAGACCCTGGAGCTGGACCCGGCCAGCGTCCTGTTCGTCGGCGACGACCTGCGCGACATCGAGTCCGGCCGCGACGCCGGCACCCGCACCGCGGCGGTGCGCTACGGCTATATTCATCCAGAGGACAACCCCGACCACTGGGGCGCCGACGTGGTGGTGGACCACCCACTGGAACTGCGCAAGGTGCTCGACAACGCCCTGTGCGGCTGCTGAACGCCTCTCCCCGGCCCGGACACCATCCCTGTGGGAGCGGGTTTACCCGCGAAAGCGTCAGCCCAGCCAACACCGGCGCCTAATCGTACGCATTCGCGGGTAAACCCGCTCCCACAGGGGCCGGTGTCACGCCCACGAACTCGAAGGAAAGCACCATGTTCGACTACACCGCCCGCCCCGGCCTGCTCTCTGGCCGCGTGATCCTGGTCACCGGTGCCGGCCGCGGCATCGGCGCCGCCGCCGCCAAGGCCTACGCCGCACTGGGCGCCACCGTGCTGCTGCTGGGCAAGACCGAAGCCAACCTCAACGAGGTCTACGACCAGATCGAGGCCGCCGGCCACCCGCAGCCGGTGGTGATCCCGTTCAACCTGGAAACCGCCCTGCCCCACCAGTACGACGAACTGGCGGTGATGATCGAGGAGCAGTTCGGCCGCCTCGACGGCCTGCTCAACAATGCCTCGATCATCGGTCCGCGCACGCCGCTGGAGCAGCTCTCTGGCGACAACTTCATGCGCGTGATGCACATCAATGTCGACGCCACCTTCATGCTCACCAGCACCCTGCTGCCGCTGCTCAAGCTGTCGGAGGATGCCTCGGTGGTGTTCACCTCCAGCAGCGTCGGGCGCAAGGGCCGGGCCTACTGGGGCGCCTACGGGGTGTCGAAGTTCGCCACCGAGGGGCTGATGCAGACCTTGGCCGACGAACTGGAAGGCGTGGCACCGGTGCGCTCCAACAGCATCAACCCGGGCGCCACGCGCACGGCGATGCGGGCGCAGGCGTATCCGAGCGAAAACCCGCAGAACAACCCGCTGCCTGAAGAGATCATGCCGGTGTACCTGTACCTGATGGGGCCGGACAGCAAGGCGGTGAATGGCCAGGCGCTCAACGCACAATAAAACAGGACCGGCCTCTTCGCGGGTAAACCCGCTCCCACAGGGACACCACAGGGCCAGAGGGCAGTGTTATCCCTGTAGGAGCGGGCTTGCCCGCGAAGAGGCCCGTGCAGGACTCAGCCAGCCGCCAAAGCCGGGCGCATGCGCCCCTGCTGCCGCCCCTCCAGCTGCATGCACCGCTCCAGGAACAGGAACATGCAGTCGTAGCTCTTGCACACCGCCTTGCGCAGCTCGTTGCGCAACCCCAGCGTCGGGTTCTCCCCCGCCAACGTGCAGATGATTTCCAGCGCCTCCCACGGGTGCGCATCGTCGTACTGGGCATGCATCTTCAACCACTTCATCGCCCGCTTGCGCTGCTCCTCGGGGAAGCCCATGGCGTAGGTGTCCTCGGCACAGACCACCGCCGACCACTCCCCGGTCGCACCCTCGATCGCATAGTTGGTCGCCGCCATGGCAATGGCCAGCGATTCGGTCGCGCACACCCGCCAGCACCAGTCGTTGAGCCCGTTCAGCTCCGGCGGCACCTCCTGCGACTGCAAGTCATGCAGGTGCACACCGTGGGCCTGGCACCAGTGCACCCAGTAGTCGGCATGGTTGAGCTCGACGCGGATGTTGCGCATCAGCCAGCGCCGCGCCATGTCTTCGCCGGGGTGGCGGGCATAGCGGGTCTTGGTCAGGTTGTGCGCCATGTACAGCGAAAACTGCTCGACCACCGGCCAGCCACCGATCAGGTACTGGCGAATGGTCGCCGGCCGCAACTGGCCGTCGCGCAGGCGCTGGTAGAACTCATGCTCCACCACCCGGCGCTTGCTCTCGCGGCAATCCTCGATCAGTTCCTGGGCCCAGGCGGGGTAACTGGCCGGGTCCATCAAGGGCCCGATACGAACGAATGCATCAATCACTTTCAGCTCCTTGATCCCTGTGATCTTGCGGACGTATTCCTAGCGAAAAGTCCCCGGCGCCCGATGCAGCAAGGGTCGCGCGGCAATCCGTTGGCGCTGCAGACTGTCGCAGGTAAAGACCTGCGGCCGTTCTATGAGGTAGCCCTGGGCGTAGTCCACGCCGATTTCCTGCAAGGCCTGCTCGATCAACGGTGTTTCGACGAACTCGGCAATGGTCCGCTTGCCCATGACATGGCCGATGTGGTTGATCACCTCGACCATGGCCCGGTTTACCGGATCGTCGAGCATATCTTTGACAAAACTTCCGTCGATCTTCAAGAAGTCGACAGGTAAATGTTTCAAATAGGCGAATGACGACATTCCGGCGCAGAAGTCGTCCAACGAGAACTTGCAGCCCAGCCCCTTCAATTCGTTGATGAAGCGAATGGCACTGCCGAGGTTGGCGATGGCACTGGTTTCGGTGATCTCGAAACAGATCAGCCGCGGCGGGATGGAAAATTCGACGAACAGTCGCTGCAGGTACTCGAGGAACTTGTCATCGCCGATGCTCGTCCCCGACAAGTTGATCGCGCACATCGCCAGCGGCCCCTCGCGGCCTTCGTCCAGGCACTGGCGCACCACCTGGAACACATTGCGCACCACCCAGCGGTCGAGGGCGGTCATCAACCCGTAGCGCTCGGCCGCCGGGATGAAGCTGTCGGGCAGGATGGTGCGGCCGCTTTCATCGTGCAGGCGCAGCAGGATCTCGATGTGCCCGGGGCCTTCGATGGCCTTGAGCGGGGCGATTTCCTGGCAATAGAGGCAGAAGCGGTTTTCTTCCAGGGCCACGTGCAGGCGCTGGATCCAGGCCATCTCGCCAAAGCGCATGGACAGCTCGCTGTCGTCGGCGTGGTACACCTGGACCCGGTTGCGCCCCTTTTCCTTGGCCATGTAGCAGGCCATGTCGGCGGCGCGCAGTGACGCCTCCAGGGTGCCCGGGGCCTGGGCGATGTGCACCAGGCCAATGCTGACGGTGGTCACGAAGGGCCGGCCCTTCCACACGAAATGCAGGCTCTGCACGGCCTGGCGCAAGCTTTCGGCAATCCGCTCGGCCTGGTCGGCGGGGCAGTTTTCCAGCAACACGCCGAACTCGTCGCCGCCCAGCCGGGCCAGGGTGTCGCCCTCGCGCAGGCCGGACTGCAACACGGCACAGATGTGCCGCAGCAGCTCGTCGCCGGCGGCATGGCCGCAGGTGTCATTGACCAGCTTGAACTGGTCGAGGTCGAGGAACATCAGCGAATGCCGCCCTTGCTGGCGCACCAGGCCATTGAGCGCCTGTTCCAGGCGGTATTCGAACTCGCGGCGGTTGGCCAGGCCAGTCAGGGCATCGTGGGTCGCCTGCCAGGAGAGGTTGGCGATGTACTGGCGCTCCTGGGTCATGTCGTGCAGCACCAGCACGATGCCTGCCACCTGGCCCTGGTTGATGATCGGCGAGCCGACCAGGTTGATCGATACCGTGCTGCCATCCAGGCGCTGGATCAACCGGGCATGCTCGGCACCGCCCTTGAGGCTGCCACTGAGCACCTGCTGGACCAGCGGGCAGCTGTCAGCCTCGGCCTGCTCGTCGACCAGGCTGAACAGCGCGCCCAGCGGCAAGCCCTGGGCCTCGTCGGCCTGCCAATGGGTCAACTGCTCGGCGGCCGGGTTCATGTAGCCGATATTGCCCTCCACGTCGGCCGTGATCACCGCATCGCCGATGGCCTGGAGGGTGATCTGCGCCCGCTCCTTTTCTTCCTGCAGGGCCGTGGCGAAGGCCTGGCGCTGGGCCAGCAGCTTGCTTGAACGGCGCCAGGCGATGGTGATCAGGATGAATGCGGTCAGCAGGTTGGTGATCAGCAGCACCCGCAACAGCATCCGCGAGCCCTCGCCCAGGGCATCGCTGAAGGCCTTGGCCGCCGGCGTCACGCCCTCGTTGATGGCGACGATGCGGGCCTTCCAGTCGGCCAGCTTGAGCGCGTCGAACTGGCCCGAGGCAAAACCGTCGCGCATCTCGCCGGCCAGCACGTCGAGCTTGGCCAGGTAGGCATCACCGACGTTCCAGTAGTCGATCGCCGTCTGCATGTAGCTGATCTGGCGGAAGTTGCGGTAGAACCAGATGATGCGGTCGACATCGTCGGGGTGGTTGCCACCCTGCAGCACCGCCAGCCGCGCACCTTCCACATCGGGAGTGGCCTGGTCGAGCAGTTCGCGCAGTTCGTGGTCACCCTGGGGGATGGCCATGACCTGGTGATAACGGCGCAGGGTGCGCTCGTCGCGGTCGTCGGCATACAGGTTGAGGTAGTAGATGGCGTCCTTCTGCGCCTTGGACCAGAGGCTTTCTCCAGCGACATAGGCGCGCACCGCCGACAGCGAATAAAGGCTGAGGCTGCCCAGCAGCACCTGGAAAACTACAACGGCGACAAAGGGCCAGATGATCCCCAGCAGCCTTGGCGCCTCTAGCGTGCGATTTCCCTTCATGTATTCCCTGTCACAGAGCAGATAAGGCTCGAATCAACCCAGACAAGCACAGCGTAGGCCATTTGCCATCTAAGTGGAGGGAATTTTAAGGCTGGAGGTCGGTGCTGGATTCTTCGCGGGCAAGCCCGCTCCCACACCCAGCCCAATGATGCACCTGTGGGAGCGGGTTTACCCGCGAAAAGGCCGGAACAGGCCATGCAAAGCTGTCAGGTCTGCTGCAGATGCCCATACAACTTGGCATACAACCCACCCTCGGCAATCAGCTGCTGGTGGTCGCCATCCTCGGCCACACGCCCGCCGTCGAACACCAGCACCCGGTCCGCCTGCTTCACCGCCGACAGCCGGTGGGCGATGATCAGCGTGGTGCGGCCACTGAGGAAGCGCGCCAGGGCCTGGTGCAGGTTGTACTCGGTGGCGGCATCCAGCGCCGAGGTGGCCTCGTCGAGGATCACCACCTTGGGCTCGGCCAGCACCATGCGGGCAATCGCCAGGCGCTGGCGCTGGCCGCCGGACAGGCGCACGCCGGAGCGCCCGACCACACTGTCCAGGCCTTGCGGCAAGGCAGCGATGGTTGCATCCAACTGGGCGATGCGCAGTGCCTGCCAGCAGGCCTCGTCGGTGCAGTCGCGGCCCATGGTCAGGTTGGCGCGTACACTGTCGTTGAACAGCGACGGGTGCTGCAGCACCACCGCGACGTTCTCGCGCAAGGTCTCCAGGCCGACCTCCTGCAAGCTCGCGCCACCGAAACGGATGGTCCCCGCCTGGGCGCTGTACAGCCCCAGCAGCAATTGCACCAGGGTGCTCTTGCCACCGCCACTGGCGCCGACAATGGCCACCTTCTCGCCCGGCGCGATGGACAGGTCGAGCTGGTCGAGCACCGGCTCGTCGGCATAGGCGAAGCGCAGGTCGCGCACTTCGATGCCGACGGTCTGGCGCCCGGCGAACGGGTCGCTGGCGGCCGGATACTGCGGTTCGTCGGCCCGCGACAACAGCTCGTTGAGCCGGCTCAGCGCGCCGCCGGCGGCGTAATAGGCGTATTGCAGGTTGAGCAGTTGTTCCACCGGGCCGATCATGAACCACAGGTAGCTGAACACCGCCAGCATCTGGCCGATCGACAGGTCGGAAAACAGCACGGTGAGCATCGCCGCGGCGCGGAAGATGTCGATGCCGAACTGGAACAGCAGGCCACTGGCGCGGCCACTGGCATCGCTCTTCCACTGCGACTCCACGGCATAATCGCGCACTTCCCGGGCGCGCAGGCCGAGGCGGCCGAGGAAGTAGCCCTGGCGATTGCCGGCACGGATCTCCTGGATGGCGTCGAGGGTCTCCGAGAGTGCCTGGGTGAAGCGCGAGGTGCTGTCGTTTTCCAGCTTCTTCAGGTGCTTGACGCGCTTGCCCAGTTGCACGGTGAAGTAGATCACCAGCGGGTTGAACAGCAGGATCAGCAAGGCCAGCTTCCAGTGCATCCAGATCAGGATCACTGCCGTGCCGGTCAGGGTCAGCATGGCCACCAGGAAACGGCTGAGGGTTTCGCCGACGAACTTGTCGAGGGTGTCCAGGTCGGTGACCAGGTGGGTGGTCACCGTGCCGCTGCCGAGGTTTTCGTACTCCTTGAGGGAAATGCGCTTGAGCCGCTCGATCAGGCGGATGCGCAGGCGGTAGACGATGTCCTTGGCCAGCCCGGCGAACAGCTTGGCCTGGACCACGTTGAAGGCCAGCGCGGCCAGGCGCAGGCTCAACGTCACCGCCAGCATCAGGCCGATGTAGCCGGCCGCCACCTGCCAGCCGCTGGGCAGCAGGTGGTTCATCCACTTCAGCGCGGCATCGCCGTGGCCAAGCAGCACTTCGTCCACCAGCAACGGCAGCAGCAAGGGGATGGGCACGCTGCAAAAGGCCGCCAGCACGGCGACCAGGTTGGCGGTCCAGAGGTGTTTCTTGTGGTGCAGGGCCAGGCGGCGGATTTCCGCCCAGCTCAGGCGATCAGGCACAGCGGCGGGCTTCCCTGGCACCGGGTCGGGCGACCCAGGCAGATCAAGCACAGGTGGACCGCCGTTCCAGCCAGCGGCCCAGCAGCGGTTGCAGGCTGTCCAGCGGCTGGTAGCCATTGGTCAGCAAGGCCAGCTGGCCGTTGCGCTCGGCGAGCAGGGTCGGGAAACCGGCGATGCCCAGGTCCTGCACCCAGGCGAAGTCGGCGGCCGTGGCGGCGCGCACGTCGTGCTCGGCGAAATGCTGGGCAAACCGCTCACGGTCATAGCCGGCCTGCGCGGCCAGCTCGACCAGCTGCGGGGCGCGGGTTACATCCACGCCCTGCTCGTAGAACGCCTGCTGGATCAGCCCCAGCAAGGCCCACACCCGCTCGCCGTCCAGCGCCCGGGCAGCCACCAGGGCACGGCAGGCAGGCTCGGTGTCGTAGACAAAACCATCGGGCATGGCACCGTCGAAACGGAACGCCTGGCCGGTGGCCTCGTGCACCGCCTGCCAGTGCTCGAGGATGTACTTGCGCGTCGAGGCGTCCAGCGCGCTGCCGCCGCTACGCAGGCCGCCCGGCACCAGGCGCGTCGGCACACCCGCCGCCGCGGCCTGGGCGATCAACGCCTCGGCCACCGGCGCGAAGCCCCAGCACCAGGAACACATCGGGTCCATCACGTAGAGCAGGCGGTCAGTCATGGGTCAAGCCTCGGCCTTGTAGTTGAAACCGATCGGGTGTGGCTGGTTGCGCGCCTTGGCCAGTTCGATCTGCTTCTGCCGGTCGATGGCACTGCGGCGGGTCTTCTCGCTCAGGCTGTCCCAGCAATGCGGGCAGCTGACGCCTGGCGAATAGTGCTCGGACTCGCGTTCCTGGGCATTGATCGGGTGGCGGCAGGCATGGCACTGGTCGTACTCGCCTTCGCTCAGGTCGTGACGCACCGTGACGCGGTTGTCGAAGACGAAGCAGTCGCCGTCCCAGAGGCTTTCTTCCTGGGGCACTTCCTCGAAGTATTTCAGGATGCCGCCCTTAAGATGATAGACCGCCTCGAAGCCTTCACCGAGCATGTAGCTGGAGGCTTTTTCACAGCGGATGCCGCCGGTGCAGAACATGGCGACCTTCTTGTGCTTGCTCGGGTCGAAGTTGGCCTTGATGTAGTCGGGGAACTCGCGGAAGGTCTCGGTCTTCGGGTCGATGGCGCCCTTGAAGGTGCCGATGGCCACTTCGTAGTCGTTGCGGGTGTCGATCAGCAGCACTTCCGGGTCGCTGATCAGCTCGTTCCAGTCCTTGGGCTCGACATAGGTGCCGACCGCCTGGTTCGGGTCCACGCCCGGCACGCCGAGGGTGACGATCTCTTTCTTGAGCTTGACCTTGGTGCGGTAGAACGGCTGCTCGTCGCAGTAGGACTCTTTATGGTCGACATCGACCAGGCGCGGGTCGTTGCGCAGCCAGGCGAGCAGGCCGTCGATACCTTCGCGGGTGGCCGAAACGGTGCCGTTGATGCCTTCGTGGGCCAGCAGCAGGGTGCCTTTGACGCCGTTGTCGGCCATGGCCTCGAGCAGCGGCTCACGCAGCTCGACGTAGTCTTCCAGGGTGACGAACTTGTACAGCGCCGCCACGACGATAGCTTGGGACATTTACGGTGAATCTCCAGGTGGGTGCCCTCGTAAGGGGCGAACCGGGTTGACTTGGAAAAAGCATGGGGGCGCCTTGCGCCCCTTTCGCGACACAAGGCCGCTCCTACAGGGGAATGCGTATCCCTGTAGGAGCGGCCTTGTGTCGCGAAAGGGCCGCAAAGCGGCCCCCGGATTTTGCAGAATTGTACCAGAATGCCGGAAAGGATTCAGTGGCCCCCACCGGCACACACCGGCGAAGCCGGCGCCACGCCGACCTTGGCCCATTCCTCGGCGGTATAGGTGTGGATCGCCAGGGCGTGGATCTCGCCCATCAGCTCACCCATGGTGGCGTAGACCTTCTGGTGGCGCTTGACGCTGTTGAGCCCGGCGAACTGGTCGCTGACGATCACCGCCTTGTAGTGGGTCTCCTGGCCACGGCTGTGCATGTGGCTTTCGTTGTGCACTTCAAGGTGCTGCGCGGCCAGCGCGGCCAGCTGCTGCTCGATGCGTTGCTGCATGCTCATCGGGTGTTTCTCACTTCTTCGCCGGTGCGGCAGCCTTGCCGGCGTTCGGGTCGAGTTCCTTGGTCATGTCGTCGAGCAGCTTGTTGACCACCGGCACGGCCGGTTCCAGGCTGGTCTGGGTCAGCTGGGCCGATTGCTGGGTGACCTTGGGCATTTCACGCAGGACTTTCTTGCCCAGTGGCGATTCGTAGAACTTGACCAGGTCCTTGAGCTCCTGCTCGGTGAAGGTCTGGGTGTACAGGTCGACCATCTTCGGCTTGAGCTTGTTCCAGCCGATGGCGTTGTCCAGCGCGGCATTGGCCTTGGCCTGGTAGCTCTCGAGCACCGGCTGCTTGGCGGCCGGGGCCTTGGTCTGGGCGAAGCGCTGGGCGAACATCTGCTGGACCTGCATGTACACCGGGGTGCCCAGCTTGTCGGCATTGGCCAGGGTCAGGAACTTCTCGGCGGCAGCATTGTGGCTGGCGGTGGCGGCAAGAACCTGGCCACTGGCGCAGGCCAGGGCGACGGCGGCAACGAGGACACGAATACGGGTCATTGCATTTCCTTCAAGGGGGGAGGCGGTACCTCAGAGTAGAGCATTCTGCTCCCGCAACGGGGCAGCGCTCAAGTGGCACGACGAGCGATTGAACCGCCGCATCGCATGAGGGCCTAAACTGCTGATTCTGACTGACAAAGGAGTGAACGCAGCATGAGCCGTATCGAGACAGACAGCCTGGGCCCGGTCGAAGTTCCTGAGGACGCCTACTGGGGCGCCCAGACCCAGCGCTCGCTGATCAACTTTGCCATTGGCAAGGAACGCATGCCGCTCGCGGTGCTGCACGCCCTGGCACTGGTCAAGAAAGCCGCCGCGCGGGTCAACGACCGCAACGGCGACCTGCCCGCCGACATCGCCCGCCTGATCGAACAGGCCGCCGACGAAGTGCTCGATGGCGAGCACGACGCGCAGTTCCCGCTGGTGGTCTGGCAGACCGGCAGCGGCACCCAGAGCAACATGAACGTCAACGAGGTGATCGCCGGGCGCGCCAACGAGCTGGCCGGCAAGGGCCGCGGCGGCAAGACGCCGGTGCACCCCAACGACCACGTCAACCGCTCCCAGAGCTCCAACGACTGCTTCCCCACCGCCATGCACATCGCCGCCGCCCAGGCCGTGACCGGGCAACTGCTGCCGGCCATCGCCGAGCTGTCCGCGGGGCTGGCGGAACTGTCCGCACGCCACCAGCACCTGGTGAAGACCGGTCGCACGCACATGATGGACGCCACGCCGATCACTTTCGGCCAGGAAGTCTCGGCCTTCGTCGCCCAGCTCGATTATGCCCAGCACGCCATCCGCGCCACCCTGCCGGCGGTGTGCGAGCTGGCCCAGGGCGGCACCGCCGTGGGCACCGGGCTAAACGCCCCGCATGGCTTCGCCGAGGCCATCGCTGCCGAACTGGCCGCCCTCTCCGGCCTGCCGTTCGTCACCGCGCCGAACAAGTTCGCCGCCCTCGCCGGCCACGAGCCGCTGACCAGCCTGGCCGGCGCGCTGAAAACCCTGGCGGTGGCGCTGATGAAGATCGCCAACGACCTGCGCCTGCTCGGCTCCGGCCCCCGCGCGGGGCTGGCCGAGGTGCGCCTGCCGGCCAATGAGCCGGGCAGCTCGATCATGCCTGGCAAGGTCAACCCGACCCAATGCGAGGCGCTCTCGATGCTGGCCTGCCAGGTGCTGGGCAACGACGTGGCGATCGGCTTCGCGGCCAGCCAGGGGCACCTGCAGCTGAACGTGTTCAAGCCGGTGATCATCCATAACCTGCTGCAGTCGATCACCCTGCTGGCCGACGGCTGCCGCAACTTCCAGCAGCATTGCGTGGCGGGGATCGAAGCGGATGCCGGGCAGATGGCGGCGCACCTGGAGCGCGGGCTGATGCTGGTGACGGCGCTGAACCCGCACATCGGCTATGACAAGGCGGCGGAGATTGCCAAGAAGGCCTATGCCGAAGGCAAGACCCTGCGCGAGGCGGCGCTGGAGTTGCAGTACCTGACCAATGAGCAGTTCGATCAGTGGGTGAAGCCGGAGAACATGCTGGCGCCGGGGGGCAAGGGCTGAGTGCTCCATAGCCTGTGCCGGCCTCTTCGCGGGTAAACCCGCTCCCACAGGGATCTCACAGAGCCTGAAGCCAGTGCCACCTGTGGATCCCACAGGCCTGTCACAGGGCCTGAAGCCAGTGCCCCCTGGGATCCCACAGGCCTATCACAGGGCCTGAAGCCAGTGCCCCCTGGGATCCCACAGGCCTATCACAGGGCCTGAAGCCAGTGCCACCTGGGATCCCACAGGCCTATCACAGGGCCTGAAGCCAGTGCCCCCCTGGGATCCCACAGGCCTATCACAGGGCCTGAAGCCCGTGCCCCCCTGGGATCCCACAGGCCTATCACAGGGCCTGAGGCCAGCGAGGTCCCTGTGGGAGCGGGTTTACCCGCGAAGAGGCCGGCACAGGCTACTTCTTGTCTTTGCGAAAAGCCGCTTCCAGCGCCTCGTTGATCGTGCGCAATACCTTCACCCGCGCCCAGCGCTTGTCATTGGCCTCGACCAGGGTCCACGGCGCGATCTCGCTGCTGGTGCGGTCGACCATGTCGCCCACCGCCTCGGCATACTGGTCCCACTTGTCGCGGTTGCGCCAGTCGTCCTCGGTGATCTTGTAGCGCTTGAACGGGATCTGCTCGCGCTCCTCGAAACGCTCCAGCTGGGTCTGCTGGTCGATCGACAGCCAGAACTTGACCACCACCACACCGGCATTGACCAACTGCTCCTCGAAATCGTTGATCTCGCCATAGGCGCGCATCCAGTCACCTGGCGTGCAGAAGCCTTCGACCCGCTCCACCAGCACCCGGCCATACCAGGAGCGGTCGAAGATGGTGAACTTGCCGCGCGCCGGAATATGCCGCCAGAACCGCCACAAATAAGGTTGCGCGCGCTCCTCCTCGGTGGGCGCGGCGATCGGCACGATGCGGTACTGGCGCGGGTCCAGCGCCGCCGCCACGCGGCGGATGGCGCCTCCCTTGCCGGCCGCGTCGTTACCCTCGAACACCGCCACCAGCGCATGCCGGCGCATGTGCTTGTGGCGCAGCAGCCCGGCCAGGCGCGCCTGCTCGGTGACCAGCTGCTCCTGGTAGTCGCCCTTGTCCAGGCGCAGGCTCAGGTCCAACGCCCCGAGCAGGCTGCGCTGGTCGATGCTGCGGCCCAGTGGCGCGATGTTGCCCTGGTGCTTGCCCTTGGGGTTGTTGGCCAGCGCCGCCTGCAGGCTTTCCAGGAGGATGCGCCCGACCGCCAGGCTGCGGTAGTGCGGGTCGACGCCCTCGACCACATGCCAGGGCGCGTAGTCGCGGCTGGTACGGCGCAGCACCCGTTCGCCGAAGCGCACGAAGCGGTCGTAGGTCTGCGACTGCTGCCAGTCCAGCGGGCTGATCTTCCAGCTGTGCAGCGGGTCGTCCTTGAGCGACTTGAGGCGTGCCTTCATCTGCTTCTTGGACAGGTGGAACCAGAACTTGATGATCAGTGCGCCTTCGTCGCAGAGCATCTGCTCCAGGCGTTCGGCACCGGTGATGGCCTGGTCGAGCACGGCGTCCTTGATCGTCCCGTGCACCCGCGCCTGGAGCATCTGGCTGTACCAGTTGCCGAACAGCACGCCCATCCGCCCCTTTGGCGGCAACGCCCGCCAATAGCGCCAGGCCGGCGGGCGGGCCAGCTCCTCGTCGGTCTGCTGGTCGAAGGTGAGCACGTCGATCATCCGCGGGTCCATCCACTCGTTCAGCAGCTTGACCGTCTCGCCCTTGCCGGCGCCTTCGATGCCGTTGATCAGCACGATCACCGGGAAGCGCGCCTGCTGCTTGAGTTCGTACTGGGCCTCGAGCAGGGCCTCACGCAGGGCGGGGACCTCGGCGTCGTAGGTGTCCTTGTCGATGCTGTGACCGATTTGCGCGGATTCGAACATGCACTGGCTCCTTCATTGGCTAAGCAAGACTAGCGGATTTGCGTTGTGACTGTGCAAACCCGGCAGATGACATAAAATCCGCCCATCCGCTGCAACCGAGCCAACCATGTCCACCCTCCTCCAGCACGCCCAGATCGACTGGGACGACCAGGGCCGCCCCCACTCGCGGCATTACGACGACGTCTACTTTTCCAGGGAAGAAGGCACCGAGGAAACTCGCTACGTATTCCTCGAGCAGACCCGCCTGCGCCAGCGCTTCAGCGACCTGGCGCCACACGACTGCCTGGTGATCGGCGAAACCGGCTTCGGCACCGGCATGAACTTCTTCTGCGCCTGGCAGCTGTTTGCCGAACTCGCCCATGCCGATGCGCGCCTGCATTTCGTCAGCGTCGAGAAGTTTCCGCTCAGCGGCGAAGACATGGCCCGTGCGGTGCGGCTGTGGCCGGAAATGTCAGCCTTTACCGAGCCCTTCCTGCAGCAGTACGTCGCCGTCCACCCAGGCTTCCAGCAGTTCAGCCTCGACAACGGCCGGGTCACCCTGACCCTGCTGGTTGGCGACGCGCTGGAACAACTCCCGCTGCTCGACGCGCGCATCGACGTGTGGTTCCTCGACGGCTTCGCCCCGGCGAAGAACCCCGACATGTGGACGCCCGAACTGTTTGCGCAACTGGCGCGGCTGGCCCATACCGGGACCACGCTGGGCACGTTCACCACCACCGGCTGGGTACGCCGCAGCCTGATTGACGCCGGCTTTCGGATGAAGAAGATCCCAGGCATCGGCAAGAAATGGGAAGTGATGAGCGGCGAATACATCGGGCTTTCATCACCGCCGTCCGCCGCCCCCTGGTATGCCCGCCCTGCCCCACTCGACGGCCCGCGCCAGGCACTGGTGATCGGCGCCGGCCTGGCCGGCAGTGCCAGCGCCGCGAGCCTGGCCGCGCGGGGTTGGCAGGTGACGGTGCTGGAACGCCACGACGCCCCGGCCCGGGAAGCCTCGGGCAACCCCCAGGGCGTGCTGTACCTCAAGTTGTCGGCCCACGGCACGGCGCTGTCGCAGATGATCCTCAGCGGTTTCGGCTACACCCGGCGCCAGCTCGAACGCCTGCCCAAAGGCCGGGACTGGGATGCCTGCGGCGTGCTGCAACTGGCCTTCGACAGCAAGGAAGGCGAACGTCAGGCCAAGCTCGCCGAAGCCTTCGACAGCAGCTTGCTGACCGCACTGGGTCAAGCTGACGCCGAAGCGATGGCCGGCGTGGCACTGCCGTCAGGCGGCCTGTTCTATCCCGAGGGCGGCTGGGTCCACCCGCCGGCCCTGTGCCGCGCACAGTTGCAGCATCCGAACATCCGGGTACTGCCCCATCAGGAGGTGGTCGAACTGCGCAAGGCCGACGGCCTGTGGCAAGCCTGGAATGGCGAACGGCTGCTGGCCAGCGCACCTGTGGTGGTCCTGGCTGGCGCCGCTGACGTGCGGCGCTTCGATGCGTGCGCACAGTTGCCGCTCAAGCGCATCCGCGGGCAGATCACCCGCCTGCCGGCCACCGCGGCCAGCCGGGCACTGCGCAGCGTGGTCTGCGCAGATGGCTACGTCGCGCCGCCGCGGGAGGATGAGCACACCCTGGGCGCCAGCTTCGATTTCCATAATGACGACCTGACGCCGAGCGTGGCCGAGCACCAGGGCAACCTGGCGCTGCTCGATGAAATCTCCCCGGACCTGGCCGAGCGCCTTGGCACGGCGGGCCTGGATGCCGAGCAATTGCAGGGACGCGCGGCGTTTCGATGCACCAGCCCGGACTACCTGCCCATCGTCGGGCCGCTGGCGGAGCCGGCGGCGTTTGCCGAGGCCTATGCGGTGCTGGGAAAGGATGCGCGACAGGTGCCCGAAGTGGCCTGCCCTTGGCTGGACGGGTTGTACGTGAACAGCGGGCATGGGTCGCGAGGGTTGATTACCGCGCCGTTGAGCGGCGAGCTGATTGCGGCCTGGGTGTGTGGCGAGCCGTTGCCGTTGCCCAGGGCCGTGGCCGAGGCCTGCCACCCGAACCGATTTGCGCTGCGCAAGCTGATTCGCGGTAAGTGAAAGATAGCGCCGGCCTCTTCGCGGGTAAACCCGCTCCCACAGGGATACCACTGCCCTCAGGAGCGGTGATATCCCTGTGGGAGCGGGTTTACCCGCGAAAGGGCCGGCACAGGCAGACACCCTTGCATATAACAGATTGATCTAAAACTCCCACAAACCACACAGGTCAGTTCCTTACAGGGTGCCCTAATCCGGGGCACTCATTCCCCAACGGAAAAACCGGTAAGGACCTATGTGCGGATTAGCAGGAGAGTTGCGTTTCACCCCCATCGATCAAGCCCCTCGCCCAGCCGACCTGGCTGCGGTAGAGCGCATCACCCATCACCTGGCACCCCGCGGCCCCGACGCCTGGGGCTTCCATAGCCAGGGCCCGATCGCCCTCGGCCACCGCCGGCTGAAGATCATGGACCTGTCCGACGGCTCGGCCCAGCCGATGGTCGACAACACCCTCGGCCTGTCCCTGGCCTTCAACGGCGCCATCTACAACTTCCCCGAACTGCGCCAGGAGCTGCAGGACCTGGGCTACAGCTTCTGGTCCGACGGCGACACCGAGGTGCTGCTCAAGGGCTACCACGCCTGGGGTGCGGCCTTGCTGCCCAAGCTCAACGGCATGTTCGCCCTGGCCATCTGGGAGCGCGACAACCAGCGCCTGTTCCTGGCCCGCGACCGTCTCGGCGTGAAGCCGCTGTACCTGTCGCGCAACGGCGAGCGCCTGCGTTTCGCCTCGACCCTGCCGGCGTTGCTCAAGGGCGGTGACATCGACCCGATGATCGACCCGGTGGCGCTCAATCACTACCTCAACTTCCACGCCGTGGTGCCGGCGCCACGCACCTTGCTGGCCAACGTGCAGAAGCTCGAGCCCGGCACCTGGATGCGCGTCGACCGCCATGGCGAAGTCGAACGCCAGACCTGGTGGCAGTTGCACTACGGCCCCAACCCCGACGAGCGCGACCTTGACCTGGAAGGCTGGACCAGCCGCGTGCTCGACGCCACCCGCGATGCCGTGGCGATCCGCCAGCGCGCCGCCGTGGACGTCGGCGTGCTGCTGTCCGGTGGCGTCGATTCCAGCCTGCTGGTCGGCCTGCTGCGCGAAGCCGGCGTGGACGACCTGTCGACCTTCTCCATCGGCTTCGAGGATGCCGGCGGCGAGCGCGGCGACGAGTTCCAGTACTCCGACCTGATCGCCAGGCACTACGGCACCCGCCACCACCAGTTGCGCATCGCCGAGCACGAGATCATCGAACAGCTGCCCGCCGCGTTCCGCGCCATGAGCGAGCCGATGGTCAGCCACGACTGCATCGCCTTCTACCTGCTGTCGCGGGAAGTGGCCAAGCACTGCAAGGGCGTGCAGAGCGGCCAGGGCGCCGACGAGCTGTTCGCCGGCTACCACTGGTACCCGAAAGTGGACGGCGCCGACGATGCCTTCGCCGCCTACCGAGACGCCTTCTTCGACCGCAGCCACGACGAGTACCGCGACACGGTCCAGGCGCCCTGGCTGCTGGAAACCGACGCCGCCGGCGACTTCGTCCGCGAGCACTTCGCCCGCCCCGGCGCGCCGGACGCGGTGGACAAGGCGCTGCGCCTGGACAGCACGGTGATGCTGGTCGACGACCCGGTCAAGCGGGTCGACAACATGACCATGGCCTGGGGCCTGGAGGCGCGCACGCCGTTCCTCGACTACCGCCTGGTCGAGCTGTCGGCGCGTATCCCGGCGCGCTTCAAGCTGCCCGACGGCGGCAAGCAGGTGCTCAAGCAGGCGGCGCGACGGGTGATCCCCCACGAGGTGATCGACCGCAAGAAGGGCTACTTCCCGGTCCCCGGCCTCAAGCACCTGGAAGGCGCCACCCTGGGCTGGGTCCGCGACCTGCTGACCGACCCGAGCCAGGACCGCGGCCTGTTCAACCCGGCCATGCTCGACCGCCTGCTGAGCAACCCGCACGGCCAGCTCACCCCGCTGCGCGGCTCCAAGCTGTGGCAGCTGGCGGCCCTGAACCTGTGGCTCAGCGAACAAGGACTCTGACCGATGAAAGCCCACGAAATCGCCTACGGTCAGCGTCTGCTGCGCGGCCAGGCGCCGTCCTACGAGCGCCTGCAGGCGCGCCTGGCCGGTGACGGCAGCGACCCCCACGACCAGCCGCGTGCCCTGCACTGCGGCTGGGGCCGCCTGCTGATCGGCCACACCTACCCGGACCCGGCCAGCCTGGCCGAAGCCCTGCAACAGGAACGCCCCGGCGAGCGCGACATCGCCCTGTACGTGGCCGCGCCCCAGCAGTTGCTGGCACAGGCGCCGCAGCAACTGTTTCTCGATCCCTCCGACACCCTGCGCCTGTGGTTCACCGACTACCGCCCGGCGCAGCGGGTGTTCCGCGGCTTTCGCGTGCGCCGGGCGCAGAACGACGGCGACTGGCAGGCGATCAATACGCTCTACCAGGCACGCGGCATGCTGCCGGTCGACCCCGCGCGGGTCACCCCGCGCCACCTCGGCGGCCCGGTGTACTGGCTGGCCGAGGACGAAGACAGCGGCGCGGTGATCGGCAGCGTCATGGGCCTGAACCACAGCAAGGCCTTCGACGACCCCGAGCACGGCAGCAGCCTGTGGTGCCTGGCGGTCGACCCGCAGTGCACCCGCCCGGGCGTCGGCGAGGTGCTGGTGCGCCACCTGATCGAGCACTTCATGAGCCGTGGCCTGGCCTACCTCGACCTGTCGGTGCTGCATGACAACCGCCAGGCCAAGCGCCTGTACGGCAAGCTCGGCTTTCGCAACCTGCCGACCTTCGCCGTCAAGCGCCGCAACGGCATCAACCAGCAGCTGTTTCTCGGCCCCGGCCCCGAGGCCGCGCTCAACCCTTACGCCCGGATCATCGTCGACGAAGCCTTGCGCCGTGGCATCGACGTGCAGGTGGACGACGCCGCCGGCGGGCTGTTCACCCTCAGCCTGGGTGGCCGGCGCATCCGCTGCCGGGAGTCGCTGAGCGACCTGACCAGCGCCGTCACCATGACCCTGTGCCAGGACAAGCGCCTGACCCAGCACGCCCTGCAGCAAGCCGGGCTGCAGGTGCCGGCGCAGCAGCTGGCCGGCAATGCCGACGACAACCTGGCCTTTCTCGACGAGCATGGCGCAGTGGTGGTCAAACCGGTGGACGGTGAGCAAGGCCAGGGCGTGGCGGTCGACCTGACCACGATCGAAGAAGTCACCCAGGCGGTGGAAAACGCCCGGCGCTTCGACAGCCGCGTGCTGCTGGAGAGCTTCCACGCCGGCAGCGACCTGCGCATCCTGGTGATCGGCTTCGAAGTGGTGGCGGCTGCGATTCGCCACCCGGCGCAGGTGACCGGCGATGGCAAGCACAGCATCCGCCAGCTGATCGAGGCGCAGAGCCGCCGGCGCCAGGCCGCTACCGGCGGGGAAAGCCGCATCCCGCTGGATGACGAGACCGAGCGCACCCTGCAGGGCGTGGGGTTGAGCTATGACGACGTGCTTCCCGCAGGTCAGCACCTGGCGGTGCGGCGCACGGCCAACCTGCACACCGGCGGCACCCTGGAGGACGTCACCGAACGCCTGCACCCGGTGCTGGCCGATGCTGCGGTGCGGGCGGCGCGGGCACTGGAGATTCCGGTGGTGGGCCTGGATTTCATGGTGCGCGATGCGCAATGCCCGGAGTACGTGATCATCGAGGCCAACGAGCGGGCCGGGCTGGCCAACCATGAACCGCAGCCCACGGCGGAGCGCTTTGTCGACCTGCTGTTCCCCCATAGCCGAGCCTTGGCGTAACACAGTGATGGCCTCTTCGCGGGTAAACCCGCTCCCACAGGTATCACACACAGTTTGAAACCTGCGGTGATCCTGTGGGAGCACAGGTATCACACACAGCTTGAAACCTGCGGTGATCCTGTGAGAGCACAGGTATCACACACAGATTGAAACCTGTGGTGATCCTGTGGGAGCACAGGTATCACACACAGCTTGAAACCTGCGGTGATCCTGTGGGAGCACAGGTATCACACACAGATTGAAACCTGTGGTGATCCTGTGGGAGCGGGTTTACCCGCGAAGGCCCCAGCACACGACTGCAAGGAGTACCCATGACCGAACGACACCCCGAACCCGACCTCGACTACCTCAAGCGCGTGCTCCTGGAGATGCTCGCCATCCCCAGCCCGACCGGTTTCACCGACACCATCGTGCGCTATGTGGCCGAACGCCTGGACGAACTGGGCATCCCCTTCGAACTGACCCGCCGCGGCACCATCCGCGCCACCCTCAAGGGCCGGCAGAGCTCGCCCGACCGCGCCGTCTCGGCCCACCTCGACACCATCGGCGCCAGCGTGCGTCAGTTGCAGGACAACGGCCGCCTGGCCCTGGCCCCGGTCGGCTGCTGGTCGAGCCGCTTCGCCGAGGGCAGCCGGGTCAGCGTGTTCACCGACACCGGCGTGTTCCGCGGCAGCGTGCTGCCGCTGATGGCCAGCGGGCACGCGTTCAACACCGCCATCGACCAGATGCCGATCAGCTGGGATCACGTCGAAGTGCGCCTGGACGCCTACTGCGCCACCCGCGCCGACTGTGAGGCGCTGGGCATTTCCATTGGCGACTTCGTGGCGTTCGACCCGCTGCCGGAGTTCACCGAAAGCGGCCATATCAGCGCCCGACACCTGGACGACAAGGCCGGTGTGGCAGCGCTGCTCGCCGCGCTCAAGGCCGTGGTGGAAAGCGGCCGCCAACCTTTGATCGACTGCCACCCGCTATTCACCATCACCGAAGAGACCGGCTCGGGCGCTGCCGGCGCGCTGCCCTGGGACGTCAGCGAATTCGTCGGCATCGACATCGCCCCGGTGGCGCCTGGCCAGGCTTCCAGCGAGCACGCCGTGAGCGTGGCCATGCAGGACTCTTCCGGGCCGTATGACTACCACCTGTCGCGCCACCTGCTGAAGCTCGCCGGCGACCAGGACCTGCCGGTGCGCCGCGACCTGTTCCGCTACTACTTCAGCGATGCCCACTCGGCGGTGACCGCCGGCCACGACATCCGCACCGCGCTGGTGGCGTTCGGCTGCGATGCCACCCATGGCTACGAACGCACCCATGTCGACAGCCTCGCCGCGCTCAGCCGCCTGCTCTCGGCCTACCTGCTGAGCCCGCCGGTGTTCGCCAGCGACTCGCAGCCGGCCAATGCTTCGCTCGAGCGGTTCAGCCACCAGTTGGAGCACGATGCGCAGATGGAGAGCGACACCCGGGTGCCGGCAGTGGACAGTCTGGTAGGAAACAAGGGCTGACGGGCGAGGAATCGCGTAGCATGCAGGCACTCATGAACACACCGATGCCCTGCCCATGCTGATCCCCTACGAGCAACTGCAAGCCGAGACCTTGACCCGCCTGATCGAGGACTTCGTCACCCGTGACGGCACCGACAACGGCGACGACACGCCGCTGGAAACCCGCGTGTTGCGGGTACGCCAGGCGTTGGCCAAGGGCCAGGCGTTCATTTTGTTCGACCTGGAGAGCCAGCAGTGCCAGCTGCTGGCCAAGCATGATGTGCCCCGCGAGTTGCTCGACTAGGCAGGGCCGGCCTCTTCGCGGGCAAGCCCGCTCCCACAGGTACTGCATCAGCCTCAGGCCTGTGGTGATCCCTGTGGGAGTCACAAGTACTGCATGAGCCTCAGGCCAGTGGTGATCCCTGTGGGAGCGGGCTTGCCCGCGAAGAGGCCGGTACAGGTCGATCAAACGACGTCAGCCCTGCGCGCCTCCCGTTCCTTGATCTTGCGGTAGATCTCGGCCCGGTGCACCGGCACCTCCCGTGGCGCCGTGACGCCAAAGCGCACCTGGTTGTCGCGCATATCCACCACCATGATCCGAATATCGTCACCAATGGTGATGACTTCACCCACTTCACGTCCGATCACCAACATGCTCCAGTCCTCCTGCTGAAAAACCGGAGCCTGCATGGGGATATTCGGCGACACAACACACCGCCTGAAATTCAGAATATCCCTACAAACATCTGTAACTATTCCTACAGATTTCTGCCAAATTCAACGCACTTGAGCCTTGGCGCGCATCTTCACCGCCATCTCGGCCATCTCGTCGTACAGCCGCTCCGGCGCCTGGCGCTTGAGCTGCCAGGCCTGGCGCCCGGCCTCGTGGGGCAGGATCAGGAACGCGCCGCTGGCGACCTGCTGGTGGATGTAATCGGCGATATCCGCAGCACTGATGGGCGAGCCTTGCAGCAGCTTGCCGACCTGGGCCTTCATCGCCGGGTTGGGCCCGCGGAACGAGTCGAGCAGGTTGGTCTGGAAGAACGACGGGCACACGCAGTGCACGGCCACTTCGAGCTGGCGCAGCTCCACCAGCAGGCTTTCCGACAATGCCAGCACACCGGCCTTGGCCACGTTGTAGTTGCTCATGCCCGGGCCCTGCATCAGCGCGGCCATGGAGGCCACGTTGACGATCCGCCCCTTGCTGCGCTCGAGCAGCGGCAGGAAAGCCTTGCAGCCCTTGACCACGCCCATCAGGTTGACCGCGATCTGCCAGTCCCAGTCTTCCAGTGACAGCTC
Organism: Pseudomonas sp. NPDC089401; assembly: GCF_044749485.1. Classification (NCBI taxonomy): domain Bacteria; kingdom Pseudomonadati; phylum Pseudomonadota; class Gammaproteobacteria; order Pseudomonadales; family Pseudomonadaceae; genus Pseudomonas; species Pseudomonas sp. NPDC089401. The sequence goes on along the minus strand of NZ_JBIVIA010000001.1, from coordinate 150,860 downwards.
GGCGAAGAAGCCGCCCGAAGCGACGCCGGCATTGTTGACGATCACGTCGATGCCGCCGAACTTCTCTTCGCAGGCCTGGGCCAGCGCGGTGAGCTGGCTGTAGTCGCGCACGTCGCAGCGCTGGGTGAAGCCCTCGCCGCCGACGGCGCGCACCTGCTCCAGGGTGTCGCGCAGGCCCGGCTCGTTGACATCGGCCAGCGCCAGGCGCCAGCCCTCGCGCGCCCAGCGCAGGGCGATCTCGCGGCCGAGGCCGGATCCGGCACCGGTGATCATGATGCGGTTTTGCATGGAGGCAGGCCTTGTGGTGACTGATGTTGGGTCGAGTCTAATCAAGGCTTGGGGGCCTGGCAGGATTCATCAGGATAGTGAATGGGCAGGCATGACTGGGTGGTCAGCGAGTGAGATCCCTGTAGGAGCGGCTTTAGCCGCGAAGAGGCCGGCACAGGCAAACACAAATGGAATCTTTCGCAAGCGGCAAGAGTCCGAATTAGCAAGAGGCCAGCCGTCCGAGGCCCTTGACCCTCAACCACGCAAGGACTCCGTCATGACCACGATTCTCATCATCATCCTGATCCTTCTGCTGATTGGTGGCTTACCGGTCTTCCCGCACTCGCGCAGCTGGGGCTATGGCCCGTCCGGCATCGTCGGCGTGGTACTGGTGATTCTGCTGGTGCTGTTGCTACTTGGGATGATCTAGCGCCATTGCATGAAAAAACCGCGCCGAGGCGCGGTTTTTTCATTGCCAGCAGGGTCAGTGCGACACGGCGCCAGACGCCCCCAGGCCCGTCTGCGAACGCACGAACTGCGGGTAGAACAGCGCACGCTCGTCGTCGGCCGCCTTGGACTTGTCGGTGATCGAGAAGAACCAGATGCTGACGAAGGCGATCGCCATCGAGAACAGCGCCGGGTATTCGTACGGGTAGATCGGCTTCTCGTGGCCGAGGATCTGCACCCAGATGGTCGGGCCGAGGATCATCAGCGTCACCGCGCTGATCAGGCCCAACCAGCCGCCGATCATGGCGCCGCGGGTGGTCAGCTTCTTCCAGTACATCGAGAGCAGCAGCACCGGGAAGTTGCAGCTGGCGGCGATGGAGAACGCAAGGCCCACCATGAAGGCGATGTTCTGCTTCTCGAACAGGATGCCCAGGCCGATCGCCAGCACGCCGAGGGCGACGGTGGTGATCTTCGACACGCGGATCTCGTCCTTGTCGTTGGCCTTGCCCTTGCGCCAGACGCTGGCGTAAAGGTCGTGGGACACTGCCGAGGCACCGGCCAGGGTCAGGCCGGCGACCACCGCCAGGATGGTGGCGAAGGCCACCGCCGAGATGAAGCCGAGGAACACGCTGCCGCCTACCGCATCGGCCAGGTGCACCGCCGCCATGTTGTTGCCGCCCAGCAGGGCGCCGGTGGCGTCCTTGAAGTCCGGGTTGGTGCTGACCAGCAGGATCGCGCCAAAGCCGATGATGAAGGTGAGGATGTAGAAGTAGCCGATGAAGCCGGTGGCGTACAGCACGCTCTTGCGCGCTTCCTTGGCGTCACTGACGGTGAAGAAGCGCATCAGGATGTGCGGCAGGCCAGCGGTGCCGAACATCAGCGCCAGGCCCAGGGAGAATGCCGAGATCGGGTCCTTGACCAGGCCGCCCGGGCTCATGATCGCCTCGCCCTTGGCGTGCACCTTGATCGCCTCGGAGAACAGGGTGTTGAAGTCGAAGCCCACGTGCTTCATCACCATCAGCGCCATGAAGCTGGCACCGGAGAGCAGCAGCACGGCCTTGATGATCTGTACCCAGGTGGTGGCCAGCATGCCGCCGAACAGCACGTACAGGCACATCAGGATACCCACCAGGATCACCGCGACGTGGTAGTCGAGGCCGAACAGCAGCTCGATCAGCTTGCCGGCGCCGACCATCTGCGCGATCAGGTAGAACGCCACCACCACCAGCGAACCGGAAGCCGACAGGGTGCGGATTTCTTTCTGCCCGAGGCGGTAGGAGGCGACGTCGGCGAAGGTGTACTTGCCCAGGTTGCGCAGGCGCTCGGCGATCAGGAAGAGGATGATCGGCCAGCCGACCAGGAAGCCGATCGAATAGATCAGGCCGTCATAGCCAGAGGTGAACACCAGCGCGGAAATGCCCAGGAAGGAGGCGGCCGACATGTAGTCGCCGGCAATCGCCAGGCCATTCTGGAAACCGGTGATCTTGCCACCGGCCGCGTAGTAGTCCGATGCCGACTTGTTGCGCTTGGAGGCCCAGTAGGTGATGCCCAGGGTGAAGGCGACAAAGGCCACGAACATGGCGATGGCCGAGACGTTCAGCGGTTGCTTCTGCACCTCGCCGGTCAGGGCATCGGCAGCCCACACGGCGGGTGCGAAAGCGCCGCAGGCCAGTACGGCCAGGGTTTTGGCGTGGCGGATCATTGTTGCGCCTCCTTGAGGATGGCCTTGTTCAGCTCATCGAATTCGCCGTTGGCGCGGCGCACGTAGATGGCGGTGAGGACAAAGGCCGAAACGATCAGGCCGACGCCCAGGGGAATGCCCCAGGTGATCGACGACCCAGGGCTGAGCTTGGCGCCGAGCACTTGGGGACCGTAGGCAATCAGGAGGATGAAGGCGCAGTAGAGGCCGAGCATGATCGCCGAGAGAATCCAGGCGAAGCGTTCACGTTTGCTGACCAGCTCCTTGAAGCGCGGGCTGTTTTGTATCGAGAGGTAAATGCTGTCGTTCATTGTTTTTGTCCTAGCAGCACAGGTAGGGGATGGTACCCACATCCTTACTTTATGCTGCCGCTGGACGCCAACCAGACGACCTTAGTATTAGATGCAACGGTGTTTTACAGATTGCGTAACAAACCTCAGGGCCATTCGCGGGTAAACCCGCTCCCACAGGGGATCTGCACAGCCTTGAAAGCTACGCAAATCCCCTGTGGGAGCGGGTTTACCCGCGAAGAAGCAAAACTGGCCCTAAAGGTTCATCACTTGCCGGTCCACTCCTTGACCCGATCCGGATGCTTGGCCACCCAGTCCTTGGCCGCCGCCTCAGGCTTGGCGCCATTCTGGATCGCCAGCATCACTTCGCCGATCTCGTCCTTGGACTGCCACTGGAACTTCTTCAGGAACTGCGCCACTTCCGGGGCCTTGCTGTCCAGTTCCTTGCTGCCGATGTTGTTGACGGTCTCGGCTGCGCCATACACGCCTTTCGGGTCGTCGAGGAACTTCAGCTTCCACTTGGCGAACATCCAGTGCGGTACCCAGCCGGTCACGGCGATCGGTTCCTTCTTCGCATAGGCCTTGCCCAGCTCGGTGGTCATCCCGGCGCCGGAACTGGCCCGCAGCTTGTAGCCGGTCAGGTCGTAATCCTTGATCGCCTGGTCGGTCTTGATCATCACCCCGGAGCCTGCATCGATACCGATGATCTGGTTCTTGTAGCCCTTTTCGGTCTTGAGGTCGGCGATGCTCTTGGTGTCGACGTACTCTGGCACGATCAGGCCGATTTTCGCGTCCTTGAAGTTGGGCCCGTAGTCGACGACCTTGTCCTTGTTCTTGGCCCAGTACTCGCCGTGGGTGACCGGGAGCCAGGCCGAAAGGATCGCGTCGAGCTTGCCGGTGGCCACACCCTGCCACATGATCCCTGCCGCCACGGCCTGCAACTTGACGTCGTAGCCCAGTTTCTCCTTGATCACCTCGGCGGCCACGTTGGTGGTCGCGACGCTGTCGGCCCAGCCATCCACATAGCCGATGCTCACTTCTTTGGCCATGGCCTGGGCAGCGCCCATGGCCAGTACCAGGGCGGTGCCCACTCTCAGGAAACGGCGCATTCTGTTCAAAGTAGCCATCAACAGCATCCCCTCGTCAGGTCTTGGAGATTGCATCATCTGCCTGCCACAGCGGTCGACCTGCTCCAGCTGCGACCTGCATCCGCCCCATATGCGACAGCACTGTGCCATTAGCGGCAGCACCCTGCGCCAGCCTGCGCGATCCTTGCATGCCAAAGGTTTGGCGCCGGGCTACTATCTAACGCTTTGTGCCTGACGATGGACCGCCCGATGCCCGATGCTTCCCGCCTGCTGCTGCCCTTGTACCTGCTCGCCTGCCTGCTCGCCCTGCTGGGGCTGGGCGCGCTCTGGTACGGGCTGGGCAAGCCGGTGCTGCTGCCTGACGCAGCCAGCCCCACGCACAAGCTGCAATGTGCCTCGTACACGCCGTTCGACAAGGACCAGTCGCCCTACGACCAGCCGTTCCGCCTGCGCCCGGCACGGATGGACGCCGACCTGGCGTTGCTGGCCGAGCGATTTCAGTGCATCCGCACCTATTCCATGAGCGGTCTCGAGGCAATCCCGGCGCTGGCGCGCAAGCATGGGCTGAAGGTGATGCTCGGCGCCTGGGTCAACGCCAACCCGGTCGATACCGACAAGGAAGTGCACGCACTGATCGCCGCAGCCAACGCCAACCCCGATGTGGTCAGCGCGGTGATCGTCGGCAACGAGACCCTGCTGCGCAAGGAGGTCACCGGGGAACGCCTGGCCGCACTGATCCACCAGGTGAAAAGCCAGGTCAAGGTGCCGGTGACCTACGCCGATGTCTGGGAGTTCTGGTTGCAGCACCCGCAGATCGCGCCGGCGGTGGACTTCCTGACCATTCACCTGCTGCCCTACTGGGAAGACGACCCGCGCGGCATCGACCAGGCGCTGGCCCATGTGGCCGATGTGCGCCGGGTGTTCGGCACGCGCTTCGCGCCCAAGGGCATCTTCATCGGTGAAACCGGCTGGCCCAGTGAAGGTCGGCAGCGAGAAACCGCCATCCCCAGCCGGGCCAACGAGGCGCGCTTCATTCGCGGGTTCGTCAGCATGGCCGAGGCCAATGGCTGGGACTACAACCTGATCGAAGCCTTCGACCAGCCGTGGAAACGCGCCAACGAGGGCGCGGTGGGCGGCTACTGGGGGCTGTACGACGCCGACCGGCAGGACAAGGGCGTGCTCGAAGGGCCGGTCAGCAACCTGCAGCTCTGGCCGCAATGGTTGCTGGCCTGTGTGGCGTTGATGACGTCGCTGCTGCTGGTTGCCGGCCGCCCTGCCACGCCACTGGCAGCCCTGCTGCTGCCGCTGTTGGCCGCGTTTGGCGCAGGCTGCCTGGGCTTGTGGGGCGAGCTGATGCGCAGCCATGCGCGGTTTGCCGGGGAATGGGCATGGGCGCTGGTACTGGCCGGGTTGAACCTGCTGGTGCTGATGCATGCCGTGCTTGCCCTGGTGCGTCGCGAAGGCTGGCGCGAGCGGCTGTTCGCCTGGTTGCAGGTGCGGGCGGGGTGGCTGTTGCTGGCGGCCGGGTTTGCTGCGGCGGTGAGCATGCTGGCGATGGTGTTCGACCCACGCTACCGCAGCTTCCCGACCGCGGCGCTGGCGTTGCCGGCGGTGGTGTACCTGCTGCGGCCGGTGGCCGCGCGGCGGGCCGAGGTGGCGTTGCTGGCGTTCATCGTCGGCGCCGGGGTGTTGCCGCAGTTGTATCGGGAAGGGTTGCAAAGCCAGCAGGCCTGGGGCTGGGCGGTGGTCAGCGTGCTGATGACTGCGGCCCTGTGGCGCAGCTTGCGGCTGCGCCAGGCTTGAGGCAGGCGCTGCCTGCTTCGCGGGTAAACCCGCTCCCACAGGAACCGCGCTCCTACAGGGCTGGTGCAGCCGTTGAGGGAGCGGGTCAGCCCCTGTCAGCCCTGACCCGGTTGCCGAACCAACCGCAACCCCGCCAGCACCACGGCAAATACCGCGATGCTCGCGGTGTACAGCACCAACGCCGGAATCCCGGCCACCAGTGCCAGCACCGCCAGCCACCACCCGCCCCGGCCTGCCACGCACTGCGCCAGCAACGCCAGGCCCAACCCAGCCCACGGCAGCACCTGAAAATGAATCCCCAACCCCAGCAACGCCCGTGCCTGGCACTGCCAGTGGTCGGCTGGCACCGCGCACAGCCCGACCCACTGGCCATCCTCCATCAGCCCATAGCGCAGGCCATAACTGGCCGCCAGCCACACGGCCAGAAACATCAGCAACAGCGCAGTCGGCAGCGTTCGAGACATCCCGTTCTCCAATAGCGGTAATCGAAATCATCCATGATCGCCCAAGCCCTGTTGTAAGGCAAAATCACAACCCTGCAGCTATGTTGCAGATACCAAGCACACCAAAGGCCACTGCACTCGGCAACTTTGCCGGTAGAACGATGGTCCTAGCCTGCGTACCGCACGACCTTGATTCTTCTGGGGGAATACATGCTTCGATCCTGGCGCCTCGTCGCCCTACTTGTTGGCGGCCTGCTCATGGCTGCCACCGCCTCGGCGCGAGACATCGACGCCGCGAGCTACGGTTACCCCTTGACCAATCCGTTCGAGGCCACCATCGCCACCACGCCGCCGGACCAGCGCCCGACCCTGCCCAGCGACGATGAAATCGACCAGTCCGACTACAGCCTGACCCTGCGCCCGGAGCGCGCGTTCACCCTGCCCGACAACTTCTGGGCAGTGAAGAAGCTCAAGTACCGCCTGGCCCGCCAGGACCACGCGGCGCCGCTGATCTTCATCATCGCCGGCACTGGCGCGCCGTACTCCAGCAGCATCAACGAATACCTCAAGAAGCTGTTCTACCAGGCCGGTTTCCACGTGGTGCAGCTGTCCTCGCCGACCAGCTACGACTTCATGAGCGCCGCCTCGCGCTTCGCTACCCCCGGCATCAGCCAGGATGACGCCGAAGACATGTACCGGGTGATGCAAGCCGTGCGTGCCCAGCATCCGCGCCTGCCGGTCAGCGAGTACTACCTCACCGGCTACAGTCTCGGCGCGCTGGACGCGGCATTCGTCAGCCACCTGGACGAAACCCGTCGCAGCTTCAACTTCAAGCGTGTGCTGCTGCTCAACCCGCCGGTGAACCTGTACACCTCGATCAACAACCTCGACAAGCTGGTGCAGACCCAGGTCAAGGGCATCGACCGCAGCACCACCTTCTACGAGCTGATGCTGACCAAGCTGACCCGCTACTTCCAGGACAAAGGCTACATCGACCTCAACGAGGCACTGCTGTACGACTTCCAGCAGTCGAAACAGCACTTGTCCAACGAGCAGATGGCCATGCTGATCGGCACCTCGTTCCGCTTCTCGGCAGCCGACATCGCCTTCACCTCCGACCTGATCAACCGCCGCGGCCTGATCATCCCGCCGAAGTTCCCGATCACCGAGGGCAGCAGCCTCACGCCGTTCTTCAAGCGTGCCCTGCAGTGCGACTTCGACTGCTACCTGACCGAACAGGTGATCCCGATGTGGCGCGCCCGCACCGACGGCAACAGCATCCTGCAACTGGTCAACCAGGTCAGCCTGTACGCCCTCGAAGGCTACCTGCGCAGCAGCCCGAAGATCGCCGTGATGCACAACGCCGACGACGTCATCCTCGGCCCTGGCGACATCGGTTTCCTGCGCAAGGTGTTCGGCGATCGGCTGACCCTCTACCCCCATGGCGGCCATTGCGGCAACCTCAATTACCGCGTCAACAGCGACGCCATGCTGGAGTTCTTCCGTGGTTAACAAATGCCTTCTCGTCGCCGCCCTGCTGCTTGCCGGCAACGCCCTGGCCGCGGAAACCTCGCCACGGGCCAGCGTGGTCGAAGCCGACCCGCACCTGACCGGTACCGCTGCCCTGGCCCCGGAAGCCGACGGTTTCGTCGACCCGCTGCGCGCCCTGAAATTCAACCCCGGGCTCGACCAGCGCGAGTTCGAACGCTCGACCCTGGAAGCGCTGAACGTGTACGACCCGCTGGAATCGATGAACCGGCGCATCTACCACTTCAACTACCGGCTCGACCAATGGGTGCTGCTGCCGCTGGTCAGCGGTTACCAGTACGTCACCCCGCGCTTCGTGCGCACCGGGGTGAGCAATTTCTTCAACAACCTGGGTGACGTGCCGAACCTGTTCAACAGCGTGCTGCAACTCAAACCCAAGCGCTCGGCGGAAATCACCGCGCGGCTGATGTTCAACACCCTGATCGGCGTCGGTGGCCTGTGGGACCCGGCGACCAAGATGGGCCTGCCGCGCCAGAGCGAGGACTTCGGCCAGACCCTGGGCTTCTACGGGGTGCCGGAGGGGCCGTACCTGATGCTGCCGGTGCTGGGGCCGTCGAACCTGCGCGACACCACCGGGCTGGTGGTGGACTACGCCGGGGAACAGGCGATCAACTACCTGGGCATGGCCGAGGCCAGCACCGACCACCCGGAAATCTTCGCCCTGAAGGTGGTCGACAAGCGCTACACCACCAAATTCCGCTATGGCGAGCTCAATTCGCCGTTCGAGTACGAGAAGGTGCGATACGTGTATACCCAGGCGCGCAAGCTGCAGATCGCCGAGTAGGCAGGTCCGGCCCTTTCGCGGGTAAACCCGCTCCCACAGGTACTGCGCAGTGCGGCCTCTGTGGGAGCGGGCTTGCCCGCGAAGAGGCCGGCACAGGAAAGATCAGATCCCCAGGAACTGACACAACTCGCGCTTCTTGGCCAAGGCATCCCGCCGCCCCAGCTCGATCAGCTCGCTGCAGTACGCCGCCTCGAACAGCAGATAACTCAACACCCCCGCCCCGCTCGTCCTCGTCGCCCCCGGTCCACGCAAGAACAACCGCAACGCCGCTGGCAATTCCCGCCGGTGCCGCGCCGCGATCTCGTCCAGCGGCTGGCTCGGCGCCACCACCAGCACCTCGATCGGCGCCAGCCCCAGGCGCCGTGCGTCGAGATGCGCCGGCAGCAGGTGGCTGAGGTGGTTGAGCCGCTGCAACAGCTCGATGTCGTCTTCCAGGCTGTCGATGAAGGTACTGTTGAGCATGTGCGCGCCGATCTGCGCCAGGCTCGGCTGCTGGCCACTGAACACCCGCGGGGTCTGCAGCGGCGCCGCCGGGCGCTGCGGGTTGCCGCTGACCCCAACCACCAGCACGCGGCTGGCGCCCAGGTGCAGGGCCGGGCTGATCGGCGCCGACTGGCGCACCGCACCGTCGCCGTAGTACTCCTCGCCCAGCCGCACCGGGGCGAACAGCAGCGGGATCGCCGCGCTGGCCAGCAGGTGGTCGATGGTCAGCGCAGTGGGCACGCCGATACGGCGGTGGCGCAGCCAGGCATCGATGGTGCCGCGGCCCTGGTAGAAGGTCACCGCCTGGCCGGATTCGTAGCCGAAGGCGGTCACGGCGACCGCCCGCAGTTGCCCGGCGGCGATGGCATGGCCGACGCCGTCGAGGTCCAGGTGCGATTCCAGCAGGCCGCGCAAGGGGCTGCTGTCGAGCAGCGCCACCGGCACCTGGCCGCCCAGGCCCAGCAGGCTGTGGCCGACGAAGCGGCTGGCCTGGCGCATCACCCCGGGCCAGTCGCTGCGGATCACCAGATGGCTGCGAAAGTTCTGCCAGAAGGCGGTGAGGCGCTGTACCGCTTCGCTGAAGCGGCTGGCACCGCTGGCCAGGGTCACGGCGTTGATGGCGCCGGCCGAGGTGCCGACGATGACCGGGAAGGGGTTGTGCGCGCCGGGCGGCAGCAGCTCGGCGATGCCGGCGAGCACGCCGACCTGATAGGCGGCGCGGGCGCCGCCGCCAGAAAGGATGAGACCGGTTACCGCGGGTGGGGCCATGGAATCCTTCCTGGGATCGATGTGTTTTCAGGCCTGGCCCTTTCGCGGGTGAACCCGCTCCCACAATGACCGCGCAAGCACCGGTCCTGTGGGAGCGGGTTCACCCGCGAAGAGGCCAGTGCAGGCAACCCAAATGTCAGCGCTTCTTCTTGTCATACAGCCGCGGCTCGCCCTCGGGCCGCGACTTGAACCGCCGGTGCGCCCACAGGTACTGCTCCGGGCACTCGCGCAACACCCCTTCGACCCACTGGTTGATGCGCAGGCAATCGGCCTCTTCGCTCTCGCCCGGGAAGCCTTCGAGCGGCGGGTGGATCACCAGACGATAGCCGCTGCCATCCTCCAGGCGCTTCTGGGTGAACGGAATCACCTGCGCCTTGCCCAGGCGGGCGAACTTGGTGGTGGCGGTGACCGTCGCCGCCGGGATGCCGAACAGCGGCACGAAGATGCTCTGCTTGGCGCCGTAGTCCTGGTCCGGCGCGTACCAGATCGCCCGCCCCGAACGCAGCAGCTTGAGCATGCCGCGCACGTCGTCGCGCTCCACCGCCAGCGAATCGAGGTTGTGCCGCTCGCGGCCGCTGCGCTGGATGAAGTCGAACAGCGGGTTGCCGTGCTCGCGGTACATGCCGTCGATGGTGTGCGCCTGGCCCAGCAGCGCGGCGCCGATCTCCAGGGTGGTGAAGTGCACCGCCATGAGGATCGCGCCCTGCCCGGCCTGCTGCGCCGCCTGCAGGTGCTCGATACCCTCGATGTGCGCCAGGCGCGCCAGGCGGGCCTTGGGCCACCACCAGCTCATGGCCATTTCGAAGAAGGCAATGCCGGTTGAGGCGAAGTTGGCCTTGAGCAAACGGCGCCGTTCGTCGTCGGAAAGTTCTGGAAAACACAACTCCAGGTTGCGCGCGGCGATGCGCCGACGCTCCCCGGCCACCCGGTACATCAGCGCGCCCAGGGCAGCACCGAGCCACAGCAGGGCGCGGTAGGGCAGCTGCACCACCAGCCACAGCAGGCCCAGGCCCAGCCACAGGCCCCAGAATCGCGGGTGAAGGAAATAGGGTCGAAAACGCGGGCGGTCCATTGAAGCTTCCGGCAAGACAAAGACCGCGCATTCTACATCGGTTCGCCGCCGGTTGCGGCCAACCGGTGTTCTCGTTATAAGTCAGGGCACTTTTTTCGCAACAAGCCGTCTATGCAGACCATGAGCCCAAATCACACTCCCGACACCGCCTCCGTGTTCCAGCTCAAGGGCAGCATGCTCGCCATCACCGTGCTGGAACTGGGGCGCAACGACCTGGAAGCCCTCGACCGCCAGCTGGCGGCGAAAGTGGCCCAGGCCCCCAATTTCTTCAGCAACACGCCGCTGGTGCTGGCGCTGGACAAGCTGCCAGCCGACGAAGGGGCGATCGATCTGCCCGGGCTGATGCGTATCTGCCGCCACCATGGCCTGCGAACCCTGGCGATCCGCGCCAGCCGCATCGAAGACATCGCCGCAGCGATCGCCATCGACCTGCCGGTGCTGCCGCCGTCCGGCGCCCGCGAACGGCCGCTGGAACCCGAGCCCGAGGTCAAGGCACCCGAGCCGGCACCCGCCCCTGCTGCCGAGCCAGCCCCTGTGCCAGAGGTGCGCCCGACCCGCATCATCACTTCGCCGGTACGTGGCGGCCAGCAGATCTACGCCCAGGGCGGCGACCTGGTGGTCACCGGCTCGGTCAGCCCCGGCGCGGAACTTCTCGCCGACGGCAACATCCATGTGTACGGCGCCATGCGCGGCCGCGCCCTGGCCGGCATCAAGGGCAACACCAAGGCGCGTATCTTCTGCCAGCAGATGACCGCCGAAATGGTCTCGATCGCCGGCCAGTACAAGGTCTGCGAAGACCTGCGCCGCGACCCGCTGTGGGGCTCGGGCGTGCAAGTCAGCCTGTCCGGTGACGTGTTGAACATCACCCGTCTTTAACGGATACTTGCCGTCATTTTTAGAGCAACTTTTTCATCTGTTGCCATTTTTTTGCATTTTGCAGGGACAGCTGTCCCGCCTTATTTAGGGGTGAAACACCTTGGCCAAGATTCTCGTCGTCACTTCCGGCAAAGGGGGTGTGGGCAAGACCACCACCAGCGCCGCCATCGGCACCGGCCTCGCACTGCGCGGCCACAAGACTGTCATCGTCGACTTCGACGTGGGCCTGCGTAACCTCGACCTGATCATGGGCTGCGAGCGCCGCGTGGTGTACGACTTCGTCAACGTGGTCAACGGCGAAGCCAACCTGCAGCAGGCCCTGATCAAGGACAAGCGCCTTGAGAACCTGTTCGTGCTGGCCGCCAGCCAGACCCGCGACAAGGACGCGCTGACCCAGGAAGGCGTGGAAAAGGTATTGATGGACTTGAAGGAACAGTTCGAGTACGTCATCTGCGACTCCCCGGCCGGTATCGAAAAAGGCGCTCACCTGGCGATGTACTTCGCCGACGAAGCCATCGTCGTGACCAACCCTGAAGTCTCCTCGGTACGTGACTCGGACCGCATGCTGGGCATCCTGTCGAGCAAGTCGCGCCGCTCCGAGAACGGCGAGGAGCCAATCAAGGAACACCTGCTGATCACCCGCTACCATCCCGAGCGCGTGGTCAAGGGCGAAATGCTCAGCGTCGCCGACGTCGAGGAAATCCTCTCGATCAAGCTCAAGGGCGTGATCCCCGAGTCCCAGGCCGTGCTCAAGGCCTCCAACCAGGGTATCCCGGTCATCCTCGACGACCAGAGCGATGCCGGCCAGGCCTACAGCGACGCGGTCGACCGCCTGCTGGGCAAAGAGAAGCCGATGCGCTTCATCGATGTACAGAAGAAGGGATTCTTCGAGCGCATTTTCGGGAGCAAATAAACCATGAACCTTTTTGACTTCTTTCGTGGCAGGCAGAAACAGACCAGCGCGTCGGTAGCGAAAGAGCGTCTACAGATCATCGTGGCGCACGAGCGCGGCCAGCGCAGCGAGCCGGACTACCTGCCGGAACTGCAGAAAGAACTGCTGGAAGTGATCCGCAAGTACGTGAACATCGGCAACGACGATGTGCACATCGAGCTGGAAAACCAGGGCAGCTGCTCGATTCTGGAGCTGAACATCACCTTGCCGGATCGCTGATCCGCTTGGAACCTGGGGGCTGCTTTGCAGCCCTTTCGCGACACAAGGCCGCTCCTACAGGGGATACGCGTTCCCTGTAGGAGCGGCCTTGTGTCGCGAAAGGGCCGCAGAGCGGCCCCACTGTTTTCCCCCGATATGACCGAGACCACGCAATGCCGCTGTCGAACATCCAGATCCTCCACGAAGACGCCGCCATCCTGGTGATCAACAAGCCGACCCTGCTGCTGTCGGTGCCAGGCCGCGCCGAGGACAACAAGGACTGCCTGATCACCCGCCTGCAGGAAAACGGCTACCCGGACGCGCTGATCGTGCACCGCCTGGATTGGGAAACCTCCGGCATCATCCTGCTGGCCCGCGACGCCGACAGCCACCGCGAACTGTCGCGCCAGTTCCATGACCGCGAGACCGAAAAGGCCTACACCGCGCTGTGCTGGGGCCAGCCGGCGCTGGACAGCGGCAGCATCGACCTGCCCCTGCGCTATGACCCGCCGACCAAGCCACGCCACGTGGTGGACCATGAGCAGGGCAAGCATGCGCTGACCTTCTGGCGCATCGTCGAGCGTTGCGCCGATCACTGCCGGGTCGAGCTGACGCCGATCACCGGGCGTTCGCACCAGTTGCGCGTGCACATGCTGTCGATCGGCCATCCGCTGCTGGGTGACCGCCTGTATGCCAACCCTGAAGCACTGGCAGCCCATGAGCGGCTGTGCCTGCATGCCTCGATGCTGAGCTTTACCCACCCGGTTTCCGGGGAGCGCTTGAAGTTCGAGTGCCCTGCCCCCTTCTGAAGGCAACTGCGCTAAACTCGCGCCACTGCTGTCTGGAGTGAGTTATGCGCGAAGCACTGAATACCGGCCTGATCGAATTCCTCAAGGCCTCCCCGACGCCCTTCCACGCCACCGCCAGCCTGGCCCAGCGCCTGGAGGCGGCCGGCTACCAGCGCCTGGACGAGCGCGACAGCTGGGCCACGGTGCCCGGCGGGCGCTACTACGTTACCCGCAACGACTCCTCGATCATCGCCATCAAGCTGGGCAAGCAGCCACCGCTGCTCAACGGCATCCGCATGGTCGGCGCCCACACCGACAGCCCGTGCCTGCGGGTCAAGCCGCAGCCTGAGCTGCAGCGCCAGGGCTTCCTGCAACTGGGCGTGGAAGTGTACGGCGGTGCCCTGCTGGCGCCATGGTTCGACCGCGACCTGTCGCTGGCCGGGCGGGTCACCTTCCGCCGTGACGGCAAGGTCGAGAGCCAGCTGATCGACTTCAAGCTGCCGATCGCGATCATCCCCAACCTGGCCATCCACCTCAACCGCACCGCCAACGAAGGCTGGCAGATCAACCCGCAGCACGAGCTGCCGCCGGTCCTGGCCCAAGTCGCCGGTGACGAGCGCATCGACTTCCGTGCCGTGCTCACCGAGCAACTGGCCCGCGAGCATGAGCTCAACGCCGACGTGGTGCTCGATTACGAGCTGAGTTTCTACGACACCCAGGACGCCGCGCTGATCGGCCTCAATGGCGACTTCATCGCCGGCGCCCGCCTGGACAACCTGCTGTCGTGCTTCGCCGGCCTGCAGGCCCTGCTGGCCGCCGATAGCGACGAAACCTGCGTGCTGGTGTGCAATGACCATGAGGAAGTCGGTAGCTGCTCGGCCTGCGGCGCCGACGGCCCGATGCTCGAGCAGACCCTGCAGCGCCTGCTGCCGGACGGCGATGCCTACGTGCGCACCATTCAGCGCTCGCTGATGGTCTCGGCCGACAACGCCCACGGCGTGCACCCCAACTACGCCGACAAGCACGACGGCAACCACGGGCCCAAGCTCAATGCCGGGCCGGTGATCAAGGTCAACAACAACCAGCGCTACGCCACCAACAGCGAAACCGCCGGGTTCTTCCGCCACCTGTGCATGGCCGAGGAAGTGCCGGTGCAGAGCTTCGTGGTGCGCAGCGACATGGGCTGTGGTTCGACCATCGGGCCGATCACCGCCAGCCACCTGGGGGTGCGCACGGTGGACATCGGCCTGCCGACCTTTGCCATGCACTCGATTCGCGAGCTGTGTGGCAGCCAGGACCTGGCGCACCTGGTGAAGGTGCTGACGGCGTTCTATCGCAGCCGCGAGTTGCCTTGAGCTTGATGTAGGCAGGCCCGGCCTCTTCGCGGGTGAACCCGCTCCCACAAAGTCCCCCACAGAATTCAATTCCTGTGCGATCCCTGTGGGAGCGGGCTTGCCCGCGAAGAGGCCGGGCCTGCAAACAGCTGCCCAGGATCAATCCCCCCTTCTGCCAACCCGCTATGCTTGTTACATGGCCCCCAAAAGCAGAAGGACCGCTGCCCATGTCCCCCTTCATCTCCCTGTTCCTCCCGGTGTTCGGCTTCCTGGTGCTGCTGACCATCGGCTTCAGCCTGCGCGAGCGCAACATCGGCGTGCTGATGATGTGGATCGGCACCCTGGGCATCTTCGGTCTCACCTGCTGGAAGATCTTGGAGAAACTGCCGACGTAAACCTCTACACTCGGTCCATCGTTTGACCTGAGGTAGATTTCCCGGTGCCTGCCCTCCTGCGTTGCCTAGCCCTGCTGCTGTTCCTCTTCATCGCCCCCGCCCATGCTGCGGGCCTGCCCAGCCTGCTGGGCTCCAGTACACCCGCGCAGCCCGAAGCCACCGAGCCCCTGGGCAAGTCGCTGGACGAGGTGATCAAGAACCTGGAGAACGACCAGCAACGCGCCAAGCTGCTGGCCGACCTGAAGAAGCTGCGCGACGCCACCAAGCAATCGCAACCCACCGTCGAACAGGGCGTGCTCGGCCTGATCGGCGGCGCCCTGCATGATTTCGAGAAACAGTTCAGCGGCGATGCCAGCCCGTTCCACCGCTGGTCCGAGGAAATCGACCTGGCCCAGGCCGAGCTCGCCGAGCTGATCGTGCCGGTGCACCAATGGCCGGCCATCCTGTTCGGCTTTGCCGCGGTGATCGCGGTCTGGAGCCTGCTGGCCTGGGCCTTCAACTGGGTCGGCCACCGCGTGCGGGTGCGCTTCGGCCTGACCGAGGAGTTGCCCCAGCACCCGCGCACCTGGGACCTGGTGCGCTTCGCCCTGCGCAAGCTCGGGCCGTGGCTGGTGGCACTGATCTTCACCGTGTACCTGAGCTTTGCCCTGCCGCCGTCGCTGGGCAAGTCACTGGCCATGGTGCTGGCCTACGCGCTGGTGGTCGGCACCTGCTTCTCGGCCATCTGCGTGATCGCCTTCTCGCTGCTCGACGGCCCGCACCGCCACCGCGCCCTGCACATCCTGCGCCACCAGGCGTTCCGCCCGCTGTGGCTGATCGGCAGCTTCGCCGCCTTCGGCGAAGCGATGAGCGACCCGCGCATGCTGGTGGCCCTGGGCACGCACCTGGCCCATGCCCTGGCGACCCTGGCCAACGTCATCGCGGCCTTGTCCTCCGGCCTGTTCATCCTGCGCTTCCGCCGGCCGATCGCCCACCTGATCCGCAACCAGCCGCTGTCGCGACGCCTGACCCGGCGCACCCTCAGCGACACCATCGAGATCCTTGGCAGCTTCTGGTTCATTCCGGCGCTGATCCTGGTGGCGGTGTCGCTGTTCGCCACCTTCGTCTCCGCCGGCGACACCAGCACCGCCCTGCGCCAGTCGCTGATGTGTACCGTGCTGGTGGTGGTGTGCATGGTGCTCAACGGCCTGGTGCGCCGCCACGCCGCCAACCCCAAGCGGGCCAGCAAGCGCCAGGCGGTGTACGCCGAGCGCCTGCGCAACTTCGGCTACCTGCTGCTGCATCTGTTCATCTGGCTGGTGTTCATCGAGCTGGGCTTGCGCGTGTGGGGGCTGTCGATGATCGGCTTCGCCGAGGGCGATGGCCATGAAGTGAGCCTGCGCCTGCTGGGCCTGGCCGGCACGCTGATCGTCGCCTGGCTGGTGTGGATCCTCGCCGACACCGCCGTGCACCACGCCCTGGTGCGTTCGCGCCGGGGCCTGGCCAATGCCCGCGCGCAGACCATGATGCCGCTGATCCGCAACGTGCTGTTCGTGGTGATCTTCATCATCGCGGTGATCGTCGCCCTGGCCAACATGGGCATGAACGTGACCCCGCTGCTGGCCGGTGCCGGCGTGATCGGCCTGGCCATCGGCTTTGGCGCGCAGTCGCTGGTGGCCGACCTGATCACCGGGCTGTTCATCATCATCGAGGACTCGCTGGCCATCGATGACTACGTCGACGTCGGCGGCCACCTGGGCACGGTCGAAGGCCTGACCATCCGCACCGTGCGCCTGCGCGACATCGACGGCATCGTGCACACCATCCCGTTCAGCGAGATCAAGAGCATCAAGAACTACTCGCGCGAGTTCGGCTATGCGATCTTCCGCGTGGCGATCCCGCACAGCATGAACATCGACCAGGCGATCACGCTGGTCCGCGAAGTCGGGCAGAAGCTGCGCAACGACCCGTTGATGCGGCGCAACATCTGGTCGCCGCTGGAGCTGCAGGGGGTGGAAAGTTTCGAGTCGGGGTCGGCGATCCTGCGGGCACGCTTCAAGACGGCGCCGATCAAGCAGTGGGAAGTGTCGCGGGCGTTCAACCTGGCGTTGAAGCGCCAGCTCGACGAGGCCGGGCTGGACCTGGCGACGCCGCGGTTGTCGGTGCAGGTGGTCACCGCCGGGGGTGGCCAGATGGCAGAGTCCGGTTCCTCCAGTTAGGGCCTCTTCGCGGCGGTTCGGCGCCCCGGTAAACCCGCTCCCACAGGGAATTCACAGGCCTGGGGCCAGCGCAGTACCTGTGGGAGCGGGCTTGCCCGCGAAGAAGCCAACGCCTCAACCAGCCTGGGCACGAATACGAATGGCATCGTGCCGCCAATACTCCAGGTCACAGTCGATCAAGTGCCCATGCTGGTCGCTGTTGACCCGGGTGATATGCAACCCCGGGCTGCCCACCGACACCTTCAGCGCCGCCGCCGCCTCCACCGGCAACGCCGTCGGCAATATCTCGAAGCACACCTGCCCATAGGCGATCCCGTACACCCGCCCATAGATCTCGGTCAGCGACTGCGCCAGGTCCTGCTCGAGGATCTCGGGGAAGTACTTCGGATTCAGGTAATGCTCGGCATACAGCACCGCCCGCCCATCGATCCGCCGCAACCGACAGATCCGCACCACGCGGGACAGCGCCGGCAGCTGCAAACGCGCACAGATCGCCGCGGGCGCTGCCTGCAGGCGTGCCGACAGCAACTCGGTGGTGGCAGCCCGCCCCTGGTCCCGCACCATGGCGTGGAAGTGGCTGCGCTCGATCAGGTCATAGGTCAACCGCTCGGGCGCGACGAACCAGCCGCGTCGTTCCTCGCGGTAGATCAGCCCCTGGGCCTCCAGCTGCACCAGGGCCTCGCGCAGGGTGATGCGCGTGGTAGCGAACACCTCGCTGAGCTTGCGTTCAGCCGGCAACTTGCCGCCCGGCAGCAACAGGCCGTGCTCGATCTGCTCCTGCAAGGCATGGCAGATGGCTGTTACCGCACGCGGAGGCGTCGACTGCATCGAAAGGTTACCTATCTGGACTAGTCCAGCCCCAGAAAGGGGCCTGTGGAGAATAGTGCAGCCTAGGCAGAGCTGATGAACATCCTGTGACAAAGGCCTGGAGCTGCTGTTGCCAGAAACGCGCCAACCCAGCAAAGCCGGGCCGGCTACGTGGTCTACGCTGTAGTTTCAGGACCTCTGGCGGCCTTGCCCTACATCAAACTGTCACGCGGGCGGGCTACCTTGGCTCAAGCTTTGCTGACCTAGACCAACGGTCACCAGACACCCGTTTCACCCTATAACAACGATCGCTGAAGGCACCCATTCAAGGAGCTTCGAATGAAAAAGTTGTTCATGGCGTCACTGCTCGGCTCGGCCATTACCCTGTGCACCTCGACCATGGCCGCCGGCCCTGACCTCAAGGCCCTGGAAGACGCCGCCCGCAAGGAAGGCGCCATCAACAGCGTCGGCATGCCCGATGCCTGGGCCAACTGGAAAGGCACCTGGGACGACCTGGCCAGCAAGTATGGCCTCAAGCACAGCGACACCGACATGAGCTCGGCCCAGGAAATCGCCAAGTTCGAAGCGGAGAAGGACAACGCCAGCGCCGACATCGGCGACGTGGGTGCCGCGTTCGGCCCGATCGCCGCCAGCAAGGGCGTGACCCAGCCGTACAAGCCGAGCACCTGGGACCAGGTGCCCGAGTGGGCCAAGGACCAGGACGGCCACTGGGCGCTGGCCTATACCGGCACCATCGCCTTCATCATCAACAAGGACCTGGTCAAGGAAGGCGAACGCCCGAAGACCTGGCATGACCTGGAAAAAGGCAAGTACAAGGTCGCCATCGGTGACGTCGGCACCGCCGCCCAGGCCGCCAACGGCGTGCTGGCCGCGGCCATCGCCTACCAGGGCAGCGAAAGCAACATCGAACCAGGGCTGCAACTGTTCACCAAGCTGGCCCAGCAGAAGCGCCTGTCGCTGGCCAACCCGACCATCCAGACCCTGGAGAAGGGCGAGGTGGAAGTCGGCGTGGTCTGGGACTTCAATGGCCTGAGCTACCGCGAGCAGATCGACCCCAAGCGCTTCGAGGTGCTGATCCCGTCGGACGGCTCGGTGATTTCCGGCTATACCACGGTGATCAACAAGTACGCCAAGCACCCCAATGCCGCCAAGCTCGCGCGTGAGTACATCTTCAGCGACGCCGGGCAGGTCAACCTGGCCAAAGGGCATGCGCGGCCGATCCGTGCCGAGCACCTGAAGCTGCCGGCGGACGTGCAGGCCAAGCTGCTGCCCAACGAGCAGTACAAGGCCGCCCAGCCGATCAAGGATGCCGCGGCCTGGGAAGCCACCTCCAAGGCCCTGCCGCAGAAGTGGCAGGAGCAGGTGATCATCGAGATGGAGTAAGGGGCTAGCTTTTGTAGTGCCTGATCCGGCCCTTTCGCGGGTGAACCCGCTCCCACAGGTATGGCGCACGCTGCCCGTGTGGGAGCGGGTTTACCGCGAAGAAGCCAACGCGGTTCAAGACTGGAGCCACCATGCAACACAACGTCATCCTGGTACTGCTCGACGGCCTCAACTACCAGGTCGCCCACCACGCCATGGGCCACCTGCACGCCTACGTCGAAGCCGACCGCGCCGCGCTGTACCGCGTGGAGTGCGAACTACCGTCGCTGTCGCGGCCGCTGTACGAATGCATCCTCACCGGCGTGCCGCCGATCGACAGCGGCATCGTGCACAACAACGTCAACCGCCTGTCCAACCAGCGCAGCGTGTTCCACTACGCCCGCGAGGCCAACCTGGGCACGGCGGCGGCGGCCTATCACTGGATGAGCGAGCTGTACAACCGCTCGCCCTTCGACCCCCAGCGCGACCGCCACACCCATGCGCCCAAGCTGCCGATCCAGCATGGCCTGTTCTACTGGGACGACCGCTACCCCGACTCGCACCTGCTGGCCGACGGCGAGTACCTGCGCCGCCGCCATGCGCCGAACTTTTTGCTGGTGCACCCGATGAGCATCGACGACGTCGGCCACCGCCACGGCCTGGACAGCAGCCAGTACCGCAACGCCGCGCGCAGCGTCGACATCCTGCTCGCCGACTACCTGCCGCACTGGCTCGAAGAGGGCTACCAGGTGCTGGTCACTGCCGACCACGGCATGAACAACGACCGCTCGCACAACGGCCTGCTGGCCGAAGAACGCGAAGTGCCGCTGTTCGTGTTCGGCGACGCCTTCAGCCTCGACCCCGCAGCCAAACCGCTGCAGACCGAGCTGTGCGGGACCATCTGCGAGCTGCTCGGCGCGGCCCACGACAAGACCGTCTGCCGGGAGCTGCTGAAGTGAGCGCGCGCCCTCGCGGCCGCTACCTGGCCCTGCTCTGCCTGCTGCCGTTCGCCGTGTTCTTCGTGATCTTCCAGATCGCCCCGCTGGCCTGGGTGGCGATCAACAGCCTGCAATCGGAAGCCGGCTGGGGCGTGGACAACTTCAGCAAGGTGTTCGCCTCGAAGTTCTACCTGCAGGCGCTGCAACGCAGCCTGGAGATCAGTTTCTGGTCGAGCCTGTTCGGCATCGTCATCGCCACCCTCGGCGCCTACTCGCTGCGCCAGGTGGACTCGAAGCTGCGCGACTTCGTCAGCGCCTTCGCCAACATGACCAGCAACTTTGCCGGGGTGCCGCTGGCCTTCGCCTTCATCATCCTGCTCGGCTTCAATGGCGCGCTGACCCTGCTGCTGAAAGAGATCGGCCTGCTCGAAGACTTCAGCATCTATTCCAAGAGCGGCCTGATCCTGGTGTACACCTACTTCCAGATCCCCCTCGGCGTGCTGCTGCTCTACCCGGCCTTCGACGCCCTGCGCGACGACTGGCGCGAGTCGGCGGCGTTGCTCGGCGCCAGCCACTGGCAGTTCTGGCGGCACATCGGCCTGCCGGTGCTGACCCCGGCGCTGCTCGGCACCTTCGTCATCCTGCTGGCCAATGCGCTTGGCGCCTACGCCACTGTCTATGCCCTGACCACCGGCAACTTCAACGTGCTGCCGATCCGCATCGCCGGCCTGGTGGCCGGTGACATCAGCCTCGACCCGAACCTGGCCAGCGCCTTGGCGATGGTGCTGGTGGGCCTGATGACACTGGTCACGGTGGTCCATCAGTGGCTGCTCAAGAGGAGCTACCATGCGCGCTGAAAAATCCAATGGCGGGCTCTACCATCGGCTGATGGTGTACCTGCTGTTCCTGATCCTGCTGCTGCCACTGGCCGGCACCCTGCTCTACTCGCTGGCCACCAGCTGGTCGGCCAGCCTGCTGCCCAGCGGCCTGACCTTCAAGTGGTACATCGCCCTGTGGAGCGAGCCGCGTTTCCTGGCCGCCTTCGGCCAGTCGCTGCTGGTGTGCGTGGGCGCGCTGCTGCTGTCGGTGGTGCTGATCCTGCCGCTGCTGTTCGTGGTGCACTACCACTTCCCCAGGCTCGACGCGCTGATGAACATCCTCATCCTGCTGCCGTTCGCGGTGCCGCCGGTGGTGTCGTCGGTGGGCCTGCTGCAACTCTATGGCAGCGGCCCGATGGCCATGGTCGGCACGCCGTGGATCCTGATCGGCTGCTACTTCACCATCGCCCTGCCCTTCATGTACCGGGCGATCACCAACAACCTGCAGGCGATCAACCTGCGCGACCTGATGGACGCCGCCCAGCTGCTCGGCGCCAGCACCTGGCAGGCTGCCCTGCTGGTGGTGCTGCCCAACCTGCGCAAGGGCCTGATGGTGGCGCTGCTGCTGTCGTTCTCGTTCCTGTTCGGCGAGTTCGTGTTCGCCAACCTGCTGGTCGGCACCCGCTACGAGACCCTGCAGGTGTACCTGAACAACATGCGCAACAGCAGCGGCCACTTCAACAGCGCGCTGGTGATTTCCTACTTCGCCTTCGTGCTGGTGCTGACCTGGGTCGCCAACCGCCTGAACAAGGACAAACCCTGACATGAGCTTCGTCAGCGTACAGAACCTGCAGAAAAGCTACGCCGGCAGCCCGGTGTTCGAGAACATCGACTGCCACATCGAACGCGGCGAGTTCGTCACCCTGCTCGGCCCCTCCGGCTGCGGCAAGTCCACCCTGCTGCGCTGCATCGCCGGGCTGACCCCGGTGGACGGCGGCAAGATCCTCCTCGACGGCCACGACATCGTGCCGCTCAGCCCGCAGAAGCGCGGCATCGGCATGGTGTTCCAGAGCTATGCCTTGTTCCCCAACATGACCGTGGAGCAGAACGTCGCCTTTGGCCTGCGCATGCAGAAGGTCAAGGCCGACGAGAGCCTGGTGCGCGTGCGCGAGGCGCTGGAGCTGGTGGAACTGGGCAGTTTCGCCGGGCGCTACCCGCACCAGCTGTCCGGCGGCCAGTGCCAGCGCGTGGCCCTGGCCCGCTCGCTGGTGACCCGCCCGCGCCTGCTGCTGCTCGACGAGCCGCTGTCGGCGCTGGACGCACGCATCCGCAAGCACCTGCGCGAGCAGATCCGCGCGATCCAGCGCGAGCTGGGGCTGACCACCATCTTCGTCACCCACGACCAGGAAGAGGCGCTGACGATGTCGGACCGCATCTTCCTGATGAACCAGGGGCGCATCGTCCAGAGCGGCGATGCCGAAACCCTCTACACCGCGCCCGTGGACCTGTTCGCCGCCGGCTTCATCGGCAACTACAACCTGCTCGACGCCGACGCCGCCAGCCGCCTGCTGCAACGCCCGGTGGCCGGCCGCCTGGCGATCCGCCCGGAGTCGATCACCCTGGGCCTTGACGGTGAACGGGATGCCGAAGTGCGCAGCCACAGCCTGCTCGGCAACGTGATCCGCTACCGGGTGCGGGTGCGCGAGGTGGAGCTGGTGGTCGACGTGCTCAACCGCTCGCCGCAAGACCTGCACGGCGACGGCCAACGGGTATCCTTGTCGATCGACCCCACGGCACTGCGAGAAGTGGCCTAAGGAGCATTCATACGATGGCACTGGCAATTTTCGATCTGGACGAAACCCTGATCCATGGCGACTGCGCGTCGTTGTGGAGCGAGCAGATGGCCCGGCTGGGCTGGGTCGACGGCAAGGACTTCCTGCGCCGCGACCATGAACTGATGGAGGCCTACGGCAAGGGCCACCTGCGCATGGAGGAGTACATGGCCTTCAGCCTGGAGCCGATCGCCGGGCGCACCCTGGAAGAGGTCGAGCACCTGGTCGAGCCGTGGGTGGAGGATGTGATCGAGCCGATCATCTACGGCGACGCCTGCCGCTGCATTGCCGAACATCGCCAGCGCGGTGATCGCGTGCTGATCATTTCCGCTTCGGGTACCCACCTGGTAGGCCCGATTGCCGCGCGACTGGGGGTGGACGAGTACCTGGCGATCGAGCTGGAGGCGGTGAACGGGGTGTACACCGGCAAGACCCATGGGGTGCTGACCTACCGCGAAGGCAAGATCACCCGCTTGCTGGAGTGGCTGGACCAGGAGCAGGAGAACCTGGAGGGGGCGAGTTTCTATTCCGATTCACGCAACGATCTGCCGTTGTTGCTGAAGGTGGATCATCCGTATGCAGTGAACCCGGATGCGGTGCTGCGAGAGCATGCCCAGACCAATGGCTGGCCGGTATTGAGCTGGCGCTAAGATTTGCATGGGCTGTACCGGCCTCTTCGCGGGTAAACCCGCTCCCACACGGGTTCGAATACTGTGCAATCCCTGTGGGAGCGGGTTCACCCGCGAAGAGGCCCGGCCTGCTTACGCCAGGCTAGGGTCGATGACCATCACCAGCTTGCCGGAAACCTGGTTGCTCGCAAGCTCGGCATACGCCGCCTGGGCAAACTCCACCGGGTAGGTATCGACCAGCTGCGGCGACAGCCGCCCTTCGCCGAACAGTGGCCACACCTGCTGCTGCAATTCGCGCAGCAACTCGGCCTTGAAGCCATCGTCACGGTTGCGCAAGGTCGAGCCGGTGATCTCCAGGCGCTTGCCCAGCACCTGGGCCAGGTCCAGTTCGAACGTGCGCCCACCCATCAGGCCGATGATCACCCAGCGACCGTCACGTGCCAGCAGCTTCAGGTTGAGTTGGCCGTAGCTGGCACCGACCGGGTCGAGAATCACGTCGAACGGCCCGAAGCCTTCCAGCGCCTCGAGGTTCTCGTTGCGCACCACACCACCCGCGGCGCCCAGCGCCTCGCAGTAGTCCAAACGGTCCTGGGAGCCGACACTGACCCACACCGGGTTGCCGAATGCCTTGCACAGCTGGATCGCCGCCGAGCCCACGCCACTGGCCCCCGCATGCACCAGCACCTTCTCGCCGGCCTTCACCGCACCGAGCTGGAAGATGTTCAACCAGGCCGTGGCATACACCTCGGGCAGCGCCGCCGCCTCGTGCAGGCTCAGGCCCTCGGGCACCGGCAGTACATGGCGGGCGTCGACCACCACTTCCTCGGCCATGGCGCCGCTGGCCAGCAACGCGCACACGCGGTCACCGACGCGCCAGTCGGCACCGGCACCGACTTCCTCGACCACCCCGGCGCACTCCAGGCCCATGTACGGGCTGGCGCCAGGCGGTGGTGGATACAACCCATTCATTTGCAACAGATCGGCGCGGTTCAACCCCGCGGCAGCCACCCTGATGCGCACTTGGCCCGCGTCACAGGCCGGGCGTTCAGCCTCGACCCAGGCCACATGTCCGTCAACGCCTTGCAATGCCTTCACAGTGCCTCCATAGTTGAATCACATGACTGAGCCTGGAGAGCCCGCTCCCCAGGCTTTTTGCAGTATTTGTCCGGCTCCTGTGGAACCGGCGAACGGAAAAGACGGCCTACTATGCGTGATCAATTGCCTCCACGTCGAATCAGCATGAAGCATTTCCTCCCCAGCACCGCCCTTGCCCTTATGGTTGGCCTGGGCAGCCTTGCGCTCGGCGGCAATGCGGCGGCCGCCAACAAGTGGGACAGCCTGCAGCCTGACCGCGACGAGATCGTCGCCAGCCTCAACGTGGTGGAACTGCTCAAGCGCCACCACTACAGCAAGCCGCCGCTCGACGACAAGCGCTCGGTGATCATCTACGACAGCTACATCAAGCTGCTGGACCCGGCGCGCAGCTACTTCACCGCTGCCGACATCGCCGAATTCGACAAGTGGAAGACGCAGTTCGACGACTTCCTCAAGAGCGGCAACCTCGACCCTGGCTTCACCATCTACAAGCGCTACCTCGACCGGGTCAAGCAGCGCCTGGACTTCGCCCTGGCCGAGCTGGCCAAGGGTGTCGACAAGATGGACTTCACCACCCACCAGACCTTGCTGATCGACCGCAAGGATGCGCCGTGGATGAAGGACCAGGCCGAACTCGACGACCTGTGGCGCAAACGCGTCATGGACGAAGTGCTGCGCCAGAAGATCGCCGGCAAGGAGCCCAAGCAGATCCAGGAAACCCTGACCAAGCGCTACAAGAACCAGCTGGCGCGCCTGGACCAGACCCGTGCCGAGGACATCTTCCAGGCCTACATCAACACCTTCGCCCAGTCCTACGACCCGCACACCAACTACCTGTCGCCGGACAGCGCGGAAAACTTCGACATCAACATGAGCCTGTCGCTCGAAGGCATCGGTGCGGTGCTGCAGAGCGACAACGACCAGGTCAAGATCGTGCGCCTGGTGCCGGCGGGCCCTGCGGCCAAGACCAAGCAGGTGGCCACCGCCGACAAGATCATCGGCGTCGCCCAGGGCAACAAGGAAATGGTCGACGTGGTCGGCTGGCGCCTGGACGAAGTGGTCAAGCTGATCCGCGGCCCGAAAGGCTCGGTGGTGCGCCTGGAGATCATCCCGGCGAGCAACGCGCCGAGCGACCAGACCACCAAGATCGTCTCGATCACCCGCGAGGCGGTGAAACTCGAGGAGCAGGCGGCCAAGAAGTCGATCCTCAACCTCAAGCAGGACGGGCGTGACTACAAGCTCGGCGTCATCGAGATCCCGGCCTTCTACCTGGACTTCAAGGCCTACCGCGCCGGTGACCCGGACTACAAGAGCACCACGCGCGACGTGAAGAAACTGCTCACCGAACTGCAGAAGGAAAAGGTCGACGGCGTGGTCATCGACCTGCGCAACAACGGCGGCGGTTCCTTGCAGGAGGCCACCGAGCTGACCAGCCTGTTCATCGAGAAAGGCCCGACCGTGCTGGTACGCAACAGCGACGGGCGCGTCGACGTGCTCGAAGACGAAAACCCCGGTGCCTTCTACAAAGGCCCGATGGCGCTGCTGGTCAACCGCTTGTCGGCCTCCGCCTCGGAGATCTTCGCCGGTGCCATGCAGGACTACCACCGCGCGCTGATCATTGGTGGCCAGACCTTCGGCAAAGGCACCGTGCAGACCATCCAGCCGCTCAACCACGGCGAGCTGAAGCTGACCCTGGCCAAGTTCTACCGGGTTTCCGGGCAGAGCACCCAGCACCAGGGCGTGCTGCCGGACATCGACTACCCGTCGATCATCGACACCAAGGAAATCGGCGAGAGCGCCCTGCCCGAGGCCATGCCATGGGACACCATCCGCCCGGTGGTCAAGCCGGCGGCCGACCCGTTCAAGCCGTTCCTCACCGACCTCAAGGCCAAGCATGACGCGCGCAGCGCCAAGGATGCCGAGTTCACCTACATCCGCGACCGCCTGGCCCTGACCCAGAAACTGATGGACGAGAAGACCGTCAGCCTCAACGAGCAGGAGCGCCGTGCCCGCCACGACGATGTCGAAGCCAAGCAACTGGCCATGGAAAACATCCGGCGCAAGGCCAAGGGCGAGGAACCGCTCAAGGAGTTGAAGAAAGTCGACGAGGACGCCCTGCCGGACGAGGACGACAAGACCAAGCCGGAAGACGACGCCTACCTGGCCGAGACCGGTCGCATCCTGATCGACTACCTCCGGGAAAGCAGCACGGTGGCCAAGAAATGATTCGACCGATGATGGCAGATTAATGTGATCCGTCATCAAACAGTCATCGTGCTGTCGTGAAATAGAAGGGCCGGGCATGTGAATGCCCGGCCCTTTCATTTTCAGGATCCCGTCATGACCGTTGCCGAACAGCTCACTGCCTTGGGTGCCATATTGGCTCAACGCAGCATTCACAGCCTGTTCCAGCCGATCATCCAGCTCAGCGAACGACGCATTCATGGCCATGAAGCGCTGACCCGCGGCCCGTCCAACAGCCCGCTGCATTCGCCGTTGAACCTGTTCGCCATTGCCCGCCAGGCTGGCCGCCTGACCGAACTGGAGGCCGCCTGCCGCGAAAGCGCGTGCCGGCGCTTCAGCGAGCAGCAGCTGGACGGCAAGCTGTTTCTGAACATCTCGCCGGAATCGTTGCTGGAGCCACACTACCCGTCCGGGCGCACCCTCAAGCTGCTCGAGCAGGTCGGCCTGGAACCCGGCCGGGTGGTGATCGAGCTGACCGAACAGACCCCCACCGACGATTTCCAGCTACTGTCCAATGCCCTGCACCATTATCGCGACATGGGCTTTTCCATCGCCCTGGACGACCTGGGCGCGGGCTATTCGAGCCTGCGCCTGTGGTCGGAACTGCGCCCGGAATACGTGAAGATCGACCGGCATTTCATCGATGGCATCCACTGCGACCCGCTCAAGCGCGAGTTCGTCGGCTCGATCCTGCAGATTGCCAGGGCGTCGAAGGCCCAGGTGATTGCCGAGGGCATCGAGCTGGCGGAGGAGCTGGCGGTGCTGACCGAGATGGGCGTGGACCTGGTGCAGGGCTACTTGCTGGGTCGGCCGCAGGAGCTGGGGCTGCGGGACGGCCAGCCGGTGCTGGCGCAGGTGATGCCGGTGGCGTCGGGCGGGCAACCCACGGTGGGGTTGAATGCCTCGCTGGGGCAAATCATGGAATTGTTTGGCCGCCATGAGCACCTTGATTCATTGGAAGTGCTCGGCGTCGATGGCAGACCGTGTGGTCTGGTTTACAGGAATGCGTTGCCTGTGCTGGCCTCTTCGCGGGTGAACCCGCTCCCACAGGGTAATCACTGTCCTTGAATACTGTGGTGTACCTGTGGGAGCGGGTTCACCCGCGAAGAGGCCGGTACAGGCAATACCAACTGCTCAGGCATGCTCGGGATAGCTGTACTCGAACACCCTGACCACCTCGGAAGCATGCCACGAGGCCGCTTCCATGCCATCGACCGGCCCGGCAAAGCGCCCCAGACGCTCCACGCATTCGAAAAAGCCGGTACGCGGCAGGCGGCTGGCCCCCTGGCTGATCACCAGCGAGCTGCGCAGCGGCTGCTCGGCACGGGCATCGAGCACCGCCAGGTACTCCAGCGCGGCGGTCAGCGTCTGCATGGCCGGGCTGGGCAGTTGCAGGCGCTCGATCAGCGCACGGTAGGTGAGCAGGTGGCGTTGTCGGCGGGCCAGGTCAAGCTCGTCCAGCAGGTTTTGCCAATGCTGTCGGCTGATCCTGACCTGGCTCATGACGGCTCGCTCCAGCCGGCCACCCCCAGGTGCCAGGCCAGGGCTCGGCGGATCGCCGCATCCGGCTGGCGTTCGCCCGATTCGATCATGGCCAGGTACGCCGGGCTGACCCCGACATTGCGCGCCAATTGCTCCGGCGCGATACCTTTGGCCTGGCGAATCTGTGCCACTTCCTTGAACGCGGGCAGGCTCACCGCCGCTGCGCTCGATTCTTCCGTTGCAGCAACCGCTTCGGCAGGTGCCTGCCCGGCGGCCTTGAGCAACGCCTGGTACTGCTCCCAGGGCACAACGGCGTACTCGGGCTGACCGTCCCGGCTGATGACCTGAATACCCATACAACCCCCTTACGTAGGATTACGGCATGTAATCCGTAGGCATAACGCTTATGCCAATTATATTACCAACCGCGAGGGTCTGTGGGAGCTGCTTCGAATTCAGTGCACATCGCGCTCCAGGCGCAGGGCTTCGGGGGTATCGGGCAGGCGCTCGACCACGCGCAGGCGTTCAGGCGCCTGGCTGTCGCGCCAGGCCTTGAAACGCGCCAGCTCATCGGCCACGGTTTTCAGCACCCAGCCAAGCACGGCGATGTCATCGAGAAAACCGACACCGACGATCCAGTCGGGGATGGCGTCGAGCGGGCTGACGAAATACAACAGGCCCGCGACGATGGTCACCAGCGCCTTGGGGCTGATGGCTCGGTATTCGCCGCGCCACCAGGCCAGGCACAGCAACTGCAACAACTTGACGTCCTCACGCAACTGACCGATGCGCGGGCCCTTGCGGGCCACGGCGAACAACAGGGCCGGCAACCGACCACGGCTGAGCAGGCGCTCGGCCAGGGGCAGGAAGCGGGCAAAATTCCAGGGTGCGCTCATGGAGCCTCCAGCAGGGTCGGGTTATCCACATTTATTGTGGATAACCTTGTGAACAGGGCAAAGTTTCTGACGGCAGGCGCCCGGTCGGCAAGGGCCCCGGTCAGATCGGGCGTTTTTTACACAGTCGTTTCAGTTGCGCAAACGATTTGCGTCAGAAGCGTCCAGTGTCCTCACACTGCCCTTGCTGGGACAGCCTCTGCAACCCGAGGTTCGGTGAAGGATCCTTCACAAACGACAACGCCCCGTCAAGACGGGGCGTTGTCGGTGCAGCTGCCGCGATTACTTGGCAGGCGCTTCGGCCGGGGCCTCGGCAGGGGCATCGGCTTCAGGAGCCTCACCGCCCTGCAGCTGGGCCGGGTCCTTGATGGCGATCAGTTCCAGGTCGAACACCAGGACCGAGTTCGCCGGGATCAGCGGGCTCGGGCTCTGCGCGCCGTAGGCCAGTTCAGCCGGGATGAACAGCTTGTACTTCTCGCCGACATGCATCAGCTGCAGGCCTTCGACCCAACCCGGGATCACGCCGCTGACCGGCAGGTCGATCGGGCTGCCGCGCTCTACCGAGCTGTCGAACACCTTGCCATCGATCAGCTTGCCTTCGTAGTGGACGGTGACCACGTCGGTCGGCTTGGGCTGCGGGCCATCGGCCTTCTTGACCACTTCGTACTGCAGGCCCGAGGCGGTGGTGACCACGCCAGGCTTCTTGGCGTTCTCTTCGAGGAATTTCTTGCCAGCCGTGGCGGCTTCGGCGCTGGCCTTGGTCAGGCGCTCTTCGGCGCGCTTCTGCAGCGCGGTGAAGGCCTCTACCAGCTCGTCGTCCTTGATGCGTTGCTCCTTCTTGCCGACGGCGTCTTCGATGCCGAGGGCGACCGCTTTCGAATCAAGGTCTTCCATGCCTTCCTGAGCCAGGCTCTTGCCCATGTTCAGGCCGATACCGTAGGAGGCTTTCTGTGCCGGAGTCTTCAGCTCGGGGCTGCTGGCTTGTTGATCACAGCCAGCCAGTACCAGGCCTACCAGGGCAACCGCAGCCGCCAGACGATGCTGTTTCATGCTATTTCCTTGTTCATGCGCCATGAGGGCAATCAGGGTAAAGCCGCGAGCTTAGCAGGCGGCCATAACCAATGGCTACCGGCATAGGAGCGGCTTTTACGTAGGAAGTTCAGTGGGTAAACGCTTCTTCATGCAAGGTTTACAGCCACTGGCCAGTATTGACCCTGGGTGCCGGGTTTGCCTGGGTTTTGTGGCTTTTTATTTCTGGGGGTTCTGAGAAGAGATGAAAGGAGGATGAGCTGAAAAAGGGTCAGGGCTTACAGGTGCCAGCCGCGACAAAGCCTCAAGGATACCGCCCCTCCCGGTACTCCCCCGCCACCTCACGCAACACCTCGCCCACCCACTGCCCCGGCAGACTCAAAGGCAAGGCGGCATTGCGGCAAATCCCCACCGACCCGCCTGGCTCCTGCACGCCCAGGTCCAGCTCGGCCAGTTCGCCCCGGCGCAAGTCCAGCAGCACCGCGTCACGCGGTGCCACCCACAACGCGTCGCTGCCCAGCAGGTAACGCCGGCTCAGCGCCAGTGACAGGGTCTCCAGGCGCTGCGTCGGCATCTGAATGCCGCACTGCACGAACAGGCTGTCGGCATGCTGGCGGATGGTGGTGCCCGGCGGCGGCAGCACCAGCGGGTAGTGCCCGACCCGCTGCCGATCCACCGGTGCGTGCGCCAGCAGCGGGTGCCCAGGCCGCACCACCAGGGCCATCGACTCGCTGTACAGGTGCTCGAACGACAACCCCTGGATCTGCGGGCTGTCGGTCATGCGCCCGACCACCAGCTCCAGCTCGCCCAGGTGCAACTGGCCGAGCAGTTGCGCACTGACCCCGGTCACCACGCTGATCACCAAGGCCTCATGGCGCTGATGCAGGCGGCACAGCACCTCGGGCATCAGCAGCCCCTCGACCGTCGACAGCACGCCGATGCGCACCTGCGACGGCGCCCGCGCCTCGCCGCGCAGGCTGCTCACGCCATCGCGCAGGGCCTGCACGCTGGGCCCGGCGTAGCGCATGAAACGGGTGCCGGCCGGCGTCAGCTCGACACCCTGACGGCTGCGTTCGAACAGGCGGGCCTCGAGCAGGTCCTCGAGTTCCTTGAGGGTCTTGGAGATCGCCGGCTGGCTGATCGCCAGGCTGTCGGCGGCCCTGGCCAGGCTGCCCTGCCGGGCAATCTCCAGGAAGCACAGCAGGTGGCGGTACTTGATGCGGGTGTCGAGATTCATGCCGGCAAGCTTACCGCATCGCCACCTGCGGCGTATCCGGGTCGCGCTGCTGGCGGCGGAACTGCCCCGGCGGCAGGCCGTGGATCTGCCGGAAGCGCCTGGAAAAGTAGGCCTCATCGGCAAAACCGCAGAGCCGCGCCACCTCGCCCACCGGGCGGCTGCCGTTGAGCAGGTAGTTGCGTGCGGCGTGCATGCGCCGCTCCAGCACCAGCTCGCTGAAGGTCTTGCCGATTTCCTTGCGCAGCCAGTGGGTCAGGTAGGTCGGCGACAGGTAGGTGGCGGCGGCGACCTTGTGCAGGTTGAGGTCGGGGTCGTCGATGTGCCGGCGCAGGTATTCGCTCATGCGGTTCAGCGCAGCGCGGCGGCTGAGCTGGGCGGCGTTGTTCTCGGCCAGTTCGCGCAAGGGTTCGGCGTACAGCCCGCAGACCTGGCCGATCAGCTGCAACAGCAGGCCCTTGAGCATTTCACGGCTGCCGAAGCGGCGGTTGCCGTCGAGCGTGCGCATGCGCTCGAGCAGCTGGCGGACCTCGGCGAAATCGGCTTCGTCGAGGCAGAAGTCCAGGTGTTCCTGGAAACGGAACGGCGACAGCTCCGGCGCCTGCAGGATCGACACTTCCTCGAGGTCCATCGGGTCGCAGGCCAGGTGCGGCAAGAGAAAGGTCTGGGAGAAGTTGATCACCACGAAATCGCTGTCGGCGGGATGCGGGATCACATGCACCCGGTGCGGCAGGATGAACGCCAGGGTGTTGCGCCGGAACGGTCGCTCGACGTTGCCGATGTGCTGCACCGTGTCGCCGCCGAGGTTGACCTGGATCTGGAAGTACTCGTGGCGATGGGGTGCGGTCTCGGCCGGGCGGCCGCGCTGGTCGCGGATGTAGAAATCCATCAGCTCGCTGCGCTGCTGCATGACGTAGGTCGGGACCTCGCGCTTGGGGGGCATGGGCTTGCTCCAGTCTGTAGGCATGGCGACGCCTGCCCCGGCCCTTCCGCGGGTAAACCCGCTCCCACAGTTACAGCGCAGCCTTCAAGCCAGGTGGAATACCTGTGGGAGCGGGTTTACCCGCGAAGAGGCCAGCGCAGGCAATACTAGTTGTACGATGTCACTCACCAACCAATTTAAACCCGTCTGCAAAAACCTGCGCAACCGCAAATCTTCACAGCCCGCTAAAAACGCGACATCCAGCAAAAAAAACCGCTAAAACCCCACCTCCTGGTTTTCTTGGACAGTACAGCCCTCCCCCTCCTCCAGTGAAAAAAACGGTCTAAATCCACCGTTGCATTCACAGCGTTGTACGACCACCTTAGAAAAGGGACTGCAGCCCAACCTCTACCAACAACAACAAACGAGGTCGACTCATGTCGAGCACCCCCAACGCCCGCGCCGCGTCGTCGTACGCGCTGGACGCGGCTCCTGCCCAGCGCCTGCCCACCCGCCGCCGCTGGTTCATGCTGTCGCTGCTGCTGGTGGCGACCATCATCAACTACGTCGACCGGGTCAACATCTCCATCGCCGCACCGTTCATGGCCAAGGACCTGGGGCTGGACAAGGTCGAGATGGGCCTGATCTTCTCCGCCTTCGCCTGGACCTACGCCCTGGCGCTGGTGCCCGCCGGCTTCATCGCCGACCGCTTCGGCTCGCGTTTGACCTACGGCGTATCGCTGATCAGCTGGTCGGCGGTCACCGTCGCCCAGGGCCTGGCCAGCGGCTTTGCCTCGCTGTTCGGCCTGCGCCTGGCAGTCGGCGCCATGGAGGCCCCGGCGTTTCCGGCCAACAGCCGCGCGGTCACGGTGTGGTTCCCGGCCCGTGAGCGCGGCATGGCCAGCAGCATCTACGTCTGCGGCCAGTACCTGGGTACCGCGCTGTTCACCGGCGCGCTGCTGTGGCTGGCGACCACCTACGACTGGCGCCACGTGTTCTACAGCACCGGCCTGGTCGGCATCCTGTTCGGCGTGGTGTGGCTGTGGCTGTACCGCGACCCGCTGAACTGCAAGAAGGTCAGCCAGGCAGAACTGGCCTACATCGAAGACGGCGGCGGCCTGGTGAAAAGCAGCCAGCAGCGCACCCGCTTCGACTGGCGCCAGGTCGCCGAGCTGTTTCGCTACCGCCAGGTCTGGGCGATCTGCCTGGGCAAGTTCGCCAGCACCTCGGCGCTGTACTTCTTCCTCACCTGGTTCCCCACCTACCTGATCGAGGAGCGCCAGCTGACCCTGATCAAGGTCGGCATCTTCGCGGTGATGCCGTTCATTGGCGCCACGGTGGGCATTCTCCTGGCCGGGATCGTCTCCGACCTGCTGATCCGCAAGGGCTACTCGCTGTCCTTCGCCCGCAAGCTGCCGCTGGTGGTGGGTTCGATGCTGGGCATGTCGATCGTGCTGGTGAACTTCACCGACTCCAACGTGCTGTGCATCGCCATCCTCACCCTGGCGTTCTTCGCCCAGGGCATCGCCTCGGCGTCGTGGGCGGCGGTGTCGGAGGTGGCGCCCAAGGAACTGATCGGCCTGACCGGCGGGATCACCAGCCTGGCGGCGAATATCGGCGGCATCGTCACGCCGATCGTGATTGGCGCGATCGTGCATGCCAGCGGGTCGTTCGCCATGGCGTTCTGGTTCATTGGCGCGGTGGCGTTGATGGGGACCCTGTCCTACTCGCTGCTGCTTGGAAAGCTGTATCGCATTGAATTGAAGACGGCGGCCTGATCCACGGGATGTGTCGACTGTACTGGCCTCTTCGCGGCTAAAGCCGCTCCCACAGGGATTGCCCAAAGCCTGGAGGCAGCGCTGTACCTGTGGGAGCGGCTTTAGCCGCGAAAGGGCCGGCACAGGTTACCTGGATAGTCCAAAACAACCCCGCATTCGTCCAACTTTGCCGGCCAGCCCCTGACATACGCTGGCCACTCCAGTACCGAGGATCCCCCCATGACCTACCTGTTCAACCCGCCGGCCATCGTCAGCCTGCCAATCCGTGGCAGCACCGCACGCTTCCCGGTCGGCCGGGTGTTCTGCCTGGGCCGCAACTACCCATGGCCCGAGTCCTACGGCCCGGCGCCACAGGAGCCGGTGTTCTTCATGAAGCCGGCGAGCAACGTGGTCGAGGCCCAGGGCGAGCTGCCCTTCCCGCCGCAGACCGACGAGTTCTGCCATGAGATCGAGCTGGTCGCGGCCATCGCCATCGGCGGCGCCGACATCGCCCCGGAGCAGGCCCTGGACCATGTGTTCGGCTTCGCCGCCGGCCTCGACCTGACCCGCCGCGACCACCAGCGCAAGGCCAAGGCAGAAGGTTTGCCATGGGAAGCCGCGAAGGTGTTCGAGGCCTCGGCGCCGATGACCGCCATCGTCCCGGCCGCGCAACTGCCCTGGCCACTGGATGCGGCCCTGTGGCTGCAGGTCAATGGCCAGGAGCGCCAGCGCGCCCACCTGGGCCAGCAGACCTGGGCGCTGGCCGAGGTGATCAGCCGGCTGTCCCGGCAACTGCCGCTGCGCCCCGGCGACCTGATCATGACCGGCAGCCCGCCCGGCGTGGCGCCGCTGAACCCGGGCGATGTGATCCACGCCGGCATCGACGGCATCGGCGAACTGCAACTGCGCGTCGGCGCCCGCCCTGCCGGGCAAGCCGCCAACGCGGCCTGAAACCACAGGAGTAAAACGAGATGACCCAGCACAAGAAAATCGCCCTGGTCACCGGCGCCGGCAGCGGCATCGGCCGCGCCGTCGCCCTCGCCCTGCTCGAAGACGGCTTCAGCCTGGTGCTCGCCGGGCGCCGCGCCGAGCCGCTGCAAGCGCTGGTCGAGCAGGCCCGCGCCGCAGGCGGCGAAGCCCTCGCCGTGCCCACCGACGTGCGTGACGAACAAAGCGTGGCGCAGCTGTTCGCCACCATCGAGGAAGTCCACGGGCGCCTCGACGTGATCTTCAACAACGCCGGCATCAATGCCCCCGCCGTGCCGATCGACGAGCTGCCGCTGGAGAACTGGCGCAACGTCATCGCCACCAATGTCGACGGCGTCTTCCTCTGCGCCCGCGCCGCGTTCGGCCTGATGCGCCGCCAGCAGCCGCAAGGCGGGCGGATCATCAACAACGGCTCGATCTCGGCGCACACCCCGCGCCCATTCACCGCGCCCTACACCGCCAGCAAGCACGCAGTGCTGGGCCTGACCAAGGCGCTGGCGCTGGACGGCCGCCCGTACGACATCGTCTGCAGCCAGGTGGACATCGGCAACGCCCTCACCGAGCTGTCCGAACGTATGACCCGCGGCGTGCGCCAGGCCAATGGCGAGATCGCCGCCGAACCGATGCTCGACGTGCGCCACGTGGCCGACGCAGTGCGCTACATCGCCGCGCTGCCGCTGAGTGCCAACGTGCTGAACATGACCGTGATGGCCAGCAACATGCCCTTTGTCGGCCGTGGCTGAACCCGCTTTCAAGGAGTGACCGATGAAACCTGAAATCCTGCAACTGAGCCCGATCCTGATCCCGCAGATCCGCGAGCGCCTCGAAGCGCTGTTCACCGTGCACCGCTACTACGAGCAGGCCGACAAGGAGGCCTGTGTCCGCCAGCATGGCGGCAACATCCGCGGCGTGATCACCGGTGGCCACACCGGCATCAGCCAGGCGCTGATGGCGCGCCTGCCCCAGCTCGAAGTGGTGGCGGTCAATGGCGTGGGCACCGATGCGGTGGACCTGGCCTACGCCCGTGATCGCGGCATCCAGGTGACCGCTACCATCGGCGCCCTGACCGAGGATGTCGCCGACCTGGCCATCGGCCTGCTGATCGGCTTGTGCCGGGGCATCTGCACCGGTGACCGCTTCGTCCGCGCCGGGCGTTGGGCCACCAGTGCCACGCCATTGGCCCCGTTGCCGTTGGCCCGCCAGGTATCGGGCATGCGCGTGGGCATCGTCGGCATGGGCCGGGTCGGCCAGGCGGTGGCGCAGCGGGCGGCAGCATTCGGTTGCCCGATCCGCTACACCGACTTGCAGGCGCTGGATGTGCCTTATGGGTTCGAGGCTGACCTGGTGCAACTGGCCAGGGACAGTGATGCGCTGATCCTGGCGGCGGCTGCCGACAAGGGCGAGGCACTGGTCAACCGTGAAGTGCTGCGGGCGCTGGGGAACGAGGGCTACCTGATCAACATCGCCCGCGGCAAGCTGGTGGATGAGCCGGCGTTGGTCGCGGCGCTGGAAGCTGGCGAAATCGCCGGGGCGGCGCTGGATGTGTTTGCCGATGAGCCGCGGGCGCCGGAGGCGTTGTTCGGGCGTGAGGACGTGGTGCTGCAGCCGCACCGGGCCAGCGCCACGGTGCAGACCCGCACGCGCATGGGGGAGAAGGTGGTGGCTAGCCTGGTGGACGTGTTTGCCGGGCGTGCACCACAGGGGTTGGTGATCTAGGTAACCTGTACTGGCCTCTTCGCGGGTGAACCCGCTCCCACAGGAAGCGCACAATGCCTGAGGCCTGCGCGGTACCTGTGGGAGCGGGTTTACCCGCGAAGAGACTAACACAAGCCTGTCAGGCCACCGCCAGCTCCACCGCCTCGCCATTCACTCGCACCGGCCACACCCGCAAGCGCTGCCCGGCATCTTCCAGGCACTCGCCGCTCTGCAGGCTGAAATGCTGCTTGTACAACGGCGCCGCCACCACCAGTTCCCCTTGCAGGCTGCCCACCAGCCCACGGCCAATGATGTTGGCCCCCGACCGCGGGTCGCGATTGTCCAGCGCGTATACCCCCTGCCCCGGCAGGTAGAACAGCGCCACCTGGGCCCCGTCGAGCCAGACCACGACGCCGGAATCGGCCACCAGGTCGTCGGCGCGGCACACCGCTTGCCAGTTGGCAGCATTGGACAGGTTCATCACACAACCTCCTCGATGGTGGGTATCAGATGCAGGGGCGCCGCAGGCCGGCGCTGTTCGCGTTCACGCACGAAGTGCACGTCCGGGTCGGCGCGTCGGTCGTTGACGAAGGTACGGAAGCGCTTGAGCTTTTCCGGGTCGTTGAGGGCATTGGCCCACTCGCATTGGTACTGCTCGACCACATGCTGCATCTGCGCTTCCAGCTCCGCCGCCAGGCCCAGGCTGTCGTCGAGGACAACCTGCTTGAGGTAATCCAGGCCGCCATCGAGGCCTTCGCGCCACACCGAGGTGCGCTGCAGCTTGTCGGCGGTGCGGATGTAGAACATCAGCACGCGGTCGATCAAGCGCACCAAGGTCTCATCGTCCAGGTCGGTGGCGAACAGCTCGGCGTGCCGTGGACGCATGCCGCCGTTGCCGCAGACGTACAGGTTCCAGCCCTTGTCGGTGGCGATCACGCCAATGTCCTTGCTCTGCGCCTCGGCGCATTCGCGGGTGCAGCCGGACACCGCGAACTTGAGCTTGTGCGGGCTGCGCAGGCCCTTGTAGCGGTCTTCCAGGCGCAAGGCCATGGCGACGCTGTCCTGCACGCCGTAGCGGCACCAGGTGCTGCCGACACAGGACTTCACCGTGCGCGTCGACTTGCCGTAGGCATGGCCGGTCTCGAAGCCCGCCTCGATCAGCTCGCCCCAGATCAGCGGCAGCTCGTGCAGTTGGGCGCCGAACAGGTCGATGCGCTGGCCGCCGGTGATCTTGGTGTAGAGGTCGTACTTTTTCGCCACCTGGCCGATCACGATCAGCTTGTCGGGGGTGATCTCGCCGCCGGGAATGCGCGGTACCACCGAGTAGGTGCCGTTCTTCTGCATGTTGGCCATGAAGGTGTCGTTGGTGTCCTGCAGCGGCACCAGCGCCGGGTCCATGATCGGCTGGTTCCAGCACGAGGCGAGGATGTTGCCCACCGCCGGCTTGCAGATGTCGCAGCCGACCTGGCCCTTGCCATGGCGGGCGAGCAGGTCGTGGAAGGTGCGGATGCCTTCGACGCGAACCAGGCCGTAGAGCTCCTGGCGGGTGTAGGCGAAGTGCTCGCACAGGCTCTTGTCGACGGCCACGCCGCGGGCGCTCAGTTCGTGCTCGAACACCTGCTTGAGCAACGCCGCGCAGCCGCCACAGCCGGTGGCGGCCTTGGTGCAGCTTTTCACCGCAGCCAGGTCGCCGCAGCCGCTGTCGATGGCCGAACAGACTGCGCCCTTGCTGACGTTGTGGCACGAGCAGATGGTCGCGCTGTCGGGCAGGGCGTCGCCCCCCAGGGCCGGTGCACCGCCGCCCTGGGGCAGGATCAGCGCGGCCGGGTCGGCCGGCAGGGCGATGCGGTTCTGGGCGTATTGCAACAGGGTGTCGTAGTAGCTGTTGTCACCCACCAGCACCGCGCCGAGCACATGCTTGCCGCTGGCATCCACCACCAGCCGGCGGTAGGCGCTGTTGGCCTCGTCGATGAAACGGTAGCTGCGCGAGCCGGGGGTCGCGCCATGGGCGTCGCCGATGGAGCCGACGTCCACGCCCAGCAGCTTGAGCTTGGTCGACATGTCGGCGCCGCTGAACTCGCCAGCCGCCTCGCCCATCAGCAACGCTGCGAGGTTGCGCGCCATGCCGTAGCCCGGGGCGACCAAGCCGAACACACTGCCGTTCCACGAAGCGCACTCACCGACGGCGAAGATGCGCGGGTCGCTGCTGCGGCAATGGTTGTCGATCACCACGCCGCCGCGGGCGGCGATCTCCAGGCCGCTGGCCCGGCCCAGGGCATCCTGTGGGCGGATGCCGGCGGAGAACACGATCAGGTCGGTTTCCAGGTGCTCGCCACCGTCGAAGTTCATGCGGTAGCGGTAGGCTTCGCCAGTGCTGATCGACTGGGTGGCGCGCGACAGGTGCACGCCTACGCCGAGGGCTTCGATCTGCGCCCTGAGCGCGGCGCCACCCTCGCCGTCCAGCTGCACCGGCATCAGCCGCGGGGCGAATTCGACCACGTGCGCTTCCAGGCCCAGGGACTTGAGTGCATTGGCCGCTTCCAGGCCAAGCAGGCCACCGCCGACCACCACGCCACGGCGGGCGTCGGTGGCGGCGGCGCGGATCGCATCGAGGTCATCGAGGGTGCGGTAGACCAGCCGGGCATTGCCGCTCGAGCCTTCGATGGCAGGCACGAAGGGGTAGGAACCGGTGGCCAGGATCAGCTGGTCATAGCCGTAGCGGCCTTCGCCAGTCACGACTTCGCAGCGCTCGCGGTCGATCTGCAGCACGGCTTCGCCCAGGTGCAGGTGCACGCCGTTGTCGCCATAGAAGCCCTGCTCGCACAAGGCCAGGGTTTCGGCGCAGCTGCCGGCGAAGTATTCGGACAGGTGCACGCGGTCGTAGGCGCGTTGGCGCTCTTCGCCGAACACGTGCAGCTCGAAGCGCTCAAGGGCACCGCGCCCGACCAGTTGCTCGACGCAGTGGTGGCCGACCATGCCGTTGCCGACGATCACCAGTCGCTCTCGTTGCCCGCTCGCTGTTGCCTTCATAAGCCGATCCTCGATCAAAAAAAAGGCGCCTGGAGCCGAAGCTCCAGGCGCCTTTGCCTGTATTCATCACGGTGGGGGGCCCGGGTTGATCGCCGTTGACCAGGGGGCTTTGTTGTAGCAGGGGTAAAGCAGGGACTGTGCCAATGTGATTACCTGTGCCGGCCTCTTCGCGGGTGAACCCGCTCCCACAAAGGGCTGCACTGCTTTCGAACCTTGTACCCTGCCTGTGGGAGCGGGTTCACCCGCGAAGAGGCCGGCCCTGCCAGTGCACATTCCAGGTGCAAGGCTCCCCATCCTGGCGCACATCAATACACATCGCGCCGATAGCGCTTGGCCTTGCTCAACGCTTCGACATAGGCATCCGCATCCACCTGCCCATGCACGGCAACCACCTCACGCAACGCCGCATCCACATCCTTGGCCATGCGCTGCCCGTCGCCACACACATAGAAGTACGCCCCTGCCTCCAGCCACTGCCACAGCTGCGCGCCCTGCTCCAGCATGCGCTGCTGCACATACACCTTCTCGGCCTGGTCCCGCGAGAACGCCGTGTCCAGGCGCAGGTGCCCCGCGTGCTGCCAGGCCTGCAATTGCGCCTGGTAGTAGAAGTCGGTCGCCGCGTACTGCTCGCCGAAGAACAGCCAGTTGCCGCCCTTGGCCCCGCGCGCCGCGCGCTCTTCGAGGAAGGCGCGGAACGGCGCGATGCCGGTGCCGGGGCCGACCATGATGACCGGCAGGTCGTCGTCCTCGGGCAAGCGGAAGTGCTTCGACACCTGCGGGTAGATCGCCACCTTCAACGCCTGCGCCCGGTCGGCGAGAAAGCTGGAGCACACGCCTTTGCGCTGGCCATAGCGCACGGTGGACATCGTCAGGTGCACCTGGTCCGGATGGGCCAGCGGGCTGGAGCTGATCGAATACAAGCGCGGCTGCAAGGGCTTGAGCAGGTCCAGCCAGGCGGCCAGTGACAACTGCTGGGGGAAGGCGCGCAGCACATCGGCCAGCTGACGCCCCCATAACCAGCCCTGCAGCTCGGCCTTGCACTCGGCTTGCAGAAGACGCTGCAGGCCCGGCGCCTGAGCGCTGAGGGCTTGCAGCTGCTGCGGGGTGACCTTGGCGATTTCCAGGTGTTCCTCAAGCGCCGTTGCCAGGGTCATCGCGGGTTGCCCCTTCAGTTCGACCAATGCCTGGCCATCGAGCTGCATCAACCCCAGCAGTTCCTCGACCAGCGCCGGGCAGTTGCGCGGCCACACGCCAAGGGCATCGCCAGCGGCGTAGGTAAAGCCACTGCCGGTCAGGTCGAACACCAGCTGGCGGGTTTCCTTGCTTGCGCCAGGGCCGTTCAGCACGCGGTTTTCCAGCAAGG
Source organism: Pseudomonas sp. NPDC089401 (assembly GCF_044749485.1). NCBI lineage: Bacteria > Pseudomonadati > Pseudomonadota > Gammaproteobacteria > Pseudomonadales > Pseudomonadaceae > Pseudomonas > Pseudomonas sp. NPDC089401. The sequence continues at coordinate 109,289 of NZ_JBIVIA010000001.1, read as the reverse complement.
CGGCGGACCAGGGTTGCTGCTTGCTGAAGCCGCTTGCCGGTGCAGGCTCGCTGACTGGCTGCGGTGCCGCCGCGCCGCCCAGTTCGGCCAGCAATGCTTCCAGCCAGCCAGCGAATGCGTCGTCGAAGTCTGGCTCGCAATCAACCCGTGGCAGCAGGCGACGCCCCCCGAGTTCCGCCAGGCGCTGGTCGAGCTTGCGACCGAAGCCGCAGAACTGGTCGTAGCTGGAGTCGCCCAGGGCCAGCACGGCATAGGGCAGCCCGGCACACGGCGCACCCTCCTCGCCCTGCAGCGCCTGCCAGAATGCCGTGGCGCTGTCCGGTGCATCGCCGTCGCCGAAGGTGCTGGCGATCAGCAGCACGCTGGCGGCACCTTGCAACTGGCGCGGGGTCAGCGCCTCCATGCAGTCGAGCTGCACCTGCAGCCCGGCGCCGCGCAAGCGCTCCACGCAGCGTTCGGCCAGCGCTTCGCCGTTGCCGGTCTGCGAGGCCCACAGCACCTGATGCCGCGGTTGTCCGGCGACCTGCGCCGGAGCTGGCAAGCTGTCCAGGCCCAGCAGCTGGGACAGGGTCGCGCTCGGCATACGCGCAGGCTCCGCAGTGGCGGCGTTCAGCTCAAGGGCATCGATGCGTTCGCCGGCGACCCGCTCCAGGGCCACGGCGCAGTGCTTGAACGCCGGCTGCAGCGACAGCGGGTCGACCGCGTCGCAGGTCACGGCATTGATCGCCAGCTGCTCGCCGATCAGATCGTTCCAGTGGAACGGGGCGAAGCAATTGCCAGGCATCACCCGATCGCTGACGCGGGCCGGCAGCACGGCCTGGCCACGGCGCGAGCGGATGGCCACCTGGTCCTTGTCGGCGATGCCCAGGCGCGCGGCATCCTCGGGGTGGATTTCGACGAAGGGGCCTGGCTCCAGCTTGTTCAGCGCCGGCACCTTGCCGGTCTTGGTCAGGGTATGCCACTGGTGCTGCACGCGACCGGTGTTGAGCACCAGCGGGTAGTCGGCGTCGGGCAGTTCGGCGGCCGGCAGCCAGGGCCGGGCAAAAAAGCGCGCCTTGCCACTGGCAGTGGGGAAGGCCAGTTCGGGCAGCTTGCCCTCGGCATCGCGCAGCAGCTGCTGGCTCGCACCGTCGTTGCGGTAGCGCAACGGGCTGCGGTCGTCTCCCCGGCCTGGCGCGCAGGGCCACTGGTGCGGGCTGTCGCGCAGTTCGGGGTAGCCGATGCCGCGCAGGTCATAGCCCGTAGCCGGGTTCCAGAAGCGGCGGATCTCGTCGTACACCGCTTCGGCGTCGGGGTAGTCGAAGGCCTCGGCGTAGCCCATGGCGCAGGCGATGCGGGCGATCAATTGCCAATCGGGCAGGCTCTGCCCGGGGGCCTCGACAGCGCGCGGCATCAGCGTCAGGTTGCGCTCGCTGTTGATCATCACGCCCTCGCCCTCGGCCCACAGCGCGGCGGGCAGGAGGATATCGGCGTAGCGGTTGGTCTCGGTGTCGAGGAAGGCGTCCTGGGTGATCACCAGCTCGGCCTGGCGCAGGCCGTCGATCACCTGCTGGCGGTTGGCGACGCTGGCCACCGGGTTGCTGCAGATGATCCAACAGGCTTTTACCGCGCCGGCCTTCATCTGCTCGAACAGTGCGACGGTGCCCTCGCCGCCCTCCGCGCGCAGGCTGCCGGGGGCCAGCCCCCACTGGCCCTCGACGAAGGTCCGGTCCGCCGCGACCAGTGCCGAGCGTTGGCCTGGCAGGCCGGGGCCCATGTAGCCCATCTCGCGCCCGCCCATGGCATTGGGCTGGCCGGTGAGCGAGAACGGCCCGCTGCCCGGGCGGCAGATCGCCCCGGTGGCCAGGTGCAGGTTGCACAGGGCGTTGCTGTGCCAGGTGCCGTGGACGCTCTGGTTAAGGCCCATGGTCCAGCAGCTCATCCACTCGCCGGCCGTGCCGATCCATTCGGCGGCCTGGCGGATGTCGGCTTCGCTCAGCCCGGTGATGGCGGCGACGCGCTCGGGGGTGTAGTCGTCGAGGAAGGCGGGCAGTTCATCCCAGCCTTCGGTGTAGCGGGCGATGAAGCCGGGGTTGGTGTGGCCATTGTGATGCAACAGGTGTAGCAGGCCATTGAGCAGGGCCATGTCGCTGCCCGGGCGTACCTGCAGAAACAGGTCGGCCTTGTCGGCGGTGGCCGTGCGCCGAGGGTCGACGACGATCAGCTTGGCGCCGGCCTTGACCCGGTCGAGCAGGCGCAGGAACAGGATCGGGTGACAGTCGGCCATGTTCGCGCCGATCACCAGGAACACGTCGGCGTGCTCGAAGTCCTGATAGCTGCCAGGCGGGCCATCGGCGCCGAGCGAGAGCTTGTAGCCGCTGCCGGCGCTGGCCATGCACAGGCGCGAGTTGGACTCGATATGGCGGGTGCGGATAAACCCCTTGGCCAGCTTGTTGGCCAGGTACTGGGCCTCCAGCGACATCTGCCCGGACACGTACAGCGCCACGGCATCCGGGCCATGCTGGTCGATGATGCCGCGCAGGCGCCCGGCGGCCTCGGCGATGGCCTGGTCGAGGCGGCTGCGCACCGGTTCCTGGCTACGCTGCTGGCGCACGTAGGCGTCCTCCATGCGCCCGGCGGCGGTCAGCGGTACGTGGGCGGTGAGGCCTTTGGTACAGAGGCGGCCGTAATTGCTCGGGTGCTGCTTGTCGCCGCTGATCCTGGCGACCTGGCCGCCGTCGATGCGCATGACGATGCCGCAACCGACGCCGCAATAGGGGCAGACGCTGCGGACTTCGCGGGTGGTCATGGGCGCTCTCCCCTGTTCAGGAATGCAGAAAGGCGCCGGCTGCCTCGGCTTGCTGGGGAGCAAGCGGGGCAACACGGCGCCTTTGTCGTGGGTCTGGTGAGGGCTGTCGACGTTGAGAGCCCTGGATAGCGTCCAGTCAGCAATTAATGGGCCAGCTGTGCCGGCCCTTTCGCGGGTAAACCCGCTCCCACAGGGATCTCCTCGGGTTCGAGGGCTGCGCAGGACCTGTGGGAGCGGGTTTACCCGCGAAGAGGCCGGCACAGGCCGCGCACCACGCGGTGGCAGCCTGCAGGCCCATGGCGCTATGCTGGGGCAAATTCCAGCACGAGCAACTGCCCTCCCCCCATGTCCCAGGTGATCCTCAAGACCCCCGCCCAACTCGCCCTGATGCGCCGCGCCGGCCAACTGCTGGCCCAGGTGTTCGCCGACCTCGACCGCTTCATCCGCCCCGGCGTCACCACCCTGCAGATCAACGACCGCGCCGAGGCCTTCATCGTAGAAACCCTCAAGGCCCGCCCGGCAAGCAAGGGCCAGTACGGTTTCCCCTACGCGCTGAACACCTCGGTGGACCACGTGGTGTGCCATGGCATGCCGAAGGCCGACGAAGTGCTCAAGGAAGGCTCGATCATCAACGTCGACATCACCCTGGAGCAAGGCGGCTACATCGCCGATTCGTCGAAGATGTACAGCGTCGGGGCGATCGACGACGAGGCCCGGCGCCTGGTCGAGACCACCTACGCGGCAATGTGGAAAGGCATCGACAAGGTTCGCCCAGGGGCGACACTGGGCGACATCGGCCACGCCATCCAGGCCCATGCCGAAGCCGCCGGTTACAGCGTGGTGCGCGAATACTGCGGGCACGGCATCGGCCAGCAGATGCATGAAGGCCCCGAGGTGCTGCACTTCGGCATGCCCGGCATGGGGCTGAAGCTCAAGCCGGGTATGGTGTTCACCATCGAGCCGATGCTCAACCAGGGTGGGCGCGGCACGCGCACGCTGAAAGATGGCTGGACGGTGATTACCCGCGACCACAGCCTGTCGGCACAGTGGGAACACACGGTGGCGGTGACAGAGGACGGGGTCGAGGTGCTGACCTTGCGCGAAGAAGAGCGCCGTCAGTAAGGCCCAGAAACAAAAAAAGCGACCCTAGGGTCGCTTTCTTTGTGGCTTCCGGGTGTTCAGTGGGCCCTGGAAGCGGAATATGGCGCAGCGGACGGGACTCGAACCCGCGACCCCCGGCGTGACAGGCCGGTATTCTAACCGACTGAACTACCGCTGCGCGATTCATCGAAACGAGTGGTGGGTGATGACGGGATCGAACCGCCGACCCTCTGCTTGTAAGGCAGATGCTCTCCCGGCTGAGCTAATCACCCATTCGTCTCGGTGAGGCGCGCATTCTACGGAGCAGCCAATAGCTTGGCAAGCCCTTTTTGCATCTTTTTTCATGACCTTGCTCGCGATGCGCCGCCGAACGACAGGCACAAAAAAAGCGACCCTAAGGTCGCTTTTTTTGTTACTTCCGGGTGTTCAATGGGCCCTGGAAGTGGAATATGGCGCAGCGGACGGGACTCGAACCCGCGACCCCCGGCGTGACAGGCCGGTATTCTAACCGACTGAACTACCGCTGCGCTATACATCGAGTGGTGGGTGATGACGGGATCGAACCGCCGACCCTCTGCTTGTAAGGCAGATGCTCTCCCGGCTGAGCTAATCACCCTTCGTCTCGGTGTGGCGCGCATTCTACGGAGGGGCCGCTACCCTGGCAAGCACTTTTTTGATTTTCTTCAAAAAAAACTTCATGCCTTTCAAAGACCTAGCGCAGCCAGTGGTTTCTTTCCCGCTATCGGGGCTGCTGGCCCTATGACAGGGTTGGCCTCAGGGCACCGCTCGGAGAATAATGCCCGCCTTATGCATTAAGGAGAGATACCCCCTCATGTGGTTCAAGAACCTGCTGTCCTACCGCCTGACCCAGGAAGTACCGTTCGAGGCTGAAACGCTGGAAGCCGCCCTGGCCAGCAAGCCGGCCCGTCCCTGCGCCAGCCAGGAGCTGACCACCTACGGTTTCGTCGCGCCGTTCGGCAAAGGCGAAGACGCTCCCCTGGTGCACGTCAGCGGCGAGTTCCTGCTGATTGCCGCACGCAAGGAAGAACGCATCCTGCCCAGCAGCGTGGTCAACGATGCGGTGAAGGAGAAGGTCGAAGAGATCGAGACCGAGCAGATGCGCAAGGTCTACAAGAAAGAGCGCGACCAGATCAAGGACGAGATCATCCAGGCCTTCCTGCCGCGTGCGTTCATCCGCCGCTCGATGATCTTCGCCGCCATCGCCCCGCGCCTGGGCATGATCCTGGTCAACTCGGCCAGCGCCAAGCGTGCCGAAGACCTGCTGTCGACCCTGCGCGAAGTGATGGGCTCGCTGCCGGTGCGCCCGGCCACCGTGAAGATCGCCCCGACCGCGACCATGACCGACTGGGTCAAGTCGCAACAGGCCGCCGAAGGTTTCTATGTACTGGACGAATGCGAACTGCGTGACACCGCCGAAGACGGCGGCATCGTGCGCTGCAAGCGCCAGGACCTCACTGGCGAGGAGATCCAGCTGCACCTGAGCACCGGCAAGGTGGTCACCCAGTTGGCCCTGGCCTGGCAGGACAAGCTGTCGTTCGTGCTCGACGACAAGATGGTGATCAAGCGCCTGAAGTTCGAGGAACTGCTGCAGGAGCAGGCCGAACAGGACGGTGGCGATGAAGCCGCGCAACAGTTCGATGCCAGCTTCCAGCTGATGATGATGACCTTTGCCGAATTCCTGCCGGTGCTGTTCGAAGCGCTGGGTGGCGAGGAGATTCCGCAAGGGGTCTGATTCGGTTTGAAATGCCGGTGCTGGCCTGAAATGCTTGCGTGGCCAGGGCCGGCCTCTTCGCGGCGGTTCGACGCCTCGATAAACCCGCTCCCACAGGGGTCACCACAATTTTCGAGCCTGTGGAGATTCCTGTGGGAGCGGGTTTACCCGCGAAAGGGCCCTCGAAATTCACATAGCTATAAGATAGAAAAAGGAATTGCCCCATGCGCGCCCTCGCCGCCCTCAGCCGCTTCGTCGGCAACACCTTCGCCCTCTGGGTGCTGGTGTTCGCCGTGCTGGCCTTCCTGCAACCGCAGTGGTTCATCGCCCTCAAGGTGGCCATCGTGCCGCTGCTGGGCCTGGTGATGTTCGGCATGGGCCTGACCCTCAAGCTCGACGACTTCGCCGCCCTCGCCCGCCAGCCCTGGCGCGTGGCCCTGGGCGTGGTGGCGCACTTCGTGATCATGCCGGGGATGGCCTGGCTGTTGTGCCAGCTGTTCCACCTGCCAGCGGAAATCGCCGTGGGCGTGATCCTGGTCGGCTGCTGCCCGAGCGGCACGGCGTCGAACGTGATGGTCTGGCTGTCCAAGGGCGACCTGGCACTGGCCGTGGCGATCGCCGCGGTCACCACCCTGCTCGCCCCGCTGCTGACCCCGGCGCTGATCTGGTTCCTCGCCTCGGCCTGGCTGCCGGTGTCTTTCATGGACATGTTCTGGTCGATCCTGCAGCTGGTGATGCTGCCGATCGTGCTCGGCGTGCTGGCTCAGCGTCTTCTTGGCGCGCGGGTGCAGATGGCGGTGCAGGTGCTGCCGCTGGTGTCGGTGGTGAGCATCGTGATGATCGTCTGCGCGGTGGTGGCGGCCAGCCAGGCGAAGATCGCCGAATCCGGGCTGCTGATCATGGCGGTGGTGGTGCTGCACAACAGCTTCGGCTACCTGCTGGGCTACATGACAGGCCGCCTCTGCAAACTGCCGCTGGCCCAGCGCAAGTCGCTGGCGCTGGAAGTGGGGATGCAGAACTCGGGGTTGGGGGCGGCACTGGCGGCGGCGCATTTCTCGCCGCTGGCGGCGGTGCCCAGTGCGTTGTTCAGCGTCTGGCACAACATCTCCGGGGCGCTGCTGTCGACCTGGTTCCGGCGGATGGAAGCGCCTGCGGGTGAGGCTGAAGAGGTCGAAACCGTCAGACATTGATGGTGTCTGTGCCGGCCTCTTCGCGGGTAAACCCGCTCCCACAAGGACCGCACCGCCTTCGGGCCTGTGGTGATCCTGTGGGAGCGGGTTTACCCGCGAAGAGGCCGGTACAGGCTTGCCCTGTAGCCAGCAGGTGTGCACCATGACGGGCACGGTGAGGACGACCTCACGACGCACCGCGTGACCATCCCGGGGACGGCCCCATCATTTGCAACGATGGAGACGCTTCATGTCCTGGATCATCCTGTTCTTCGCCGGCCTGTTCGAGGTCGGCTGGGCGGTCGGCCTTAAATACACCGACGGCTTCAGCAAACCCCTGCCCACCGTACTCACCGTCGCCGCCATGGCCATCAGCCTGGGCCTGCTGGGCCTGGCCATGAAGGAACTGCCACTGGGCACCGCCTACGCCATCTGGACCGGTGTCGGCGCGGTCGGCACGGTGATCGCCGGGATCATCCTGTTCGGCGAGTCCATGGCCCTGGTCAGGCTGGCCAGCGTGGCACTGATCATCACCGGCCTAATCGGCCTGAAAGTCAGCGCCAGCTGAACCCCTGCCCTATCGCAGGTCGCCGCGCAGGCGGCTGACCTGCTCGCGCAACGCATCGGGCTGCGCCGCATCCACCGGGATCGCGGCACCGGCGACGATGGTCACCCGTGACCACAAGCGCCTGAACAAGCCCTTGGCCGGGTCACGGCTGAAGAAGCTGCCCCACAGCCCCTGCAATGCCAGCGGGATCACCGGCACCGGGGTTTCTTCCAGGATGCGGTTGACACCACCCTTGAACACATCGATCTCGCCATCGCCGGTCAGCTTGCCTTCCGGGAAGATGCACACCAGCTCACCGTCGCCCAGGTATTCGGCAATCCGCGCGAAGGCCCGCTCGTAGGTCGCCGGGTCTTCGCTGCGCCCGGCAATCGGAATGGCCCCGGCGGTGCGGAACACGAAGTTGAGTACCGGCAGGTTGTAGATCTTGTAGTACATGACGAAGCGGATCGGCCGACGGATCGCCCCGCCCAGCAGCAGCGCGTCGACGAACGACACATGGTTGCACACCAGCAGCGCCGCGCCTTCATCGGGGATGCGCTCAAGGTCACGGTGCTCCACCCGGTACATCGAGTGGCTCAGCAGCCAGATCAGGAAGCGCATGGTGAACTCGGGCACGATCCTGAAGATGTAGGCATTGACCAGCACGTTCAGCAGCGACACCACCAGGAACAGCTGTGGAATGCTGAGCTTGGCCACGCTCAGCAGGACGATGGTGACGATCGCCGAAACCACCATGAACAGCGCATTGAGGATGTTGTTGGCGGCGATCACCCGGGCCCGCTGGTCCTCGGCGGTACGCGCCTGGATCAGCGCATACAGCGGCACGATGTAGAAACCGCCGAACACGCCGAGGCCGACGATCGACAACAGGATCCACCAGGCCTGGTGCAGGCCCAGCAACGCCAGCCAGTCGTAAGGCATGGCCGCCTTCGGCACATCGCCGGAGTGCCACCACCAGAGCAGGCCGAACAGGGTCAGGCCGAACGAGCCGAACGGCACCAGGCCGATCTCCACCTTGCGCCCGCTGAGGCGTTCGCACAGCAGCGAACCGAGGGCGATGCCCACCGAGAACAGGGTCAGCACCAGGGTCACCACCGTCTCGTCGCCATGCAGCCACTCTTTGGCATAGGTCGGGATCTGGGTCAGGTAGATCGCGCCGACGAACCAGAACCACGAGTTGCCGACGATCGAGCGCGACACCGCCGGGGTCTGCCCCAGGCCCATGCGCAGGATCACCCACGACTGCTTGAAGATGTTCCAGTCCAGCGCCATCTGCGGCGAGGCCGCCGCCGCACGGGGGATCCAGCGGCTGGCCAGGTAGCCCAGCACTGCGGTGCCGACCACGCCGCCGGCCACCACCGTGGCATAGTTGTCGTTGGCCATCATCACCCCGGCACCGATGGTGCCGACCAGGATGGCGAGGAAGGTACCCATTTCCACCAGGCCGTTACCGCCCACCAGCTCTTCTTCGCGCAGGGCCTGGGGCAGGATCGAGTACTTCACCGGGCCGAACAGCGCCGAGTGGGTACCCATGCCGAACAGCGCCACCAGCATCAGCGCCAGGTGGTTGCTGACGAAGCCCAGGGCGCCGACCGCCATGATGAGGATTTCGGCCAGCTTGATCGCACGGATCAGCGCGTCCTTGGCGAACTTCTCGCCGAACTGCCCACCCAGAGCCGAGAACAGGAAGAACGGCAGGATGAACAGCAGCGCGCAGAGGTTGACCCAGATCGAGCGGTCGCCGTCGCCCAGGCTGAGCTTGAACAGGATCGCCAGGATCAGCGACTGCTTGAACAGGTTGTCGTTGAAGGCACCCAGCAGCTGGGTGACGAAAAACGGCAGGAAGCGCCGCTTGCCGAGCAAGGTGAATTGCGAGGGGTGACTCATCGTCCTTGGTCCTGAGGCTTTTTTATTGGAGGTACGCAAGTGGTGCAAAGCCACAAATCTGCACGGAATTACCTGCAACAGGCAAGCCCGGCACGCCAATCCAAGAAGCGCCCTACAAGAAGATGGCACAGTGACATTAATTTCATGGCATTGCCGGTTCAGATTTTGTTACAGATGCCGATAATTCATATAGATGACTATATCTGACAGAAGGAACAGACCTCAGGTCTCCTCCAACGCATAAGAAAAGGAGCTCGGCAGTAATGTTTACCTGGTTCGGCGATCTGAAGATCGCCCATAAACTCTTCCTCGGTTTCGGCCTGGTGCTGTGCCTGACCCTGATCCAGTCGCTGATCGGCTGGAACGGGCTGGGCAGCCTGGTGCGCCGCAGCGAAGTGGTCAGCGATGTGTCCGGCCTCAACGACGCCCTCGGCGATTTGCGCGTGGCGCGCCTGCGCCACGCCATGGCCAACGGCGACGAGACTGAAGGCAAGGCGCTACAGGCGGCCATGGACGCGTTCAAGGCGCCTTTGGGCAAACTCCACGAGACGCTGCTGCAGCCCGACAGCAAGGCTGTCCTCGGCCAAGCCGACCAGACCTTGCAGGCCTACGCCGACAACCAGGCGCTGAGCTTCCAGTCCTATCAGAAGATGCGCGCCGCGCAGAAAGAAATGGGCGCGCTCGCGACCAGCTCTTTCGCCAGCATCGAGCAGATCCGCAAGCAGGTACGCGCCCTGCCGGACGCCGAGCAGCGCTTCGTGCGCATCGAGGCGATCAACCAGATCCGCGAAAACCTGATCCTGCTGCGCTACCACGTGCGCGGCTACACCGGGAACACCAACGCCGACACCGAAAAGCTGATGAACACGCAGATCGCCACCACGGTGAACGAGCTGCCGGGCCTGGTGGCCCGGTTCAACGGCAACTTCGCCGATGAGTTCACCCAGTTGCAGCAGCAGGTGCGCACCTATGCCGCGGCCGTGGAAGCCTTCCGCGGCGAGGTGAGCAAGCTGGTGGCGTACCGCACCGCCATGGGCAATGACGTGGAAACGCTCAACACCCTGATCGGCAAGCTGCTCGATACCCAGGCTGCCGCCGTGGTCAGCGACAGCGCGTTCGCCAAGACCCTGCAGATCATCACCACCCTGCTCGCCCTGCTGATCGGCGCCCTGGCCGCCGCCCTGATCGCCCGCCAGATCAGCCAGCCGCTGCGCCAGGTGCTCAAGGCCATGGAACAGGTGGCCGCCGGTGACCTCGGCAAGCAACCGGCCAGCCGTCGCCGCGACGAAGTCGGCCAGTTGCAGCATGCCCTGCAAGGCATGACCCGCAACCTGCGCGAGCTGATCGCCCAGGTGCGCGACGGCATTTCGCAGATCGCCAGCGCCACCGAGGAGCTGTCGGCGATCACCGAGCAGACCAGCGCCGGGGCCAACAACCAGAAGGTGGAAACCGACCAGGTCGCCACCGCCATGCAGGAAATGGCCGCCACCGTGCACGAAGTGGCGCGCAACGCTGGCGAGGCCTCCGAGGCCGCCAGCGCCACCGACGAGGAAGCCCGCGAGGGCGACGACGTGGTCAACCGCGCCGTGGCGCAGATCGGCCGCCTGGCCAGCCAGGTGGAGGCCACTGGCGAAGCCATGAGCGCCCTGCGCAGCGAAAGCCAGCGCATCGGCAAGGTGATGGACGTGATCAAGGCGGTGGCCGAGCAGACCAACCTGCTGGCACTCAACGCCGCCATCGAGGCGGCCCGGGCCGGGGAAGCAGGCCGTGGCTTTGCCGTGGTCGCCGATGAAGTGCGCAGCCTGGCGCAACGTACCCAGGCCTCGACCCTGGAAATCGAATCGGCGATCGGCAGCCTGGAGCAAGGCACCCGCTCGGTGAGCGAGCTGATGGACCAGAGCCAGATCCTCACCGAGAGCAGCGTGGCGCTGGTGCGGGAAGCGGGCGCGGCGCTGGAAGGGATTACCCAGCGGGTGTCGGGCATCCAGCTGATGAACCAGCAGATTGCCGCGGCCTCGGAGCAGCAGAGCGCGGTGGCCGAAGAGATCAGCCGCAGCGTGGTGACGGTGCGGGATATTTCTGAACAGACGGCAGAAGCCAGCCAGCAGACCTCGGCCTCGAGCGTGGAGCTGGCGCGGCTGGGTGGACAGTTGCAGCAGATGATCAGCCGGTTCCGCTTCTGATCCATGAAAAATGCCCCGCTGACTGAAAGACAGCGGGGCATCTGTTAGAAATATTTCTGCTGTACCGACCCCTTCGCGGGTAAACCCGCTCCCACAGGGATATCACAGCATCTGAAAACTGTGGGATCCCTGTGGGAGCCTCAGGGATATCACAGCATCTGAAAACTGTGGGATCCCTGTGGGAGCCTCAGGGATATCACAGCATCTGAAAACTGTGGGATCCCTGTGGAAGCCACA
>NZ_JBIVIA010000001.1:26379-97527 GCF_044749485.1 Pseudomonas sp. NPDC089401 | reverse complement strand
TGGGAGCCTCAGGGATATCACAGCATCTGAAAACTGTGGGATCCCTGTGGAAGCCACAGGGATATCACAGCATCTGAAAACTGTGGGATCCCTGTGGGAGCCTCAGGGATATCACAGCATCTGAAAACTGTGGGATCCCTGTGGGAGCCTCAGGGATATCACAGCATCTGAAAACTGTGGGATCCCTGTGGAAGCCTCAGGGATATCACAGCATCTGAAAACTGTGGGATCCCTGTGGGAGCCTCAGGGATATCACAGCATCTGAAAACTGTGGGATCCCTGTGGGAGCGGGTTTACCCGCGAAGGGGCCGGCACAGGCACTGCATCATTCGAAACCGAACAAAGCCTGGGCAGTATTCACCAGCAACGCCTGGCGCAACTCAGCCGAACAGCCCAGGGCCTCGAACTGCTCGACCACAGTACCAAAGCTCACCACCGACTCATGCTGCGTATGCGGCCAGTCACTGCCCCACATCAGCCGCTCGGCGCCATAGTGGGCTTCCAGCGCCCCCAGCGCCTGACGTGCGAACGCCAGGTTCTGCTGCGCAGTACCTTCCAGACGGTAGATACCGGATACCTTCACCCAGACCTTGCCCTTGCCACCCAGGGTCAGCAACTCGGCAAAGCCCGGCTGCCCCAGGCCCAGCCGCGCATCCGGCCGGCCGAAGTGGTCGACCACGATATCCAGGCCATAGGGTTCCAATGACCGCACCAGCGCCGGAATGTCCGCCACCTGCCGATGCAGCTCCAGGTGCCAGCCCTGCTCGCCGATCCGTTCGAGCAGTGGCCGCCATTCGGCGCCGGTGAGGTCGGGCAGCGCCTGCCCCATCAGGTTCAGGCGCACGCCGCGCACGCCCAGGCGGGCCATGTCATCCAGGGTTTCACGCTCGACGTCCCGGTCAAGCATCACCACCCCGCGCAATTGCCCCGGCACGGTCTGCAGGGCACTGAGCAGGTAACGGTTGTCGGTGCCCAGGAAGCTGGGCTGGACCAGCACGCCATGGCTGAAACCATGGGCCAGCAGCTGGCCCAGGTAATCGCCCAGCGGCGCATCGTAGCTGGGCGCGTAGCGCCGCTCGCTGGCCAGGTTCAGCCCGCGGCTGAAGACGTGGGCATGGCTGTCGATGGCGGTCAGGTGTGGAGCAGGAACGTCGGGCATGGTTCTCATACGGGCAAAGTCAGGTTACTTGGCCACCGCGCCAGCCATTTCCGGCGCGGGGGTGGGCTCGAGGTTGCGGCCACGGGTTTCCGGCAGGCACAGCGCGGCGATCATGGCCACGCCATAGGCGATGCCGGCGTCGATGCCGATCGCGCTGCCCAGCGACATGCTTTCGCTCATGTGGCCGACCAGGAACGGGAACACCGCCGACAGCACGCGGCCGAAGTTGTAGCAGAAGCCGACCCCGGCACCGCGCACGTCGGCCGGGTACAGTTCGTTGAAGAACGAACCCAGGCTGGCCGGGATGCCGGCGGCGAAGAAGCCCAGCGGGAAGCCGAGGAACAGCATCTGGGTGTTGCTCAGCGGGAAGAACACGTAGGCCTGCACGGTCAGCACGCAGCACAGGGCGAACAGCAGGATGTTGTTGCGCCGGCCGATGCGGTCGATGAGCATGCCGCTGACCACGCAGCCGCACCAGAAGGCGAAGATGATCACCGCCAGGTAGCCACCGGAGTTCAGCACCGAGAGGTTGCGCTCGGTCTTGAGGAAGGTCGGCAGCCAGGTCATCACCGCGTGGTAACCGCCGTGGGCGCCCAGGCCCAGCAGGCCGCCGAGCAGGGTCACGCGCAGCAGTTCGGGGCGGAAGATGCCGGCCATGGACTTGAAGAAACTGCCGGGGATGGCCTTCTCTTTCTGCAGGCGCTGGAAGCTGTCGGGCTCCGGCACGTTGCGCCGCACCCAGATGATCAGCAGCGACGGCAGCAGGCCGACGAAGAACATCACGCGCCAGGCGTAATCGGCCGGTACCAGCGAGTAGATCAGGGTGAACAGGCCCACGGCCAGGCCCCAGCCCACGGCCCAGGCGCTCTGCACGGTGCCCATGACCTTGCCGCGGTATTTCGGGTTGATGGTCTCGGCCATCAGCACCGCACCGGCGGCCCACTCGCCACCGATACCGAAGCCCTGCATGGCCTTGACGAACAGCAGCGGGTAGAAGCCGGTGACGAATGCCGAGAGGAAGGTGAAGAAGGAGAACCAGAGGATCATCCACTGCAGCGTGCGTACACGGCCGTAGCGGTCCGACAGGGTGCCGCCGAGCCAACCGCCGATGGCCGAGGTGACCAGGGTCAGGCCGCTGATCAGGCCGGCGTCGCCCTTGGTCAGGGAGAACGCGGCAATCAGCGCGGGGATGGCGAGGCCGAACATCTGCACTTCCAGCGCATCGAGCGACCAGCCGCCGAAACAGGCCCAGAACGTCTTGCGTTCCCGTGAGGTGATCTGGCGATACCAGCTGAACATCATTGTTATCCTTCTAGTCGTGTGTGTGCCGGCCGGGCGCACCGAAGCGCTTGGCGCGCTGGCGACCGGGCAGGCGAAGCCACTGCGCCGTGGCAGAACGGCGCAGACGGGTAAAAGGCGAAACGGCCGGTTTAACGGCTCAGCGAATGTCGACGCGGTAGCGGAAGTGCTGCGCGTGGCCGCGCGAGCGGCGCCATTCCAATGGCTTGCCGGCGTAGTCGCGGGCCAGGCGCTCGATCACCACCACCGGGCTGTCGGCCGGCAGTTGCAACAGGCGACCATGGGCCGCGTCGACCGCTTCGGCAGTCAGGGTCTCTTCGGCGTAGGCGACCACCTGGCCGCACAGCTCCTCGTAGATCGGGTAGAGCAGCGGGCCCTGGCTTTGCAGCTCGACGTCGAGCAGTGGCTGGAACGTCTGGCGCGGCAGCCAGATCTCCTCGGCAAGCACCGGTTGGGCGCCGAGCAGACGGGTACGGACGATGCGGATCACTTCGGCATCGGCCGCCAGCCCCAGGGCCTCGGCCACAGCCGAAGGCGCCGGCACCGGTTCGATGGAGAGGATGCGGCTCTGCGGCATCACGCGCTCGCCGTTGACTGTCTCGAAGCGGAAGAAGCGGAACAGCGAAGACTGGAACTGCGGACGGCGGATGAAAGTACCGCGGCCCTGCTGGCGTTCCAGCACGCCTTCGGTGACCAGCACGTCGACCGCCTTGCGCACGGTGCCGACGGACATGTCGAATTCGCTGGCCAGGGCGGCCTCGGTCGGAATCGCCTCGCCCGGGCGCCAGCGGTTGTTGGCGATCTGCTCGACCATGTGGTCGCGCAGCTGTTGATAGCGGGGCAGTCGAGCATCACCGGACAGTGGGTGCATGGGGCGGCTCTCGTCTTGTTATCTAAACATATATATGAATTTTTCCGAGAGTATTCCCGGCTGTTGGCGGACTGTCAATCCTCCACCGGTCAGCTTGGCGCATAGGACAAGCGTTTGAAAGTGGCAGAATGCCGCCATGCGCCTTTCTTGTGAGCGAGCGCGCAAACCGGCCTGTGCCCTATGCTTGCGTCAGCTTTCTCTCGCACCCGGACGTGCCCATGCTCACCGCCCTCAAGCATTACCCCGCCAGTATCCGCCTGCTGCTGGCCACCACCTTCACCCTGACCGTCGCCCGCGCCCTCACCCTGCCCTACCTGGTGGTCTACCTGGCCGACAACTTCAGGCTTTCGGTCGGCCAGATCGGCCTGCTGATCGGCGGCGCGCTGGTCGTCGCCTCGCTGCTGAGCCTGTATGGCGGGCACCTGGTCGACACGCTGCGCAATCATGCGCTGGTCAGCGCCAGCACGCTGGTGTTCGCCCTGGCCTTCGTCGTCGCCAGCGCCAGCCGTTCGGCGTGGCTGTTCTTTGCCTGCCTGGTGCTGATCAACCTGGCCCTGGCGGTGGTCGACATCGCCGCCAAGGCCGGTTTCTGCGCGCTGCTGCCGGTGGAGCAGCGCGCCGAGGTGTTCGCCATCAAGTACACCTTGAGCAACGTCGGCTATGCCGTCGGGCCGATGCTGGGCGTAGCCATGCTGGAGCTGGACGACCATCTGCCCTTCCTGGCTTCGGCGCTGACCGGCCTGGGCATGTGCCTGGCTTACTGGCGCCTGGGCGACCGCGAGTTGCAGGCCAGCGCGCCGGCAACGCCTGGTGCCGGGTTCGCCCAGGTGGCGCTGGGCCTGGCAGGTGATCGCCGACTGGTGTGCTTCACCCTCGGCGGGGTGCTCAGCGCGGTGGTGTTCGGCCAGTTCACTGCTTACCTCTCGCAGTACCTGGTGGTGACCAGCAGCGCCAGCGAGGCGGCACGCCTGGTGGGTTACCTGGTGACCACCAACGCGGTCACGGTGATCGCCCTGCAGTACCTGATCGGCCGGCGCATCGGCCGCCAGCAGTTGATGCCCTGGCTGCTGGCCGGCATGGCGCTGTTCATCGCCGGGCTGCTGGGCTTTGCCCTGGCTGGCTCGGTACTGGCCTGGTGCCTGGCGATGCTGGTGTTCACCCTGGGCGAGATCATCGTCATACCGGCCGAGTACATGTTCATCGACCTGATCGCGCCGGAGCATTTGCGCGGGGTGTATTACGGTGCGCAGAACCTGTCCAACCTGGGGGCGGCGCTGGGGCCGGTGCTGGTGGGGTTCGCCCTGGGGCGGTGGTGGCCGGGGGTGGTGTTCTACTTGCTGGTGATGTCGGTGATACTGGCGGGGGTGTTCTACTGGCTGGGTACCCGTCGGGGTTGATGTTGCCTGTGCCGGCCTCTTCGCGGGTAAACCCGCTCCCACAGGGTCATCACCGGCCTTGAAGACTGCACTGCGCTGTACCTGTGGGAGCGGGCTTGCCCGCGAAGAGGCCAGCACAGGAGCCCCTGCGACGACGCGCCACTGCGACCATCGTCGGCGCAGACGAACCGCCGCCTGCGTGCCAGACTGACTGATCGGGACCGCGTTATCTTTCTTGCTCCGGAGTTTTCATGTCGTTGTCCAGCGGGCTGATCGCCGTGGTCGCCCTGGCCTATATGGCCGTCATGTTCGCCATCGCCTTCTACGGCGACCGCCGCAGCACGCCGTTGCCGCCGCGCCTGCGTGCGTGGGTGTACAGCCTGTCGCTGGCGGTGTACTGCACCAGCTGGACCTTCTTCGGCGCGGTAGGCCAGGCCGCCGAGCAGCTGTGGGCGTTCCTGCCGATCTACCTGGGGCCGATCCTGCTGCTGATCTTCGCGCCCTGGGTGCTGCAGAAGATGGTGCTGATCAGCAAGCAGCAGAACATCACCTCGATCGCCGACTTCATCGCCGCGCGCTACGGCAAGTCGCAGACCCTGGCGGTGGTGGTGGCGCTGATCTGCCTGGTCGGCGTGCTGCCCTACATCGCCCTGCAGCTCAAGGGTATCGTGCTCGGCGTCAACCTGCTGATCGGCGCCAATGCCGATGCCACCGGCACCCGCGTGCAGGACACCGCGCTGGTGGTGTCGCTGGTGCTGGCGCTGTTCGCCATCGTGTTCGGCACGCGCAGCCTGGACGTTACCGAACACCACCGCGGCATGGTCCTGGCGATCGCCTTCGAATCGCTGATCAAGCTGCTGGCGTTCCTCGCCGTGGGCGTGTTCATCGTCTTCAACCTGTACGACGGCTTCGACGACCTGTTCACCCAGGCGCGCCAATCGGTGCACCTGGACAGCTACTGGCAGGAGACCATCAACTGGCCGTCGATGGTGGTACAGACCGCCGTGGCGATGATGGCGATCATCTGCCTGCCGCGGCAGTTCCACGTCACCGTGGTGGAGAACATCGAATCCCAGGACATGCGCCTGGCACGCTGGGTGTTTCCGCTGTACCTGGCGCTGGCCGCGCTGTTCGTGGTGCCGATCGCCCTGGCCGGGCAGATGCTGTTGCCCGGCACGGTGATCTCCGACTCCTTCGTCATCAGCCTGCCACTGGCCGAGGCGCACCCGAGCCTGGCGCTGCTGGCCTTCATCGGCGGCGCTTCGGCGGCCACCGGGATGGTCATCGTCGAGGCCGTGGCGCTGTCGACCATGGTCTCCAACGACATGCTGCTGCCCTGGCTGCTGCGTCGCAACAACGCCGAGCGGCCGTTCGAGGCGTTCCGCCACTGGATGCTCTCGGTGCGCCGGGTGACCATCGTGGTGATCCTGCTGCTGGCCTACGTCAGCTACCGCCTGCTCGGCTCCACCGCGAGCCTGGCGACCATCGGCCAGATCGCCTTCGCCGCCGTCACCCAGCTGACCCCAGCGATGCTCGGCGCGCTGTACTGGAAGCAGGCCAACCGCCGCGGCGTGTTCGCCGGCCTCGCGGCAGGCATCTTCCTGTGGTTCTACACCCTGGTGCTGCCGATCATCGCCCACAGCCTGGGCGTATCGCTGGCGCTGTTCCCGGGCCTGGCCTGGCTGCACGGCAACCCGCTGGACCTGCCGATCACGCCCCTGACCCAGGGCGTGGTGCTGTCGCTGGCGGGCAACTTCACCCTGTTCGTGTGGGTGTCGATGCTGTCGCGCACCCGCGTGTCGGAACACTGGCAGGCGGGCCGCTTCATCGGCCAGCAGACCAGCGCCCGGCCCAGCAGCAAGCCGCTGCTGGCGGTACAGATCGACGACCTGCTGAACCTGGCCTCGCGCTTCGTCGGCGAGGAGCGCGCGCGGCAGAGCTTCATCCGCTTCGCCTACCGCCAGGGCAAGGGCTTCAACCCCAACCAGAACGCCGACGGCGACTGGATCGAGCACACCGAGCGCCTGCTCGCCGGCGTGCTCGGCAGCTCCTCGACCCGCGCCGTGGTCAAGGCCGCCATCGAGGGCCGCGACATGCAGCTCGAGGACGTGGTGCGCATCGCCGACGAGGCCAGCGAGGTGCTGCAGTTCAACCGCGCGCTGCTGCAAGGAGCCATCGAGAACATCAACCAGGGCATCAGCGTGGTCGACCAGAACCTGCACCTGGTGGCCTGGAACCGCCGTTACCTGGAACTGTTCAACTACCCCGACGGGCTGATCAGCGTCGGCCGGCCGATCGCCGACATCATCCGCTACAACGCCGAACGCGGCCTGTGCGGCCCGGGCGAGGCGCAAGTCCACGTGGCCCGGCGCCTGCACTGGATGCGCCAGGGCCGCGCGCACTCCTCCGAGCGGCTGTTCCCCAATGGCCGGGTGATCGAGCTGATCGGCAACCCGATGCCCGGC
This sequence comes from Pseudomonas sp. NPDC089401, assembly GCF_044749485.1. Lineage (NCBI taxonomy): Bacteria > Pseudomonadati > Pseudomonadota > Gammaproteobacteria > Pseudomonadales > Pseudomonadaceae > Pseudomonas > Pseudomonas sp. NPDC089401. The sequence goes on along the minus strand of NZ_JBIVIA010000001.1, from coordinate 90,357 downwards.
GGCGGCTTCGTCATGAGCTTCACCGACATCACCCCGTTCCGCGAAGCCGAGCAGGCCCTGCGCGACTCCAACGAAGGGCTGGAACAGCGCGTGGCCGAACGCACCCACGAGTTGTCGCAGCTCAACCAGGCATTATCGGAAGCCAAGAGCCAGGCCGAGGCGGTGAGCAAGTCCAAGACCCGCTTCCTCGCCGCCGTCAGCCACGATTTGATGCAGCCACTGAACGCCGCGCGGCTGTTCTCCGCCGCCCTGTCGCAACAGGCCGAGGGCATGAACCAGGAGGCCCAGCAGCTGGTGCAGCACATGGACAGCTCGCTGCGTTCGGCCGAAGAACTGATCAGTGACCTGCTGGACATCTCGCGCCTGGAAAACGGCAAGATCACCCCCGATGCCAAGCCGTTCGCCCTCAACGAACTGTTCGACACCCTCGGCGCCGAGTTCAAGGTGCTGGCCGCTGAAAAAGGCCTGGAGTTCCGCCTGCGCGGCAGCCACCTGCGGGTCGACAGCGACATGAAGCTGCTGCGCCGGGTGCTGCAGAACTTCCTCACCAATGCCCTGCGCTACGGCAAGAGCCCTATCCTGCTGGGCGTGCGTCGCCAGGGCGAGCACCTGTGGCTGGAGGTCTGGGACCGCGGCCCGGGCATCGCCGACGACAAGCTGCAGGTGATCTTCCAGGAGTTCAAGCGCCTGGACAGCCACCAGACCCGCGCCGAAAAAGGCCTCGGCCTGGGCCTGGCGATCGCCGACGGCCTGTGCCGGGTACTCGGCCACACCCTGCAAGTGCGCTCCTGGCCCGGCAAGGGCACGGTGTTCCGCGTCAATGTGCCGATCGCCCGCCAGGCCGTGGCGGCGCCGAGCGCCCCCGTGGAGCAGGCCAGCCAGCCACTGGCCGGGCTGCAGGTGCTGTGCGTGGACAACGAAGACAGCATCCTGATCGGCATGAACAGCCTGCTCAGCCGCTGGGGCTGCCAGGTGTGGACGGCGCGCAACCGCGCCGAATGCGAAGCCTTGCTGGCCGAGGGCATGCGCCCGCACCTGGCGCTGGTGGATTTCCACCTGGACGACGGCGAAACCGGTACCGGGCTGATGGGCTGGCTACGCGCGCGGCTGGGCGAACCGGTGCCGGGGGTGGTGATCAGCGCCGACGGCAGCAAGGAAACCCTGGCCACCGTGCACGCCGCGGGCCTGGACTACCTGGCCAAGCCGGTCAAGCCAGCGGCCCTGCGCGCCCTGCTCAATCGCCATCTGAGCCTGGTTCAGTAACCGCCTGAGCGGCCATTGCCTCGTCGCTCAGGGCCCGCTCCAGCAGCTCGGCCGGCAGGCTCTTGCTGGCGCGGGCACCGAGCAGCTTGAGCTGTTCGCTGCGGCTGACCAGGTTGCCACGCCCTTCGCACAGCTTGTTGCGCGCGGCGGCGTAGGCCTTGTCGACCTGCTGCAGACGGTTGCCGAGCTCGTCCAGGTCCTGGATGAACAGCACGAACTTGTCGTACAGCCAGCCGGCGCGCTCGGCGATCTCGCGGGCGTTCTGGCCCTGGCGCTCCTGCTTCCACAGGCTGTCGATGACCCGCAGGGTGGCTAGCAAGGTGGTCGGGCTGACGATCACGATCTGCCGGTCGAAGGCTTCCTGGAACAGGTTCGGCTCGGCCTGCAGGGCTGCCGAGAAGGCCGCCTCGATGGGCACGAAGAGCAGCACGAAATCCAGGCTGTGCAGGCCCTCGAGGCGGTTGTAGTCCTTGCTCGAGAGGCCTTTGACGTGGCTGCGCAGCGACTGCACATGCTGCTTGAGGGCAGCTTCGTCATTGCTGCCGACGTACTGCTGGTAGGCGGTGAGGCTGACCTTGGCATCGACCACCACCTGCTTGTCGCCGGGCAGCATGATCAGCACGTCGGGCTGGAAGCGCTCGCCATCGGCGCTCTTGAGGCTGACCTGGGTCTGGTATTCGCGGCCCTTCTCCAGGCCCGCATGCTCCAGCACCCGCTCCAGGATCAGTTCGCCCCAGTTGCCCTGGGTCTTCTGGCCCTTGAGGGCCTGGGTGAGGTTGGTGGCTTCGTCGGACAGGCGCAGGTTGAGCTGTTGCAGGCGCTCCAGCTCCTTGCCCAGCGAGAAGCGCTCGCGGGCCTCCTGCTGGTAGCTTTCCTCGACACGCTTCTCGAATGCCTGGATGCGCTCCTTGAGCGGGTCGAGCAACTGGCCCAGGTGCTGCTGGCTGGTCTGGGCGAAGCGCTGCTCGCGCTCGTCGAAGATCTTGGTGGCCAGGTCGGCGAACTGGGCGCGCAGGGTGTCACGGGCCTCCTGCAGGTCTTCCAGGCGCTGCTGGTGGCTGTCCTGCTGCTCGCGCAGCTCAGCCTCCAGGCGTGCGGCCTGGGCTTCCAGGCGGCGCAGTTCGGCTTCGCGGCTGGCGCGTTCCAGGTGCCAGGCGTGGGCGGCATCGCGGGCGTTGTCACGGTCGATCTGCAGCAGTTCCAGCTCGCGGCCCTGGGCGGCGAGCTGGGCCTGCTTGACGGTGTTGGCTTCACTGAGGTCGCTGACCTCGTCGCGGCTGGCATCGAGCTGCGCCTGCAGCCCAGCCTGGGCCAGTTGCGCGCTGCTCAAGCGCTCTTCGAGCAGGGCCTGCTCGCCCTGCCGGGCGCCATGGCGGCGCTGTACGTGCATGACCCAACCCAGGCAAGGCACGGCGCCTGCCACCAAGCCCAGCAGAATGCTGGTCAGATCCACTGCCATGCTTACCCCGATCACGCTATTGCAAGTTGAGTGCAGCTTATCAGTCTGCCGGATCAGGCGCCCGTTCCGGCTGCTCGGCCTGGAACAGCCGCGCATATTCCAGTTGCGCCGGCCGGTCCCCTGCCCGCGCCGCCTGGCGCAGCAGTTCGTGGCCGATGCGCCGGTCACGGGCATTGCCACACTCGCGGCAGAGCATCTGGCCCAGGCGGCTCTGCGCCACCACCACGCCTTCGCGCGCCGGCTGCTTGAGCAGGCGCCCGGCCAGGTGCTTGACCTGGGGCTTGTCGCTCAGGCGCGGGTTATCGAGCAGCCAGAGCGCCACTTTGAGGGAAAAACGTCGGGGTTGCGGGGCTGACGACAGGGCAGCGGGGCTGGCGAGTTGTTTACTGCGAAACTTCATGAGCGAACAGGGACGACAACGCGAAAAGCGCGCCACTCTACTCCTTTTTTCAGTGCATGGCCTGCCGATTTGCCAAGGACTGAAATTTTTTTCAACGATATTTTCTTGACGTTTGCCGGCGCATGACTGGCGGGTCGGCAGGTGCCTCTCGATTGTCGGACAGTTCTCAGGGCTGCTGGCACGCCCGTGCTAGAGCAAGCGCCTGGGACAATCCACAGTTCCTGTGGATAACTCAGTGGACAACCCCTTCAAGGCACCCGCAAACCCCCATGAAATGGGGGCTACAGTCAAACTGACGATTTTTTCACCAGCCAAAATAAGTGTTTTTTTTCATTGACTTAACTGGCCAGTCAAGGCATTGGCGAGCTTGAGGCGAGCTGTTGCCGGCCTGTTACACGTCGTGCCTCCAATGTGAACAAGTGCACCGAAAACCTGCGTTTGGCTGCACGAAATCGGAACATCCATGGGATTGCGGGCCATTCGCCCCCTCTTCCCAAGACGCGAAAGAAGCGCCATACTGCTCGGCTTCCCTGAACGAACGCAGAAAAACTTGCAATCTCCACCTGTGTTCTGTAAGGTGCACGGCGTTAGTACCCAAGCTGAAAGTCAATTCTGGCCAAAAGCGTCCTTGCAGCCCCATCGCTCTCCCGAGCGAGCGCTGCTGAAACCAGGACCGGCCCCCTCGATGATTCCCTCGCCAGCCCAAAGCTGCCCTGCACGAATCACCCTGAAGATTGATCAGGATTCAACCCCGACGGCCTAGAACCTTGGCCCCGGCGTGCTGCCTGCCTTCTGAAGTACCTACCAGTCAGCCCAAGCGCCCACCTTTGATTGCGCTCCCTCTGGCTGCTTTGTTCCAGTCAGGTTCGTTCGCCCCTTAATAAAGGCGTCACTGGAACGTTTCTATCATGCACGGATCATATCCCCCGTGTTTAAAGCAGGAACCTCCAACAATATGCAAACTCATCATCAAATTCAGGCTGCCATTGGCACCCTCTCCCAGGCCTTCTCGCCGTTGAAGTGCCTTATCGTCGCCCCGCGCAAGGGCAGCTTCAGCTTCACCCTGGTGGACGAGCACGGCATCGCCTGCCACACCGAACGCCTGTACCCAGAACAGTACAGCCGCTCCGAACCGCTGCAGGCCGTCATCGCCCGGACCCGCCAGTCGCTCACCGCGTGAGCGGCGAATACCGGGGTATTCAGCTACTGAATGGCACCTGCTGCACGCTGCCTGATCGTTCTTGGCCTAATTGCCGCACGGCATATAGCGCCGAACGACTGGCAGCAATCGATTTAAAAACAGCCCTTTACACCACGATTATCACACTACACTTCAACTCGAGCGGTACTTGCCGCTTCCGGCGGGCCTGACCAATCACCAGCTGCCAAGCTCCAGCGCCCGTCGGCCTCTTACTGCTCGAGGGCATCATGGGTATCGCGGCGAATGAATTGTGTCTGTATGTGATCCGACCGACCCTGGTCTACCTGAACCGACACTGCGCCAGTGCCGAGGCCCTGTTGCTGGGCATCGCGGCCAGCCAGTCAGCGCTCGGTTCGGCCCTGCATGATCGTCGTGGCCATGGCCTGTACCGCATCGGCGAACACCGCCACCAGGCGGTCTGGGACGACTTTCTCGCCCGTGATCCGGAGCTGGCCAGCCTGGTACGCGGCCTGGCCAGCCAGCACGCGTTCCTTGGCGGCCCGCACCTGGAGCTTGCGGTCAACCTGCGCTACGCCACCGCCATTGCCTGGATGCTCATCGAAGAACAAGCCACGCCCCTGCCTGCCGCGGACGACCTGCTCGGCCTGGCGCGTATCTGGCGGCAGATTTTTCACCCCCAAGGTCGCCTGCGCGACTTCACTCAAGCCTGGCATTCGTGCATAGATCACAAAATGCCACAAGCCTCCTAAGATTCGTCCCACAGCATTCCCGGAAAAACGGACTTTTTGGTCGGATTGTCCTACAAAACCGCTCTATCTCCTGTGATACAGCCTATAGCGCGGCGCGTGATTTGTTGGTAGCTTTTCGCCCCGGAGATCCCAAGGAGTTTCTAATAATGAAAAAAGCAATGCTCAAAACCTCCCTCGGCGTAGCCGTTGCCCTGGCATCCAGCCAACTGTTCGCTGCAGGTTTCGCCCTCAACGAACAAAGCATCAGCGGCATGGGGACAGGTTTCGCGGGTCGTTCTTCCGCTGCCGATGATGCCAGCACGGTCTATGGCAACCCGGCGGGCATGTCCCGCCTGAAACGCCAGCAGGTCACCGTGGGGGGCGCTGCCGTGATCGCCAAGACCGACATCTCGGGCCCTGGCAGCAATCTCGGGGGAGAAACCGACGGCGACATGGTGCCTACGGTCGGCGTACCGATGGGCTACTACGTCAAGCCGCTCGATGACAACTGGAGCGTCGGCTTCGGTGTCTACGTACCGTTCGGCCTGGTGACGGATTATGGCAATGGCGATGCCGCTCGTTACTGGGGCAAGAAGAGCCACGTCGAAGTCATCACGTTCCAGCCTACCGTCAGCTACGCCTTCAATGACAAGGTGTCCATCGGTTTCGGCCCGACCTTCAACCGCATCAAGGGTGAGCTGGGCTCCAACCTGCCTACCCCGCGCGCGCTGGGCGGCACCGATGGCGAAGTGAAGATCAAGGGTGACGACACTGCCGTTGGCTACAACATCGGTATCCTGGTGCAGGCCACCGACCACACGCGGGTCGGCCTGACCTATCACTCGATGGTCGACTACAAGCTGGAAGGCAAGACCCGTGTCAGCACTCCGCTGATCGGGCCATTCAGCGGCAGCAAGTTCGACGCCACCCTGAAAATCAAGACCCCGGAATCGGTCGACCTGTCCATCACCCATGAACTGGACGACAACTGGACCTTGTATGCCGGCAGCACCTGGACCCGCTGGAGCCGCCTGAAAGACATCACCGTGCAGAACGATGTCCCTGCCCCGCTGGCCGCGCAGTTCGGCACGATTTCCGAGGAGCAGAACTGGCACGATACCTGGGCACATGCCATCGGCGCGTCCTACAAGGTCAACAAGGAGTGGGTACTGCGTGCCGGCTTCTCCGTCGACCAATCGCCAACCAACAACGAAAACCGCTCGCCGCGCATCCCTACGGGTGATCGCAAGGCAGTCAGTTTCGGTGCGGGCTGGAGCCCCAGCGACGACATGACCATCGACGTGGCCTACTCCTACCTGTGGGAAGAGGACACCAAGGTAAATCTGGCCAGCTCCACCAAAGGCACCTACCAAGCCAAGTACGAGAACAAGGCACACGGCCTGGGCGCTTCGCTCACCTACCGCTTCTGATTCGTACCCGCAGCATCAAGAAACCGCCCTCGTGGCGGTTTTTTCATGCCTGCACCTGCCAGCTGTCGCCCAACGCTTCGCGCAGGTAATCCATGAACGCACGCACCTTTGCGGTCATGGCAAAGCGATCGGCCAGGCACAGGTAGATGTCCATCGGCTCGGTCTGGGCGTAGGCCTGGCCGCTGTCGCTGTACTCGAACAGCGGCACCAGCGCGCCGGAGGCCAGGTGCGGCCTGACAATGAACTCGGCGAGCCGGGTAATGCCGCCGTCGTGCAGCGCCATCTGGGTCAGGGCGTCGATGTCGTCACTGATCAGCACCGTGCCGAATTCGGCCTCGAAACGCAGCCCGTCGCGAACGAAGCCCCAGCGCAGGAAGCGGCCATCCACTGGGTAGCGGAACACCAGGCAGCGGTGCTCGCGTAGTGCTTCAGGCGTGGCCGGCAGGCCTGCGCTGGCGAGGTAGCCGGGCGATGCGCAGCACATGAACGGGATGCGCGCGATATGCCGTGCCAGCAGTTGGTCGTCGAGCTGCGGGGCGATGCGCAGGCTGACGTCGACGTCTTCGCGGGCGTGGTTGACCTTGCGATCAGTCGTTACCAACTCTATCGAAAGCAGCGGATAACGGGCACTGAAGGCGGGGATCAGCGGCGCCAGCACATGGCGGCCAAACGCCGAGGTCGAGGCGATGCACAGGCGGCCCTGGGGCTGGCTGTCGGGGGTGGCGAGCGCCTGCTCGGCCAGCATCAGGTCGCGCTCGATGTGCCTGACGCGCTCGTAGTATTGGCTTCCGGCAGGCGTCAACGCCATGCTGCGGGTGGTGCGGCTGAGCAGGCGCACCTGAAGGTGATTTTCGAGGCGGGCGAGGTTCTGGCTGACGGCTGCCGGGCTGATGCCGAGGTTGCGGGCACCGGCGGCGATGCTGCCGGCTTCCACCACCTTGATGAAACTGCGGATGCCGTTGAGCAGGTCCATGGAAGCGCCTTGGGATTCGTAAGAATCTCTTTATAAAGAACTCATCATCCATGGTCTACAGCGCAGGTGTGGGAGGTTGTTAACCTGCGGTTCCAGCCATTTTCCAGGAGTTCACATGAGCAACCTGTCCCAGACGCGCAGCCGGCGCAAGTTACGGCCCGGTGCCACGCCCTACGTCTTTGCGTTCTACATGTCGTCGATCATGGCCTTGTTGATGTGCTTCGTGATCACGGCGGCCAACGCCGGAGTGAACCCGGAGTACCTGAGCAATGTGCTGAAGGCTTACCAATTGGCGATGCCGGTGGCATTCGTCTGCGTGCTGATGGTGAGGCCGGTGGTACTGAAGCTGGTGGCCATCACGGTGCATCCGCACTGAGCCCCCTCCCCTTTTCTCTCTGGCTTTGGCTTTGGCTTTGGCTTTGGCTTTGGCTTTTGATCTTGCTTCTAAGCGCGCGATAGTTCAGGCGCTGCAGAGTGCGACTTCAGGAGGCCGAGCGCAGGCGTCTGGAGGGCCAGGGTGCGTAGCACCCCTTCGGCGTAGCCGAAGGCGCGAGATGTAGACTTGCGCAGCAAGTCGTAGGCCGCGCGGGCCCGGAGGACGCCGGAGCGAGGCCTCCTGAAGTCGCACTCTGCGGCGCCTGAACTATCGCGCGCTTAGAAGCAAAAGCAGAGCAAGAGCAAGAGCAAGAGCAAGAGCAAGAGCAATCAACTGCCGTAGCACTACGGGTGCGAGGCGATCGCCTTCTCGATTGCTTCCCTGAACGCCGGGTCATCAGGCTTGGTCAGGCTGGAGAAATTGCCCACCACCTTGCCCTGGCGATCCACCACGTACTTGTAGAAATTCCACTTCGGCGCACTGCTCTGTTTCGCCAGCTCGACGAACAGCGGTATCGCATCCTTGCCCCGCACCGCCTGCGCCTTGGTCATGGTGAAGGTCACACCGTAGTTGGCATAGCAGACCTTGGCGGTCTTCTCGCTGTCGGCATCTTCCTGCTTGAAGTCATTGGACGGCACGCCCAGCATCTCCAGGCCCTGCTCGTGGTATTCCTTGAAGGTCGCCTCCAGGCCGTCGAACTGCGGCGCAAAACCGCAGTAGCTCGCGGTGTTGACCACCACCAGCGGCTTGCCGCCAAAGCGCTGGCACAGGTCGATCTGCTCCTTGCCCTGCAACTTGGGCAAGCTGCCCTGCAACAGCGCCGGGCAGTCGGCCGCCCAGGTCGAAGTGGCGGCCATTACAGCCAGGAACGGCAACGTCAGCCATTGAGCACGCATCAAAGATTACTCCCGCAAGACAATCGGTGAACTTGCAGGGTAGCGCCTAACAAAGGCTCATGCCCAGTTGCATCAAAGCCAGCCCGCCCTTGTGCCAACCCCACCACGCCAGCGCCAACAGCAGCGCGGCCGCCACGGTCAACAGGCCGCGAGCCAGGTAACGGTTCATGCCGCCTTGGCCTGCAAACGGGCGACCGGGCTTTCGCGCACCGGCCAGTTGAGCGCCGCCGCCAACAGGCTGAGCAGGATCGAGATCTGCCAGACCAGGTCGTAATTGCCAGTGCGGTCGTACACCACCCCGCCCAACCAACCGCCCAGGAAAGCGCCCAACTGGTGGAACAGGAACACGATGCCGCCGAGCATGGACAGGTTGCGCACACCGAACAGCGTGGCCACCGTACCGTTGGTCAAGGGGACGGTGGACAACCACAGCAGCCCCATGGCAATGCCGAACAGGTAGGCGCTGTACTGACTCACCGGCGCCCACAGGAACAGCACGATCACCACCGCCCGCAGCAGGTACAGTGCGGTCAGCAGGCGCGGCTTGGACATGCGCCCACCCAGCCAGCCCGCAGTGTAGGTACCGACGATATTGAACAGCCCGACCAGCGCCAGCACAGTGGTACCGGTGGTCGCGGGCAGGTGCTGGTCAACCAGGTAGGCAGGCAGGTGCACGCCGATGAAAACCACCTGGAAACCACAGACGAAAAAACCCAGCGCCAGCAACCAGAAGCCGGAGTGCGAACAAGCCTCATGCAGTGCCTGGCCCAGCGTCTGCTCTGCGCCATGGCTCGGCAGCGGACGGTCACGCAACAGGCCGACGAAAGGAACGATCAGCGCCACCAGCAAACCCAGCACCAACAAGGCAGCCGACCAGCCGAGCCACTCGATGAGGCCGAGGGTGCCGGGCAACATGGCGAACTGGCCGAAGGAACCCGCCGCGCTGGCGATCCCCATGGCCATGCTGCGCTTCTCGGCGGGAACGGCACGGCCGACCACTCCAAGAATGACCGAGAACGAGGTACCGGACAGGCCGATACCGATCAGCAGGCCGGCGCTCAGCGACAACGACCAGGCCGAATCGGCGTGGCTCATGAGCAACAGGCCGGCGGCGTACAGGATGCCACCGAGGATCACCACCCGGGCCGCGCCAAGGCGGTCAGCCAGCGCACCGGCGAAGGGCTGGGCCAGGCCCCAGATCAGGTTCTGCAGAGCGATGGCAAAGGCAAACACTTCGCGGCCCCAGCCAAAATCGGCGCTCATCGGCGCCAGGAACAGGCCGAAGCCGTGCCGAACGCCCAAAGACAGCGCCAGGATCAACGCCGCCCCCACCAACACCCACCCACTGGTTCGCCACACCGAAGTCATTGTCGTTATCTCCAGCACATCGCAAGGTCAAGCGGGTATATACCCGCTTCTAATTGTTCCGGGTCAGGCCAGACGCTCCAGCAAACGCACCAATTCATCGCGCTGCCCTTCGCCCAACTGCTCCACCAACGACAACTGAGCCTGCTCCCAGGCCGGATGGGCCGCTTGCACGCGCGCCGCTCCCGCCTCGGTAAGCAGCACCACACGGTTGCGCTGATCGTCACCGTCGGCCAGCGCCACCAGGCCTTCGGCCTCCAGTACCCGCAGGTTGCGGCCAAGCGTGCTGCGCTCGAGGCCCATGGCCTCGGCAAGGGCGGTGATGCTGGGGCGGTCGAGCCGCTGCAGATGGCGCAACAGGGAAAACTGCGCGACATTGATGCCGAAGCCAGCCAGGGCCTCGTCGTAATGCCGGCTCACCCCGCGGGCGGCGCGACGCAGGTGGGTGCAGATGCATTCACTGGTCAACATGAATACGTGTATATACCCGCACCCAGATTGTTGCAAGAAGTTTCACTGTGCCAGGCGACGACTGATCGGCTCGAATTCGGGGGTCGGCTTGCGCGCAATCGGGTCCGCAGCGCCCTGCTCGATCGCCTGCCAGTAACGCCAGGGCACCTTCGCCGACCCCAGCTCGTAGTCCATGCCGTCCCAGCTGTCCTCACGGAAGCTGTAGAAGGCCCAATGCAGCTGATTGCGGTCCAGTACGCCGAGGACATCCTCCAGATACTGACCACAGCCAGGCAGCCGACGCATGCAACCGAGCTCGCCGACAACCAGCCGCGAACGCGGCAACTTCATTGCCGCCATCCAGGCCAGCGGCTGGCTCAGGTACTGCTCGACGCGCTGGCCATCCCAGTGCTCGGATTGCCCCGCGAACGGCACCGGCCCCGGGTAGGCCAAGGGCTGCTTGCGGTTCATGTTCGGGCCGCTGGTAGCCGCGTAGGGTTCGTACATGTGCACGCTGTACAGCACGCGCTCATCGGCCACTGGCCTTGGCCAGTAACTCAAGGCATCGGCAGCGGCGTACCAGCCGGCATCGAGCATGACCGGGGTATGCGCATCCACCTCGCGGATCGCACTGACCAATTGCCGGTACAGCGCCGGCAGGTCTCGGGCAGTGCCCTGCTGATCGTCATACCACTGCTGCATCTGCTGTAGCGGCGCATGTTCGGCGAGGCCGCCGCGCTTTTCCGGGGCCGGCTCGTTGATCAGGTTGTAGGCGGCGATGGCGGGGTGGTCCTTCAGCTCCAGGGCCAGGTCGCGCCAGAAATCGGCGGCCTGGGCCCAATAGTGCTTGTCTTGCCACAGGCGATCGTCGAACTGGCCCTGGTTGTTTTGTGACCAGCGCATGCCCGGCAGGGACAACGGCGTGATGACGACCTTGAGGCCGGCCTGGTGGGCGCGGTCGAGCGTGCTGCGCAGCGTTTGCAGGTCGGTTTTCGGCAGGCCCCGGTAGTGATCGGCATCGCCCAGCAGGAAGTCACGCTGGGCAGGCTGCCACTTGTCGTAGGACAGCCGCACCCAGGTGGCGCCGTAACCGCGCAGGGCCTCGAAGTAAGCCTGATCGGGCGGCAGGCGGTTGAAACTGTTGCCGCCGTGGCGAGGGGTGTTCCAGAAGTCGATGAGGTCGGCGGCGGTGGCTGGCAGGGTCAGGAATGCCAGCAACCCGGCGAGGATCCAGTGGAGCATTGCGGCCTCCAAGGCCTTGGGGGAAGGAGGCCGAGGATACGCCCGGTGCCTGGAGCGCGCAGGTTTCATCCATTGCAGAAGATTGCCGGTGGTATCCCTGTGGTAGCGGGTTCATCGAGGCGCCGAAGCGCCGCGAAGAGGCCAACGGCTCAGGCAGCCAGCGCCAGGCAAAGCACCACGGCAAGCTCCAGCAACTCCAGCAGTGCCCCAGCCGTGTCTCCGGTGGTCCCGCCCAGTCGCTGGCACATCTTGCGTCGCAACCAGCAGAACACAGCAAACGCCACCACCAGCGGCCACAGCCCATGCCCGCCAGCCAGCGCCAGGCAAAGCACCACACTGACCAGCAGCACCCAGCCTGCCGCCCGGCGCGGCAGATGCTCGGCCAACGCCTGCCCCAGCCCGCCCTTGCGCACATAGGGCGTGCCCAGGAACAGCCCCAGCATCGCCACCCGCCCCACGACCGGCGCCAGCATCAACTCGGCACCCGCGCCCCGCTCGACCAGCACCCACAACGCACAGAACTTGAGCAGCAACACCAGGACCAGGGTGACCACGGCGATCGGCCCGCTGCGCGGGTCCTTCATGATCTGCAAGGTGCGCTCACGGTCGCCGAACCCACCCAGCCAGGCATCGGCACTGTCGGCCAGGCCGTCCAGGTGCAGCGCCCCGCTGAGCATCACCCACAGCGCCAGCAGCAACGCCGCGTGCAAGGGTGCCGGCGTACCTTGCAGCAGTTGGCTGGCCAGCCACAGCAACAGCCCGAACAACAGGCCCACCAGCGGGTAGCACAACAGCGAACGCCCCAGGTCCCGTGGCTCGGGCATGCCCGGCAAGCTCACCGGCAGGCTGCTGAGAAATTGCAGGGCGATCCACAACGGCAACATCTCAAGCCTCCTCGGCCAGGCTGCCGTGCGGACCCACCAGCAGACGCAGCAAGGCACCGTGGCCGACTTCGACCTGCAGCAGCTGCTCTCTTGGCAAGCCACGGGCGTGCGCCAGCAGCAGGCGCATGACGCCGCCGTGGCTGACCAGCAGCACGCGCTTGCCGGCATGCGCTCGCTGCAAGCGCTCGACAGCGCCAAATACCCGCTCGGCGAAGGCGCTGACAGGCTCGCCACCCGGCGGCGTGAAGCCGTAAGGGTCCGCCCAGAACCGCCCCAGTTCGTCGGCCTGGGTCTGCATGATCTGCAACGCGCTGCGCCCTTCCCATTCGCCGAAATGCAGCTCTTGCAGATCGGCCTCCAGTTGCACGGGCAGGCCCAGCGTTTCGGCAAAGCGCGCACAGCGCTGCAAGGGCGAACTGACCAGCACATCCCACGGGCCAGCCCCCGCCACGGCGTCACGCATCTGCGCCCAGCCCTTGTCGGTCAGGGCGTCATCGAGGCTGCCGCGCAAGCCGCCGCCCTGCTCGGTTTCGCCGTGGCGCAGCAGGTCGAGGATCATGCCGGACGATCCGCCACCGCGGCTTCGGCGAAGGTCGCCATCTGCCCGTGCAGCGCACACGCCAGGCGCAGCAGCGGCACGGCGAGGGCGGCACCACTGCCCTCGCCCAGGCGCAGGCCCAGGGCCAGCAACGGCTCGGCCTGCAGCGCCGCCAACAGGGCCTTGTGCCCGGGTTCGGCGCCCTGGTGGGCGAACAGCAGCCAGCCACGCGCTTGCGGGTTCAGGCGCACCGCCAGCAGCGCAGCGACGCTGCAGATGAAGCCATCCACCAAAACCGCGATCCCTTGCTGGGCACACGCCAGGTAGGCACCCGCCAGCGCGGCGATCTCGAAGCCGCCGACACAGGCCAGCGCGCGCAACGGGTCGTCGGCCTGCAGCCCGTGCAACACCAAAGCACGCTCGATCACCTCGGCCTTGTGGCGTACGCCGGCCGTGTCCAGGCCGGTGCCCGGGCCGCTCAGCTCGCGGGCCGGGCAGCCCAGCAGGGTGCTGGCCAGGGCGGCGGCGGCCGAGGTGTTGCCGATGCCCATTTCGCCGCCGATGAACAGTTGGGCAGCGTTGGCCTTGGCCCGCAAGGCGGTGTCACGCCCCGCCTGCAAGGCCGCCTGCAACTGGGGCTCGGTCATCGCCGGCTGACGGGCGAAGTTGGCGGTCCCGGCCCCCAGGCGCAGGTGGCGTACCCCTGGCAGCTCCAGCTCCGGGTCGATGGTGCCCAGGTCGACCACTTCCAGGCTGGCCTGCAGCTGGCGCGCCAGCACGCTGATCGCCGCGCCGCCGCCGACGAAGTTGCGCAGCATCTGCCCGGTCACCGCCTGCGGATAGGCCGAGATGCCCTCTTCGACCACACCGTGGTCACCGGCGAAGATCGTGATGGCGACCTGATCCAGGCTCGGCCGCTCGCAGCCCTGCAGGCCGGCCAGCTGCACCGCCAGGCCCTCCAGCTGGCCGAGCGAACCGGCAGGTTTGGTCAGCTGCTGCTGACGGGCGCGGGCCTGGTCCATGGCGGCGTTGTCGAGGGGTTGGCAGGCGTCGAGCCACCAGGCAGCGTTCATAGAGCGGGTCCTTTGAGCATGAGAGGAAGGCCGGCGACGGTCAGCACCACGCGCTGGCAACGTTCGGCGACGGCCTGGTGCAGCCAGCCGGCCAGGTCGACGTAACGCCGGGTCAGCTCGCCCATGGGCACCACGCCCAGGCCGGTTTCGTTGCTGACCAGGATGATCGTGCCCGGCAACCGCTCCAGGCAGTCGAGCAGCGCATCGCGCTCCGCGGCCAGGCGTTGTTCGTCGTCGAGCATCAGCAGGTTGGTCAGCCACAGGGTCAGGCAATCCACCAGCAGGCAACGGCCTTCGGCGGCTTCGGCCTGCAGCACGCGGGCCAGGGCCAGGGGCTCTTCGATCAGCGCCCAGTCGGCGGGCCGACGTTCGCGGTGCAGGCGCACGCGCTGGTTCATTTCAGCGTCCAGTGGCTCGCTGGTGGCGATGTAGGTGACCGCCAGGCCGCTGTCGCTGGCCAACTGTTCGGCCAGGCGGCTCTTGCCGGAACGGGCACCGCCGAGGATCAGGTTGCGCATGTCAGGCGACTCCACACAGGGCGCGCAGGTGCGCGGTGTCCAGGTGCTGTTCCACCAGGTCGGCCAGGCGCTCGATGTCGCGTTCGCGCAAGGCCTGGTAATCGATGGTCTGCACGGTTTCCAGGCCGGCCCAGCGCAACAGTGCGGCGCACGACTGGCTGCCTTCGAACAGGCCGTGCAGGTAGGTGGCGAGCACTTGCCCGTCGGCACTGATGGCGCCGTCCTGGCGGCCATCGGCCAGTTGCACGGCAGGCTGCGCCAGCGCAGGCCCCGTGGTGACCCCGGCATGGATCTCGTAGCCCGCGACCGGCGAGGCTTCAAGGTGCAGCGTGCCGGCCACGTTACGCAGTTGCTTGTCGGCTTCGAGCACCGTGGCGTAATCGAACAGGCCCAGCCCCGGGCTGGAACCTGCGGCGCCCTCCAGCCCAAGCGGGTCGTGCACTTCACGACCGAGCATCTGCAGCCCGCCGCAAATGCCGATCAGCTTGCCGCCATAGCGCAGGTGCCGTTCGATGGCCTTGTCCCATCCCCGCTCGCGCAACTGGGCGAGGTCGCCGCGCACGCTTTTCGAGCCGGGCAGGATGATCAGGTCGGCCGCCGGGATCGGCTGGCCTGGGCCGATGAACTGCAGGTCGACCTGCGGGTGCAGGCGCAGCGGATCGAAGTCGGTGTGGTTGCTGATGCGTGGCAGCACCGGGACGATCACCTTGAGCACGTGCGCCTGTTTTGCGCCCTGACGCACGTCGATACCGTCCTCGGCCTCCAGGTGCAGGTCGGTGACATACGGCAGCACGCCGAGCACCGGTTTGCCGGTGCGCTGCTCCAGCCAGTCCAGGCCCGGTTGCAGCAAGGCGATGTCGCCGCGGAAGCGATTGATGACGAAGCCCTTGACCCGCGCCTGTTCGCTCGGCGACAGCAGTTCGAGGGTACCGACCAGATGGGCGAACACCCCGCCCCGGTTGATGTCGGCGACCAGGATCACCGGGCAGTCGACCGCCTCGGCAAAACCCATGTTGGCAATGTCGCCGGCGCGCAGGTTGATCTCGGCCGGCGAGCCCGCGCCTTCGACCATCACCACCGGGTAATCTGCGCTCAGGCGTTGGTGCGAAGCCAGCACCGCCTGCATGGCGATGGCCTTGTAGTCGTGATAGGCCACCGCATTCATGCTGGTGACCGCGCGGCCATGGATGATCACCTGGGCGCCGGTGTCGCTGTTGGGCTTGAGCAGCACCGGGTTCATGTCGGTGTGCGGTGCCAGCCGGCAGGCCTGGGCCTGCACCGCCTGGGCGCGGCCGATCTCGCCGCCGTCGGCGGTCACCGCGCTGTTGAGCGCCATGTTCTGTGGTTTGAACGGCACCACCGCGACACCCTGGCGCAGCAGCCAGCGGCACAGGGCGGTGACCAGCGTGCTCTTGCCGGCATCGGAAGTGGTGCCTTGCACCATGAGGGTGGTCATGCCGTTTCCTTCTGGTAGTCGGTCAGCGCCTGGGCCAGGCGCTGTTCGTCCTCGGCACGGGCGGGCAGGCCCAGGCGCACGGCGGCAGGCTGGGTGAACAGGCGCACGAGGATGCCGCGACGGGCGAGAAAATCATGCAGGCCGCTGGCGCTTTCGCTGCGCACGTACTGGAACAGGTCACAACCGCCGCTGGGCGCGAGCCCACTGCTGGCCAGCAGGTCGGCCAGGCGCCGGCTGGCCTGGGCACAGCGCTCGATCTGCGCCTGCTGCGCAGCCTGGTCGGCAAAGCAGGCCTGGGCCAGCACCCGGGTCGGGCCGCTGACGGTCCAGGGCCCGAGCAGCTCGGCCAGGCGCTGCAGCAGTGCCAGCTCAGCCACCACGCAGCCCAGGCGCACGCCGGCCAGGCCGAAGAACTTGCCGAACGAGCGCAGCACGATCAGGCCCGGGCGCTCGGCGCAGTCGCTGACGCTGTGTTCGGGCGTGTTGTCCATGAAGGCTTCGTCGACCACCAGCCAGCCGCCCCGCTCGGCCAGCCGCGCATGCCAGTGCAACAGGCGCTCGCGCGCTACCCGGTGACCGGTGGGGTTGTTCGGGTTGACCAGGACCAGCACGTCGAGGCGCTCGAGTTCGGCCTCGACCTGGCTTTCGTCCAGTTCGACCAGCACATGCCCGGCGCGCTGCCAGGTCTGCGGGTGCTCGGCATAACACGGCGACAGCACCCCGACCCGCCCTGCCGGGCGTAGCGTTGGCAGTGCCTGGATCGCCGCCTGCGAGCCGGCCACCGGCAGCAGCTGCGTGGCGCCGTAGTAGCGCCGCGCGGCGTCTTCCAGGCCATCTTCGGTTTCGGGCAGCCGAGCCCAGGCATCCAGCGGGATCGGCGCAATCGCAAAGGGCCAGGGGGCGATGCCGCTGGACAGGTCGAGCCAGTCTTCCCGGGCGATTCCGTATTGCTTTACCGCCCGCAGCAGGCGGCCACCGTGCTCAAGCATTCAGATACGCTCCCACGCAGATCAGCAGCAGCCACAGCCATACGCCACGCTGCACCAGGCTCCAGCCACGTTCGATGGCCTCGGCATCGGCCATCGGGCCTTCGCCCAGGCGTGGCCGATCATGCAGTTCACCGTGGTACACCGCCGGGCCACCCAGCTCGACGCCCAATGCGCCAGCACC
Organism: Pseudomonas sp. NPDC089401; assembly: GCF_044749485.1. Classification (NCBI taxonomy): domain Bacteria; kingdom Pseudomonadati; phylum Pseudomonadota; class Gammaproteobacteria; order Pseudomonadales; family Pseudomonadaceae; genus Pseudomonas; species Pseudomonas sp. NPDC089401. The sequence goes on along the minus strand of NZ_JBIVIA010000001.1, from coordinate 72,974 downwards.
GGCGGCCATCACCGGGCCGGCGTTGGGGCTGTCCCACAGCGGCGCCTGCTTGCGCCAACAGGCCAGGGCCAGGCGGGTCTTGCCGAGCAGCGCGTAGGTCAGGGCGACGAACCTGGCGGGAATATAGTTCAGCACATCGTCGATGCGCGCGGCGCACCAGCCAAAGCGCTCGAAGCGTTCGTTGCGGTAGCCCCACATGGCATCCAGCGTGTTGCTCAGGCGGTACAGCACCACACCCGGCGCACCGGCCACGACAAACCAGAACAGCGCAGCAAAAACCGCATCGCTGCCGTTTTCCAGCACCGACTCGGTCGCCGCACGGGCCACGGCTGGCTGATCCAGCTCGCGGGTTTCCCGGCTGACCAGGTAGCCCACCCGGCGCCGCGCCGCTTCCAGGTCACCCTGGCGCAAGGCGTTGGCCACCGGCAGCACGTGCTCGCCAAGGCTGCGCAGACCCAAGGCGCAATACAGCGCCAGCACGTCCACCAGCCAGCCGACATAGGGCAGCCAGGACAGGATCAGCGCCACCAGCGTCAACGGCACCACGGCCAGGAACCAGGCGCTCACACCATGGCTGCGCCAGCCCCGGCCACCGGCATTCAGGCGGCGCTCCAGGGCGGCAGCCAGGTTGCCGAAGCCCACCAGCGGGTGGCGCCGGCGCGGCTCCCCCAGCAACGCGTCCAGGGCCACGCCGGCCACGGTCAGCAAGGCCACGCTCATGGGCGTTCTCCCCATTGGTTTTCATACAACATGTCGCTCAACGGGCGCTCCTGCGCCCAGTTTTCCTGCACCAGCATCGGTTGCCCATAGAACTCGGTCACCGGCCCCAGGCACAGCACCGCCACCGGCTTGGCCCCGGCGGGCATGCCCAGCAGCGCGGCCAGGGCCTGCGGGTCGAACAGCGACACCCAGCCCAGCCCCAGCCCCTCGCCGCGTGCCGCCAGCCACAGGTTCTGGATGGCGCAGGCCAGCGAGGCCAGGTCCATCTCGGGCAAGGTGCGGCGGCCGAACAGGTACGGTTCACGGTTATCCATCAGTGCCGCCACCAGCACCTCGGCGCAGTCGCTGATGCCCTCGACCTTGAGTTTCATGAATTCATCGGAGCGTTCGCCCAGGGCCTCGGCCGTGCGCACCCGCTCGTCTTCGACCAGCGCCTGGATGCGCCCGCGCAGCTCACGCTGGCTGATGCGGATGAACCGCCAAGGCTGCATCAGGCCGACACTTGGTGCCTGGTGCGCGGCGGACAGCAAGCGGCCGAGCAGCTCGGGCGCCACCGTGCCACCGGCGAAATGGCGCATGTCGCGGCGTTCGCCGATGACCCGGTAGATCGCGGCGCGTTCGGCGTCGCTGTAGGCGTGTTCGCTCATGGCCGCAGCAGCGCCGCCGCCGCGTCAGGGTTGGAGGGGAAGTAGAAGTGCACGTAGGAGGCGGTCAGCCGGCCCAGGCGGTACACCGCTTCGTTGCCGCGCCCACCGTTGGGGCTGAGGCCGCGGGCAATGGGTTCCAGCGCGGTACTGGTCAACGAATGGTGGTAGGTGTGCCCGCGCAGAGTGCCTTCGGGCAGCTCCACGGCCTGCAGGGCCAGGGCCGCCAGGCGCTTCTGCATGGTCGCCGTGCCCGGCAGCAGGCCGAGCAGTTCGGCGCGCTCGCCGGCCACATCGGTCAGCGATTCGAGCAGGTAAAGCATGCCTCCGCACTCGGCCAGCAGCGGCTTGCCCTGGGCGTGGTGGGCGCGGATCGCTTCAACCATCGCGGCATTGCCAGCCAGAGCGTGGTGATGCAGTTCGGGGTAGCCGCCCGGCAGGTACAGGCTGTCCACGGCGGGCAGTTCGCAGTCGTGCAGCGGCGAGAAGAATTCCAGGTGTGCGCCCTGCTCGCGCAGCAGATCGAGGTTGGCGCCGTAGGTGAAGGCGAAGGCTTCGTCCTTTGCCACGCCGATGCGCACACCGGCCAGCGAGGCTTGGGTGGACTGGGGCTCGGGCGCGGCAAAGCTCACCGGCGGCGGCAAGCTGGCGTCGCAGCTGGCGCCCAGCGCCTCGGCGGCGGCGTCCAGGCGTGCGTCCAGATCGTTCAGCTCGCTGGCCTGGACCAGGCCCAGGTGGCGGCTGGGCAGCTCGATGCCGCGCTCGCGCGACAGCCCGCCATACCAGCGCAGGCCCTCGGTCAGGCTGCCTTCGAGCAGTTGCGCATGGCGCAGGCTGCCGACCCGGTTGGCCAGCACGCCGGCGAACGGCAGGTCGGCCTGGTAGCGCGCCAGGCCAAGAGCCAGGGCGCCGAAGGTCTGGGCCATGGCGGTACCGTCGATCACTGCCAGCACCGGCACGCCGAAATGGCGCGCCAGGTCGGCGCTGGACGGGGTGCCGTCGAACAGCCCCATCACCCCTTCGATGAGGATCAGGTCGGCATCGGCCGCCGCTTCCCAGAGCAGACGACGGCTTTCCTCGGCGCCGATCATCCACAGGTCGAGCTGGTACACCGGCGCGCCGCTGGCCCGTTCGAGGATCATCGGGTCGAGAAAGTCCGGCCCGCACTTGAACACCCGCACCTTGCGCCCAAGGTTGCGGTGCAGGCGGGCCAAGGCCGCGGTGACGGTGGTCTTGCCCTGGCCGGAAGCGGGGGCGGCGATCAGCACCGCCGGGCAGCTGCGCGCCTCACTCACAGTTCGACGCCCTTCTGCGCGCGGATACCGGCCTGGAAGGCGTGCTTGAGCATGCCCATCTCGGTCACGGTGTCGGCCAGTTCGATCATTTGCTCCTTGGCGGCGCGGCCGGTGACGATCACGTGCTGCATCGGCGGACGGGCCTGGATGTCGCCGAGCACCTGGTCGAGGTCGAGGTAGCCATGCTTGAGGGCGATGTTCAGTTCGTCGAGCACCACGAACTGCACGCTCGGGTCCTGCAGCAGCTGGCGCGACACGGCCCAGGCGGCTTCGGCGGCGGCGATGTCGCGCTGGCGGTCCTGGGTCTCCCAGGTGAAGCCCTCGCCCATCACGTGGTAGCGCACCTGCTCGGGGAAGCGGCGGAAGAACAGCTCCTCGCCGGTGCTGTTGCGGCCCTTGATGAACTGCACCACACCGCACTGCATGCCATGGCCCAGGGCGCGGGCGAGCATGCCGAAGGCCGAGCTGCTCTTGCCCTTGCCGTTGCCGGTGAGCACCAGCAGCAGGCCGCATTCGTTGGGGGAGTTGGCGATGCGCTCGTCGATGACCGCCTTCTTGCGCTGCATGCGCGCCAGGTGGCGTTCGTCGCGTTCGGTAGTTTCGCTCATGAGGGGTTCTCCGCAGGCTGGCGCCACGCGAACAGCGGCGACAGGTAATAGGCAGGCAGACGGAGAACGCGCAGGGGCCATGGCCAGGGCCACGGTGCACCGCGCATCACCCTCCGTGATGCCGTTTGGCAGTTCCAGGCCGGTCTCCGGGCTCGTGAGCGGGCCTTCGACCCTGGCCTGCGCGCCTTCCCGGGTGTTCACACCCAGTGGCCCTGCGCGGCCGCGACTCACCTACCGTTGCGGGGGCAGCGCCGGAATCGCGCCTTGCTGGCGCCCACCGGCTTCCCAGTTTCACCCTGCCCAGCGGGAGGCTGGCAGGGCACCTGAAACACGCGCGAAGGTTAGAGGGTTGGGCCGGGAGCGTCAATCGAAGCGAGCCGCCAGATGGCCGCAGGGGCAGCGGCGCAATCCACGGCGCGAGGGTCGTTCACAGGCCTGGAAAAAAACGCTCCACCAGCGCCGGCGTCCTGAACCGCGCACGGTACAGTTCAATGTCGAACGGCTGCCCGGTGCGCAGGTCGTAGACCGTGCCCGAAGCCGGCTTGACCGTCTGGCTGAGGGTGACATGGATGAACCGGTAATGGTTGCCGGTGATCTGCTCGAGCTGGTCTACGCGAAAGTAGTTGCCTGGCAGGAACACGGTCTCGGCCTCATCCCAGTACAGTGAAAAGGCGCCGATCGGCGTACCGCTCTGGTAATGGTCGGCACGCAACTCGAACAGCACCGAACTGTCATCGAACACCCCGGGCAGCCCGGCCGGGGCATGAACCGATGGCTGACTGGCGAATTCGGCCGCCAGGTAGGGGTTTTCCGTGAACGATGACAGATCGGTGTTCACCAGCACGTCACCGACCTGCAACCGTCCATCGCGGTAGCGCTGCCCGCCGGTACCGCGTGACAAGTGGCCACCGCGATACAGGCGTTGCGTGCTGCTCTTGGGCAGCGCATCGAGGCTGTCGGCAAGGTTGCCGATAAAATCGTCTTCGTCACCGTACTTGTAGTTGCCCACACGAAACACATCATTCACCCGTGACTCGTCACTGGTGTAGTACTCGATCAGTGAATTGAAGTATTCCCGCCCATAGCGGTAGGAGTACTCCGCCCTGCCGTCAACCTTCACGCAATCGATACCGTTGGCATCCAGATCGGGGGCTTGCCCGCGCTGCAGCTCGGCGACCGGCCAATCACTCAGCAGTGCCTTCTGGCGCTGCATTGCCTTGGCCGACAGCCGTCGAGACAGGTTGGCGTTAACCACTGCATAGGTGTCCCAGAACAGCGAAGTCCTGCTCTGCAGGCCTCGCTCCGCGGAGGGGGCTCCCCCGGCCAGGCTCAGCGGCTGCAACAGCTCCCACTCCCCGGCAGCGTTCAGGCGCACCGGGCGCAATGGCGCGAAGGCGAACGGGTTGTCTGCCGGCACGATCAGCCATACCGACAATTGCTGGCTGTAGCGCACCCGGTACGACAGGCCATCGAGCACAATCGAGCAGGCACCGTCCTGTGCGACATACACACCACGCAAGAGCCCGGACTGACCAGGCTCGCCCGCAAGCAGGGTATTGATTTCAAGGTCTTCGATGCTTGGCAGGGGCGATTGCGCGGACTGCCAGCGCTGGACATCGAACGCGATTTCATGAGGCGGGGCTTCGTACGCCAGACTGGCAAACGTCGACTGGAAGCCGACGTCGAGAAGGTTCAAGGTGGCGTAGAGGCTCTCGAGCATGGCCGTGCGCATGGCGTGCTTGCGCGATTGCTCGTCGCTGGCGTGCGCGGCGGCGTCAGCCTCCAGCCCCACCTTGGCGACGCTGGCACCCAGCAGCGCCAGCGACATCGGCCAGCCCAACGGCGCAAAGCCTCCGGCAATGGCCAGGAACGCGGACAGGTAACCGCTGCACATGGCCCGGCGCAAACGGCTGTTGTCGCGCATCATCAGGGCGGTGCTGCGCATCTCGCTGGCCGCCTGGTCGCACAGGAAACGAAACAGGTCCGAAGCCAGCGGGCGCTTGAAAAATGTCAGTGCAACCTTGGCCGCTTGCGCCGAATGGCTGTCGGCAATGCCTTGCAGGTGCACCTTGATCAGCGCCCTGGCCGACGTTTCACCTGGGTTGCCATGGGCGCCTGCGACGAACGCCTGCAAGATGCCTGGCGATTTCAGGTGCTCGCGCAACCAGCCCGCCAACGCCAGCTCGGAGTCGAAACCCTTGAGCGTCCGGCCAGCCCATGGCATGTAGGCCAGGACCCGGCCATCCTCGGCCTGGAGCGCGAAAAGGCAGCCACGGTCCCCGTCACTGAATACATACCGATGGACAGCCAGCGGGCTGCGGCTGCTGGTTTGGCGCAGCTGTGCAAGCGAGGGCGGCTGCCCGGGCAACAAGTCATCTGCAACCAGCGCATGCAGGCGCGTCAGGTCTGCCTGGGAAATGTCGCCTTCACGCGCTGCCCTTACGCCGTGCCCGAGCAGGGTGATCTTGGCCAGCACCAGGCAGCTTTGGTCGTGCGCCGACCAGAAGCGCTCCACCTTGTCGCGATACAACGTGGCGAAATCCAGCGCCCACAAGTCACGCTGTACCGCACTGCCAAGCATCGGCACTTCGTTGCGTTCGTCATAGGCCCGTGCATGCGGGCCTTGTCGGTAGAAGCCACCGCACATGTCCAGCTCATCGCTCGCCTCCTGGAAGTGCAGGTCGAAACGCTCGATCATCAGCTCGGTCAGCACCAGCGACTTTTGCGGCGGCCCGCTGTGCTGCCAACCGGTAAAGGTCAGGTGGCTGGTGCTTTCCAGGTTGAACTGGTGCCACCAGACGAACCGCGGGTCCATGGCCTTGCCCGTATGCTTCTTCACGATCGCTTCGGCGTGTTCGTTCGCCAGCGTGTACAAGTCGGGGTAGGCATGCAGCAACTCACTGACCAGGCGAACCATCGGGTTGCCCTCGGCCAGTGCGTCAAGCACCCGCAGCATTCTTTCTCGATTGTCGTTCATGGGCCACTCCAGACCACTGTCGTCGAACCGGCATGATTGCCAGTTGCGTCGACAGAGGCGTGGTAGCGGGTTGCTGCCCATGCGCCGTCAGGGGCGCGCGGAGGACGGCCAGGCCAGGGCGTGGCCGCAGTGGAGGCTCAGCGGCTCAGGGGTTCTGTGCCAGATGACCTTGCGGGATGACCCGTTTGGCCTGCAGGTAGGCTTTGGACCAGTAGCTGTTGGAGAGGTAGTCCAGGCGCACCGTACCGCCCGTGCGGGGCGCATGGACGAAGCGCCCTTCCCCCACGTAGATGCCGGCATGGCTGACCTGGGAGCCACCGCCGGTGGCGAAGAACACCAGGTCACCGGACTGCAGTGCGTTGATGTCCACGGTGGGCGCGCGCATGACGATCATTTCGCGGGTAGAGCGCGGCAGGCTGATGCCCGCCGCATCGCGGTACACATAACCGATCAGGCCGCTGCAATCGAACCCGGAATCCGGTGTGTTGCCGCCCCAGCGATAGGGCGTGCCGACCAGGCCGATCGCGCGCATCAGCACGTCGTCGGCGAGCGGCGAGCCTTCGGGCTGGCTGTAGGTGACCCGTGGCTGCACCACCGGGGCCGGTGCCGGGGTACGGCTGGAGCAGGCAGCCAGCAAGGCCACCAGGAAAAGCAATGCGAAGCGCGCCATCATCGCCATGGCCAGAACATCCTGTCTGAGACCGCAGGGCCGCAGCCGAAAAGAGTTGAGAATTTAGATTAGACGCATTCTGTAAATGCGCACGGCGGCGAGCTTTTTCAGCTGCGCCGCCGCGGCAGGTTACATCATTTTGATATCAGTTGCGCGCGATGTTGGTGGTCGGCGCCATGGCCAAGGCACGCTTGGCTTCGATGAAGGTCTTGCTCCAGTAGCGGTCACCGAGGCTGTCGATGCGCACGCCACCGCTGCGGCGGCTGCTGGAGTGGATGAACTGGTTGTCACCCAGGTAGATGCCGGCATGGCTGACCCGGCCACGGCCGTTGGTGCTGAAGAACAGCAGGTCGCCTGGCTTGAGCTTGTTGCGGGCCACCTTGGGCGCATCGACGTTGATCATTTCGCGGGTCGAACGCGGCAGGTTCATGCCGGCCTCTTCGCGGAACAGATAGCCGATGAAACCGCTGCAGTCGAAGCCGGAGGCTTCCGAGGTACCGCCAAAGCGGTAGCGGGTGCCGATCAGCGACATGCCGCGCTCGAGGATGCTGTCCGCCAGCACCGGGAGCTGATAAGGCTTGCTGCTGGAGAAGGCCTGCAGGTCATCTTCGGTGGCAGGCTCTTCTTCGCCGAATACCGAAGAAGCCTTGGCCTGGGTCACCGATTGCGAGGCAACCGGGGTGTGATCCTGGGGCTGGGAAACCGGGCCTTGGGCCGCGCAGCCAAAAAGCAGGGTCACGAGTGCGAGTGGCACGAGGGGTGCGAAGCGCTTCAGCATGGGCACGACCGTGTCTGTAATCCTTTAGAAGGGGGAAACTATGCCCTCTATCACGGCCATTTGCAAATTTTATCGAAAAAGATGTGACTTTTCCGTTTTCCCCGTTGGAGCCCAGTGTTTACGGGGTTTACCAGCCGAGCGTTTCCTTCAGGAAAGGGATCGTCAGCTTGCGCTGGGCCTGCAGCGAGGCCTGGTCGAGGCGTTCGAGCAGGTCGAACAGCGCACTCATGCTGCGCGTGCCTCGGGTAAGGATGAAATGGCCGACTTCGTCGGTCAGGTGCAGCCCGCGCCGCGACGCCCGCAGTTGCAGGGCGCGCAGCTTGTCTTCGTCGGACAGGCCGCGCATCTGGAAGACCAGGGCCAGGGTCAGCCGCGACTTGAGGTCGGGCAGCTTGATCGGCAGCTCGCGGGGTGATGCGGAAGCGGCCAGCAACAGGCGTCGACCACTGTCACGCAGGCGGTTGAACAGGTGGAACATCGCCTCCTCCCAGTCCGCCTTGCCGGCGATCACATGGAGATCGTCAATGCACACCAGTTCGTATTGGGCCAGGTAGTCGAGCAGTTCGACGCCACGTTCGAGCAATTGCGCCAGCGGCAGGTAGACGGCGGGTTCGCCACGTTGCTGGAAGCGGTGGGTGGCGGCCTGCAGCAGGTGGCTGCGGCCGACGCCCTGCTTGCCCCACAGGTAGATGAGGCTCTCGGTCCAGCCGGCGTCGGCCTCGCACAGCCGCTCGACATAGCCCAACGCCGCGGCATTGGCGCCCGGATAGTAGTTGATGAAGGTGGCGTCATCGCGCAGGCGCACACCCAGGGGCAACTGGATCGGTGGTTTCATGCTCGCGGGCAGTCGGGAGACCGCAGGGGGCCTTTGGTGAACAATGTTGCAAAGTCTATACCCGCATTGCGGGGCGCACAATCACGGAGGCGGATAGCGCAAGCAAAATCAACGAGTTGCGCATTTTTTGATGGCTGTGGGAGCGGGTCAGCTCCCACAGCCATGCCAAGGCCCTACAAACCCGGATCGACATCCCCGGCATACATGTCGGATTCCTTGTACAGGTCATGCACATGCCGCAGCAGCACCATGATCACCGCCGCCACCGGCAGGGCCAGCAGCACGCCGGTGAAGCCGAACAGCTCGCCACCGGCGAGAATGGCGAAAATCACCGCCACCGGGTGCAGGCCGATGCGGTCACCCACCAGCAAGGGGGTCAGCACCATGCCTTCGAGCGCCTGGCCGACCATGAACACCGCGACGATGCCCAGCATCGGATACAGATCGCCGCCGAACTGGAACAGCCCGGCCAGCAGCGCCGCGCCGATGCCGATGATGAACCCCATGTACGGCACGATGGCCGCCAGCCCGGCGAGCATGCCGATCAGCAGGCCCAGCTCGAGCCCGACCAGCATCAAGCCAGCGGAATAGATGACGCCCAGGGCGACCATCACCAGCAACTGCCCACGCACGAACGCGCCGAGCACCTCGTGGCACTCGCTGGCCAGGCCCACCACCTGCTCCTCTCGCTGGCGTGGCAGCAGGCTGCGCAGCTTGGCCATCATCAGGTCCCAGTCTCGCAGCAGATAGAAGCCCACCACGGGAATCAGCACGAAGTTCGCCAGCCAACCGATCAGGGCCAGGCTCGACGCCGTCGCCTGGGACAGCACCACGCCGACGATATCGGTGGTCTGCCCCATGTGCTCGCCGATGGCGGCCTTGATCTTGTCGAACTTCCAGAAGCCGTCGGCCAGGCCCAGCTTGTGCTGCACCCAGGGCAAGGCCACATGCTGCAGCCAGTCGAGGATCTGCGGCGCCAACTCGTACAGGCGCACCAGCTGCTTGGCCAGCATCGGCACCAGGATCAGCAGCAGCGCCAGCAGCATCAGGGTGAACAGGCCGAACACCACCACCACGCCCCAGGTGCGCGACAACCCCAGGCGCTCCAGGCGATCGACCAGCGGGTCGGCCATATAGGCCAACAGGACACCCACCAGGAACGGCGTGAGAATGTTGTGCAGGCTATAGAGGAGTACGACAACCAGCAGGGCCGTGCCCAGCAGGATCCAGCGACGCATGTCTGTCACGAATGGCATTCCTTACCAACGGAAACGCAGGCCGTCGAACGGCTTGGCTGCGGGGGCCGGCGCACTGGCGCCGGGTTGTGGGGCAGTGCCAGCGGCGACAGGTGCCGGGGTGGCGGGCACCTGATCGCCAGGCAGTTCCTGCAATTTGGCCAGGCCCAATTGCGCGCGCAACTGCTCGCGGCTGCCATTGACCGCATAGGTCAGGGTGCCGCCCTCGGCCATCCGCAAGCGCGGGCCATAGGGCTCGAGCACGCGGCTCATCTCGGCATAGCGCTGCAGGTTCATGCCTTGCACCTGCAACAGGACCTGGCCGCTGCTACCGGGCCTGGTCACATAACGCGGCGCCAGGCGATTGCCCACCGCCAGCAGCACCGCGTCGGCCAGGGCTGCCTGGTCGGCGCCCTCGGCAGTGCCCTGCTCGCGCTTGTCGCCCAGCCACAACTGCCACTTGCCCTGCCACTTGCCGTCGGCTTCATGGGCGTGCACCGCCAGCATGGCGTCGGCACCGTAGCGCTCGGCAGCCTCGCGCAACGGCGCCGGGTCGTTGCCTTCGAGCTGCTTGGCGTTGGCCACCAGCTGCTCCTGCAGGTCGGCCAGCGGCAGGCGCAGCGGCAGGCCCCGGTGCTGGGCGGCGCGGCGCAGCGGCTGGGCACTGGCCTGGCCATCACCGACCAGGCTGCTGCCTTCGACGCTGTCGTTCAGCCACCAGCCGAGGATCGACGGCCGGTTGCTGCCCCACAGGGCCAGGCCGGCCTTGCGCAGGGCCTGCTCGGTGCTGCCGGGGTCGAACTCGACCAGCACCGCCTCCGGTGGCCCGGCTTCGGTGCCGACCTGGTTGATGATCCGTTGCGGGTCCTTGCGCAGCTCGGCCAGGGCCGGGCTCTGCGCGGCCTTGGGGTCGCCGGTCAGGCGCAGCACGAGGGTTTCGAAGGCCTTGGCCGTGGCGGCGGTACGGGCTTCGGCCCCCTGCCCTTCGAGCGGTTGATGCACCTGGTAGAGCCCGCCGACGGTTTCGGCCTGGGCGGCAATGCTGACCAGGGCGAGGCAACCGGCTGCCAGATAATCGAGAAGACGCATGGAGGATTCCTGTCCAGAAAACGAGTGGCGACGAAGCGCTGAATGCTGGCTGTGACCGCCAGCCATGGGAAAATGCTCCCGCGCACGGCGCATTTCAGCCGGCCGCCTTTCCTATACCTTATACAGCGTCCCGCACGGCAACCAGTCGCGCTCTGTGAAAGGATGTTTTTTAACGCTTTAGGGCCCTGCCCGTCGGCCTGAGGATGGCCGCTGCACGGCAACCCTGATAAAATCGCGCGCCTTCACAGACCACTGACGTTTCAGGCAGCCGCCGTTTCCAAGCCGGCCTTGGCCGTCATGGTCGTTTTTACGAATCCCTCCCTCTTAAAGGCCTGGATCAATGAGCAAGCAACCCTCCCTGAGCTACAAGGACGCCGGTGTAGACATCGACGCCGGCGAAGCACTGGTCGAACGCATCAAGGGCGTGGCAAAACGCACCGCACGCCCTGAAGTCATGGGTGGCCTGGGCGGCTTCGGCGCCCTCTGCGAGATCCCGGCCGGCTACAAGCAGCCGGTGCTGGTCTCCGGCACCGACGGCGTCGGCACCAAGCTGCGCCTGGCGCTGAACCTGAACAAGCACGACAGCATCGGCCAGGACCTGGTCGCCATGTGCGTCAACGACCTGGTGGTCTGCGGTGCCGAGCCGCTGTTCTTCCTCGACTACTACGCCACCGGCAAGCTCAACGTCGACGTGGCTGCCACCGTGGTCACCGGCATCGGCGCCGGCTGTGAGCTGGCTGGCTGCTCCCTGGTCGGCGGCGAAACCGCCGAGATGCCAGGCATGTACGAAGGTGAGGACTACGACCTGGCCGGCTTCTGCGTCGGCGTGGTGGAAAAGGCCGAGATCATCGACGGCTCCAAGGTCGCCACCGGCGACGCGCTGATCGCCCTGCCGTCCTCCGGCCCGCACTCCAACGGCTACTCGCTGATCCGCAAGATCCTCGAAGTGTCGGCCACCGACATCGAGAACACCCAGCTCGACGGCAAGCCGCTGACCGACCTGCTGATGGCCCCGACCCGCATCTACGTCAAGCCGCTGCTGCAGCTGATCAAGAACACTGGCGCGGTCAAGGCCATGGCCCACATCACCGGTGGCGGCCTGCTGGACAACATCCCGCGCGTGCTGCCGAAAAACGCCCAGGCCGTGGTCGACGTGGCCAGCTGGCAGCGCCCGGCAGTGTTCGACTTCCTCCAGGAAAAAGGCAACGTCGACGAGCACGAAATGCACCGCGTGCTGAACTGCGGCGTCGGCATGGTCATCTGCGTGGCCCAGGACCAGGTCGAAGCGGCCCTGAACGAACTGCGCGCCGCCGGTGAGCAGCCATGGGTCATCGGCCACATCGCCGAGGCCGCCGAAGGCGCTGCCCAGGTCGAGCTGCTGAACCTCAAGGCACACTGATGCCGAGCAAGCCCTGCAATGTCGTGGTACTGCTGTCGGGTTCCGGCAGCAACCTGCAAGCCCTGATCGACAGTTGCCGTGCTGCTGACAGCCCGGTGCGCATCGCCGCGGTGGTGTCCAACCGCGCCGATGCCTACGGCCTGCAACGGGCCGAGGCGGCCGGTATCGACACCGCCGTGCTCGACCACACCCAGTTCGACGGCCGTGAAGCCTTCGATGCCGCGCTGATGGCGCGCATCGACGGCTTCGCCCCGGACCTGGTGGTGCTGGCCGGGTTCATGCGCATCCTCAGTGGCGGCTTCGTGCGCCACTACCAGGGCCGCCTGCTGAATATCCACCCGTCGCTGCTGCCGAAGTACAAAGGCCTGCATACCCACCGCCGGGCGCTGGAAGCCGGCGATGCCGAGCATGGCTGCAGCGTGCACTTCGTCACCGAGGAACTCGATGGCGGGCCTCTGGTCGTACAGGCTGTCATACCGGTGGTGGCTGATGACACGCTGGAAAGCCTGGCGCAACGGGTCCACCATCAGGAACACCAGATCTACCCGCTGGCGGTGCACTGGTTTGCCCAAGGGCGCTTGCGCCTGGGCGAACAGAGCGCCTTGCTGGATGGCCAACCGCTGCCGGCCAGTGGTCACTTGATCCGACCCTAGGAGAATTTATGCGTCGCGCCCTGCTAATGGCTCTCGCCGTGCTCGCCCTGCCCCTCCAGGCAGCTGACCTCAAGCCGTTCTCGGCCAGCTACACCGCCGACTGGAAGCAACTGCCCATGAGCGGCACCGCCGAGCGCAGCCTGGTAAAGAACAAGGACGGCAGCTGGAACCTTGATTTCAAGGCTTCCATGATGATCGCCAGCCTGACCGAGCAAAGCACCCTGCGCATGGACAACGGCACCCTGCTGCCGCAGAAGTACCACTTCGAGCGTGGCGGCCTGGGCAAGGCCAAGACCGTCGACCTGACCTTCGACTGGAACGCCAAGAAGATCACCGGCACCGACCGCAAGGACGCCGTCAACCTGCCGCTCAACCGCGGCGTGCTGGACAAATCGTCCTACCAGCTGGCGCTGCAGCATGACGTGGCTGCCGGCAAGAAGAGCATGACCTACCAGGTGGTCGACGGTGACGAGGTCGACAACTATGACTTCCGCGTGCTCGGCACCGAGAAGGTCACCACCAAGACCGGCCAGGTCGAGGCGGTGAAGGTCGAGCGGGTGCGCGACCCGAGCCAGAGCAAGCGCATCACCGAACTGTGGTTCGCCAAGGACTGGGACTACCTGCTGGTGCAGTTGCGCCAGGTCGAAACCGATGGCAAGGAATACGTCATCGTGCTGCAGGATGGCACGGTCGACGGCAAGTCGGTGAAGGGCAACTGATCCGCTACAGCCCGCAGTATCCGGAGCCCCGCCCTGTGCGGGGCTTTTTCATGCCTGCAATCGCGCGCTTGTAGGAGCGGCCTTGTGTCGCGAAAGGGCTGCGCAGCGGCCCCGGCAATCGTGCTGTAAGGCCGAGATCCTGGGGCCGCTGCGCGCCCCTTTCGCGACACAAGGCCGCTCCTACGAGGACCGCGTCCGGGGTTTCATGAAGATTGTTTCATTGCCGTTTTATTTACTTAGCCAGCTAACAAACTCTATAAAGGGGTTGTGCGACACAGTGTCGCAGACACCTAAAGCAGTGGAGTTTAACGATGACTGTCCAAGTAACCGAACGCGACGAATCGAAAATGTCCCACGAAGGCCTGGCCGCTGGCGTGCGGATCTGGGATGTGCACCAGCAAGGCCAATTGGTCGGTATGTTCCACAATGAACAGGAAGCTCACCAATACCGCATTGAGCTTGAAGACCTGGAACACCAGCGCGCCACTCAATGATCCTGCAATGACACAGCCTTCCAAAAAAACCCCGCCTCGGCGGGGTTTTTCGTGTTTACCACATCAGATCGTCAGGGATCTTGTAGGCGGCGTACGGGTCATCTTCATCCGCCTCCTCGACATGGGTGTTGAGCAGCAGGATACGGTTAGGGTCGCGCTCCTGGATCTTCACCGCCGCCTCGCGCGGGATCACTTCATAGCCCCCGGCGTGGGAAACGATGGCCAGCGCGCCATTGCTCAGGCGCGTACGCATCAGCGCATTGACGGCAATGCGCTTGACCTTCTTGTCGTCGACGAAGTTGTAGTAATCCTCGGTGGTCAGCTTGGGCAGGCGGGTGGCCTCGATCAACTGCTTGATCTGCGCAACGCGCGCCTTCTGCTCGGCCTTTTCCTGCTGCTGGCGGTTCAGCTCCTGGTCGCGCCTGGCCTTCTCGGCCATCGCCTCCTTGGCCATGCGCTGCTGGCTGTCGTCGACTTCGACCTGGCCTTTGTGCTCCATGCGCTTCTGTTTCTTTTCGGCTTTGTTGGTCTGCGAGACCTGTTTCTGGTTGACCAGACCAGCTTTGAGCAATTGGTCGCGAAGGGAAAGGCTCATGAATGTTCACTCACTTATGCATCAGCTCAGCCGCAGCTGGGCAGGTTCTTTTCCTGACGTTTGGCTTCCCCCCAGAGGGCGTCCAGTTCGTCAAGGTTACAATCTTCGATTGGCCGGCCGCTGTCGCGCAATGCCTGTTCGATGAAGCGGAAACGCCGCTCGAACTTGCGGTTGGCGCGGCGCAGGGCGTTTTCCGGGTCTTGCTTGAGGTGCCGGGCCAGGTTCACGGCGGCGAACAGCAGGTCGCCGACTTCATCTTCCAGGGCGTCGGCGTCGTTGTCGGCCATGGCCTGCAACACTTCGTCGAGCTCCTCGCGCACCTTGTCCAGCACCGGCAGAGCCGCCGGCCAGTCGAAACCGACGGTGGCCGCACGCTTCTGCAGTTTGGCCGCACGCGACAACGCCGGCAATGCCGCCGGTACGTCATCGAGCAGCGACAGTTGTTCGGGGGTGCTTTTTTCGGCGCGTTCCTCGGCCTTGATCTCTTCCCAGCGCGACTTGACCTGGGCCTCGCTCAGGCTGGGGGTGTCCAGCGGCGCGTAGAGCTCACCGGTGGGGAATACGTGGGGGTGGCGGCGGATCAGCTTGCGGGTGATGCCGTCGACCACGCCATCGAACTCGAAGCGCCCCTCCTCCCGCGCCAGCTGGCTGTAGTAGACCACCTGGAACAACAGGTCGCCGAGCTCGCCCTGCAGGTGCTGGAAGTCGCCGCGCTCGATGGTGTCGGCGACTTCGTAGGCCTCTTCCAGGGTGTGTGGGACGATGCTCGCGTAGTTCTGCTTGAGGTCCCATGGGCAGCCGTACTGCGGGTCACGCAGCCGGGCCATGAGGTGCAGCAGGTCGTCGAGGGTGTAGATCATTTAAGCAGGTCCTTCGGTGGCAAAGCGTTCGCGGGTAAACCCGCTCCCACAAGGTTACGTGCAAGTTGCAAGATGTGCACTGTAGCTGTGGGAGCGGGCTTGCCCGCGAAGACCGCGCCGCGGTCTCAAGGGGTACGATTACGCCGCGTCTCGATGATGTTCGGCAACTGCGAAATCCTCCCCAGCAGGCGCCCCAGGGCATCCAGACCGGGAATTTCGATGGTCAGCGACATCAGCGCGGTGTTGTCTTCCTTGTTCGAGCGGGTGTTCACCGCCAGCACGTTGATCTTCTCGTTGAGCAGCACCTGCGACACATCGCGCAGCAGGCCCGGGCGGTCGTAGGCACGGATGACGATGTCGACCGGGTAGGTCTGCACCGGGATCGGCCCCCAGCTCACCTGGATCATGCGCTCCGGCTCCTTGCCCGCCAGCTGCAGCACCGAGGCGCAGTCCTGGCGATGGATGCTCACGCCACGGCCCTGGGTGATGTAGCCGACGATGGCATCGCCCGGCAGCGGCTGGCAGCAGCCGGCCATCTGCGTGAGCAGGTTGCCGACACCCTGGATCTGGATGTCGCCCCGCTTGCCGGTACGAGAGCCGCTGGGCTTGCGCGGCACCAGTTCGATCTGCTCGATGCGCTCGGGCTCCAGCAGTTGCTGGGCGGCGTTGACCAGGTGCGCCAGGCGCAGGTCACCGGCACCGAGCGAGGCGAACATGTCCTCGGCGGTCTTGACGTTGGTCTTCTCGGCCAGGCGCTCGAAGTCCACCTGCGGCAGGCCCAGGCGGCTGAGTTCGCGTTCGAGCAGGGTCTTGCCGGCGGCGACGTTCTGGTCGCGTGCCTGCAGCTTGAACCAGTGGACGATCTTCGCCCGCGCCCGCGAGGTGGTGACATAGCCCAGGTTGGAGTTCAGCCAGTCACGGCTCGGGTTGCCGTGCTTGCTGGTGATGATCTCCACCTGCTCGCCGGTCTGCAGGCTGTAGTTGAGCGGCACGATGCGCCCGTTGATCTTCGCGCCCCGGCAGTTGTGGCCGATCTCGGTGTGCACGCGGTAGGCGAAGTCCAGCGGCGTGGCGCCTTTGGGCAGGTCGATGGCGTGGCCGTCAGGGGTGAACACGTAGACCCGGTCGGGTTCGATATCGACCCGCAGCTGCTCGGCCAGGCCACCGATGTCGCCCAGCTCCTCGTGCCACTCGAGCACCTGGCGCAGCCAGGAAATCTTCTCTTCGTAGTGGTTGGAACTCGGCTTGACGTCGGTGCCCTTGTAGCGCCAGTGGGCGCAGACGCCGAGTTCGGCCTCCTCGTGCATGCCGTGGGTACGGATCTGCACTTCCAGCACCTTGCCCTCGGGGCCGATCACCGCGGTGTGCAGCGAGCGGTAGCCGTTTTCCTTGGGGTTGGCGATGTAGTCGTCGAATTCCTTGGGGATGTGCCGCCACAGGGTATGCACGATGCCCAGCGCGGTGTAGCAGTCGCGCACCTCCGGCACCAGCACGCGCACGGCGCGCACGTCGTAGATCTGGCTGAATTCCAGGCCCTTGCGCTGCATCTTGCGCCAGATCGAATAGATGTGTTTCGCCCGGCCGCTGATGTCGGCGTTGACCCCGGTGGCCAGCAGTTCGTTCTGCAACTGGTTCATCACGTCGCTGATGAAGCGTTCGCGGTCCAGCCGGCGCTCGTGCAGGAGCTTGGCGATCTGCTTGTACTGGTCGGGTTCGAGGTAGCGGAAGGACAGGTCCTCCAGCTCCCACTTGATGTGGCCGATACCCAGGCGATGGGCCAGCGGCGCATAGATGTCGAACACCTCGCGTGCCACGCGCAGGCGTTTTTCGTCGTCGGCGGCCTTCACCGCGCGGATCGCGCAGGTGCGCTCGGCCAGCTTGATCAGCGCCACGCGCACGTCGTCGACCATGGCCACGAGCATCTTGCGCAGGTTCTCGACCTGCGCCTGCGAGCCCAGCACCAGCGACTGGCGCGGGCTGAGGCTGGCGCTGATGGCGGCCATGCGCAGCACGCCGTCGATCAGCTTGGACACCACCGGGCCGAAACGCTGGCCGACCTCGGCCAGGGTCACCTTGCCTTCGCGCACCGAGCGGTAGATCACCGCCGCGACCAACGAATCCTGGTCGAGCTTGAGGTCGGCGAGGATTTCGGCGATTTCCAGGCCAGCCTGGTAACTGGACGTACCGTCGGCCCAGGAATGCTTGGCCGGGTTGCCCTTCTTTTCGATTTCCTGGGTGAACTCGCAGGCTTCTTTCAGCGCCACGCGATCCAGTGCCGAATCGACGCTCACCACATGATCCAGCCATGCTTCGAGATTGATACTGCCGTCCGTGTTGACCGGCTGGTGCACTCTCACCTGTACCATCTTTGTTTTACCTTTCCATACAGCGCACCACACGGGTGCACTGGCTATCACCGTACGGCTTCGCTTCCGTGGAAGCCGCACCAAGGGGCCAGATTGCTAGCCCGCTTCGAATAACGCCATGGCTTCGACATGCGCCGTCTGAGGAAACATGTCGAGAATCCCGGCCCTTTTTAACCGGTACCCCTGGCCGACCAGCACCTGGGCGTCTCGCGCCAGCGTGGCCGGGTTGCACGATACGTACACCAGCCGCCTGGCGTTGAGCCGGGCGATGCCTTGCACCACCTCGTACGCACCGTCGCGCGGTGGGTCCAAGAGTACCGCAGAAAAGCCCTCGGCGGCCCACCCGGCACCTGCCAAAGGCTGCGATAAATCGGCCTGAAAAAAGCGTGCATTATGCACATTGTTTTCCCGGGCATTGGCCGCGGCCCGATCGACCATGGCCTGCACCCCTTCCACCGCCACCACTTCACGGGCCTGGCGCGCCAGCGGCAGGGCGAAGTTGCCCAGGCCGCAGAACAGGTCCAGCACACGCTCGTCGGCCTGCGGTGCGAGCCAGGCCAGGGCCTGCTCGATCATCAACGTATTGACCTGGGCGTTGACCTGGACGAAATCGCCCGGGCGCCACGCCAGTTCCAGCTGCCACGGCGCCAGGGCAAAACCGAGCCTGGCATCGGCATCCACCGGCGCCGGTTCGCCCTCGCCCTGCAGCCACAGCTGGGCCTTGGCTTCAGCGCAGAACGCCTGCAGACGCGCCAGGTCATCCGCCGCGAGCGGCGCCACATGACGCACCAGCACGGCTTCGGCAGTACCGCTGAACAGCTCCACATGGCCGATCGCCTGCGGCTTGCCCAGCGAGCGCAACACGGTCGGCAAGTGGCGAAGAATAGATTGCAAAGGCTGTACCAGCACGGCGCAGTCATCTATGGAGACAATTTCCTGGCTGGCTTCGGCGCGGAAACCGACATCCAGGTGCTTTGCCTTCACATCCCAGCGCACGGCCACACGCGCCCGACGCCGGTAACCGAATTCCGGCCCGCTCAGGGGCGCGGCCCACTCCTCGGGTTGCACGCCGGCCACCCGTTGCAGCTGCTCGGCCAGGGTGCGCTGCTTGAGCGCCAGCTGGGCCTCGTGGGGCAGGTGCTGCAGGTTGCAGCCGCCGCAGCGCTGGTAGTGCCGGCACGGGGCCTGGCGACGCTCGGGGCTGGCCTGCAGGACACGCTCCAGGCGCGCCTCGACCACCTTGCCGCGGGCATTGAGCACGCGCGCCTCGACTGTTTCACCGGCCAGGGCGCCGCTGACGAACCAGGTGCGCCCTTCGACAAAGGCGATGCCGCGGCCGTCACCGGCCAGGCGCTCGATCTCCAGGCGCTGTTTCTTGCCCACGGGGACCTGGGGCGTGCGGTTGCCGCCGGCCGGCTGGAAGCGCAGGCCGGAATTGGGTTTTTTCTTGGACATTTAGCTCGGATCGAACAGGCCGGTGGACAGGTAACGGTCGCCGCGGTCGCAGATGATCGCGACCATCGTGGCGTTTTCCACTTCGCGGGACAGGCGCAGCATGGCGGCCACCGCACCACCGGAAGACACGCCGCAGAAAATGCCCTCTTCACGGGCAAGGCGGCGGGTGGTGTCCTCGGCTTCCTGCTGGGACATGTCGACCACGCGGTCGACACGGGTGGCGTCGAAAATCTTCGGCAGGTATTCCTCGGGCCAGCGGCGGATGCCGGGGATGGCCGAGCCTTCCATCGGCTGCAGGCCGACGATCTGCACGTTGGGGTTCTGTTCCTTGAGGTACTGCGAGCAGCCCATGATGGTGCCGGTGGTACCCATGGAGCTGACGAAATGGGTGATGGTACCCTGGGTCTGCTGCCAGATCTCCGGCCCGGTGCTGGTGTAGTGGGCGATCGGGTTGTCGCCATTGGCGAACTGGTCGAGGACCAGGCCGCGGCCTTCGGCCTGGAGCTTCTCGGCCAGGTCGCGGGCGCCTTCCATGCCCTCTTCCTTGGTCACCAGGATCAGCTCGGCGCCATAGGCGGTCATCGCCGCCTTGCGCTCGGCGGTGGAGTTGTCGGGCATGATCAGGATCATCTTGTAGCCCTTGATCGCCGCCGCCATGGCCAGGGCGATGCCGGTGTTGCCGGAGGTGGCCTCGATCAGGGTGTCGCCGGGCTTGATCTGGCCGCGCAGCTCGGCGCGGGTGATCATCGACAGCGCCGGGCGGTCTTTCACGGAGCCGGCGGGATTGTTGCCTTCGAGCTTGAGCAGGAGGGTGTTGCTGGTTTGCCCAGCGATGCGCTGCAGGCGAACCAGGGGCGTATTGCCGACGCAATCGGCGATGGTTGGGTACTGCAAGGTCATGGCGTATTTCACAATCCGGACGGCAGGGGCGCCTATCATACCGGCAAACCACCTGCGGCCATATCACGCAATCTGCGGTCGCTATAGCTACAAGCTATAAGGTGCCGTGCAGTCCTGGTCCTGCAGTGCTGAGGCATTCGCGGGTAAACCCGCTCCCACAGGGATATCACAGGGCCTGAGGCAAGTGTGGTACCTGTGGGGGCCCTGGGATATCACAGCGCTTGAGGCAAGTGCGGGACCTTTGGGAGCCCTGGGATATCACAGCGCTTGAGGCAAGTGCGGGACCTGTGGGAGCCCTGGGATATCACAGCGCTTGAGGCAAGTGCGGGACCTGTGGGAGCCCTGGGATATCACAGCGCTTGAGGCAAGTGCGGGACCTGTGGGAGCCCTGGGATATCACAGCGTTTGAGGCAAGTGCGGGACCTGTGGGAGCGGGTTCACCCGCGAAGAGGCCGGCACATGCATCGGCAAGCGCATGCACAGCCGCAGCCCGCGCTTGCCATTCTCCGCCCACAAGGTGCCGGCCTGACGCTGGACAGCACTGCGGGCAATGCTCAGCCCCAAGCCGAACCCGCCGTCGCCGGGCCGTGAGCCATCGAGCCGGGAGAACGGCGCAAAGATCCGCTCCAGGTCTTCCTCGGCCACGCCACCGCCCTCGTCTTCCAGCCACAGTCGCCAATATCCGCCTTCACGCTGCCCGCCCAAGCGCACCAGGCCACTCTCCGGAGAATGCCGAATGGCATTGCGCAGCAGATTCTCCAGCGCCTGGGCCAAGTAGTTGAGGTTGCCCTGCACCCAGCAGTGCCCCGGCAGCTCGCAGCGCAAACGCTCGGGCGACCAGCCGCTTTCGTAGCGGGCATCCTCGACCAGCAGTTCCCACAGCGCCTGCACCTGGATAGGTTCGAGGTTCATCGGCGCTCGCTCGGCGTCCTGCCAGGCCAGTTGCAAGGTGCCCTCCACCAGTTGCTGCATGCAGTCGACCTCGCGGCCCAGGCGTTCACGCAGGCGCTCGAGGTCCGTCTCGCCATCGCAGGCCACGCGCAGGCGGCTCAGCGGTGTGCGCATTTCATGGGACAGGTCACGCAGCAACTGCTGCTGCAGGTTGACCGTGCCCTGCAGGCGCTCGGCCATCTGGTCGAAGGCGCGGGCCAGTTCGCCCAGCTCGTCATGGCGGGCGATGGTGCGCGAGTCCAGCCGCGCCGAAAGCTGGTCGGCGCGCCAGGCATTGGCCTGCTCGCGCAGCTGGTTGAGCGGCACGATCAGCATGCGGTACAGGCCGACGCACAGCAGCAGGGTGAACAGCCCGGGGATCAGGCCGTTGGTGACGACCTGCCAGAGCACCCGGTAGTGCCCGGGGTTGAGCCGTTGCGGCAACTCGATGATCAGCATGCCCTGCTCCGGCGCCCCGGGGAACGGCAGGCGCAGCCAGGGCTGGTCGATACTGCGCCGGCTCATCGGCCAGTCGACCCCACGCAGGCGGGTCAGCCGCTGCATGATCTCGGGGCCGAGGATGGCGCTGTTCAGCGGCTGCAGGCTGGTGTCGAGCACGCCGACCCAGCCGTGTTCACGCTCATGCATCGCCGCCACCCAGCGGTCCAGGCCCTCGCGGCCGCCGCTGCGCCAGGCCCGCTCGGCCTCGCTGGCATAACCGCGCAGCACCTGGCGCGCCGGCTCGTCGAGAAAGGCGTTCTGGGTTTCCATATGCCGGCCCCAAGTGTAACTCAGGCCGATCATCAGCAGGCAGAAGCCCACCAGCAGGATGGCCAGTTTCCAGAACAGCGAGTGGCGGTCGAGCATGGCCTATTCCGCCTCGCCGACGCTGAGCACGTAGCCCTTGCCCCACACGGTGCGGACCTGGCGCTCGTGGTAGCCGATGGCCTTGAGCTTGCGGCGGATCTGGCTGACGTGCATGTCCAGGCTGCGGTCGTGCCGCGAATAGCCCCGTTGCAGCACCTGCTGATAAAGGAACGGCTTGCTCAGCACTTCGTCGAGGTTGCGATGGAGGATGTCGAACAGGCGGTATTCGCTGGGCGTCAGGCCGGCCTGCTGGCCGCCGAGGCACACATCGCACAGGCCTTCGTCGAACTGCAGTTCAGTCGACGGGCCCTGTGCCACGGGCAGGTGGCGGCGCTCGAGGGCGACGCGACGCAGGATCGCCTCGATGCGGACCTTGAGCTCGGCCAGGCTGAAGGGTTTGGGCAGGTAATCATCGGCACCACGCTGGAAACCGCTGATACGGTCGGCCTCGGCGCCCAGCGCGGACATCAGGATCACCGGCGTGGCACTGCGCTGGCGCAGCCTGGCCAGGGCGTCCAGGCCGTTGAGGCCGGGCAGCAGGATGTCCATCAGCACCAGGTCGAAGGCCTGCCGGCCCGCCGCCTCCAGGCCTTCCAGGCCATTGCGGCACCAGGTGACGTTGAAGCCACCGCGCTGCAGCTCTTCGTGCAGGTAGGCACCCAGGACCGGATCGTCCTCGATGGCCAGGATGCTGGAGGTGTAATTAGCTACAGGATTCATTGGCAACTGCCACCCATTCTCAGTTGCGCGATTATTGTGCATGCCCGGTTTCCAGGCAACTGCCCCACGACCAATGCCACGCCCCGTTCACATCGGCACAGACAAAAGGTGCATTAGCGCGGCCAGCGGAGTAACTTCCCGCATTGATCCGTCGCCCGGGCGACGGCGTCCAGGCACATCACAGGAGGCGAGTGTGCTCGATCGTTTGGGAATCAGAAGCCGGGTACTGTTGCTGGCACTGCTGCCGGCCAGCCTGATGGCACTGGTGCTGGGCAGCTATTTCACCTGGCTGCAGCAAGACCAGTTGCGCACCCAGCTGCTGCAGCGCGGCAAGATGCTCGCCGAGCAACTGGCGCCGCTGGCCGCCCCGGCCCTGGCCAGGCAGACCCCGGCGCAGCTGGAGCGCATCGCCGCGCAGACCCTGGAACAGGCCGACGTGCGCGCGGTAGCCTTCCTCGCCCCCGACCGCAGCCGAGTGGCCCACGCCGGCCCGAGCATGATCAACCAGGCGCCCAGCGGCGGCACCGGCACCCAGTTGCTGCAACGCAGCGGCAACGACGCCACCCGTTACCTGATGCCGGTGTTCGGCCATCACCGCGACCTCGCCACCGATGCCGTGCCGGCCGAGGCCGAGCGCCTGCTGGGCTGGGTCGAGATCGAACTGAGCCACGACGGCATGCTGCTGCGCGGCTACCGCAACCTGTTCACCAGCGTGCTGCTGATCCTCGGCTGCCTGGTCCTCAGCGGCCTGCTGGCCATGCGCATGAGCCGCACCATCAACGACCCGATCGCGCGCATCAAGCATGCGGTCAACCAGCTCAAGGACGGCCATCTCGAAGAGCGCCTGCCGGCCATGGGCAGCCACGAGCTGGACGAACTGGCCCGCGGCATCAACCGCATGGCAGAAACCCTGCACAGCGCCCACGAAGAGCTGCAGCACAGCATCGACCAGGCCACCGAGGACGTGCGCCAGAACCTGGAAACCATCGAGATCCAGAACATCGAGCTGGACATGGCGCGCAAGGAGGCCCTGGAGGCCAGCCGCATCAAGTCGGAATTCCTGGCCAACATGAGCCACGAGATCCGCACCCCGCTCAACGGCATCCTCGGCTTCACCCACCTGTTGCAGAAAAGCGAGATGACCCCGCGGCAGCTGGACTACCTGGGCACCATCGAGAAGTCCGCCGACAACCTGCTGGGGATCATCAACGAGATCCTCGACTTCTCCAAGATCGAAGCCGGCAAGCTGGTGCTCGACAGCATCCCGTTCAACCTGCGCGACCTGATCCAGGACACCCTGACCATCCTCGCCCCGGCCGCCCATGCCAAGCAGCTCGAACTGCTCTGCCTGATCTACCGCGATACCCCCTCGTCGCTGATCGGCGACCCGCTGCGGCTCAAGCAGATCCTCACCAACCTGGTGAGCAACGCGATCAAGTTCACCCGTGAGGGCACCATCGTCGTGCGGGCCATGCTCGACGACGAACAGGAAGACAGCGCACAGCTGCGCATCAGCGTGCAGGACACCGGCATCGGCCTGTCGCCGCAGGACGTGCGCACACTGTTCCAGGCCTTCAGCCAGGCCGACAACTCGCTGGCCCGCCAGCCCGGCGGCACCGGCCTGGGGCTGGTGATTTCCAAGCGCCTGATCGAACAGATGGGCGGCGAGATCGGCGTCGACAGCACCCCCGGCGAAGGCTCGCAGTTCTGGATCAGCCTAAGCCTGCCCAAGGCTCACGACGACATCGAGGAACAGCCGCTGCAACCGTTGCTCGGCCGCCGCGCGGCGATCGTCGACAGCCACGAGCTGGCGCGCCAGGCACTGGAGCACCAACTGCAGGACTGCGGCCTGAGCGTCAGCCTGTTCACCACCTACGAGCAGTTGCTGCAAGGCGTGCAGGCGGGCTTCCAGGCCGGCATGCCGTTCGAGTTCGCCGTGCTCGGCGCCAACCTGGGCAACCTGTCGCCCGAGCAGCTCGGCCAGTACCACCAGCAGCTGGAGCGCTACCACTGCCAGTGCGTGGTGCTGTGCCCGACCACCGAACAGGCGCTGTACCACCCCTACCTGCCCAACGGCCATGGCCAACTGCTGTCCAAACCGACCTGCACGCGCAAGCTGCGCCGCCTGTTGCTGGAGCTGGTGCAGCCGCGTCGTCAGCTCGGCGAGCCGGGGCACCACAACAGTGGCGAGCGCCGGGCGAAGATCCTCTGCGTCGATGACAATGCCGCCAACCTGCTGCTGGTGCAGACCCTGCTGGAAGACCTCGGCGCCGACGTGCTGGCGGTCGACAACGGCTACGCCGCCGTGCAGGCGGTGCAGGCCGAACCCTTCGACCTGGTACTGATGGACGTGCAGATGCCGGGCATGGACGGGCGCGCCTGCACCGAGCAGATCCGCCTGTGGGAAAACACCCAGAGCGGCAGCCCGCTGCCGATCGTCGCCCTCACCGCCCATGCCATGGCCAACGAGAAGCGTGCCTTGCTGCACAGCGGCATGGACGACTACCTGACCAAGCCGATCAGTGAACGCCAGCTGGCCCAGGTGGTGATGAAATGGACCGGCCTGAGCCTGGGCGCGGCGGCGTCGGAGCCGCTCAGCGAAACCCTGGGTGAAAGCCTCGAATTGCCTGTGCTGGACGCGGACGAAGGGTTGCGCCTGGCGGCTGGCAAGCCGGACCTGGCCGCCGACATGCTGGCCATGTTGCTGGCGTCGCTGGAGAGCGACCGCAGGGCGATCCAGGCCGCACGCGAGGCCGAGGACCGTGGCACGTTGATCGAGCAGGTGCATCGGTTGAACGGTGCCTCGCGCTATTGCGGCGTGCCCCAGTTGCGCGCGGCGTGCCAGCGCAGCGAGACCTTGCTCAAGCAGGAAAACCCGCAGGCGCAGCAGGCGCTGGATGAACTGGATGCCGCCATCAACCGGCTGGCGGCCCAGGCACGCCTGAGCGCCTGACGTGTAGGAGCGGCCTTGTGTCGCGAAAGGGGCGCAGAGCGGCCCCGGGGATTTCAGCGTTACAACAAAGACTGCAGGGACCGCTCTGCGGCCCTTTCGCGACACAAGGCCGCTCCTACAGGCCAGCATTGTCATTCAGCAAGCATGAGGCCCCCAGCATGCGCACTCTGTTGTTCAGCAGCCAGCACTACGACCAGGAAAGCTTCAACCGGGCCGCCCTGGGCAGCCCCCTGGACCTGCACTTCCAGCCCGCCCGCCTGACCCTCGACACCGCAGCCCTGGCCCAGGGCAGCGAGGTGGTCTGTGCCTTCATCAACGACGAACTCGACGCCCAGGTGCTGGAGCGCCTGGCCGCCGGCGGCACGCGCCTGATCGCCCTGCGCTCGGCCGGCTACAACCACGTCGACCTGGCCGCCGCGCAGCGCCTGGGCCTGGCGGTGGTGCGGGTGCCGGCCTATTCGCCGCACGCCGTGGCCGAGCACGCCGTGGCGCTGATCCTGGCGCTCAACCGGCGCCTGCACCGGGCCTACAACCGCACCCGCGAGGGCGACTTCACCCTGCACGGGCTGACCGGCTTCGACCTGCATGGCAAGACCGTCGGGGTGGTCGGCACCGGCCAGATTGGCGCGGCGTTTGCCCGCATCATGGCCGGTTTCGGCTGCCAGCTGCTGGCCTACGACCCCTGCCCCAACCCGGAACTGCTGGCCCTCGGTGCGCGCTACCTGGAACTGCCCGAGCTGCTGCAACAGGCACGGATCATCAGCCTGCATTGCCCATTGACCGAGCACACCAGGCACCTGGTCAACGCACGCAGCCTGGCCCGCCTGCAGCCCGGCGCCATGCTGATCAACACCGGCCGCGGCGCCCTGGTCGACACCCCGGCGCTGATCGACGCGCTGAAAAGCGGCCAGCTCGGCTACCTGGGCCTGGACGTGTACGAAGAGGAAGCGCAGCTGTTCTTCGAGGACCGTTCCGACCTGCCGCTGCAGGACGATGTGCTGGCGCGCCTGCTGACCTTCCCCAACGTGATCGTCACCGCCCACCAGGCGTTCCTGACCCGCGAGGCACTGGACGGGATCGCCGCCACCACGCGGGACAACATCATCCGCTGGGCGGCGGGGAATCCGCAGAATCTGGTCAGCGGTTGATGCTAGGATACGCGGCATTTCTGGAGGACCCATGGTCGAGCACGATTTCCGCTACACCCTTTTCAACCCGCAACACACCCTGATCGAATGCCGCGCCCTGGTGCCGGGCCGTTACCAGGTGACTGGCAACGGTGGCTCGATGCACAAGGGCGACGTCCTGGTGGTGACCCTCAAGGGCAGCAAGGACCTGGCCATGCGCCTGACCGTGGAAAGCGTGCGCCACCTGATCAACCCACGTGGCCAGTGGGTAGCCGTGGCCAGCGGCCCGGTGTTCAACGAGCTGGAAATCCTCACCTGGAAGGCCGAGTGCGACAGCTGCGACGCCGTGCTGGACTTCGAGTTCGCGGTCGACGCCAAGCTCGGCAAGCAGGCCCGCCAGCCGGCTGCCAGCGCGCGTATCGCCGAACTGGGCTGGGCCAGCCGTGGCGACAAGCACCTGTGCCCACGCTGCCAGGAGAGCGCCGAGTGAAAAATCTGCTGACCGGCGCGCTGATTGCCACCGGCCTGCTCGGCTGCGCCGCCGAACCCTCGAAACTGGAGCAGGAGCGCAGCTATGTGCTGGAGTGGATCGGCGAACGCCCGTTGATCGACTACAGCCACTTGACCCTGACCTTGGCCAGCGATGGCCGCGCCTATGGCAATGCCGGCTGCAACCACTGGTTCGCGCCGTACACGCTGGAAGGCGAGCACCTGAGCTTCGGCAAGGTCGGCAAGACCCGCAAGCTGTGCGCGCCGGCGTTGATGGAGCAGGAAACCCGCTTCCTGCAGGCGCTGGAGACGGTGCAGCGCTGGGATGTTTCGGCGACCGAGCAGATGCGCTTCTGGCCGGCTGAAGGCAAGCCGCTGCGCTTCTGGCCTGAGGAAGGCTGAAGAGGGTCGGGGCTGCTTTGCAGCCCTTCGCGGGCAAGCCCGCTCCCACAGGTGATCGCGGTTACCTGTAGGAGCGGCCTCGTGTCGCAAAAGGGCCGCAAAGCGGCCCCATGGCATCAGGCGCCTTTCAGGGCCTTGATCTTGGCCTGCAGCCCTTCCAGGGTCTGCTCGCCCAGCAACTGCTCGCGCACCTTGCCCTTGTCATCGATGATGTAGGTCACCGGCAACGCCTCGCTGCGTGGCAGGTCATAACGCTCGGCAGGGTCCTGGGCCAGCACGGTGAAGCCGATCCCCAGCGCCTCGGCCGCCTGTTTCAGCTCCGGCCCTTGCAGGCCATCGAAGTTCACCCCCAGCACCTTGACCCCATCGGCCGCCCATTGCTTGGCCGCCTGGTTCAGTTCGGGCACCTCGGTACGGCACGGCCCGCACCATTCGGCCCAGTAGTTGAGTACCAGCCAGTGCCCGTCGATCTGTTCCGCCTTCACCGTCTTGCCATCTTGGTCCACGCCGTAATCGGCACCGCAACCACCGAGCAACAAGCTTGCGGTGATCGCCAGTACTGCTGCCAGACGCTTTGCCATGGGTCAATCCTTCTCGAAGTTTCAAGCAAATAGGTCAGTCGCTGCGGTTAGAATAGCCGCCACACCCAGCTGGATGCGACCCGACATGACTGACTTGACGCTCTATCATAACCCGCGCTGCTCGAAATCCCGCGGCGCGCTGGAACTGCTCGAACAACGCGGCCTGGCGCCAACCATCGTGCGTTACCTGGAGACCCCGCCCGACGCCGCCACCCTCGAGGCCCTGCTCGGCAAGCTGGGCATCGCCCCGCGCCAGTTGCTGCGCAGCGGCGAGGATGAATACAAGGCCCTGGACCTGGCCAACCCGGCACTGACCGACGCGCAACTGATCGACGCCATGGCCCGGCACCCCAAGCTGATCGAGCGGCCGATCCTGGTCGCCGGTGACAAGGCCGTGATCGGCCGGCCACCCGAGAAGGTGCTGGAGATCCTGCCGTGAGCGCGCCCTACATCCTGGTGCTGTACTACAGCCGTCACGGCTCGACCAGCGAGATGGCCCGGCACATCGCCCGTGGCATCGAGCTGGCCGGCATGGAGGCACGCCTGCGCACGGTGCCGGCGATTTCCACCGAATGCGAAGCCGTGGCTCCGGACATCCCGGCCAGCGGCGCGCTGTACGCCACCCTCGACGACCTGCGCCACTGCGCCGGCCTGGTGCTGGGCAGCCCGACCCGTTTCGGCAACATGGCCGCACCATTGAAGTACTTCCTCGACGGCACCAGCAGCCTGTGGCTGGGTGGCGAACTGGTCGGCAAGCCGGCCGGCGTGTTCACCTCCACCGCCAGCCTGCATGGCGGCCAGGAAACCACCCTGCTGTCGATGATGCTGCCACTCATGCACCACGGCATGCTGGTGATGGGCCTGCCCTACAGCGAGTCGGCACTGCTGGAAACCCGTGGCGGCGGCACCCCGTATGGTGCCAGCCACCACGCCGGTGCCGATGGCAAGCGTGAACTGGACCAGCACGAGATCGCCCTGTGCCGTGCCTTGGGTCAACGCCTGGCGAGCACCGCCAAGGCCCTGGAGGCCGCGCGTGGCTAAACAGCCCAAGGTGTTGCCGCCGATGGATTGGCTGGTGCCGCGCTTGCGCCTGACGCGGGCGCTGAGCCTGGCGTTCTTTTTCGGCCTGATCGCGTTGCTGGTGGTGAACAACCTGTGGTTCGCCGACCTGCACGGGGCACGCGTCGAGGTGATCCTGGCGATCGAGCTGGTGCCCTTGCTGTTGCTGCTGCCGGGGATGCTGACGGGCAGCGCCCGGGCGCATGCCTGGACCTGCTTCGTGGTGAACATCTATTTCATCAAGGGCGTGCTGGCGGCGTTCGACCCGGCGCGGGCGGTGTTTGGCTGGCTCGAGGTGCTGGTGAGCCTCGGGTTGTTCATCGCCGGGCTTTTGTATGTGCGCTGGAAGTTTCAGTTCGAGCGGCGCATGGCAGGCGAAGGGCGTTGAGGTCTTCGCGGGTAAACCCGCTCCCACAGGTACAGCGCAGGCCTCAAGTGCGGCGCGATCCCTGTGGGAGCGGGTTTACCCGCGAAGAGGGCTACACAGGACTCAATGGTTGACGGTATGCGCCAGCATCACCGACAACTGGCACAGCGGCCGCCCGCTCTCTTGATGCCATTGATTGAACGCCTGCTGCACCAGCGCCAGATCACGCTGGCTGGTGGGCTGCTTGTCGATCACCTTCTGCGCAATCAGTGCCGCCGCCATGTCCTCGGTCGGGATGAAGGTATCCTTGCCGACCATGCGCAGGAACCGCGGCGCCGACAAGCCGCCCAGCTGGTTGCCGTGCTTGGTCAGGTACTTCCACAGCCCGACGATATCGGTCACCGGCCAGTCGGCGATCAAGGCACCGAAGCTACCCTTCTCTTTCGCCACATCCAGCACCATCTGCGCATTGCGCGGCACGCTCTTGAGCTTGCCCAGGTGGCGGATGATGCGCTCGTCGTGCATCAAGCGCTCCAGGTGCTCGGCGCCCATCAGCACCACCTTCTCCGGGTCGAAGCCGAAGAACACCTGCTCGAACGCCGGCCACTTGGCATCCACCAGGCTGTGCTTGAGCCCGGCGCGGAACACACGCAGGGCCAGGGTCGACAGGTAGCGGTCGTCACTGATGCCGCGCAGCTGCTCCGGCGTGCGCGGCTGCGGCAGGAAGGCCTCCAGGGCCTGGGCCGAGCCGAAGCGGTTCAGGCAATAGGCGTGCAGCCACTGATAGTCGCGCATGGGCTCAGAGGTTCACCACGTCGAGGAAGCGCGGGGTGGCGTTCTCGTCGATCTTCAGGCTGGTAAAGTCGAACAGGTTGCGGTCGGCCAGCTGCGACGGTGCCACGTTCTGCATGGCGCGGAAGATGCTCTCGGTACGGCCCGGGTGCTTGCGCTCCCACTCCACCAGCATGTCCTTGACCACCTGGCGCTGCAGGTTCTCCTGCGAGCCGCACAGGTTGCATGGGATGATCGGGAATTCCTTCATGTCCGAGTAGGCCTGGATGTCCTTCTCGCTGCAGTAGGCCAGCGGGCGGATCACCACGTTGCGGCCGTCGTCGGCGCGCAGCTTCGGCGGCATGCCCTTGAGCGCGCCGTTGAAGAACATGTTGAGGAAGAAGGTCTCGACGATGTCGTCGCGGTGGTGCCCCAGGGCCATCTTGGTCGCGCCGATCTCGTCGGCGAAGGTGTACAGGGTGCCACGGCGCAGGCGCGAGCACAGCGAGCAGGTGGTCTTGCCCTCCGGTACCAGCTCCTTGACCACCGAGTAGGTGTCCTTCTCGACGATGTGGTACTCGACGCCCAGCTCCTTGAGGTAGGCCGGCAGCACGTGCTCGGGGAAGCCCGGCTGCTTCTGGTCCATGTTCACGGCGACGATGTCGAACTTGATCGGTGCCACCTTCTGCAGGTGCAACAGAACGTCGAGCATGGTGTAGCTGTCCTTGCCGCCGGACAGGCAGACCATGACCTTGTCGCCATCCTCGATCATGTTGTAGTCGGTGATGGCTTCGCCGGCGAGGCGACGCAGGCGTTTTTGCAGTTTGTTCTGGTTGACCGAGAGGGTGCCCATAGCGCTTGGATCCGCGAGGTGTGACAAAAGCCGGCTATTTTACGCACAAACCGCGCGCATCTGTAGGGATTCCGACAAAGACTTCAAGGGAATCAGCAAAGGCCCTGACAGTGCAATTTGCTCTAAAAAGCCGGCTTGGCGCGGGGTTTGGCTTCCTATACTGCGAATTAAGGCCACATTACCGCTTTGCTTCGGTTTCCTGGCCTCGGGCCGCTTGCGCTCCAGGTGGGGGGCGATTGGCAACACTGAGAGGAGTGACCGGCATGATTCATCACGTTGTGGGGCTGTTTACCCATCCCGACCAGGAATGGCGGGAGATTCGTGGCGAAGAAGAAAGCATCAGCCACATGTACCTGACACACACCTTGATCCTGGCGGCGATCCCCGCCGTTTCGGCCTTCATCGGCACCACCCAGGTAGGCTGGGTGATCGGCGGGCGGCCAGCGGTGATGCTGACCATGGAAAGCGCACTGTGGATGAGCATCATGTCCTACGTGGCGATGCTCGCCGGGGTGGCGGTGATGGGCGCCTTCATTCACTGGATGGCCCGCACCTACGACGCCAACCCCTCCATGGCGCAATGCATCGCCTTCGCCACCTACACCGCCACGCCACTGTTCCTCGGCGGCCTGGCGGCGCTCTACCCGCACCTGTGGCTGGGCATGCTGATAGGGACAGCGGCCATCTGCTACACCGTGTACCTGCTGTATGTCGGCTTGCCGACGTTCATGAACATACCGTCGGACGAGGGCTTCCTGTTCTCCAGTTCGGTGCTGGCGGTGGGCCTGGTGGTGCTGGTGGCGATCATGGCGGCCACGGTGATCATCTGGGGCCTGGGCGTGGGGCCCATGTATACCAATTAGCCGTATAGAACGATTAGAAAGTGCCAACATAGGGCGTCAAAGCCAGGGGCCGCCGCAAGGCGGCCTTTGTCTGCCTGCTGCGCTGACCGGTGGCTCGGCAGCCCGGCCACGCTTGCGGCATAATGCCCGGTCAGGAGAACCACCCCGCCATGCCCGAGCTGCTCAAACAACGCGTCGAAACCTGTTACCAGCAAGCCGAAGCCTTCTTCAAACGCCCCTTCCCGCGCCCGGAAGTCAGCTTCAAGCTGCGCGGCCAGAAGGCCGGCGTCGCCCACCTGCACGAGAACCTGCTGCGCTTCAACCTGCAGCTGTACCGCGACAACCAGGACGACTTCCTGCGCCAGACCGTGGCCCACGAAGTGGCGCACCTGGTAGCCCATCAACTGTTCGGCGAGCGCATCCAGGCCCATGGCGAGGAATGGCAGCTGATCATGCGCGGGGTGTACGAGCTGCCGCCCAATCGCTGCCACAACTATGAAGTGCAGCGGCGCGTGGCGACCCGCTACATCTATCGCTGCCCGTGCCCGGAAAGTGATTTCCCGTTTACCGCGCAGCGGCACAAGCTGGTCAGGCAAGGGCGACGGTACCTGTGCCGGCGCTGCCGGGAGATCCTGGTGTACAGCGGTGAGACCCGCGTCGAATGACAGGGCCTCTTCGCGGGTGAACCCGCTCCCACAGAGGTAACATTGCCTCTGAAATCCATGCAGTACCTGTGGGAGCGGGTTCACCCGCGAAGAGGCCAGCACAGGCAGAGCACATCTGACAGGCACAAGAAAGGCGACCCGAGGGTCGCCTTCTTTTTTACTGCACCGATATCAACGCACCGGGGTTTCTGCAACGCCCAGGTCATCGGTAGGCGCGCTCATCTCCAGTGGAGCACCACCGGAAGCCAGCTCCGACGCCAGCTTGTCGTCGTCCATCTCTTTCACCCACTTGGCCACGACCACGGTGGCTACGGCGTTGCCCACCAGGTTGGTCAGGGCGCGGGCTTCGGACATGAAGCGGTCGATGCCGAGGATCAGCGCCAGGCCGGCAACCGGCAGGTGGCCGACGGCCGACAGGGTGGCAGCCAGGACGATGAAGCCCGAACCGGTGACGCCGGCAGCCCCTTTGGACGCAACCAGCAGCACCAGCAGCAGGGTGATCTGGTGGGTGATGTCCATGTGGGTGTCGGTGGCCTGGGCGATGAACACCGCAGCCATGGTCAGGTAGATCGAGGTGCCGTCGAGGTTGAACGAGTAGCCGGTCGGGATCACCAGGCCAACCACCGATTTCTTCGCACCCAGGCGCTCCATCTTGGCCAGCATGCGTGGCAGGGCCGATTCCGAAGAGGAGGTGCCGAGCACGATCATCAGCTCTTCACGGATGTAGCGGATCAGCTTGAGGACGCTGAAACCGTGGGCGCGGCAGATGCCGCCCAGCACCACCAGCACGAACAGCAGGCAGGTGATGTAGAAGCAGGCCATCAGGTAGCCCAGTTGCACCAGCGAACCCACGCCGTACTGGCCGATGGTGAAGGCCATGGCGCCGAGGGCACCGATCGGGGCCAGCTTCATGATCATGTTGATGATGTTGAACATGACGTGGGCGAAGCGGTCGATCAGGTCCAGCACCGGCTTGCCGTAGCTGCCCAGGCGGTGCAGGGCGAAGCCGAAGATCACCGAGAACATCAGCACTTGCAGGATGTCGCCGTTGGCGAAGGCACCCACCACGGTGTTGGGGATGATGTTGAGCAGGAAGCCGACGGTGGTCTGCTGCGCGCCGGCGGCGGCATAGGCGGCCACGCTGCTGGCGTTCAGGGTGCTGACGTCGATGTGCATGCCAGCGCCCGGCTGGACCACGTTGACCACCACCAGGCCGATGATCAGGGCGATGGTGGAGACGATTTCAAAGTACAGCAGCGCGTAGCCGCCGGTCTTGCCGACCGACTTCATGCTCTGCATGCCGGCGATGCCGCTGACCACGGTACAGAAGATGATGGGCGCGATGACCATCTTGATCAGCTTGACGAAACCATCACCCAACGGTTTGAGGGCGACGCCGGTTTCGGGGTAGAAGTGGCCGAGCAGGATGCCGATGGTGATGGCGACCAACACCTGGACATACAGGGATTTGTACAGCGGCTGACGTGTCGTCATGGCTCAATTTTCCTCAAGTGTGCCGGCTTCACCCTTCCCAGGGTGGTTGGGCACCTGAATCGCTAACCCTCCTGCACCTGGAGGGATTTGTCGTTGTGTTCGAGCTGCCTGGGCAGGCCTCTGCCAAGGAGATAGCAAGGGCGATGCCAAAATGCCCATCCTGGGTGCAGAAGCCATGTTTACGGGGCATCGATGCCCAACGACGGGGCGATTTTGCTGAGCAAAGGTGGCGGATTTCCGCCCGGTGGCGGGAAATGTACAGGGGGTATGGCGGGAATCCGCCCGATCAGCTGTTTCCTGCACCGGCCTCTTCGCGGGTGAACCCGCTCCCACAGGGACCGCACAAGATTCAGCATTTATGCCGTACCTGTGGGAGCGGGTTTACCCGCGAAAGGGCCGGCACAGGCTAACGATCAATCAAGATGGAAGGTGATCCGGAATGCCGCCCCACCCAGCGGCGAATCCTCCAGGCTCAGCTCGGCGTCATAGCTGTCGACGATGTCCTTGACCACCGCCAGCCCGATGCCCTGCCCCGGATGCTGGCGGTCCAGTCGCTCGCCACGTTCGAGAATCCGCTCGCGCTGGTCGGCCGGCACGCCCGGCCCGTCATCCTCGACGCGCAGCACCAGCAACCCGGGCGCTTGCTCCAGGCCAACCCGCACCTGCTCCAGGCTCAGGCGATAGGCGTTCTCCAGCAGGTTGCCCAACAGCTCCAGCAACGCCCCCCGCTCCATCGGCACCCGCGCCTGTGCCGGCACCTGCAAGTCGACCTCGACCTGCTTGTCGCGGTAGACCTTGGCCAGGGTGCTGCACAGGCTCTGCAACACCGGCAGCAATGCCACGCTGTGGCGCACCAGGCCGCTCTTGCGCATGCTGGCGCGCTGCAGCTGGTAGTCGATCTGCTGGCTCATGCGCTCGATCTGGCTTTGCAGCACCCGCGCCTGCTCCCGCTCGCTGTCCCGTTGCAGCATGCTCTCGCCCACCCCCTGCAACACCGCCAACGGGGTCTTCAGGCTGTGCGCCAGGTCCCCCAGCGAGTCGCGGTAGCGCGTGCGCTGCTCGCGCTCGCTGCGCAGCAGGCGGTTGAGTGAGCGGGTCAGGCGCAGCAGTTCGCGGGGATGTTCGCCACTGAGCCCGTCGCGCGCGCCCGACTCCACTTCGTCCAGTTCGTGGCTGAGCCGGCGCAGCGAGCGCAGGCCCCAGGTCAAGCCGGCCCAGAGCAGCGTCATCAGCGCCAGCAAGGCCGCGCCGAAGCCCAGGTAGAGCTTCTCGCGCAGGCCATTGAGGGTCGCCTTGTATTCGCTCAACGGCTGTAACGCGACGATGCTGTAGGCCGCGCTCTGGCCGCCCAGCAGCTTGATCTCGACGTCATAGACGAAGAACTCTTCGCCGTCATCCTGGTGGATGCGGGCGAATTCGTTGCCACGCCCGTCGTAGCGCGGGCGATAGTTGATGTGCTTGTCGGCGGTGGCGCGCGAGCGCCAGACCAGGTTGCCATCGCGGTCGAAGATATAGCCGAGCAGGCCGGTGTACGGCAGGTTGTAACGCTCGTCCGGCAGCAGCTCGGGCATCTGCAGCTGGCCGTGCTCGATACGCGCCGCGGAGATCAAGGTGGTCACGTCCGAGGCCAGGCGCTGCTCGATCGACTCCTGCAGGGCCAGGCTGAAGGCCTTCTGCAAGGCCGGCAGCAGCGCCAGCATGAACAGCAGCGCCAGCACCGCTGCCGCGAGCATCAGGCGCAGCCGCAGCGAACGGATCATCGGCAGCGCTCGGTGAACAGGTAGCCCAGGCCGCGTACCGTGTCGATCGGCTTGAAGCCGCTGTCGCCCTCGAGCTTGCGGCGCAAGCGGCCGACCAGCACTTCGATGACGTTGGGGTCACGCTCCTCGTCGCCGGGATAGAGCTGCTCCATCAGGCGGTCCTTGGCCACCACCTGCTGGTGATGGCGCATGAGGTATTCGAGGATGCGGTATTCGTAGGCGGTCAGCGCCAGCGGTTGCTCATCCAGGGTCGCCTGCTTGCGGTTGAGGTCGAGCAGCAGCGGCCCGGCGGCGATGGTCGACTGGGTGAAACCGCTGGAGCGGCGCAGCAAGGCGTTCAGGCGCGCTTCGAGCTCTTCGTACTGGAACGGCTTGACCAGGTAGTCGTCGGCACCGGCGGCCAGGCCTTCGACCTTGTCCTGCCAGTTGCCGCGGGCGGTGAGGATGAGGATGGGGAAGGCCTTGCCCTGGCTGCGCAGGCGGCCGATCAGTTCCAGTCCGCTGATGCCGGGCAGGCCCAGATCGATGATGGCCAGGTCGAAATGGAAGTGTTCGGCCTGGTACAGGGCCTCTTCGGCGTTGGCCACGGCCTCGGCCACATGGCCGCTTTCGCCCAGGCGTGTGTGGAGGTGGTGCCGCAACAGGGCTTCGTCCTCGACCACCAGCAGTTTCATGTAGGGCTCCTTGATCTGTAATGGCCTGTACCGGCCTCTTCGCGGGTAAACCCGCTCCCACAGGGACCCCACAGCTTTGGATGACTGTGCAGTCCCTTGTGGGAGCGGGTTTACCCGCGAAGAGGCCGGTACAGGATAACTCGGCTCGTCGGTCAGAACTTGTAGCTCGCGGCCAGGTAGGTCTGCCCGCTGCTGGTCAGGCGCAAGGTCCCGTCCTTCGGCCCGCCACTGGCGCCCACTTCGGTCGCGGCATTGGTGCGCAGATAACGGTAGCCCAGTTCGACCGACGCCTTGTCGGTGATGTCCTGGATCACCCCGGCCTGCAGCCCGTAGGCATAGCCGTAGTCGGTGTCGCGGCTGGCCCCTGGCGAATCCTGGGTCAGCTTGGTGATGCCCAGGCTGCCACCGCCGAACAGCTTGGTGGTATCCCCCACCGGCAGGAACAGGTCATAGCTGCCGAGCAGGTTTTCCTGGCGCAGCTTCAGGCCGCTGTGGTCACCCGACACGTTGTCGTAGGTCATGTAGTAACGACCCTGGTCGTTGATCTTGCCCAGGCGTACACCCCAGGTGTCGTCCTTGCCGATGATGCCGTCGGCATTCAGGTTGTCGGTGTTGCGCTGCAGCAGGCCGGACTTGGCGACCTTGTCGCTGGTCTGGCCGTAGGTCAGGCTGGCGAAGTTGTCGTCGGCGGCCTGGGCAGTGGCGATGCCGGTGGCGCACACCGCCATGGCGGCGAGCAGGTTGTTGAAGGTTTTCATGGCTTCTTGCTCCAGTTGAAGGCGCTGTTGCGGTCTGGAAGCTAGAGTAAGCAGGGTGCCCTGAACGGCGGCTGAACCCCGACTGAACCGCGGCTGAACGATTCGTTTGCAAACAAGGAGTAGTCAACATGCGCGCCCTGCTGGCCCTGATTCTGATGTGCAGCGCCGCCCTCGCCCATGCGGCAGTGCAAACCCGTGAAATTCGTTACCAGGATGCCGACGGCACCGCGCTGATCGGCTACTACGCCTACGACGACGCCGTGAAGGGCGAGCGCCCGGGCGTGCTGGTGGTGCATGAATGGTGGGGACTGAACGACTATGCCAAGCGCCGCGCCCGCGACCTCGCCGCACTGGGCTACAGCGCGCTGGCCATCGACATGTACGGCAGCGGCAAGCACACCGAACACCCGCAGGATGCCCAGGCTTTCATGGCCGAGGCGATGAAGGACCCGGCCGCGTCGGCCAAGCGCTTCGACGCCGGGCTGGACCTGCTGAAGCAGCAACCTTATACCGACAAGCACAAGCTCGGCGCGGTCGGTTACTGCTTCGGCGGCAAGGTGGTGCTCGATGCCGCACGCCGGGGAGCGCGGCTGGACGGCGTGGTGAGCTTCCATGGCGCGCTGGCCACGCAGACACCCGTGACCCAGCCTGGCGTGGTCCGCACCGCCATCCTGGTGGAGCATGGCGCGGACGACAGCATGGTCACCCCGCAGCAGGTGGAGGCCTTCAAGCAGGAAATGGATACGGCCAAGGTCAACTACCAGTTCGTCAGCATTCCAGGGGCCAAGCACGGGTTCACCAACCCGGATGCCGACCG
The DNA here is from genome assembly GCF_044749485.1 of Pseudomonas sp. NPDC089401. NCBI lineage: Bacteria > Pseudomonadati > Pseudomonadota > Gammaproteobacteria > Pseudomonadales > Pseudomonadaceae > Pseudomonas > Pseudomonas sp. NPDC089401. The sequence goes on along the minus strand of NZ_JBIVIA010000001.1, from coordinate 34,553 downwards.
CCTGAGCCATGGCGAACATGGCGGGCCGGACATCGGTTACAACGAGGCGGCGGACAAGAGCTCGTGGGCGGACATGCAGGCGTTCTTCAAGAAGAATCTCAAGTAACGATCGCCGGGGCCGCTGTGCGGCCCTTTCGCGACACAAGGCCGCTCCTACCGAATCAAGCGTTCCCCTGTAGGAGCGGCCTTGTGTCGCGAAAGGGCTGCAAAGCAGCCCCATCTCCCACACCGCCCCCATGGCTGGCACAATACCCGCCATGAACAGACTCCCCGCCTGCTGCGCCCCGCTCCAGCACCACTGGCCCCTGCCGCGCCCATTGCCTGGCGCGGTGCTGGTCAGTTGCGCCTTCGACCCCGCCCACCTGGCTGCCGACGATTTCCAGCGCGTCGGCATCGTGCCCAGCGCCAGCCTGCAACGCTCGGTGCCCAAACGCCAGGCCGAGTACCTGGCAGGCCGCGTCTGCGCGCGTGCCGCGCTCCAGCAGTTGGATGGTCGCGACTATGTGCCTGGCACCCACGAAGACCGCTCGCCGATCTGGCCGACAGGCATCCACGGCTCGATCACCCACGGCAAAGGCTGGGCAGCCGCCGTGGTGGCAGCCGATGGCGCCTGCCGCGGCATCGGGCTGGACCAGGAAGCCCTGCTGGCTGACGAGCGTGCCGAGCGGCTGATGGGCGAGATCCTCACCCCGCCCGAGCTCGAGCGCCTGGACCGCCGCCAGCTGGGCCTGAGCGTCACCCTGACCTTCTCGCTCAAGGAAAGCCTGTTCAAGGCCCTTTACCCGCTGACCGGCCAGCGCTTCTACTTCGAGCATGCCGAGCTGCTGGAATGGTCGGCCGATGGCCTGGCACGCCTGCGCCTGCTCACCGACCTGTCGCCTGAATGGCGCCATGGCGTGGAACTGGAGGGCCAGTTCTGCCTGCAGGACGGTCACCTGCTCAGCCTGATCAGCGTCTGACCCCTATTGCGGCGCCTGCTCGCGCGGCCAGCTGAGGCTGAAACAGGCCCCGCCCAAGGCCTGGCTGCGCCCCACGGTGGCACGCCCGGCGTGCCAGTAGATGATCCGCCGCACGATCGACAGGCCCAGGCCATGCCCGCCGGATGCCCGCGTGCGGCTATCGTCGAGGCGGGTGAAGGGGGTGAAGATGCGGTCCCAGACCCCCTCGGGAATACCCGGGCCGTCATCCTCCACATCGATGCGGCAGCGCTGCTGCCCCAGCTGGTAGCTCAGGCGCACTTCGCTGCCGGCATGGCGCAGGGCATTGCTCACCAGGTTCTGCAGGGCGCGGTGCAGGTAGCGCGGCTCGGCTTCGACCCACGCACCGTCACTGCCCTGGCAGTCGCCACGCAGCAAGCGCACCGCACTGTTGAGCGGTGCCAGCTCCTCGATCACCCGGCCAAGCAAGTCATCCAGGTCGACGCGCTGGAACTTCAACGCCGGGGCGCCTTGCTCCAGGCGGGCGTAGGTCAGCATTTCGTCGACCAGCCTGTCCAGGTCCTGGATGTCGCCATCCATGCCGGCCAGGTGCTTGGCGCGGGCCTGCTCGGTGCTGGCGCTCTCGATCATCTCCAGGCCGAAACGCAGGCGCGCCACCGGGGTGCGCAGTTCGTGGGACACTGCGCGCACCAGTTCGCGCTGCATGCTCAATGAACGCTGCAGGTGCTCGGCCATGTCGTTGAACGCCGCCGCCAGGCGCCCCACCGAGTCGGCGTCGCCGGCCGGCACCCGGGTGTCGAGGCTGCCCTGGGCGATGCGCGTGGCGGCGATCTCCATGCCCGACACGCGCCGCTCGAGCTGGCGCACCAGCAGGTACACCACCAGGCCGATCAGGCACAGGCCAAGGCAGGTGATCAGGACCAGCAATTGCGGTGGGTAGGGGTTGAGCTGGTACAGCGGGCCGATCTCCAGCACCAGCGGCGAGCCCGGCAGGCCGGCGAACACGCGGATCGAGTCGCCATCGCGGCCCAGCGCCATGACCGTGTCGCCCTCCTCCACCCGGCGCCGCTGGTCATCGTCCAGGCCGGCACGCTCGATGCGCTGCAACGCCACGCCAAAGCCGAAGCCTTTGCTGCGCTTGATCTCCTCCAGGCGCTGCGGCTGTTCGGTCACCGGGTAGCGCACCAGCTCGTCGGCCAGCAGGTAAAGGGTGGCGCGCGCCAACTGCTCGCTGACCTGCTTGACCTGGGCCACCAGCAGCAGGTCTTGCTGGCCGACCTTGCGCAGCACCTGGGCCGCGTGCGGCCCGGTCTTCTCCACCACTACCAGGCCACGGTACAGGCGGGCGCGCTGGCCGCCATCGAGGGTGCGCGCGGACATCGGCTGCAGGTCCAGCGGCACGCCGAGCAGGCGTTCCCAGATCAGCAGCGAGCGCTTGCGTTCGGTATCGTTCTGCTGCGCCAGGTTGTCGGCCATCAGGCTGAAGGTGCCCTGGGCCAGCCGCTCGCGGTGCTGGGCGGCGCGTACCTGGTTGACCAGGTGCAGGCTGAGCACGCCGAGCAGCGCCACCAGCACCAGCACGCCCAGCATGCCACCGTAGATGCGCAGGAAGATCGAGCGGTTGAGGTTCATGGCTCCTCGCTGACGAACAGGTAGCCCTTGCTGCGCAGGGTCTTGATCAGCCGCGGGTGCTCCGGGTCGTCGCCGATCTTGGGGCGGATCCGCGAGATGCGCACGTCGATGGAGCGGTCCTGGCCGTCGTAGCCGACGCCGCGCAGCGCGGTGAAGATCTGTTCGCGCGAGAGCACCCGCCCGGCGTTGCTGGCCAGCAGCCAGAGCAGGTCGAACTCGGCGCCGGTGAGGTCGATCAGCTGATCGGCCAGCCAGGCCTCGCGCAGGCGCTGGTCGATGCGCAGCGGGCCGAAGGCCAGGGCGTGACGCTTGCTCTCGGCGCTTTCGCTGCGCCGCAGCAGGGCCTGGATGCGTGCCAGCAGCAGGCGTGGGCGCACGGGCTTGCAGACGTAGTCGTCGGCGCCCAGGTCCAGGCCCTGGACCTGGTCCAGCTCGTCGCTGCGGGCGGTGAGCATGAGGATCGGGCCGGGGTACTGGCTGCGCACCCGGCGGCAGATGCTCAGGCCGTCCTCGCCAGGGAGCATCAGGTCGAGGATCACCAGGTCCGGCTGACTGTCGACGATACGCCGGGCCGCGCGGGCACCGTCGCCCTCGACCGCGACCTCGAAGCCGTTGGCTTGCAGGTACTCGGCGGTGAGCTCGGCCAGGCGCTGGTCGTCTTCGACGATGAGGATGCGGTGTGTCGGGTGGTCCATGGCCTTTGCCTTCTATTTGTTATTTTGTGTTTCCTGGATTGGCCTCTTCGCGGGCAAGCCCGCTCCCACAGTGACCGCGCCAAATGCAAAAGCTGTGCGATACCTGTGGGAGCGGGCTTGCCCGCGAAGAGGCCGGCACAGGCAGCCCTATCCCTTTAACCAAAGAGCAACGTCTGCCGCGGATACTACGTCCGCCACCGGGCACTGCCAACCCGCCCGCCACTCCCCCTCGACTGAACCGTTTTTTGTGGTAGGGTGCGCCCCCGAAAATTTCTGCCTGGGGGCAGTGACCCGGAGAAAAATAGTGCAAACCTCTTGGCACTAGGCCTACAGCGATTGCCCGCTATTCACTCACAAAGTACACACAAGTTATCCACAGGCGATCGCCTTGCAAAGACCCCTGTACCGCATTATCTTGTATCCCCAGCGCAGCAAACCACTAGATGTTGGGTTTCAGTCACAAACGCCAAGCATGAGTCAGCAGAAAAATTCAAGCGATTTTTCTGGCAAAACTCGTTGTGGTTTCATCGATCGAACCGCTCCTAGCGGATACTGAACAGCCTGCTTTGGCTTGCCCAGAGCATTTGACTTCGGCCAGGGAGCGGCAAGGTTCTTGCCCCCATTTCCTGATCTGTCCCGAAGTCGGTACGCCCGAGCGGGTGGATGCGCGTGCATGACGCATCCTCGCCCGGGCCATCGAGCAAGTGGACGGAACGGTGGGCGCCCAAAAGGCGCCTGAACACTATAGAAACTGTGGAGACACCCACCCATGCAAACCGACACAACTCGCGAGAACCCGCAGGCCAAGGCGCCGCAGGCCGCCGATGCCAACCAGGATCTGGCCGCCACCGCACCTGGCCAACTGCGCGTGATCAAGCGCAACGGCACTGTCGTCCCCTACACCGACGACAAGATCACCGTGGCCATCACCAAGGCGTTCCTCGCAGTTGAAGGCGGCACCGCCGCCGCCTCGTCGCGCATCCACGACACCGTCGCGCGCCTGACCGAGCAGGTCACCGCCACGTTCAAGCGTCGCATGCCATCGGGTGGCACCATCCACATCGAAGAAATCCAGGACCAGGTCGAACTGGCCCTGATGCGTGCCGGCGAGCAGAAAGTCGCCCGTGACTACGTGATCTACCGCGACCAGCGCGCCAAGGAGCGTGCCACCCGCGCCCACACCGACGCCGTGGTCGAGCCGCACCCGAGCATCCGCATCACCCTGGCCGACGGCAGCCTGGCGCCGCTGGACATGGCGCGCCTGAACACCATCATCAGCGAAGCCTGCGAAGGCCTGGCCGAAGTCGATGGCGACCTGATCCAGCGCGAAACCCTGAAGAACCTGTACGACGGCGTGGCCATCAAGGACGTCAACACCGCCCTGGTGATGACCGCCCGTACCCTGGTCGAGCGTGAGCCGAACTACTCGTTCGTCACCGCCCGCCTGCTGATGGACACCCTGCGTGCCGAAGGCCTGGGCTTCCTCGAAGTGGCCGACAGCGCCACCCACCACGAGATGGCCGACCTGTACGCCAAGGCCCTGCCGGCCTACGTCGCCAAGGGTATCGAGTTCGAGCTGCTGAACCCGGCGCTGGCCGACTTCGACCTGGAAAAACTGGGCAAGGCGATCAACCACGAGCGCGACCAGCAGTTCACCTACCTGGGCCTGCAGACCCTGTACGACCGCTACTTCATCCACAAGGATGGTGTGCGCTTCGAGCTGCCGCAGGTGTTCTTCATGCGCGTGGCCATGGGCCTGGCGCTGGAAGAGAAAGACAAGGAAGCCCGTGCGATCGAGTTCTACAACCTGTTGTCGTCCTTCGACTACATGGCCTCGACCCCGACCCTGTTCAACGCCGGCACCCTGCGCCCGCAGCTGTCGAGCTGCTACCTGACCACCGTGCCGGACGACCTGTCGGGCATCTACCACGCGATCCACGACAACGCCATGCTGTCGAAATTCGCCGGTGGCCTGGGCAACGACTGGACCCCTGTGCGTGCGCTGGGCTCCTACATCAAGGGCACCAACGGCAAGTCCCAGGGCGTCGTGCCGTTCCTGAAAGTGGTCAACGACACCGCCGTCGCCGTGAACCAGGGTGGCAAGCGCAAGGGCGCCGTGTGTGCCTACCTGGAAACCTGGCACCTGGACATCGAAGAATTCATCGAGCTGCGCAAGAACACCGGTGACGACCGTCGTCGTACCCACGACATGAACACCGCCAACTGGATCCCTGACCTGTTCATGAAGCGCGTCTTCGACGACGGCAAGTGGACCCTGTTCTCGCCATCGGAAGTGCCGGACCTGCACGACCTGACCGGCAAAGCCTTCGAAGAGCGCTACGAGTACTACGAAGCCCTGACCGAGTACAACAAGATCAAGGTGTTCAAGACCATCCAGGCCAAAGACCTGTGGCGCAAGATGCTGTCGATGCTGTTCGAGACCGGCCACCCGTGGCTGACCTTCAAGGACCCGTGCAACCTGCGTTCGCCGCAGCAGCACGTGGGCGTGGTCCACAGCTCGAACCTGTGCACCGAGATCACCCTGAACACCAACAAGGACGAGATCGCGGTCTGCAACCTGGGCTCGATCAACCTGCCGAACCACATCGTCGACGGCAAGCTGGACACCGCCAAGCTGCAACGCACCGTGAACACCGCCGTGCGCATGCTCGACAACGTGATCGACATCAACTACTACTCGGTGCCGCAAGCGCGCAACTCGAACTTCAAGCACCGCCCGGTCGGCCTGGGCATCATGGGCTTCCAGGACGCGCTGTACCTGCAGCACATCCCGTACGGCTCGGACGCTGCCGTCGAGTTCGCCGACAAGTCGATGGAAGCGGTCAGCTACTACGCGATCCAGGCGTCCTGCGACCTGGCCGACGAGCGTGGCGCCTACGAGACCTTCCAGGGTTCGCTGTGGTCCAAAGGCATCCTGCCGCTGGACTCGCAACAGATCCTGATCGAAGCCCGTGGCCAGAAGTACATCGACGTCGACCTGAACGAAAGCCTGGACTGGGCGCCGGTGCGTGCCCGCGTGCAGAAAGGTATCCGTAACTCGAACATCATGGCCATCGCGCCAACCGCGACCATCGCCAACATCACCGGCGTGTCGCAGTCGATCGAGCCGACCTACCAGAACCTGTACGTGAAATCGAACCTGTCGGGCGAGTTCACCGTGATCAACCCGTACCTGGTCCGCGACCTGAAGGCCCGCGGCCTGTGGGACTCGGTGATGATCAACGACCTGAAGTACTACGACGGTTCGGTGCAGCAGATCGAGCGTATCCCGCAAGAGCTGAAGGACCTGTACGCCACCGCGTTCGAAGTCGAGACCAAGTGGATCGTCGACGCCGCCTCGCGTCGCCAGAAGTGGATCGACCAGGCCCAGTCGCTGAACCTGTACATCGCCGGCGCCTCGGGCAAGAAGCTCGACGTGACCTACCGCATGGCCTGGTACCGTGGCCTGAAGACCACCTACTACCTCCGTGCCCTGGCCGCGACCAGCACCGAGAAGTCGACCATCAACACCGGCAAGCTCAACGCCGTTTCCAGCGGTGGCGACAGCGCCCCGGTCCAGGCAGCGGGCCCAGCCCCAGTGCCGAAGGCCTGCGCGATCGACGAGCCTGACTGCGAAGCCTGCCAGTAAGGCCTGATGCCGCAACGGGGCGCCCACGGGTGCCCCTTTGCGGCATTTTTGTATCCGCGCCCCAGAGAAGCCCTGCCCTTTGCCCACCGCTCGCGCGGCCCGGTACAAAGAACGGACCTCTCTATAAGGATGTACCCCATGGCGCGGAAAAAAGTGATCACTCGCAAGATTGGCCGCAACGCGGAAAACGGCCGCTTCACTTCGGTGGAGGAGGCCCGCAAACACCCCAAGACCCACGTGGTCGAGACGCTGCGCAAGCCGTGCAGTTGACCGCTGGTTGCGAGGGCCGCTGAGCGGCCCTTTCGCGGCGCAAGGCCGCTTTCCAACGCTTTCGAAACCCAGCATCTTGTGTGATAAAAATAAAATCACACAACATGTAGTGTCATCCACTATTTGCCGCTAAACTCCCTTCCCGTAAAAGCCGACACGAGATCGCTTGAACGGACGTGCACGGAACCGGTCGAAAATTTACCCTCGCCCGCAAGACACGCGCCCCGATCGAAAGCGAATTCCGGTATACTTCGCGCCCTCTGAAAAGGGCACCCATTCACGTCCCTGGCCCCTCCTCGAGGCCTGGCCAGGCACGAGTCCAGATGTAACGAGAGTCAGCCTCTCGAGCTGTCCATTCGCCGTAACGGCCTTGCGTCAGGCATCACATTCTTAAAATCCAACCGGTTGCCCCAGGGCGACCCTCAAGCAGGAGCCAAACCATGCTGAGCTGGGACGAATTCGACAAAGAAGACGGCGAAGTCGCCGCCAAAGGCAACACCCCTGCGCAGGCCACTGCCGCCGCCACCCTCGACAAGCTCGACAGCGCCGGCGGTGCCGCCGCCGTGGAAGCCCGTGCCGTCGTTGCCACCGACTCCGAAGCGGTCAAGCGTGCCAAAGCCTCGCTGAACGACCTCGACATCGCCGAAGGCCTGGCCGAGCTGGAAGGCTCCTCGGCCCGCGTCGCCGTTGACGAAAAGCGCATGATCAACTGCCGCGCCGACCTCAACCAACTGGTCCCGTTCAAGTACGACTGGGCCTGGCAGAAGTACCTCGACGGCTGCGCCAACCACTGGATGCCGCAAGAGGTCAACATGACCGCCGACATCGCCCTGTGGAAGAGCATGGACGGCCTGACCGAAGACGAGCGCCGCATCGTCATGCGCAACCTCGGCTTCTTCTCCACCGCCGACTCCCTGGTGGCCAACAACCTGGCCCTGGCCGTGTACCGCCTGATCACCAACCCGGAGTGCCGCCAGTACATCCTGCGCC
>NZ_JBIVIA010000001.1:0-26369 GCF_044749485.1 Pseudomonas sp. NPDC089401 | reverse complement strand
TACCAGTACTGCATCGAGTCGCTGGGCATGGATGAAGGCGAGATCTTCAACATGTACCACGAGATCCCGTCGGTGGCGAAGAAAGCCGCCTGGGGCCTGAAGTACACCCGCGCCATCTCCGACCCGGAATTCAACACCGGCACCGTCGAAACCGACAAAGAGCTGCTGCGCAACCTGATCGCCTACTACTGCGTGCTGGAAGGCATCTTCTTCTACTGCGGCTTCACCCAGATCCTGTCCATGGGCCGCCGCAACAAGATGACCGGCGTTGCCGAGCAGTTCCAGTACATCCTGCGTGACGAGTCGATGCACCTGAACTTCGGCATCGACGTGATCAACCAGATCAAGATCGAGAACCCGCACCTGTGGGACGCGGCGATGAAGGAAGAAGCGACCCAGATGATCCTGCAAGGGACCCAGCTGGAGATCGAATACGCCCGCGACACCATGCCACGCGGCGTGCTGGGCATGAACGCGGCGATGATGGAGGACTACCTCAAGTTCATCGCCAACCGTCGTCTGACCCAGATTGGTCTGAAGGAAGAGTATCCGGGGACTACCAACCCGTTCCCTTGGATGAGCGAGATCATGGACTTGAAGAAGGAGAAGAACTTCTTCGAGACTCGCGTGATTGAGTATCAGACTGGTGGGGCGTTGAGCTGGGATTAAAAAAAGGGCTGCTGAAAAGCAGCCTTTTTTTTGCCTAAAGAATCTTCGAGGCTAGAATGGACGCACAAAAAAACACATACATAATAGACATCGACACAACCCCCTTTGAAAAAATTTCGTTAATGATTGCCGCCGCGGAAACTGACGATGAGATGGGGACAGTAATAAGATTGCACGGCATAATCGAAGGTCTAGTCAGCTTTTATATAAAAGAGATGAGCCAAGGAGAAATTGCAAAATACGCAAAAGAACCACGAGAATTCGGTGCAAAGCTGGGTCTAGCCACTGCCTTCGGCTTACCGCTACCAATCGCCCGGGTTGTCCATCAAATTAATATAATAAGAAACAAGCTCGCCCACACTCCCGAAACCCCAATTAATACTGGCGATATGAAAGAGCTTGCTAGAAAAGCAAACGGCCTATCCGAAATCTTTCCGGACTTTAGCAACATGGACAGACGCTATATTACTATCAACTTAAAAAGTCCTGACGAGAAGTTATTATTCGGCAAGCATGGCAACAGAATTGATTTCATTATTATAGGCTTTGCATTTCATACAGCCATGACACAATGGCTAATACAAGATGCCGCCATAAGGCGTCTAGCAAAGAATGCATTGAAACCACAGTAGCTTGGGGAACTTCCTACACTTCAGTTGTTGACTAGGTTCAAGGTTACAATTACGGTTACCTAGGCGCCTAAGAAACGCTTTACACAGTGGTCACTAGCTCCCGACAGATGCGGCATTTTTGTGCCTGTGGTTTACTACTGCGCGCATGAAACAATCTGTTACGTCGGGAGTGGGCTAATACAAGATCTGTATGGGAAATACGTCCGGCCTGCTGTGTAAGGTTTCTTAGCTCCCGACACCCAGCCCTAAGAAAGCTGACAACAGACTGAGGTCATGGAGATGCGTGGTCAGCGAGTCCGAGGACTATACCTTGCTGGCGGGCGCTCAGGTTGCATGGAGTGTAACTAACATGTAGAGGTCCTGTGGGAGCGGGTTTACCCGCGAAGCAGGCGACGCGTTGGATGGCACCGGCTGCGCCGGTGTTCGCGGGTGAACCCGCTCCCACAGGGAACCGCGACAGGGTCTGAACAGCGCCGGTGCCTGGCACCGAGTTGTCTGCTTCGCGGGCAAGCCCGCTCCCACAGGTTCTGCGTGTAGTCAAAGATCGGCTATTCCTGCAACGGACTCATCGATGGCAAGGCCAACACCTACAGAAATTACGAAAACCTTTCGCACACGAGATTCTGCTGGAGCAACGGTCTTGCGCAAAATTTAAATAGCCTGCGCGATCTGGTAGGAGCTAGCGTAGCTGGCGATGGGCCGCGCAGCGGCCCCAGGTTTTCAGCTTCGCAGCGAATATTGCCGGGGCTGCCTTACAGCCCATCGCGAGCTGCGCTAGCCCCTACAGAGACCGCGCAGCCCCGAAAGCGGTACAGCCCTTGTAGGCTTACCTGCAAACACCGGCGAATCTGGTCCCATTCATCGTGCGGGCCGGATATGAGAACTGGGCGATGAGAAATCCTCAAAAAACCAAAACGATCCAAATCGTAAGAGCTGCTATAGCAGTTTTTATCTCGCATAAGCACTGTTATAGCAGGCCTTAAAATGACAGTTTTTCCTTTGGCATGCGCCGACAGGCTAATGAAAATAGGGCTTCTGGCCAAAACAAGGCGCCTTGAGTGGAAAATTCGCCAAAAAGACCTTGCCTCCCAATCCGGGTTATCCATCTCGACGCTCGCCAAAATCGAATCAGGAACGCCTAGCGTAGAGATGCGCAGCTATATGATCGCGCTGTGGCATCTGGGCTTGCTCGACGAGGTATTCCAGGATGTGCCGATGTCTTCGCCTGCCTCCTTCGCCACTGAGCACAGAGTGCGCCTCAAGTCGGTGACCGAGAGAGATTTCTGATGAAGGCGGACTGAGTCGCACCTAAAACGCCTCCAGCAGAGGAGTCTGATAGGTTTGAACCCAAAGGCGAAAATGCAGTTGGAAGAATCACTAAAGTCGCTGGGCCGCCTTCCGATAAACCTGATCGCGCTCGCGGCGATCAACGGCTACCACAAACACCACCACCTCTTGATCAATGACCTGATAGACCAAGCGGTAACCACTGCTACGGAGCTTTATCTTGTAGCAATCGGGCAGCGAGCTGAGCCGATTAGTCTCAACTCGCGGGTTTAGCAGAACCTCGGCCAGCTTCTTCTTGAACTGCTGACGAACCGTATCACCCAGCTTCTTCCATTCTTTCAACGCTCGTGAATCGAAGTCGAGGCTATAAGTCATCCAGTTGGACCCTCACGCGCTGCGGGGAGGCAAGTCGCTCTCTCACAATCGCGATCAGGTCTTCGTCTTCCTCGGTCATCAGGACAGGTCGAAAAGGTAGCTTGCCTCGTTCGGCTACATACTGCAGTGCCTGGCGCATGAGTTCAGACGGCGTTACGCCTAGTCGTTCGAGCTCCTCATAGGCGCGGGCTTTGAGTTCGTCATCGACGCGGATATTGATGGACGCCATGGGACGACCCTCTCAGTAAAGACATTCGTCATTACAATGCGCTTATCTCAGCCATCGCGCAACTGCTGTCTGTCTCTCAGTTCTCCGGAAATGATGGACCTGCGTGGCACCGGCTCCGCCGGTGTTCGCGGGCAAGCCCGCTCCCACAGTGCTAGGCAAGGCTCTGCATGGCTAAAGATAACGAAAAAAGGCGCCATCGGCGCCTTCATCGTATTCAGTGAAGCAGATCCGGACAGCACTTCGGTTCTCGCCTCGGCCCGCCTTGCGCGAACACCCTGCCGGGCTGGGGGAACGCCCGATCTCATCCGGTCAGTCGTTCCGCAGTTGCAGTGCGATGTTCAGCGATTCGTCGATCATGATCAAGGAACATTGATCGACCGATATATTTCGCAAAAGTACAGAGACTTCGCCCACGCCGACAGGAGGGGTACGGCACACTCAGCAGCCGTGTGCCGGGACTGGACTTGCCAGTCTACGTGGTCGAGGGCGAGGCCGTTGATGAGTAAAGGAACGTATCCCGAAAAGTACCAATCCGGGAGACAGTCCCTCAGCAGACAGCTTGCCCCGAGAACACCGGCGAAGCCGGTGCCATAGACCGCGTTGCTTGCTTCGCGGGTAAACCCGCTCCCACAGGATTTGCGCTATTCCTGCAATGGGCTCATCGCAGGCAAGGCCAACACTTACAGGTATCACGGGATCCTTCAGCAAACGGGGATCCTGTGGGAGCGGGTTTACCCGCTCCCACAGGGGCGGCGATAGGCTCTGGTCAGGGGTGCTTCAGGCCGAGCTCGGCGGACAGCCGTGCCGTCACGTCTTTCATCACCGGCACCAGCTCGCGCATCTTTTCCTCTGGCATGTACGGCACCGTGCTGGCGACGCTGATCCCCGCCACGATCCGCCGGCTGGCATCGCGTACCGGCGCGGCTACGCAGCGGATCGACGGTTCGTTGTCCTCCAGGTCGAAGGCATACCCGCCCGCTACATATTCGACCATGCGCTGCTCGAACTGCGCCCAGGTCTGCTCGGTGTGCTGCGGCCAGAACGCGCTCTTGCCGCCCGCCGGCAAGCTGCTTTCGTACAGCCGCTGCCACTCGGCCGGGCTGTCGTCGAGCATCAGCGCCTTGCCGATGCCGGTGCGCGCCAGCGGCATGCGGTGGCCGACCCGCGAGCGCATCTCGGGGCCGTTGCGCCCAGGCGTCTTGTGCAGGTACAGCACCTCGTCGCCTTCGCGGATGGCCAGGTGGATGGTGTCGCCGGTCAGTGCCGACAACTCATCGAGGTAAGGCCCGGCCAGGGTCACCAGGGGCAGTTCCTCGCGGGCCTGGAAGCCGAGCTCGATCAGCTTGGGGCCGAGCAGGTAGCCCACCTGCGGCACCACGCGCAGGTAGCGTTCGTCCACCAGGCAACTGACCAGGCGGTGGGTGGTGCTGCGGGTGGTGCCGATGTGCCGGGCGATGTCCTTGAGGTCACGCGCGCCGGCGGCCACGGCCTGCACCACGGCCAGGCCGCGCAGCAGGGTCTGGGTGCCGGTGGGGGCGGTTTTTGCGGGGTCTTCCTGCATGGGCGGCCTTTTACCGTGTGCGAGTGGGCGGGCGACATTATGTTCGCCCGCAGGGCGCGGCTACAACTCGATGCGCTCGACCTTGCCCACCAGCAGGATGTAAGACAGTGCACCTGCCAGGGCCAGCACGGCGATGTAGGTGATCGCAGGGGCGAACGAGTCGCCGCTGGCGAGGAAGCCGATCACGATCGGGGTGACGATCGCCGACAGGTTGCCGATGAAGTTGAACACCCCGCCCGTCAGCCCGAGCAGGCGCGCCGGGGCCAGGGTCGAGACCAGCGACCAGGTGATCGAAGCCAGGCCATTGCCGAAGAACGCCAACGCCAGGAAGGCAATCACCAGCGGCGTCGAGTCGACGAAGTTGGCGCCGATGATCGCGGTGGAAATCAGCAGCCCGCTGATGATCGGCAACTTGCGGGCAAAGCCCACGCTGGCACCGCGGCGGATCAGCCAGTCGGAGAACAGGCCCGAGCACAGCACGCCGACGAAGGCCGCGAGGAACGGCAGCGAGGCCAACAGCCCGGACTTGATGAAGTCCATGCCGCGGTACTTCACCAGGTAGGTGGGGAACCAGGTGAGGAAGAACCACAGGGTCGAGTTCAGGCAGAACTGGCCGAGGTAGATGCCCCACAGCTTGCGCCTGCTCAGCACGATGCCCAGGTCCGCCCAACTGAACCTGGCCTTGACCTTGGCCTGCTCGTGCTGCATGTCGACCAGCCCGCCACCCTCGCGGATCAGCTCGATCTCGGCGAGGTTGGCGCCCTTGAAATCACGCGGCTCGCGATACACCGCGTACCAGATCACGCCCCAGAGAATACCCACCGCACCGGTGACCACGAACACCATGTGCCAGCCGAATTGATGCTGCAGCCAGGCCAGCACCGGGGTCAGGAAGGCCAGGCCGACGAACTGCCCGGAGGTGTAGAAGCCGATGGCCGTGGCCCGCTCGCGCTCGGGGAACCAGGTGGTGACCACGCGGCTGTTGATCGGGTATGCCGGGGCTTCCAGCGCGCCAACCGCCATGCGCAGCACGAACAGCGCGATGAAGCTGGCGGCAAAGCCGAGCATCACCGTGGCCAGCGACCACAGCACCAGCGCCACGCTGTAGAGGATGCGCGGCGGCACCCGGTCGACCAGCCAGCCACCAGGGATCTGCATGGCCGCGTAGGTCCAGCCGAACGCCGAGAACACTAGACCTACGTGGATCGGGTCGATGCCCAGTTCGCTGGTCAAGGCCGGTGCGGCGATCGACAGGTTGCTGCGGTCCAGGTAGTTGATCACCACGGTGATGAACAGCAGCACCATGATGAAAAAACGCTTGCGGCTGGGCGCCACCAGGGTGGCCTGCCCGGTGAGGGTGTGCGGGAGCATGGGAAGTGCCTCTTCTTATGGTTATTGAGGTCGTTTCAACGCTTCTATTCAGAACGATGGCATCACCATTCGGCGAAGCTGCCGTCGGCATGGCGCCACACCGGGTTGCGCCAGCGGTGGCCGACGGCGGCGCGCTCGATGACGTATTCCTCGTTGATCTCGATGCCCAGGCCCGGGCCATTGGGGATCTTCACCATGCCCTGCTGGTAGTCGAACACGCCCGGGTCACGCACGTAGTCGAGCAGGTCGTTGCTCTCGTTGTAATGGATGCCCAGGCTTTGCTCCTGGATGAAGGCGTTGTAGCAGGCGGCGTCGAGCTGCAGGCACGCCGCCAGGGCGATCGGGCCCAACGGGCAATGCAGCGCCAGGGCGACGTCGTAGGCCTCGGCCATGTTGGCGATCTTGCGGGTTTCGGTGATGCCGCCGGCATGGGAGGCATCCGGCTGGATGATGTCGACGTAGCCCTCGCTGAGCACGCGCTTGAAGTCCCAGCGCGAGAACAGCCGCTCGCCCAGGGCGATGGGTGTGCTGGTCAGCGGCGCCAGCTCTTTCAGCGCCTCGTAGTTTTCGCTGAGCACCGGCTCTTCGATGAACATCAGCTTGAACGGGTCGAGCTCCTTCATCAGCACCTTGGCCATGGGCTTGTGCACCCGGCCATGGAAGTCGACGCCGATGCCGACGTTCGGGCCCACCGCATCGCGCACGGCGGCAACGTTGGCCAGGGCCTGGTCGACCTTGTCGAAGGTGTCGAGGAACTGCAGCTCTTCGGTGCCGTTCATCTTCACCGCGGTGAAGCCGCGGGCCACCGCCTCTTTCGCGGCGCGGGCGGTGTCGGCCGGGCGGTCGCCACCGATCCACGAGTACACGCGGATCTTGTCGCGCACCTGGCCGCCGAGCAGGTCGCTGACCGACACGCCCAGCGCCTTGCCCTTGATGTCCCACAGGGCCTGGTCGATGCCGGCCAGGGCGCTCATGTGGATCGCCCCGCCACGGTAGAAGCCGCCGCGGTACAGCACGGTCCAGATGTCCTCGATATTGCGTGGGTCCTTGCCGATCAGGTAGTCGGAAAGCTCCTCGACAGCAGCGGCCACGGTGTGGGCGCGGCCTTCGACCACGGGTTCGCCCCAGCCGGTGACGCCCTGGTCGGTCTCGACCTTGAGGAAGCACCAGCGTGGTGGAACGATGAAGGTGGTCAGCTTGGTGATTTTCATCTGCTTGTCTCTCTTGTTGATTGCAGCGCAGAAAGGGAAAGGGCTCAGCGCAGGGCTTGCCAGGCGGTCACGTAAGCCTTGGCAGTGGCCGCGACCTGCTCGGGTGCCATGCCCGGCTTGTACAGGCCGGAGCCGAGGCCGAAGCCCCTGGCACCAGCGTCGAAGAATGCCTGCAGGTTGTCGGGGGTGATGCCGCCGACCGGCGCCAGCACAGTGCCGGCGGGCAGCACGGCGAGCCAGGCCTTGACCACCGCCGGGCCCATCTGCTCGGCCGGAAACAGCTTGAGCACGTCGGCGCCTTCGGCCAGGGCGGCGAAGGCTTCGGTCGGTGTGGCGACGCCTGGCGCCAGGTACAGGCCCGCCGCCTTGGCCGCACGCAGCACCTGCGGGTCGCTGTGGGGCATGACGATCAGCTGGCCGCCCGCCGCCTGCACCTGGGCAACCTGTGCCGGGTTCAGCACGGTGCCCGCGCCGATCAGGCAATCGGCAGGCAAGGTGCTGCGCAGGATACGGATGCTTTCGTAGGGCTCGGGCGAGTTGAGCGGCACTTCGATGAGGCGAAAACCGGCGCCGTAGAGAACTTCGCCAATCGCGGCGGCCTCATGGGGCTGCAACCCGCGCAGGATCGCGATCAGGCCGTTGTGTGCCAGTGCTTGTTCGAGCATGTCGGGCTCCCTTCAGGATCAATGAATAAGGCCGGCGGCCAGCGCCAGCTGCCACAGGCCGCGTTCGGTGGCCTGCTCGGCCACGCTCACATGGCTGAAGCCGCAGGCTTGCAGGGCACGGCTGTAACGGGTGCAGAGCGGGCCGTTGCCGATCAGCAGGATGGCCGGCAGGTGCACGCTGCCGCGGCGCTGGTGCTGTACCTTGGCCAGGGCCGCCAGTTCGTGGCCGATCAGCAGGCCGGAGAGGTAGTCGGGCTGGGCGCTGGCGCTCAGCTCGCCGGTCAGGCCCAGGCTGCGGGCGCTGAACAGGGTCGACAGCGGACCGGCCTCGCCCTCGGCGGACAGTGCCACCTGCACACCGCGGTCGAAGGCCGGCGCATCGAACGCGCCGCCACGCTGCTGGGTGCGGCCAAGGATGCTGTGGTCGCTGAGCACGGCGAACACCTCGCCGGTCATGAAGGTGTCGAACTGGACGATGCAGCCATCGGCCACCTGGACCCATTTCGAGTGGCTGCCGGGCAGGCCGATCAGCAGGTCATCGCAGGCCAGGCCGGGCAGCGCGCCGAGTACCTGGGTCTCTTCGCCACGCATGACATTGGGCAGCCGCGAACGCTGGATCACGCCGGGGACGATGTGCACCTCGACGCCCCGCTGGCTGCGCACGGTCTGCAGGGAAGCACCGAGGCTGGCGACGTTGGCCGGGGTGTCGCGGTAGGCCGCTTCGCGCCAGCCCTGGGCGCTGCCGACCATGCCGCAGGCGATGACCGGCAGGCCTGGCTGGGCGTCGAGCCAGTCGCCGCAGGCCTCGTCGAAGGCCAGTTCGAAACCGTCGCTGCAGGGTTGGCCCTTGATCAGGCGGGGTGCCCGGGGCAGTTGCATGATGCCGCAAGGCAGCGTGCGCACTTCCAGCACCTGGCCGTGGGCGGCGAGTTTGTAAGCACGAAGGGAGGTGGTTCCCCAGTCGAGCGCGATCAGTTGCGCCTGCATCCTTCACCTGTTGTGTTTTTGGCAGTGAGTGAGGGCGACTATAAACCTGGGGAGCGGGAAATTCCAATATGTAAAATACAATCCCATATATAGGGATTTTGCTGGGCAAGTAATTTTCCATGGCCCATTCGCGGGTAAACCCGCTCCCACAGGGATCTGCACTGTCCTCAGGGGCGGTGCAGTACCTGTGGGAGCGGGTTTACCCGCGAATGGATCTAGAAGGAAATTTACTCAGGCAAGGCAAACGCCATCACATAGTCCCCTTGCCGGGTCCCCAGCGAGCCATGCCCGCCAGCCATCACCAGCACATACTGGCGCCCGTCCTTGCCGGTGTAGGTCATCGGCGTGGTCTGCGCGCCTGCCGGCAGGCGCCCTTCCCACAGCACCTTGCCGTCACGCACGTCATAGGCGCGCAGGTACTGGTCGAGGGTGCCGCTGAGGAAGGCCAGGCCGCTGCCCGTGGTGAAGCTCCCGCCCAGGCTCGGCACGCCCATGGTCAGCGGGATCGGCAGCGGCGAGCTGTCACGCACGGTGCCGTTCTTGTGCTTCCAGATCACCTTGTGGGTGGTCAGGTCCACGGCCGCCACGTAGCCCCACGACGGCGCCTGGCACGGCAGGCCCAGCGGCGACAGGAAGGCGCCCATGATCACCCCGTACGGCGCGCCCTTGTTCGGCTGGATGCCTTCGGTCTCGCTCTTGCGCGCCGGCTGGCCGGCGATCTTCGAGGCCGGAACCAACTGCGACTTGAAGGCCATGTAGCTGGGGTTGACGAAGGCGATCTGGCGCACCGGGTCGACCGAAATACCACCCCAGTCGAACACCCCGAAGTTGCCCGGATACACCAGCGAGCCCTGCAACGACGGCGGGGTGTAGATGCCGTCATAGCGCAGCGAACGGAAATCGATGCGGCACAGCAGTTGATCGAATGGCGTCACGCCCCACATGTCGCGCTCGTGCAGGGTCGGCGGCATGAAATTGAGCTCGGACATCGGCTGGGTCGGCGCGGTGTGGTCGCCCTCCACGGCACCTTGCGGCACCGGCGTTTCGCGGATCGGCACCAGCGGCTGGCCGTTGCTGCGATCGAGCACGTAGATGCTGCCCTGCTTGGTCGACGCCATCACCGCAGGCTTCACGCCATCGGCGGTCTTGATGTCGACCAGGCTTGGCTGGCCGCCGACGTCCATGTCCCACAGGTCGTGGTGGGTGAACTGGTAGTTCCAGCGCACCTTGCCGCTGGCGATGTCCAGGGCCACCAGGCCGGCACTGAACTTCTCGGCTTCCGGCGTGCGATTGCCGCCCCACTGGTCGGGCATCTGGTTGCCCATGGGCAGGTACAGCAGGCCGAGTTTTTCGTCGGCGCTGATCACCGACCACACGTTCGGCGAGTTGCGGGTGTAGAACTGGCCGTCGGCGATCGGCGCGGTGGCGTCGGGCTTGCCGCTGTCCCAGTTCCACACCAGCTTGCCGGTGATCGCGTCGTAGGCACGGACCACGCCGGACGGCTCGTCGGTGGAGACGTTGTCGGTGACATGCCCGCCGAGGATCAGCAGGCCGCCGGCGACGGTGGGTGGCGAGGTGGAGTAGTAGCCACCGGCGGTAAAGGTGCCGATGTTGCGGGTCAGGTCGACCTGGCCGTTGTCGCCGAAGCCTGCGCACTGCTTGCCGGTGTCGGCGTCCAGGGCGATCAGCCGGGTGTCGGCGGTGGGCACGTAGACCCGCTTGGCGCAAGCCTGGCCTTCAGCGGGGCTGGCAGCCGTGCTGGCTTGCGGCCTGGCCGTGTCGTAGTAGGCCACGCCGCGGCAGGTCATGTGCGCCCAGCCCTTGAAGTTGGCGGCGTTCTGGGTGCTGAGCTTGGGGTCGAAGCGCCACAGTTCCTTGCCGCTGTCCGGGTCCAGGGCGATCACCTGGCTGTGCGGGGTGCACACGTAGAGCTTGCCGTTGACCTTGAGCGGGGTGTTTTCCGCGGTGGTCTCGCCCGGGTCGTTGGGGCCTGGGATGTCTCCGGTGCGGTAGGTCCAGGCCAGCTTGAGCTTGCCGACGTTCTCCGGGGTGATCTGCTTGAGCGGCGAATAGCGGTCGCCGAACTCGCTGCGGCCGTAGGCCTGCCAGTCGCCGTCGGGCATCTGTGGCGCGGTGTTGCTGGTGCCCGCCGTGTCGCGATCGAGGCGGCCGACCAGGGTGTTGGGGTGGGTGAACTGGCTGGCCAGGGCCATCAGCCCCGCCGCTGCCACGCCCACGCCCAGCACACCGGTACCCAGCGGATAGGGCTCGCCCAGGGTCAGCGGCCTGCGCAGCCAGGGCAACAGCAGCACCAGGCCGAGGACGAACCACAGGGCCAGGCGCGGCACCAGCTGCCACCAGTCCAGGCCCACTTCCATCAGTGACCACAGGGTGCTCAGCAGCAGCACCAGGCCATACACGCTCAGTGCCTCGCGGCGCACGGCCAGCAGCAGGCCGCCGGTGATCAGGATGCCGATGCCGGCCAACAGGTAATACAGCGAGCCGCCCAGGCCCATCAGTTTGATGCCGCCGGCCACAAGGGCCAGGCCCATCAGCAGAAAAAGCGCGCCTAGCAGCCTGGGCAGCAAGGGTGAGTGTTGCGAAGCACCGAGAGTGCTCATGGGTGAATTCTCCGTTTCCATGGGACTGAATCGATTAGCCATTCAGAGACGAAGAATAGTATTACGAAATGATTCTGCGACTAACTGTCGCAGCAATGCGAGTCCATTGCCGTAAACGCAACAATGGCCACCCACGTCATAGTATGACTTCTGCCATTCCGTAGAACGTGAGCTAGAGCGCTCGCTGCTAAAATTTCACTTGACCCAGCAAAACTATTGCGTTTCTGAGCGTTGACAGCGGATTGTGCACTTGATAAAAATCGCCAAAGTTGTACGACAACACATAACAAAAACAACATAGCGGATGGACTCCCATGTCGAAAAAACGCCACAAGGCTCTCCCCTTCGCGCTGTTCGGTGCCGGCCTGCTTGCCGGTGTCCCGGCCATCAGCCAGGCCGAAGGCTTCCTCGACGACAGCAAGGCCGTGCTCGGCCTGCGCAACTTCTACATCAACCGCAATTTCACCAACCCCAGTAACCCGCAGAGCAAGGCCGAGGAATGGACCCAGAGCTTCATCCTCGACGCCCGCTCCGGCTTTACCGAGGGGCCGGTGGGCTTTGGCGTGGACGTGCTGGGGCTGTGGTCGGTCAAGCTCGATGGCGGCGGCGGCACCTACGGCACGGCGCTGCTGCCGCGGCATGACGATGGCAGGCCTGCGGATGACTACGGGCGCCTGGCGGTGGCGGGCAAGGCGCGGATCTCCAAGACCGAACTGAAGGTTGGCGAGTGGATGGTGGTGCTGCCGATCCTGCGCTCGGACGACGGCCGCTCGCTGCCGCAGACCTTCCGCGGCGGCCAGGTCACTTCCAGCGAGATTGCCGGGTTGACCCTGTACGGCGGCCAGTTCCGCGGCAACAGCCCGCGCAACGATGCGAGCATGGAAGACATGAGCTACGGCGGGGGCGTGTCGGATCGCTTCAACTTCGTCGGTGGCGAGTACAAGTTCAACCAGGACCGGACCCTGGTCGGCCTGTGGAACGCGGTGCTCAAGGACGTCTACGAACAGCAGTACCTGCAACTGACCCACAGCCAGCCGCTGGGCAACTGGACCTTCGGCGCCAACCTGGGCTACTTCCAGGGCGGCGAAGACGGCTCCGAGCGGGCCGGCAAGCTGGACAACAAGACCTGGTCGGGGATGTTCTCGGCCAAGTACGGCGGCAACACCTTCTGGGTCGGGCTGCAGAAGGTCGACGGCGACACCTGGATGCGGGTCAACGGCACCAGCGGCGGGACCCTGGCCAACGACAGCTACAACTCGAGCTTCGACAATGCCAACGAACGCTCCTGGCAGGTGCGCCACGACTTCAACTTCGTCACCCTCGGGGTACCGGGGCTGACCGTGATGAACCGCTATATCAGCGGACGCGACGTGCACAGCGGGGCGGTGACCGATGGCAAGGAATGGGTGCGCGAGTCGGAGCTGGCCTATGTGATCCAGAGCGGGCCGTTCAAGGACTTGAGCGTGAAGTGGCGCAACTCGAGCATTCGCCGGGATTACAGCAACAACGAGTTCGATGAGAACAGGTTGATCTTTAACTATCCCCTTTCCCTGCTGTGATCGCATGGCACGGGCTTCGCCCGTGTTCGCGGCTGAAGCCGCTCCCACAGGGATCGCGCAGTGCCTGCGGGCAACGCTGTACCTGTAGGAGCGGGTTTACCCGCGAAGAGGCCGGTAAAAGCCACACCGGCAGCATTGACAACCCCGGAAACCGCTGCCGATAATCAGGCTAGTCATACGACAACTTACAACAATCACAAGTAGAGCCGCCATGACCACCACCCCCTTCAAGCGCCTGCTGCTCACCGGAGCCGCAGGCGGCCTGGGCAAAATCCTTCGCCAACGCCTCAGCGGCTGCGCCGAGGTCCTGCGCCTTTCCGACATCGCCCCGATGGCCCCGGCCAGCGGGCCCCATGAAGAAGTGATCCCCTGCGACCTGGCCGACAAGGCTGCGGTCCATGCTCTGGTCGAAGGGGTCGATGCCATCGTCCATTTCGGCGGCGTGTCCACCGAGCATGCGTTCGAGGACATCCTCGGCCCCAACATCTGCGGCGTGTTCCACATCTACGAGGCTGCGCGCAAGCACGGGGTCAAGCGCATCATCTTCGCCAGCTCCAACCACGTGATCGGTTTCTACGGCCAGGACCAGCGCATCGACGCCCACGCCCCGCGCCGCCCCGACAGCTACTACGGCCTGTCCAAGTGCTATGGCGAGGATGTCGCCAGCTTCTACTTCGACCGCTACGGCATCGAGACCGTCAGCATCCGCATCGGCTCGTCGTTCGACGAACCGCAGAACCCGCGCATGCTCTGCACCTGGCTCAGCTACGACGACCTCACCCAACTGGTCGAGCGCGGCCTGTTCACCCCCGATGTCGGCCACACCGTGGTCTACGGCGCCTCCGACAACCGCACGGTGTGGTGGGACAACCGCCATGCCGAGCACCTGGGCTACCAGCCCAAGGATAGCTCGGAGGTGTTCCGCGCCCGCGTGGAAGCCAAGCCGGCGCCCGCCGCCGATGACCCGAGCATGCTGTACCAGGGCGGCGCCTTCGTCGCTGCGGGCCCATTCAGCTGATTCCACGCTCTGCCAGGAGGCTCCAGCATGCACTGCGAACTGATCGTCGACGCCCGCAACGGCACGGGCGAAAGCCCAGTGTGGCACCCCACCGAACAGGCCCTGTACTGGGTCGACATCCCGGCCCGCCAGCTGCACCGCTGGCAGGACGGCACGCACCAGCTGTGGCAGGCCGACGAGATGCTCGCCTGCATCGCCCGCAGCCCCCAGGGCTGGGTCGCGGGCATGCAGAGCGGCATCTTCCAGCTCACGCCCAAGGCCGATGGCCGCCTCGACAGCCGCCTGTTCGCCAGCGTCGAACATGCCCAGCCCGGCATGCGTTTCAACGACGGCCGCTGCGACCGCCAGGGGCGTTTCTGGGCCGGCAGCATGCTCATGGACATGCAGCAAGGCGCCCATGTCGGCGGGCTGTACCGGGTCGATGGCGAAGGTGCCCTGCACCAGCAGCTCAAAGAGATGATCGTGCCCAACGGCCTGGCCTTCAGCCCCGACGGCAGGCGCATGTACCTGTCCGACTCGCACCCCAACGTGCAGAAGATCTGGGCCTTCGACTACGACACCGACAGCGGCACGCCGTACAACCAGCGCGTGTTCGTCGACATGCGCGGCTACCCCGGCCGCCCCGACGGCGCCGCCATCGACGCGGACGGCTGCTACTGGATCTGCGGCAACGACGCCGGGCAGGTCCACCGCTTCACCCCGGACGGGCGCCTCGACCGCTCGCTCAGCGTGCCGGTGAAGAAGCCGGCCATGTGCGCCTTCGGTGGCGCCAACCTCGACACCCTGTTCGTCACCTCGATCCGCCCCGGCGGCGTCGACCTCGCCGACCAGCCCCTGGCCGGCGGTGTGTTCGCCCTGCGCCCGGGCGTCCAAGGCCTGGAGGAGCCGGCCTGGCGAAGCTGAAGCAACACCGCTGCACCCGACACTCACGCGCGAAACCAGATAATAAAAAACACGGAGTTTCACCATGACCTTCAAACGCAAGCTGCTTCTTGCCGTACTCCCGTTCGCTTTCAGCCTGTCGATGCCGGCCTCGGCGCTGGACATCAAGTTCGCCGAGATCCACCCGGCCGGCTACCCGACCGTGGTCGCCGAACAGAACATGGGCAAGAAGCTCGAACAGGCCAGCAATGGCGAAATCACCTTCAAGATGTTCGCCGGCGGCGTGCTCGGCTCGGAGAAGGAAGTGATCGAACAGGCGCAGATCGGCGCCGTGCAGATGACCCGGGTCAGCCTCGGCATCGTCGGCCCGGTGGTGCCGGACGTGAACGTGTTCAACATGCCGTTCGTGTTCCGCGACCATGCGCACATGCGCAAGATCATCGACGGTGACATCGGCCAGGAGATCCTCGACAAGATCACCAACTCCGAATTCAACCTGGTGGCCCTGGCCTGGATGGACGGCGGCTCGCGCAGCCTCTACACCAAGAAGCCGGTGCGCAGCATCGAAGACCTCAAGGGCATGAAGATCCGCGTGCAGGGCAACCCGCTGTTCATCGACATGATGAACGCCATGGGCGGCAACGGTATCGCCATGGACACCGGCGAGATCTTCAGCGCCCTGCAGACCGGGGTGATCGACGGCGCCGAAAACAACCCGCCGACCCTGCTCGAGCACAACCATTACCAGAGCGCCAAGTACTTCACCCAG
Organism: Pseudomonas sp. NPDC089401; assembly: GCF_044749485.1. Classification (NCBI taxonomy): domain Bacteria; kingdom Pseudomonadati; phylum Pseudomonadota; class Gammaproteobacteria; order Pseudomonadales; family Pseudomonadaceae; genus Pseudomonas; species Pseudomonas sp. NPDC089401. The sequence goes on along the minus strand of NZ_JBIVIA010000001.1, from coordinate 10,533 downwards.
ACCCACCACCTGATCCTGCCGGAGCCGGTGGTGATGTCCAAGACCACCTGGAACAAGCTCACCCCCGACCAGCAGGCGCTGGTGAAGAAAGTCGCCCGCGAGGCGCAGATGGAAGAGCGTGCGCTGTGGGACGCCAAGTCCACGGCCAGCGAAGAGAAGCTCAAGGCCGCCGGCGTCGAGTTCATCGCCATCGACACCAAGCCGTTCTATGACGCCACCGCCCCGGTGCGCGAGAAGTACGGCGCGCAGTACGCCGACCTGATGAAGCGTATCGACGCGGTCCAGTAACCCCGGCCCTTTTCCAAGACGACCTCGGCAGTGTGGCGCCCGCCACCCTGCCGCTTTGGTGATGCCTATGAAAATGCTCTTCCTGCGCGTCAACGACACGCTGTACCGCGCCTGTATATGGGTCGCCGGCCTGTCGATCCTGACCATGTCGCTGATCATCCCCTGGGGCATCTTCGCCCGCTACGTGCTCGGCACCGGCTCCAGCTGGCCGGAGCCGGTGTCGATCCTGCTGATGGTGCTGTTCACCTTCATCGGCGCCGCCGCCAGCTACCGTGCCGGCGCGCACATGGCGGTGGCGATGATCACCGACCGCCTGCCGGAGAACACCCGCCGGCTGGTGAACGTGCTGACCCAGCTGCTGATGGTGGTGGTCTGCGTGTTCATGACCTGGTACGGCTACAAGCTCTGCGTCACCACCTGGAACCAGTTCATGGCCTCGCTGCCCAGCGTGCGGGTGGGTCTGAGCTATGCGCCGATCCCGCTCGGCGGCGTGCTGACGCTGATCTTCGTGCTGGAAAAACTCCTGTTCGGCGACCAGAGCCAACGCAGGGTGGTGCGGTTCGACCTGGTGGAAGAAAACGAGGGGGCGGCGTAATGGATGCGTTCATTCTGTTGGGCAGTTTCATCGCCCTGATCCTGCTGGGCATGCCGGTGGCCTATGCCCTGGGCCTGTCGGCGCTGATCGGCGCCTGGTACATCGACATCCCGCTGCAGGCGATGATGATCCAGGTCGCCAGCGGGGTTAACAAGTTCTCGCTGCTGGCCATTCCGTTCTTCGTGCTGGCCGGCGCGATCATGGCCGAGGGCGGCATGTCGCGGCGCCTGGTGGCGTTCGCCGGGGTGCTGGTGGGCTTCGTGCGCGGCGGGCTGTCGCTGGTCAACATCATGGCCTCGACCTTCTTCGGCGCGATTTCCGGCTCGTCGGTGGCCGACACCGCCTCGGTGGGCTCGGTGCTGATCCCGGAGATGGAGCGCAAGGGCTACCCGCGCGAGTTCTCCACCGCCGTGACCGTCAGCGGCTCGGTGCAGGCGCTGCTGACTCCGCCCAGCCACAACTCGGTGCTGTACTCGCTGGCAGCCGGCGGCACGGTGTCGATCGCCTCGCTGTTCATGGCCGGGGTGATGCCCGGGCTGCTGCTGAGCGCGGTGATGATGGGCCTGTGCCTGATCTTCGCGAAGAAGCGCGACTACCCCAAGGGCGAGGTGATCCCGCTGCGCCAGGCGCTGAAGATCGCTGGTGAGGCGCTGTGGGGCCTGATGGCCATGGTGATCATCCTCGGCGGCATTCTTTCCGGCGTGTTCACCGCCACCGAGTCGGCCGCAGTGGCGGTGGTGTGGTCGTTCTTCGTGACCATGTTCATCTACCGCGACTACAAGTGGCGCGACCTGCCCAAGCTGATGCACCGCACGGTGCGGACCATCTCGATCGTGATGATCCTGATCGGCTTCGCCGCCAGCTTCGGCTACGTGATGACCCTGATGCAGATCCCGTCGAAGATCACCACGGCGTTCCTGACCCTGTCGGACAACCGCTATGTGATCCTCATGTGCATCAACTTCATGCTCCTGCTGCTGGGCACGGTGATGGACATGGCGCCGCTGATCCTGATCCTCACGCCGATCCTGTTGCCGGTGATCACCGGCATCGGCGTGGACCCGGTGCACTTCGGCATGATCATGCTGGTCAACCTCGGGATAGGCCTGATCACGCCTCCGGTGGGGGCGGTGCTGTTCGTCGGCTCGGCGATCGGCAAGGTCAGCATCGAGGCCACGGTGAAGGCGCTGCTGCCGTTCTACCTGGCGCTGTTCCTGGTGCTGATGGCGGTGACCTACATTCCGGCCATTTCGCTGTGGCTGCCGAGCGTCGTCCTGTAATCACACTGGAGCCGCCAGTAGGAGCGGCCTTGTGTCGCGAAAGGGCTGCGAAGCGGCCCCTCGATGTCAGCCGTGATGCCGAACCCTGGGGGCTGCTTCGCAGCCCTTTCGCGACACAAGGCCGCTCCTACAGAGCCCCAGGTTCTCCCCGCGAATGGATAATGCACATGGCTGTCGCCTCCTCTACCGCTCCCCTCTTCCCGCGCAAACTCGCCGTCGCCCTGCTGGCCCTGCTGGCCTGCTCGTTCGCCGGCAACCACATCGCCGCGCGCATCGCCTTCGACGACGACACCGGCGTACTGCTGGCGATCCTCTGCCGCTCGGGCATCACCTTCCTGGTGCTGGCCAGCCTGGTCCTGTGGCAGCGCCAGCCGCTGTCCCTGCCAACCGGCACCCGCCGCTGGCAACTGCTGCTTGGCCTGCTGATCGCCACCCAGAGCCTCTGCCTGTACTCGGCCGTCGCGCGTATCCCGGTGGCCCTGGCGCTGCTGGTGGGCAACACCTTCCCGATGCTGCTGGCGCTGCTCACCTGGGCGCTGGGCGGTGCCCGCCCGAGCGGGCGCACGGTGCTGTTCATGGGCCTGATCCTCTGCGGCCTGGTGCTGGCCCTGGACGTGCCGGCCCACCTGAGCGGCAACCACGACGCCAACCCGCACTGGGCCACCGGCGTGGCCCTGGCGTTCTGCGCCGCCTGCGTGTTCGCCTGCGCGTTGTGGATCACCGACCACAAGCTGGCGGCCGTACGCGGCCCGGTGCGCAGCCTGCTGACCTTGCTCATCGTGTTCGCCAGCATGCTGCTGGCGGGCGTCAGCGGGGCGATGCCTGCCGGGCTGTCGTTGCCGGGCAGCAGCAGCGGCTGGCTGGCGCTGGCGAGCCTGGTGGTGCTGTACGGCATCGCCTTTACCTTGCTGTTCGTCTGCGTGCCACGGCTGAACATGGCGCAGAACGCGCCGGTGATGAACGTCGAACCGATCGCCACCCTGCTGCTCGGCTGGGCCTTGCTCGACCAGCAGCTCAGTGGCGTGCAATTGATCGGCGGCGCCGTGGTGGTGTGCGGCATCGTCCTGCTGACCTACCGGAGACCCTGATGAGCCAGCCCCTGCTGCACCTGCAAGACCGCCTGACCCACCTGACCCTGGCACCGGGCATCGGCGCCAGCCTGGTCAACTGGCAGGCCAAGGCCACCGGCCAGGCGCTGCTGCGCCCTGCCGACGGCGCCGCGCTGGCCAGCGGCAGCCCACGCCGACTGGGCTGCTACCCACTGGCGCCGTGGTCCAACCGTGTCGCCGAAGGTGGCTTTCAGCGTCCCGACGGCTGGCTGGCCCTGGCAGCGAACACCGAGCACGACCCCTACCCGATCCATGGCAGCGCCTGGCAACAGCCCTGGGCAGTGGAACAGCACAGCGAGCGCCGGGTGCGCCTGAGCCTCGACAGCAGCGTGCCGTTCGCCTACCGGGCGACGCTCGATGTTCACCTGTACGAGGGCTGCCTGAGCCTGGACCTGCAGGTGACGCATCAGGAGGCCGCAGCCACGTGGTATGGGCTGGGGCTGCATCCCTATTTTCCACGCCATGCCGATACTCGCCTGCATGCGCAAGCGCGTAGCGTGTGGCTGGCGCAGGAGGGTGCCTTGCCGTCGTGGCAAGCTGAAGTACCGGAGCACTGGGACTTCGCCACGGCTCGGGCACTCCCGGCCAAGGCAGTCGATCATGCGTTCGGCGAATGGTCCGGCGACTGCGTGATCGAGCAACCGGGGGCGGGGTATCGGCTGCTATGCAGCGCCAGCGGTGCCGGGCATTTCCTGCTGTTCTGCCCGGAGCAGCAGCCGTTCTTCTGCTTCGAGCCGGTGAGCCATCCGATCAATGCCCATCACTTGCCGGGGCGGCCGGGGCTGCAGTTGCTGGAACAGGGTGAGGCCATGAGCCTGGGCTTCAAGCTGCAGTACCAGGCTCTGCACGGCGCTGCCTGAAACAGGGGCTGCTTTGCAGCCCCAACAGCTCAAGCCTTACGCCATGGCCTCGGTCGATGCAGCCAGCGGCCTTGGCGAAACAGCCCCCTGCACTTCGCGCGCGACCTTCCACACCAGCACCGCCGCGACGATGTCGAACGCCGCCAGCACCACGAACAGCGGGCTGTAGCCGATCTGCGTGACCAGGATGCCGAACACCAGGGTGAACAGCGCCGCGCCCAGGTAGCCACACATCCCGCCCATGCCGGTGGCGGTTGCCACCTGGTCCTTGCTGAACGAATCCGAGGTGATCGCGTACAGCGCCCCGGACAAGGTCTGGTGGGCAAAGCCGCCAATGCACAGCAGCAGGATCGCCGTGTAAGGGCTTTCGACCAGGCCGATGCAGGCCGGGCCGATCATGCAGCTGGCGCCGAACACCAGCACCAGCTTGCGCGAGGTGAACAGCGACACCTTGCAGTAGCGGTGGAACATCGGGCTCAGGTAGCCGCCAAGCACGCAGCCGATGTCGGCGGCGAGGAACGGCAGCCAGGCGAACATCGCCACCTCCTTGATGTTCATGTGCCGCTCGGTCATCAGGTACAGGGGAATCCAGGCGTTGAAGGTCTGCCAGGCCGGCTCCGAGAGAATCCGCGCCGAGGCGATGGCGTAGAAGTTGCGGGTCTTGAAGATGCGCTTCCAGGCGCCCTTCTCGCGGGTTTCGGCCTTGAAGTGGGCTTCCTGGCCACTGAGGATGTAGTCACGCTCCTCGTCGCTCAGGCGCTTCTGGTCCTGCGGATGCTTGTACAGCAGCATCCACGCCAGGGTCCACAGCACGCCGGAGACGCCGACGATGACGAACGCCAGCTGCCAGCCACTGTGCAGGATCGCCCACACCACCAGCGGCGGTGCCAGCAGCGCGCCCAGGGACGAGCCAATATTGAACCAGCCGATGGCCACCGAGCGCTCCTTGGCCGGGAACCATTCGGTGGTGGCCTTGACCCCGGCCGGCAAGCCGGCGGCTTCGGTCATGCCCAGCAGCCCGCGCATGAACGCCATGCTCTGCCAGCCGCTGGCCAAGGCCGCGCCGGCACAGGCCAGCGACCAGGCCAGGGCGAACACGGCAAAGCCAAGCTTGGTACCGATGAAATCGATGAGCCAGCCGGCGATCGGCTGCATGAGCGCGTAGCAGATCTGCCAGGTGGCGACGATCTTGGCGTATTGCTCGGTGGTGATGGAGAGGTCGGTCATCAGCGTGGGGGCTGCCACCGACAGGGTGTTGCGGGCGAGGTAGTTGACGACGAGTCCGGCCGTGACCAGGCTGACCATCCACCAGCGGATGCCTTTGATCTTCATGATTCACCTGAATTTTATTTTTAGAGATACGGGTGAGGCGTCCCAGGGGCCGGCAGGGCCAAATGAGACAAATTGTTTCAAGCGAAGAGTGCCACGTGATAGGTCGTCGTACAACAACTATTGGTAACGCCCATGAAAATGGGCGAGCGGTACTTATGCTGGGTGGGAATTCAGTCGCGTTGTACGACCTCGGAGATCAATCCAATTGCCTGGCCCGCAGGTCCTGCGCCAACAGGTCGATGAACGCCCGCACCTTGGCCGAGCCGTACTTGCTCTCGCGGTGCAGCACATGGATCGGCCACGGCGCCTCCTCGTAATCGGCCAGGATCACCTGCAACTGCCCGCTGGCGATCTCGTCGACCACCTGGTACGACAGCAACCGGGCAATCCCCAACCCGCCGATGGCGGCGGCGATCGCACCATCGTTGCTGGTCACCGTCAGCCGCGGCTTCATGCGCACCAGGGTCGGTTCGTCGGTCACGCCAAAGCGCCAGCCGGCCCGCGGCGACAGGTTGGTGGTGGCGATCACTGCATGGGCATGCAGGTCCGAGGGGTGCTGGGGCACGCCATGCCGGGCCAGGTACTCGGGCGAGGCGCACAGCATGCGCCGTACCCGGCCCACCCGCAGGGCCTTGAGCCCGGAATCGGGCAGCGGGCCGATGCGCACCGCCACGTCCATGCCCTCCTCGACCATGTTGACGATGCGGTCGAGGAAGTAGGCCGATACGTCCACCTCGGGGTACTGCTGCAGGTAGCGCACGATGCACGGCATGACGAACTTCCTGCCGAACAGGATCGGCGCGGTCACGGCCAGCTCGCCCCTGGGGGTGGCGTTGATGCCGGCGGCGGCGGCGTTGGCCTCATTGATGCTGGCAAGGATCAGCCGGGTGTCTTCCAGGTAGCGGCCGCCGGCTTCGGTCAGGCGCACGCTGCGGGTGGTGCGCAGCAGCAGCTTGACCCCGAGCTGCTCTTCCAGCGCGGTGACGGCGCGGGTCACGGCTGCGGGGGAGATGTCCAGGCGGCGGGCGGCGGCGGCGAAGCTTTCCAGCTCGCCGACGGCGACGAACACCTTCATCAGGTGGATCTGGTCCATGCGGATTCCTGGGCGGGCTGGGAGGTGGGGATTATCGACTATTTGCATTGCCTGTGCCGGCCTCTTCGCGGGTAAACCCGCTCCCACAGGGATCGCACTGATTTGAAAATCATGCAGTACCTGTGGGAGCGGGTTTACCCGCGAAGAGGCCGGCACAGGTGACCTCACAACTCCAGAACCAACGCCTGCGCCTGCGCCGGCACCGCACAACAGATCAATGCCGTCCCCTGCTCGGGCATCTCCGCCGGCGGATTGGGGTAATGCACCGCCCCACTCACCACCTTGGTCTTGCAGGTCCCGCACGACCCACCCCGGCAACTGAACTCCGGCGCCAACCCGCGCGCCTCGGCCAGTTCCAGCAAGGTGCCGGCACCGGGCGCCCAGCGCGCCTCCTTGGCCGAACTGGCGAAGTACACCGGTACCGGTTCGGTCGCCGCCGGTGGCTGTTGCAGGGTGGGCCGGTCATCATCGTCATGGCGCCTGAGCGTCGACGGCCCGAACGCTTCGGCGTGGATCCGTGCATCTGGTACATGTACTGCACGCAGCCCTTCGTACAGGTCCTGGGTGAAACTCGCCGGGCCGCACAGGTAGAAGTCATAGTCGCCCAGGGCCAGCGCTGCCTTGACCTGTTCGATGCCCAGGCGCCCGGCATGCTCGTAGTCACCGCCCGGCAGGGCATCGGCTTCCGGTTGGCTCAGGCAACGGTGCACGCGAAGCTGCTCACCGGCCTGCATGCGCAAGGCCTGCAACTCTTGCTGGAACGGCAGGTCAGCCAGGCTGCGTGCGCCATGGAACAGGTGAATGGGCCGCTGCGGCCCTGTTGCCAGCTGCTCGCGCAACATCGCGATCAGCGGCGTGATGCCCACCCCCGCGCCAATCAGCACCAAAGGCCGGCTGCTCTCGTGATCGAGGGTGAAACTGCCCATGGGCAAGCGCACGTCGAGCATGTCGCCCACCCTCACCTGTTCGTGCAGGTAGCGCGACGCCGGGCCCTGGGCCTTCACACTGATGCGCAGGTAGCCATCCGCCGGCGCGCTGGACAGGCTGTAGGTGCGAATCAGCGGCGCCCCGTCACCCAGCGGGATGCGCACGGGAATGTGCTGCCCTGGGGTGAAACTCACCGAGGTGTCCGCCGCCAGGTAGAACGAGCGGATATCGCGGCTCTCCTGCTCCACCCGCTCGACCCGCCAGGCCTGCCACTGCCGTTGCCGCTGACGCTGCTGCAGGCGCTGTTCGGCCTCGGCCCAGGTGCCGGTCGCAAGGCTGGTGGGCGCAAATTCATTGAAGGCCCAGCGCAGCGATAATGCAGCGCGGCGCAGCACCACCTGCTCGATGTCCAGCGTCCACAACCGCTCGGCGCCCTCGAAAGCCTGGATCAGCGGGCTGTCGAGAATCACCTCGGCACGCCCCGTCACCTGCAATACGTTGCCGTTGCTGAAGTCGACGAACAGCAACCCCGCCTGCGGGTTCTCCAGCAGGTTGCCCAGGGTGTTGAAGTGCAGGTTGCCGGCATAGTCGGGAATGGTCAGGCGGTTGCCCTCTACCCTTATGAAACCAGGGCGGCCGCCACGATGGGAAACATCCACCGCACGCTCGCCATCCGGGTGATCGATGTAGCTGGCGACGAAGAAGGTGTCGGCCTGCGCGATCATCTCGGCAGTCTGCTCATCGAGCCCTTGGGCATCGAACCGCCCTTGAGTGGGTTCGTCGACGCGACGGTACTGCCGCAGCTGGATGTACTGCGGGCAGTTGCCGAAGGACTGCTGCACCGACACGCTCAGCTGGCCACTGGCAGTTGGCTGAATCAACCCGTTCATCCGGTTGCGGCGGCGCGTGTGCAGCTCGATGCCGAGCAGGCCGATGGCCTCCCCCGCCGCCAGCCCAGTCGACGCCGGGTCAGCGTCGGGGAGCCGGGTATCGATCAGCAATTGCCGAGGGTCGGGCGAGCGGATGAAACCTTCAGGCCCTTCGAGCAAAGTCGCCCAGGGCTTGCCGTGCGCATCCACGGCGCCCGCGACGATGAACGGCAACTGCTGGTAGAACTGCCGGTGCTGGTCGGGCATGTGGTCACGAATCACCTTCTGCCCGAACACTTCCATACGCTCCGATACACCGACCTTTTCCTGCAGGATTTTTTCCCCGGCGTGCCAGGGTGAAGGCAGACTTTGCATGGCGGCAGTCCTCTGGTTGTGTGCGCTTCAGGCGCTGGCTTGCAGGCCCACGGCCGTGCGCGGCATGCCTACGAAGCCTGGCAACGCCTCGATCCGCGCCAACCAGGCACGCACGTTGGGGTACGGTTCCAGCGAGACATTGCCCTCAGGTGCGTGGGCGATGTAAGCGTAGTTGGCGACATCGGCAATGGTCGGCTGGCTGCCGGCCAGGAACGGCGTTTTGGCCAGTTCGGCGTCCATCACCTTGAGCAGGGTGTGGGCGCGGCCGATGACTTCGTCGGTATTGAACGAGGCACCGAACACGGTGACCAGGCGCGCAGCGGCAGGGCCGAATGCCAGCGGGCCGGCGGCGACCGATAGCCAGCGCTGCACCCGGGCAGCGTTCAGCGGGTCGTGGGGCAGCCACTTGCCGGCCTTGTCGTAGGTGCTGGCCAGGTAGACAAGGATGGCATTGGAATCGGCAATGACGGTGCCGTTGTCATCGATCACCGGCACCTGGCCGAATGGGTTGATGGCGAGGAATTCAGGCTGCTTGTGTGCGCCCTTGGCCAGGTCGACGAAGACCTGTTCGTTCGGCACCGCCAGCAGCGACAGCATCAGCTCGATGCGATGGGCGTGGCCGGATTTGGGGAAGTTGTAGAACTTGATCATGGGCTGGGCTCCTGGGTGACACCGGGGTGGTGTCGGGTGGAGCCCATACTGCGCTGATTCACCCGCAAGCAGAATCAGCGCGCCAGGGAAACCATAATTTCGCCTGGCGAAATAATACGGCGGTCAGTGACGCTGCTGCTTCTGGTAGCGGTACAAACCACGCGCAGCCTCGACCACGTGAGGCACGCAGGCCTGCAACTCGTCGAAACTCATGGCATCGAGCAGCTCGAAGTTGTCTTCCAGGCCATGCAGCGAAATGGCCTTGAGCAAGTGATCCTGCTCCGGCGGCAGTGCTGCCCATTCTGCGACCTGGGTACCGCGCATGTAGCCGAAGCACCACTCTTCCATGATGACTGCCGGCCCTTCCTCGGCCTCGCTCTCCTCGAAAAGCGGCTGGAAGTGTTCGAGGTCGTCTGCCAGTTGCTCCGCCACCTGGGAGGCATAGCGCAGCATCAGGGCGGTGTAGGCCTCTTCATGGGCGGGTTTCTTGAACTTCGGCACTTTGCCACCGGCTACTGCTGGCAGCCATTGCTCAGGGTTGATCCTGATGGGCGAGCTGGCCAGGGCGGTGAAAAAACCATTGAGCTCGGCCAGGTTGAGCACCGAATAGTCGTTGCCGTAGGTGATCAGCAGGTCTTCGAGGCGGTCGAGTTCTTTGTCGCTGAGCGCGGGGAGCATGTGCGGGTGTCCTGGGGTGGAGATTTGCGTGCACCCTAGCACATGGGGGAAAGGATCTGCAGAAAGCATTCGCGGGTGAACCCGCTCCCACAGGGCTTGCACAAGGCTCGAAAGCCGTGCGGTGCCAGTGGGAGCGGGTTCACCCGCGAATTGGCCGTCAGGCCTTATACCGCCAGCGCACGCTCACGCAGTTCGCTGTTGAGGATGCGGTCGTTCTCGCTGTAGTCGACCGGGCAGTCGATCACATGCACGCCTGGGGTCTTGATGCAGTGCTCGAGCAGCGGCAGGAAGGCTTCGGCGCTTTCCACGCGGTGGCCGTTGGCACCGTAGGCTTCGGCGTACTTGACGAAGTCCGGGTTGCCGTAGTCCAGGCCGAAATCAGTGAAGCCCATGTTGGCCTGCTTCCAGCGGATCATGCCGTAGCCGTCGTCACGCAGGATCACCACGGTGATGTGCATGCCAAGGCGTACTGCGGT